>NZ_JBEPDA010000001.1:881805-1469380 GCF_040299985.1 Streptosporangium sp. NPDC000563 | reverse complement strand
CCCGTGGCCGGTTCACACCGGCCACGGGGTTTCCCGTGCCGCGCCCGAGACGAGGTCGCGGGCGCGGGTCCGGCGATCGGGAATCCGATCAGTCGTCGTCGAACACGAAGCGGCCGTTGGTGTTCCTGTTCGACAGGAAGTTGTTGTTGTTGTTGTGGTTGTTGATCCGTAGCTTGAAGCGCTGGTGGCCGCCGCGGTGGCCCCAACCTCCCCAGCCGCCGCAACCACCGCCGCCGCAGCCGCAGCGGCGGCCACAGCCACCGCCGCCCCAGGTCGGGAAGGCCGCCGCGGTGACCGCGGCGGTCGACGCGGAGGCGCTCGCGGCGGTGGTCGCCGCCCCTGCGCCGACGACCCCTCCGGTCAGCGCCACGCTGAAGGCGATCCCGGTGATGACACTCTTGAACTTGGGCATTGCTTTTCCCCTCGAAAGGTTCAATTACCCCGATTACCGACATTTCTTGATCAGTCGGAAATCACTAGAGATGGAAACATGTAAGCCATCCCGCTTGTCATACTTTCCTGCCATGTCTGCCCATAAACGGTAATTCAATCCTTTTACGCATCGATTGTCCGTTTATGGCGGTCATTAAACTCTGGCGGATTGTTTTATGGCGAAATGTCCTTTATGTTCCACGAGGGGTTCAACGCCCCTCCGCTGCCGGGCCTCCCGGCTCACGGTCGGCCGGACCCCCTCCTCTCTCAGGAAGGGCGCGCGTCGATGCCGTAGGCGTGCAGCGCGGAGACCATCCAGCGCGAGAGGCGTACGTGGCCGACGAGGGTGGGGTGGACGCCGTCGGGCAGCACCGCCCCGCGCCCCCAGCCCCGGCCGTGCGGGCCGAGGGCCTCGAACGGGTCGAGGAAGGACACCTCCTGCCGGTCGGCGGCGAGCGCGACGGCCTCCCGCACGCCGTAGGCCCACCGGGGTGCCTTCGTCATCCAGATCGGACCGACCAGCACGATCCTGGTGTGCGGCCACCTCCGCCTGGCCAGCTCCACCAGCCGGACGGCCGCGTTCTCGATCCTCGCGGCCTCGACCCGGCGGTCGTTGCGCCCGCCGGAGATGATGAGCATGTCGGGCTCGGGACGCCAGGAGAGCTCCTTGACGAAGGAGTCCTGGAAGGTCCGGCCCACCCTGCCGGGGTTGACGAAGCCCGTCCCCGCGGCGCCCGCGGTGATCAGTTGCCAGCCCAGCTCCCGCGCGACCCGGGCCGCGTAGCCGTCCCACCCTCGTACCGGACCCGACCCGACCGTGAAGCTGTCACCGACGATCATGACGAGCGGAGCCCGGGACGGCCAGGCGGGCGGTGATTTCGTACCGGCGGTCATCGGCGTGGCCAGACCGCTTCCAGCACTACATCCCGAAATAAGGGAAGAAATCGCTACAAGGAATGCGGCCGCGAACGCCCACGGTCGGCTACGTACGGGCGCGCGCATACCACCTCAGGAAACGTCAGGCTCCCGACATGATTGCAGATGTCCACCGGTGGCGGGAGGGGTCAGCTGACATCGGAAGGGCCGACGGACCAGGTGTTGCAGTAGGCGATCCTGGCGTACTTCCAGCCGTGGTCGAGCCAGGCGGCGTAGCGCTCGCCGCTGCCGTGGTCGCGCCGGGCACCTCCGTTCTGGTCGTCACCGCGCCCGTACTCGGTGCGCAGGACCTCCTGCCAGCGGGCGTTGGTGACTCCCAGCGGGACCCGTACGGTGCGGGCGAAGGCTCCGGCGAGGCACTGCGCCTGGAGTTCGCTGCGGCGGGAGTGGGAGTCCTGGGCGGCACGGGACCTGTCGGAGACCTCCCACCACCAGGCTCCGCCGATGCCCGCCATGCTCTGCACGTGGTGCGCGTACTCGTGGGCGAGCACGGTCATGTAGGGCACGTGGTTGGCGGCGGGGTCGAGGTCGCCACTCTGCTCGATCACATGGCTCAGGCCGATGTACATGCCCCGGTTGGACGGGCAGTAGTAGGCGGAGGCGTTGGCGTCGGGGTACGTCCCGCAGGGCCCTCGCCCCTGACGGGACCAGTAGACCCTGCGGGCCGGGAGGAAGAGCGCGCCGGCCTGGGAGAACTTCGCCGACCACGCCCGGTCCAGGCAGTCGGTGACGGCGTTGAGATAGGAGAGCATCTCGCGGGGCCGGGTCGAGGGCCGCGGGGCACGGCACGAGGTGGGACGCATCAGGCCCGTGCCGTACAGCGGGTTGCGCTTGAGCCGGGCCCCGGTGTCCGAGCGCCGCATCTGGCGGAGGTCGACGGCGGTGCTCCTTCCCGTGGCGTTCCGTTTCGCGGCGACCGGCGTGATCTCGGCGTCGCCCAGCGAGCCGAGGTTCAGCTTCTCCGGCGGGGTGAAGTCCGGCGTGGTGACCTCGCTGTCACCCGTCTGCTGGGGGGCGGCGCTCCTCGTCGCCACCGGGGCGGTCCCCGGCCCGGCGGGAAGCTCGACATCCTTCTCACCGGCCAGACTCGCGATCACCACGACCGCGGTGAACGCCGTGGCGAGCACACCGAGCACGCCGAAGGCCAGCGGGTTCGCCCCCCGTGAGCGCATGCGACCGCCCCTCCAAAGAGTTGATCTACGGGCGGCAATCTAGCGGATGTAACCACATATGGGTTTATAAGCGGGAAAAAATGGATACGGGGTGGTCCGTCACAGGCCGGTGGATCTCGCTAAGCTCCCGGCACATGGCGGCATCTTTCTCGCACCGAGCAGCCGGAACCCTGGCCGCGACGGCGATCCTCGCGCTCACGCTCGGCACGTCCCTCGCCCTCGCGTCCCCCGCCCTGGCGAGCGGCCCGACCGGAGCGGAGTCCTCCCGGACCGTGCGGACCGAGGCGGCACCCCCCAAGGTCTGGCGGACCGAGGCGGAGCCCCACTCCTCTCGGACCGGACGGAGCATCCGTGCCGCACGCTCCGCGCAGGCCGTCCGCTCCACGCAGGACGGCAAGGTGACCAGCACGACCGTCCAGCTGGAGCTCCGGCAGGACGGCGTGCTCCACGTCAGGGAGGAGGTCGTCTTCGAGGGTGACGCACCGTCGCGCGACCTCGTCGCCCGGACCCGCTACGACGATCGCAGCGACCGCCTCTACCAGGTCACCGGTCTCAAGGGCGACGCCACGCTGACCGGCGAGACCATCACCCTGAAAGGATCGGGAAGCGCCACCCTGGAGTACGACGTCCTGGGCGCCGTCACACCGCTCGCCGACGCCCAGGAACTGCGCTGGTACGCGGTGGGCGCCTGGTCCGTTCCCGTGGAGCAGGCCAGGGTCAGCGTGAGCGGGCCGGCCACGACGCAGAACCTGTCGTGCTTCGCCGGCCCCCTCACCTCGGCGATCGCCTGCACCGAGGCGTCCATGGACCACACGGGCGTCGCCGCCGAGTTCGGGCAGCAGGACCTCGGCGCCGGTGAGGTGCTCACCGTGGTCGTCGGTTACCCCGCCGGCGCCACCAAGGGGGCACCGGTCCTGGAGCGCCGCTTCGAGCTGTCCAACGCCTTCACCCTGAACGCCGTCACCGGCGGCGCGCTGGCCGGCCTGCTCCTGCTGCTGCTCGGCGGCCTCGGCCTCCTCTACTGGACCAGGGGCCGCGACGCCCGCGTGGTCGGCCACGAGTCGGGCTCGCTCAGCGGCGTCGAGAACGGTCACTTCGCCCCGCCGGACGGTGTCCGCCCCGGCCAGATCGGCACCCTCATGGACGAGCAGGCCGACGTGATCGACGTGACCGCCACGATCGTCGACCTGGCCGTGCGGGGCTACCTCAGGATCGACGAACAGCCCCGGCAGACGTACGAGACCCCCGACTGGAGGCTCGTGCGGATGCCCGCCGCCCAGGTCGCCTCGCTGCTGCCCTACGAGCGGGAGCTCTACGACGCCATCTTCGACGGCCGTGACGCGGTGCTGCTCTCGGAGCTCCAGGGATCGTTCGGCGCCAAGCTGGGCAGGGTCCGCGAGGCGCTCTACCGCGACGTGGTCACGCAGGGCTGGTTCGCCCGCCGCCCCGACACCGTCCGCACCCGCTGGACGACCCTCGGGGTGGTCCTCACCGGGCTCGGCGTCCTCGCCACCGTCGGGCTCGCCTGGCTCACCACGTACGGGGTGCTCGGCCTGGCCCTGATCATCGCCGGTGCCGCCCTCGCGGTGGGCGGCCAGTACATGCCCGCCAAGACCGCGAAGGGCGCGGGCGCCCTCGCCCACACCATCGGTTTCAGGGAGTATCTGTCCAGCGCCGACCTCGGCGGGGACGTCCCCGAGGCCCAGCGGGTGGAGCTGTTCTCCCGCTACCTGCCCTACGCCGTCATCTTCGACAACGTCGACCGCTGGGCCCGCGTGGTCTCCTCGGTCACCGGCAACGGACAGCAGGCCGACAACCTGTACTGGTATCACGGCCCGGCCGAGTGGGACCTGTCCAGGTTCGCCGACTCGATGCGGACCTTCACCATGACCACCTCGGGGGCGATCTCCACCACCCGCCAGTTCCGCTCCCTGTGAGAGCTTCCTTACACGAGCCCGTACGCGAGCCCCGGGCGGCTACCGCACGCGGACCTCGCCCACCGGACGCCCTCCGCCGAGCACGACCCCGGTGGCGAGTTCGTCGAGTCCCGGGGCCTCGAAGCCGAGGGCGGTCAGGGCCGCGACGGTGACCGGGACGCGGGCGCGCTGGCCACCGTCCTCGATCTTGACGGTTCCCGAGCGCCCGTCGGTGAAGACGAACGCGTCGAAGGCCTCCGCGCCGGCCTTGACCAGCAGCCCGGGAACCGCCCGCATCAGCCGGGCCTCGGGGCGGGTGGTCCCCGACGTCCACTCGGGGTGGGCGCGGAACGCGTCGGCGACGCGACGCTCCGGGGAGTCGGGATCGGCGAGGACGAGGGCGCGGAACGCCCGGGTCACCCCCAGCATCGAGACGAAGAACAGCGGTGCGCCGCAACCGTCCACCCCGCTCGCGGCGACGCGCTCGCCGGTCAGTTCCTCGATCGTGGCGCGCACGGCCCGCTGCAGCGGATGCGCCGGGTCGAGGTAGGTCTCCGGGGGCCAGCCGTTGGCCACGCAGGTGGCCAGCATCGCCGCGTGCTTGCCCGAGCAGTTCATGTAGACCCTGGCCCGGCCCCCTCCTGAACGCAGCACCTCCTCGCGGGAGGCGACGTCCTCAGGCAGGTCCGCGGGACAGCCGAGCGCGCTCTCCTCCAGCCCCGCCCCGGCCAGGATCCTCCGTACCCCGTCCACGTGGAACGGCTCCCCCACGTGACTCGCGCACGCCAGCGCGAGCAACTCCCCCTCCAGGGGGAGCCCGGCGCGGACCATCCCGAGCGCCTGCAGGGGCTTCATGGACGAACGTGGCGACACCAGGGCGTCCACCGCCCCGTGAACCCTCACCGGCGACCCGTCGGCGGCCACCGCGAGCATCCGCGCCCGATGGGTGGACTCCACGAACCCCGAGCGGACAACCTCGACGAACAACGACTCAGCAGACACCTTTGTCTCCTTTCGCCCGAAGTCTAGGGACGCCCGGGGACACGGGATGATGGGGGTATGCGTGCGGTCGTACAGCGGGTGAGTTCCGCGTCGGTGGTGGTGGACGGCGCGACGGTCGGGGCGATCGACGAGCCGGGGCTGCTCGTCCTGGTCGGCGTGACCCATACCGACACGCGCGCCGAGGCGGCCAGGCTCGCCGCCAAGCTCTGGGGCCTGCGGATCCTCTCCGGCGAGAAGTCCTGCTCCGACATCGGCGCGCCACTGCTGGTGGTCAGCCAGTTCACCCTGTACGGCGACGCCCGCAAGGGCCGCCGTCCCACCTGGCAGGCCGCCGCCCCTGGACCGGTCGCCGAGCCGCTGGTGGAGGCGGTCTGCGCCGAACTGCGCGCGCTGGGCGCCCGCGTGGAGACCGGGGTGTTCGGGGCCGACATGAAGGTCGGGCTCACCAACGACGGCCCGATCACCCTGATTCTGGACATCTGACCCCGCGCGCCCCGGTGACCACGACCGGGGCGCGGCGCCGTCGGGCGCCCTCGGGGTCAGCGGATGCGGCGGCGCAGGCTCGGGTCGATCTGGACGTTGCGCCCGGCGTCCGGCGGCACGATGACCTCCTGGGACGCGGCCACCCCCGCGGCCTCCAGCGTGGCGTCCACCGGCACGGTCCTCTTGACCACGGCGAGCGCGACCGGCCCCAGCTCGTGATGGCGCGCCGAACTCCCCACGAAACCGACCTCCGCCCCGTCCAGGGTCACCGGCGCACCGTGCTTGGGCAGGGTGTCGACGCTGCCGTCCAGGTGCAGGAAGACCAGGCGGCGGGGCGGGTGGCCCAGGTTGTGGACGCGGGCCACGGTCTCCTGGCCCTTGTAACAGCCCTTGTTGAGGTGCAGGGCCGAGCCGATCCAGCCCACCTCGTGCGGGATCGTCTTGTGGTCGGTCTCGAAGCCCAGGCGGGGACGGTGCCCCTCGATCCGCAGCGCCTCGTACGCCCAGAGCCCGGCGAGGCCCAGCCCGAGCCGGCCGGCGAGCAGGTCGCGCGGGAGCAGGATGTCCTGCCCCACGGCGACGGCGCCCTCGGGCAGGTCGGGGCGCGCCTCCCCGGCCACGGAGACCACGGCGTAGCGATCCGTCACGTCGGCGACCTCGACCCTGAGCATGAACCGCATCTTGTCGAGGAACGCGGCCACCTCCGCGCCGGTGCCCGGCTCGACGTGCGCCCACACCGCCTCGCCGTCGTCGACGAGGACGAGGTGGTGCTCCACCCTGCCCTGGGCGTCCAGCAGCAGCGTCTCGGTGGGCCGCCCCGGTTTCAGGTCGTCGAGTTTCTGCGAGCTGAGGCTGTTGAGCCAGCTCAGACGATCGGGTCCGGAGATCCGGACGACCTCGCGGTTGCTCCGGTCGACCATCGCCTCCCCGGCGAGCAGCGCGCGCTGCTCGGCGAACGGGTCGCCGTAGTGTCCGGCGACGTCGGCGTCGGGGCTCTCGGCCGCGACCGCGCCGGGAGTGTCCAGCAGAGGGCTTCGCATGAACACAGCCTACGAGGCTCCGCCGAAGAGCACGGCGGCGACTCTTCCCACAGACGGGTCCCGGCCTGCGCGACACACCCCGGCGGCTCGGCTCAGTGGCTCGGCGGCCGAAGCGCGACGAGTCCCGGCCCCGGGATCCCGCCGGTCCGGCGACGATCTCCCCGGCGGCTCAGCGGCACTTGCGGCAGCGGCCGAAGACCGTCAGATGGTGCACATCGGTGAGGAACCCGAGCTTCTGGTCGAGGTTGGCGACGAAGTCCTCCACCAGGTCGGGGCTCACTTCACTGATCTCCCCGCAACCGCGGCAGACCAGATGAACATGATCGGCCTCGGACGTCAGGTGGTAGGTGGGGGCGCCGTGCCCGAGATGGGAGTGGGTGACCATGCCGAGCTCCTCAAGGAGCTCAAGGGTCCGGTAGACGGTGGATATGTTCACCCCGCGAGCGGTCTCCCGCACCCGGTTGCAGATCTCCTCCGGAGTGGCGTGCTCACAGGCCTTGACCGCCTCAAGCACCAGCTGGCGCTGCGGAGTGACCCGGTAACCGCGCGCCCGGAGTTCCTCATGCCACGACGTCTCGGTCATATACAGAGTCTATGAGCACCGAGGCTCCCCTCGTCCTCCCACGGCCCGACCGCCTGCAGCAGTGGATTCGCCGGTGTGGAGGCGGTCAACTCACCGGATAGGTGTCGAGCAGGCCGCACATGCCCAGTCGGCCACGGTCGCGTGGCTCCGCCATCTGGTGGACCTGCGCCTCGGCCAGGTGTGGCGCTTCGCCGCGAGCGAGCGCGTCGAGCTGATGTCCGGTCTCGTCGGCCGCCCGCAACGCGCCGTCGCGCCATCTCCGCCGCCAGTCGTCCACGTACGGCCGGACGAGGCGGATCGCCGCGGCATGGAACTCGCGCAACGGGGTGAGATCGTCGGCCAGCGCGGCGGCCCGCAGCCGCTCGAACCCGCGTACGGCGAGGTCACGCCGAGCATAGGCGGCGGTCACGTCCGCGCCTGGCGCGCCGCCGCCGGGCAGCGCCACGGCGGCCGCGTACGTCGCGGGGTCGGCGAGAAGGTCCGGCGGAAGGGTCAGCACGGCGTCGCCTGCCTCGGGAAGACCGCTGTTCTGCATGAGGACGACGATCTCCAGGCCGCCGTTGTTGACCAGCCGGTGAATCGTGCCCGGAGCGAACCAGACAACGGCCCCCGGACGCAACCGGGTCTCCCGGTATCCGGAAAGCGTGAGCGTCTGCACGAGCCCCGATCCGGATATCACCACGTACGCCTCGGCGCAGGCCAGGTGCAGGTGAGGAGTACCGCCGATCTCGCCGTCCGGAGCGATCGAATCGTAAACGCAGAGCCGGGAGACTCCGACCCCGCCCGGCAGCGGTGTGACTCGCTCCGTCGACATGCTCATCGGCATCACCTTTCTCGGGGAGAAATATCTCAGGAAAGGGCTTTCCAGTTATGGCTCGACGCTAATACCACGCACCGGCACCGTCAACACCGGCCGCCCACTCCCCCGGGCCGCACCGGGTCGCTCATCGAGCCGGTCAAGGTCGCTGCCCGGCCATCGGTCACCGGCGGCCACGCCAGAGGTGCGACACGGTGGCCAACGACGCCAGCGCCAGGCCGGCCACCCCCGCGACCGGGGACCCCGCCACGGTCAACGCGGTCGCGACCAGGCCGGCCGGCAGCCAGGTCCAGGTCGCGACCGGCCGGGGCGACCGGCCGCGCCGACGCCGCCACGCCTCCGTCGCCATCGGGATGATCAGTGGCGGCAGGATCGCCCCGAGCACCGACAACCAGGGCAGCAGCAGGAGGTCGAAGCGGACCGTGGCCAACAGCGCACCGGGTACGGTCACCATCAGCATGGCGGCCGAGTTCGACATCGTCGGACGGACCGCGCGCAGCGCCAGGGCGCCCGAGTAGGTGGTGGTCAGCGCGGGCGCGAAGACCCCGGCCGTGACGAACAGATTGGCGTACGACGAAAGACCGTCGGCGTCCGCCAGCGCCGAGACCACGTCGGTGGAGCCGGTGTGCAACCAGACCCCGGCGCCCGCCGCGATGACCACGACCGCCGGGGCGACCAGCAACAGGACGCACCGGACGAGGTCCCGGCGGGTGGAGAGACCACGGCTGAAGTCGGGTGCGCGCAGCGCGAAGACCGACACGTAGCCGCCGATGACGGCGATGTCGGCAGCCACACCCAGGCCGCCCAGCCCACCTGGACCGCCCATCGACAGGGTCACCGGCGGCGTCGCCGGCCGCAGCAGCGCCACGCATACGGTGACCAGGGCGAGTGCCGCCAGCGTGGTGAGCACGGCGATCCGGTTGCCGGCCGCGGGCGAGGCGTAGGACACGGCCAGGACGGCTGCCGCGAGCAGTAGCGCGCCCATCGGTCCGGGAATGCCGAACACCGCGGCCAGGGAGGCGCCGCCCAGCCCGACGTTGAAACCATTCCACCCGATCATCGCGGCGCCGAGCACCCAGCCGAGCAGGAGCCGCCCTGCCGCCGGCAGATACCGGGGCGCGACCTCGGTCAGCGTCCCGCCTTCCCCGTACGGCGGCCGTACCCCCAGGGCACCCTGACCGAAGAGCAACAGCGCCATCAGCGCGGCGCCCCCGGCCAGGCCGAGCACCGGCACGGCGCCGCCGTGCCGGTGCGCGATCCCGGCGCCCAGGATCAGCGCGGCGGGCGCCGCACCGAGTCCGAGCCACGCCCCGGCGGCGTCGGTCCACCGCCTCGGCGCGTGGCTGTCGGTCAGTGGTTGGCTCCCGAGCCGAGGAGTTCGCGGATCTGCGTGGCCAACCGGTCGAACCGTTCGTCGGACATCACCTGCGCGTACTCCCGGTCGAGGGGCAGGTCGACGGGGAGAGTGCGCACGATGCGGCCCGGACGCGGGCTCATCACCTCGACCCGGGTGCCGAGGAACACCGCCTCGGCGATGGAGTGGGTGACCAGGACGATGGTGGTCCCGGTCTCCTGCCAGATCCGGTTCAACTCGGTGTTGAGCTGCTCGCGGGTCAACGCGTCGAGCGCTCCGAACGGCTCGTCCATGAGGAGCACCGGCGGTTGGTGCAGCAGCGCCCGGCAGAGGGCCACCCGCTGCTGCATGCCGCCCGACAACTCGTGCGGGAGCGCGTTCTCGAAGCCGGTCAGGCCGGTGAGCTCGATCAGTTCGTCGGCCCGGCGGGCAGCCCACGCCCGGTCCAACCCACGCATCTCGGCCTGCAGCAGGATGTTCTTCCGCACACCTCGCCACTCAAGCAGGGCCGCCCGCTGGAAGACGAAGCCGATGTCCTTCTGCGGCTGGGTGACCGGCCGGCCGAGGAGGGCGACCGTACCGCTGGTGGGCTTGACCAGGCCGGCGATGATTTTGAGCACGGTGGATTTCCCGCACCCGGACGGTCCCACGATCGTGATGAACTCGCCCGCGTCAACCCGTAGGGTGACGTTGTCGACCGCCAGGGTCTGGGATCGTTTCGACTGGAACTGGACGGTCAGGTCGGTGATGTCGATCGCGGTGTCGGTCAGCGTCGCTGCGGCTGTGGTCATCGCCGCCTCACCCGTTGCTGCCGTAGGAGCCGTCCCAGTACTTCGACGGGGCGCCGGGGTCTCCCAGCTCGGCGTACTGGGTCATCAGATTGATGGTTTCGGTCCACTTCGCCTCGGCGTTGACCCCGGGCGTGCCGTCGGCGGCGACGTCGAGCAGCGGCACGGCCAGCGTCAGCTGCTTGAGCAGCACGTCCTTCTCAGGCTCGTTCTCGGCCAGTTCGGCCATCGCGTCGACGGCGCCGGGGATGTCCTTGGCCGCCTCGCTCCAGGACCTCTGGGTGGCCCGGACGAACGCCTTCACCATGTCCGGGTCCTTGCTCAGCGTGTTCTCGTTGACCACCAGGCCGGTGCCCAACATGTTCATCCCCCAGTCGGCGTAGAGCAGGTAGTCGACGTCCTTGCCGGTTTTGGCCTCGATGGTCGGCGCCTGGTCGTGGAAGAAGCCCTGGATGGCGTCGACCTGGCCCTCGGCGAGAGCGGCGATCTTCCCGGCCGCGTCGAGGTTGACCACCTTGACGTCCTGCTCGGAGAGCCCATTGGCCTTGAGCCAGGCGGGGAAGGTGGCGTAGATGGCATCGCCCGGGGTGCCGCCCACGGTCTTTCCCTTGAGATCGGCGGGTGCCTTGATGCCGGTCTCGGCGAGGGATTCGATGGAAGCCGGGCCCTTCTGCAGGAACACCCCCACGCTCTTGACCTTCATGCCCGAGGTGATGCCCTTGAGCAGTGGCGGAGTGTCCGCCCAGCCGAAGTCGGTCTGCTCCTGGGCCACCGCCTGGATGGTCTTCCCGGACCCTCCGCCGGGTTTGATCGTCAGCTTGATGCCCTCGGCATCGTAGAAGCCCTTCTTGACCCCGTAGTAGAACGGAGCGTGCTCGCCGTAGGGAACCCAGTTCAGGGTCAGGTTCACCGTTCTGGCGCCGTCGGCGGCGCCTGGCTGTTCGGCGTCGCCGCCGCCGCAGGCGGCCACCGTTCCCACCAGCAGGAGCACGGCGGCGGTATACCCAAGACTTCTCATTGGCGATGCCTCCCGAAGCATCCGGCGGGGGGGTGGGGGTGTGTGGAGCGATTCAGGACGTGGTCAGCGGTACGCCGGTACGACGGCTGGCGTGCCACGGGATGAGCAGGGCCTCCGCCACCTCGACGATGACGAAGAGGACGATGCCGATCAACGACATCAGGAACAGGTCGGCGAAGAGCAACGGGGCGTCCAGATTGCCGTTGGCCACCAGCAGTACGTAGCCGAGACCCTCGTCGGCACCGACGAACTCGCCGACGACGGCGCCGACCACCGCCAGGGTCACGGCGACCTTCAACCCGGCCATCAGATGCGGGAGCGCGTTCGGGAATCGGATCTTGCGGAACGTCTTCCACCGGCCGGCGCCCATGGTCGCGGACAGGTCGATCAGCTCCGGATCCGTCGATCGCAGACCGGCCACCCCGGAGATGACAACCGGGAAGAACGCGATGAGAACGGCCAAGACGATCTTCGGCGTGAGCCCGACGCCGAACCAGACCACGAGCAGCGGGGCGATCGCGATCTTCGGAATCACCTGGGCGAAGAGCACGATGGGGTAGATGGCCTTCTCCATCGTGGGCGAGTAGGCGATCAGGACAGCGGTACCCAGACCCAGCAGGGCGGCCAGGATGAAGCCGATGACCGTCTCATACAGCGTCACATACGTGTTCCGCATCAGAAACGCCCAGTCTTCGATCATGGTCTCCCAGACCTGGCCCGGGGTGGGCAGCAGGTAGTTCGGCATCAATCCGAGCTCGGCGACGAGCCACCAGACGGCGAAGACGACGGCGAGCAGAAGCGCGGGTCGCCAGAGCGCCCCGGCGAAGCGCAGCAGGCGAATGCCAGGATGGTCGGCTCGCCCTGTCGGGGCGGGTGGGCGATTCGCCGGAGCGGTTACCTCGGTGGACGTCCCGGCCCGTGCCCCTGTCGGAGTCGTCGTCGACGCGGACCGGTTCTTCGCATCCAGGTCAATGCCGTGGTCAGCCGCTTGGTTCTGCACAGGCACTCCTTCTCCGGGTCGGATCACCGTGAGGGCGGAAGCTGGGCGCGACCGCCTCGCAGAGCCAGGAAAGGGCTTTCCTAGTCCGATTGCCACGACCGTAACCAGCCGGACACGTACCCGTCAACGGTTCTTTTCACTCGACTCGCCCGAAAAGGGGCACAGTTTCCGAAATGCGCTGGATGCGAGCATCCAATCCCTTGCCCGGCCCGCCTCCGCCAACCCTGGACGACAAAAGGGACATTCACTCGTGAACCACCCTTCGAAGGACCTCTTGACCGCCGCCCTGTCTTCTGTTTACGGTCGAAAGCGCTTTCCTAGGAAAACGCTTACCTGTCCGCTGATCCTGACCGCACGTCCACCCCCCAGCCACTGTGAGGGAAGATGGATCACAGCACGCCCCCGACCACCAGCCGGCCCGGACGCAGGCGACGGTGGTTCGGCGCGGCCGCCACAGCCGCCGCTGCGTTGCTCCTGCCGTTCCTGTCGACGCCACTCCCCGTCCAGGCCGCCGCCCAGGCCGACATCCCGCCCCAGGAACCGGGCGTGACGATGCGCGTGTACGACGTGCAGGTCGCCCTGTTCGACTACTGCGTGCTCAAACCAGGCCAGACACCCAACATCGACAAGGTGATGCCGACGATCGACTGGACGACCACCGCGGACTTCGGGTTCGCGAACCAGTTCGTCACCGAAGTGAGCGGCAACCTCAACATCACCACCGCCGGGACCTACGACTTCCGGCTCATCAGCGACGACGGCGCACGGTTCTTCCTCGACGGCACCCAGGTGATCGACCACCCCGGCCGCCACGGCGCCACCCCGAAGGACGGCTCGATCGACCTGACCGCGGGCTACCACGCGCTGCGCATCGAGCACTTCGACGCCCAGTCCACCAAGCGGCTACGGCTCGAGTGGCGGCCACCGGGCGCGACCGGCCACACCCTCGTGCCGACCTCGGTGCTGAGCACCGACTCCGAGGTCGTACGGGTCACCTCACCCGGCCGCAAGCAGTGTGAGGGCGTCACCGACGCCCCCGGCGACGGGCTGCCGCTGACCGGTGTGCACCCGGCCTACACGCTGACGAACCTGCGCCCGGACGGCTTCCAGCCGCAGGTCACCGGCATGGACTGGCTGCCGGACGGCCGGCTGGCCATCTCCACCTGGGGCGGTGACCGGGAGACCGTGCTCGGCGAGGTGTACCTGCTCGACGGCGTCACCGGCAACACCGACCCGAGCAAGGTGACCACCAAGAAGATCGCCCAAGGCCTGCAGGAACCGATGGGCCTCAAGTACGTCGACGGCACCATCTACGTGTCGGAGAAGCACCAGCTGACCGCGCTCGTGGACAAGACAGGCGACGAGGTCACCGACGAGTACCGCAGGATCGCGACCTGGCCGTTCAGCGGCAACTACCACGAGTTCGCGTTCGGCCTGCTGTACAAGGGCGGATACTTCTACATCACCACGGGCATCTCGATGGTCCCCGGCGGCGCGACCGCCAACCCGCAGCCCGTTCCCCACCGCGGCAGCACCCTCAAGATCAACAAGAAGACGGGCGAAGTGACCTATATCGCCAGTGGGCTGCGCACGCCCAACGGCATCGGCTGGGGGCCGGGGAACGACATCTTCGTCACCGACAACCAGGGCATGTGGGTGCCGGCGTCGAAGCTGGTGCGGATCAAGGAGGGCGCCTTCTACAACCACTACGTCAACCCGAGTGGCACGTACGACGACCAGCCGGTGACCGAACCCGTGCTCTGGTTGCCGCACAACGAGATCTCCAACTCGCCGAGCAACCCGATCGTGCTGCCCGACGGCGTGTTCAAGGGCCAGATGGTGTTCGGCGACGTGACCTACGGCGGTCTGCAGCGCGCGTACCTGGAGAAGGTCGCGGGCGAGTACCAGGGCGCCGTGTTCCGCATGACCCAGGGGCTCGAGTCCGGGGTGAGCCGGATCGGCCTCGGCCCGGACAACGCGATCTACACCGGCGGCATCGGCTGGGCGGGCAACTGGGGCCAGGCGGGCAAGCTCAGCTACGGCCTGCAGAAGCTCAGCCTCAACGGCTCCGAGGCGTTCGACATCCGCAAGATGCGGGCCGTCAAGGGCGGCTTCGAACTCGAGTACACGCAGCCGCTGTCCGACGAGACCGCGCAGAACCTCGCCGCCAAGTACAAGGTCAAGCAGTGGCGGTACGTGGCGACGCCCCAGTACGGCGGCCCGAAGATCGGTGAGCAGACCCTCGAGGTCACCTCGGCGACCCTGTCGAAGGACCGCAAGAAGGTGACGCTGAAGATCACGGGCCTGAAGCCGGGCCACGTGGTGCACGTGCACTCCCCGCGCCCGTTCGACTCGGCGTCCGGTCAGGAGCTGTGGAGCACCGAGGCGTGGTACACGCTCAACCGGCTGGCCGACGGCACGAAGGCACCGGCCGAGTACGAGGCGGAGTCCGCCAAGCTGGCCGGTGGGACCGGCTGGAACACCAACCACGCCGGCTACTCGGGCGCCGGTTTCGTCGACCGCAACTGGGAAGTGGGCGCCAGCACCACGTTCGCCGTCCGCGCCGACAAGGCCGGCCGCCACGACATCGAACTGCGGTACGCGAACGGCCCCAACTCGATCCCCACCAACCCGCCCTCGAAGTCGATGAGCCTGTACGTCAACGGCAAGAAGGAGAAGCAGATCTGGCTCGCCCCCACCGGGGCCTGGGCCAACTGGGCGACCCAGACGGAGACGGTGACGCTGCGCCCCGGCGCGAACACCATCGCCTACGTCTTTGAGGCGACCGACGTCGGACGCGTCAACCTGGACAAGATCACGGTGACGCCGTCGAAGAAGCGGATCACGCTGTTCGACGGCACCGACCTCGACGCGTGGGAGACGACGTCCGGCGCCCCGGCGACGTGGCCCGTGGCGGACGGGACGATGGAGTCGCTCGGCGGTGACATCCGCACGAAGGAACGGTTCGGCGACTTCCGCATGCACATCGAGTGGTACCAGCCGCACTACCCGCCGGAGGTCACCGGCCAGGCCCGCGGCAACAGCGGCGTGTACATCTTCGAGAGCTACGAACTGCAGGTGCTGGAGTCCTACGGGCGACCCCCGGAGCTCAACGGCGCCGGCTCCCTCTATCTGAAGAAGGCGCCGGACGTGAACGCGGCGCGGCCGACCGGCGAGTGGCAGACGTACGACATCGAGTTCCGCGCGGCGCGCTTCGACAACGCGGCCAAGAAGGTGGAGGACGCGCGGATAACCGTGAAGTGGAACGGAAAACTGGTGCACGACAACGTGGCCATCGACGGCCCGACCGGCGCGGGCAGAGCGGAGGACCCGGCCCCGGGCAAGATCAAGCTACAGGACCACGGCGACCCCGGCGACAACCCACGATTCCGCAACGTCTGGATCGAACGGCTCTGACACCACCGAGCCGCTGACCCCGCGAAGGTGACCCTCGCGACGCCCGGCGTCGCGAGGGTCACCCTTCACGCACCACCGACGGGGAGATCCGCCTCCGACCGAACAAGGCGCCCGGCACGGGGAAGAGGTGCTACCGCCGCGCCGGGCCGGCGCTCTCCCGGCGGATGAGCTCCGCTCCCACCCGCACGATACGCAGCACGTCATCGCCTTCGGCCGGCTGCAGGGCGAGGATCACGGCGCGGGCGCCCATGTCGGCGAGCGGGAGACGGATGGTGGTGAGCGCGGGGGTGACATCCGACGCGATGGGCATGTCGTCAAAGCCGATCACGCTGACCTCGTCGGGAACGGCGATGCCACGCGAACGCAGCAGCGCGAGGGCGCCGATGGCCATCGAGTCGTTGAGCGCGGCCATGGCGGTCAGCTTCGGCTCAGCGTCGAGCAGCGCCGCGGCGGCGGCCATTCCGCTGGTGCGGTCGAAGTCGCCGTATACGATACGCCGGGCCGGCAACCTCCGGCCATGCTCCCGCGCAGCGCGGCGCAGTCCGGCGAGCCGGTCCGTGGTGGTGGTCATCTGCTCAGGACCGGCGATGACCCCGAACCGCCGGTGGCCCAGGGTGTACAGCTCAGCGGCCAGCAGGTAGCCGCCCTTCTCGTTGTCGGGCAGGACGGCGTCGCCGACGTGGTCATGGCGGCCGATGACCACGGTTCGGCCGCCGGTGGCCTGGTAGACGCGCAGCTTGCTGTTCATCTTGGCGGTGAAGGCGTCGTCGTGGTAACCGGAGCCGGCGAGAATGATCGCCGCGACCTGATGGGCACGCAGCAGCTCGACGTATTCGAGTTCTCTGTCCGGGTTGCGGTAGCTGTTGCAGGTGATGACGAGTCGCCCGTTTTCGGTAGCGACACGTTGCAGTCCACGGATGATCTCGGCGAAGTACGGGTCTGAGACGTCGTGCACGATGACGCCGATCGTGCTGCGGTGCGAGCGGGCGAGGAGCTGAGCGTGCGCGTTGGGCACGTACTGCAACTCCTCGACGGCGGCCAGCACCCGCTCACGCAGAGCGTCGGCCACGGGCTTGGGGCTGCCGTTGATGATCCGCGACACGGTGGCCGACGATACGCCGGCCAGACGTGCGACATCAGCCAGTGTCGCCACAGATCCAATCCCTCCCCGGGCGGTTTCACCCAGAATAGCCGCTCAGGAAAGCCCTTGCCTCAGCGTCGGGAGCGATCAGCGCACCGAGTAAACGCTTACCTTGCAGCTCGCCATCCGCGGAGCAAGACGGGTGCCGGTCGGCCGCGATCAGATGAGCCCACAGCGACACACAGGTCTTCCTCGCAGGAAACTCGCAATTTTACTTTATATTACATTAAGCCCAAATGCACAATAATGTGGTAACGGCTTTTCGCCACTCACATTTACCGGGAAAAACCGCTTGGGTTCAAGCTGTCGTCGGTCCACGTCGCCGAGGAGATGCGGCCGATGTTCACCTCGCGACCGAGAATTCGTTCGGCCGCTCGCACCGCGTCGTGGAGCTCGTCCGCGGATCCCACGGCGAGGGCGTCGATATCACGTGGCGGCGGTCCGGCCTGATTCGCGTATCGAGCAGCCCAGGAGCCGTAGATGTACGCCTCGTCGATGCCGGAGATCGGCTCAGGAAGCAGTAGAGGTGGCATCGCCCTCATAGATGAATACCGCCGTCCACCTATAGCAAGTAGTTCACTTTAGGCGACCATTCGAACACCTATCGTGGCGATATTCGCACAGGGCGTCGGCGGCGGTCGAACGATCGGCTCCGGCCGCCGTGGCGTCCCGCCAACCCCCTCGCCGAGCCGCATCAGGGCTGGTCAGAGGGCGGGCTCTGGAGGGCAGAGGCGGGTTTGGAAAATTCATTTGCCTCGAGGGCGCGGAGTTTCATAACGTACAGGCACGCCGAAAGGAGGTGGTCCGAACGATGGTTGATCATAGTTGGGCTAGCGAGGTGGCTGTCCGCTAGGACGCCGCGACCGGACTCTGTCCGGGCGTCAGGCGACGTTCGGCGAATCCACGACAATCACCGGAACCCCGGGCCGCCGGAGGCGGGCGATCCCGCCTGTAGTCCACCGGCCCCCCTGCCGAGCAGGGGGAAGTGGCCCGGGGTTCTTCCCTTTCCCGGCTCCTTCTTATCGATCACCTCTCCCCGTTCAGGAGGAGTCGGTGGGCGAGGTCCACCCGGCGGCGTCACCTCGTACGACGGGGATTCGCCGGTCAGTGCTGCCTCAGCGTTCCCATCGCGTTCCCTTAGTGCTCGCCGCGTGCGGGGACGCCGAGGGCGGTGCAGGCGTCACGGTAGAGGCGGACGACCTCCGTACGGACCTGGGCGCGTTCGGTCAGCGTGGTGCTCCAGGGAACCCGGACCGTGACGTCCCGCCCGTCGACCACGGCGGCGAACTCGATCGCCTCGGCGTCGACACCGGTCGTCGTCGCGCCGGTGGCCTCGGGTTGCCCACCGAGGCCCCTGCAGATCAGCAGCGCGTCATCGGCGTGGTCGTCGTTCATGTGGCGCTTGATCGCCTCGACCACGTCGGGGGTGAAGGGAGTGCTCATGTCCCAGAGCGTAACCAGCGCCCCGCCTCACCCGAGCGCGGGTGCCGGACGCTCACCCGAGCGCGGGTGCCGGGCGCCCCGCCTCACGCGCCGTCGGGACGAACCCCACCGAGTGGCCCCATCGAGCGGACCCCATCGGGCCGGCCTCACACCTCGTCGGGCACGAAGTCGCCGACCCTCTTGAGCTCGGCCGAGATGTGGGACTGGAGCGGCTGCCCCATGGAGGCCATGTCGTACGCCCACATCAGGTTGCCGTTGACCAGGCCGTAGAGGCGGTGGCCCGCGGTGTACTCCTTCGCGGTCGCGGTGCGGGCCACCACGTCGGTCTGGAGTTCGATCTTGTTGAAGACCACCTCGCCGACGTAGATCTCCACGATGCCCGTGGGGTGTGACAGGCACACCTCAAGCTGACGGCCGGGAAGCTGGCGCCAGAAGCCGGTCTCGGTGCCCAGCGGGCGGACCTTGCCGCCCTCCTCGTCGAGCAGCCAGGTGCGACTGCTGTAGGTCAGGAACGGCTTGCCGTTGTGACCGAAGACGATCTCCTGGCCGAAGTTGAAACTCTCGATCGTCGGATATCCACCGACCCCGGCGCCTTCCCATCGACCCACGAGGAAGGAGATCGGCTCAAGATCGGGATGCAGTTCGGGAACGTCCATGGAAACGAGCCTAGAGCCGCTGCGATATGGTTCGCGCCGGTGATGCCGGGCCGCATAGGCTGCGAACATGGCACGATCACTGGTGATCAAGGTTACCGCGGGCGAAGACTCGCCTGAGCGCTGCAATCAGGCCTTCACCGTGGCCGCGGCGGCGTTGGCGAGCGGCGTTCCCGTCTCGCTCTGGCTGACGGGCGAGTCCGCCTGGTTCGCCCTCCCCGGACGGGCGAAGGAGTTCACCCTCCCGCACGCGGCCCAGCTCGGCGACCTGCTCGACGCGGTGCTCGCGGGCGGCAGGGTGACCCTGTGCACGCAGTGCGCGACCCGACGGGACATCACGGTCGACGACGTGATCGAGGGCATACGCATCGCGGGCGCCTCCACCTTCGTGGAGGAGGTCCTGGAGGAGGGCGTCCAGGCCCTCGTCTACTGAGAGCACCGGAGCACCCGCTGCCGGCGGAGACGCCCCGCCGGCAGGAGCGACGCCTGATCAGCGGGGCAGCACCGCGGTGAGGCGCTCCTCGCGGAGCCTGTCGAACCAGGAGTCGTCGATCGGCGGCAGCTGGGCGCCCACCGCCCAGGTGAGCAGCAGGTCGGCGAGGCCGGGGTTGCGGGCGAGCGCGGGACCGTGCAGATAGGTGCCGACGATCTTGCCGGTGTAACAGCCCTCGGTGCCGTCGCCGTTGCCCGTACCGACCGCCGTCCGTGCCAGCGGCCGGATCCCGGCCCCGAGCCTGGTGACGCCCATGTGGTTCTCGAAGCCGGTGAGCGTGGAGATGCCCAGTGCCGGGTCCGCCTCCCCCGCCAGCTCCCCGACGGCCCGGCCCTGACCGCGCCCGCTGGAGATGTCGATCAGGCCGATGCCGTCGACCGGCTGGCCCTCCTCACCACCGAACGTGGTGCCGATGATCTGGTAGCCCGCGCACACGGCGAGCAGGGCAGCGCCCCGCTGGATGGCCCGGTGCAGGCCGCCGTCGCGCTGGAGCCGCTCGGAGGCGAGGATCTGCGGCCGGTCCTCACCGCCGCCGATGAGGTAGATGTCGCCGCTCTCGGGAACCGGGTCGGCCGAGCGTACGTGCACGGTCTCGACCGGGATGCCCCGGCGCTTGGCGCGCTGCTCCAGGACCAGGACGTTGCCCTGGTCGCCGTACGTGCTCAGTAGGTCCGGATAAATCCAGACAAGGCGCAGGGCGCTGTCAGACTGCACGACCGAACTCCGATCGGATCTGCTGGAAGGCGGTGTAGTTGGCGATCACGTCGACCTTGCCCGACGGTTGCGCGGCGAGCGCCTGCTCGAACGAGTTCGCCAGTTGGAACGGCACGTCGGCCACGTCCAGCCGGAGCGCGAGGTCGAGCCGCCGTTCGCCGGTCACGAAGACCGGCCTGCCGCGCAGCACGCGGTAGTCGACGTCCCACAGCCATGAGGTGTCGCGACCGTCGGGCCCCTGGGCGTTCACCGAGAGGATCACCGGAAGCGAGGCGTCGAGCACGTCGAAGGCCTCCAGCCATCCGGCCGGGTTCTTGGCGAGCAGCAGCCGGGCGTGCCGGCCGTCGCGTTCCACCGTGGTGTATCGGCCGGCGACCGACTTCACCTCGCGCAGCCGGGGCAGCGCCCGCTCGACCGGCAGGCCGAACACCTCCGCGGTGGCGAGCGCGATCGCCGCGTTGGCCCGGTTGGCGCGCCCGGGAAGCTGGATGTCGAGCACCCAGCGCTGCCCGCGCGGGTCGATCACCGCGTCGTCGTCAAGGACCCAGGACGGCTCGGGCCGCCGGAAGGTGCACTCGCGGCAGGCCCAGTCGTTCTCCCCCGCCGTCGAGGTGGCACCGGCGCCGATACTGCCGGGCGGGACGTACTCCATGCCCTTGCGGTCGAGGGGGCCGCCGCACTCGGGGCAGCACCAGGAGTCCTCCTTCCACGGCTGTCCCGCCGACACCCAGGTGACCGAGGCCGCGGTGGAGGCGCCCCAGGTCACCAGCGGGTCGTCCGCGTTGGCGATCACGTGGGTGTTCTTGCCGGCGAGCGCACGCCGCCACTTCTGGGCGAGCAGCCAGATCTCGCCTGCCCGGTCCATCTGGTCGCGGCTGAGGTTCATCAGGCAGACGACCCCGGCCCCGGTGGTGTCGATCACCTCGGGCAGGTATTTCTCGTCGACCTCCAGCACGCCGTACGGGGCGTGCTTGGCCGACGACAGCGCCGAGACGTGCCCGGCGGGCATGTTGGCGCCGAAGGCGTTGGTGGCGACGTCGCCGAGCTCCGACAGCGCGGAGGTGATCAGGCGGGTCGTCGTCGTCTTGCCGTTGGTCGCGCTCACCAGCGCGAGCTTGCGGTCGTGCGCGAGCTTGCGCAGAAGATCGGGCTCCAGGACCAGGCTGACCCTGCCCCCGATCACCGATCCGTCCCCACGCCCGGTGACCCGGGACAGGGTCGCGGCCGTCCGGCCGAGAGCGGTGGCGAGCTGCGCCCGCAGCGGAAGCTGAGTCATACCGTCTCCTCGCTTGGCGACCCGTCACGGGACGACCCGGCGGCCGACCGGCCCGGCCGCGGGACCGGAATCACCGAATCGTTCATGCCGCAGATCTTAGCCCTGCTTCGGCACCGTCACCCCCGGAGGCACGTCACACGCACCCCTCGGTGACGGTGATATGGGGAAGCCTTCGCACCCGGTGAGAAAGCACCGAAAAAAGCCGACAAACAACATCGTCCTCACCCCTCGGTGAAGACGAGTTCCGCCGACTCCGGCGAATCCTCGTCGAAGGGCTGCACGAACCGGCCCGGCCACGACAGCACACTCTCCAGCCAGCCGGCCCCCATGGCCTGAGACACGTGCCGGAGCCGCTCCGCCGGGTCGAGGCCGATGGTGACCGTGAGGATGTCACGCTCCACGCTCTCGCGGTCGTCGTCACCGAGGATCACCCGCCAGGCCAGCTCCCGGTTCCTCTCCACCTCCATGGACAGCGGGTGGTGGCGCAGCGCCTTGGCCCGGTGGCCGAGCAGCTCGGTGCCCCCGGCCGGACGGTTGAACAGCGCGTACTCCATGACCGGCGCGGAGCCGCGCGGGTTGGGCGCGGGCTGGCCGTGCGGGAAGAGCCTGTCCACCTCATGCAGCCACCGCACCTGCGGGATCACCCAGGCGGGTCCCGGCCGCTCGCCGGGGTCGCGGTCGGGGCCGAGCAGCCTGGTCGCGACCACGGCGACCTGCTCGGTCAGCGTGGTCGGGTCGTTCACGGTCCGCAGCGACCACGCGCGACGGCCCACGCAGCGTTCCACCGCCGTGGCCAGCAGGCACTCGCGCCGTCGCGGCGGGAGATCCGCCCAGAGGCCGGCGAGCGCCCTGGGCACTCCCGGCAGCGGCCGGTTGGTGCAGAACGCCAGCACCAGCGTGTCGGCCCAGATCCGCAGCCACGCCCAGTCGGAGGCCGCGGCGAGCAGGTCCGCCTCGCGCAGCTCGACCAGCGTGCACGCCCGGCCGGTGCGGCACTCCTGCCCGCAGGCCGCCGAGCGACGGCCACAGATGGGCGGCATCTGGCCGGGAACCGGACGCTCGCGGTCCTCGCCCAGCGGCACCTGGACGCGCAACGGCCGGTCCATGCCGTCGGCGAAGACCGCGGCGACACCGGGAGGGAGCGAGACGACCTGCCGGGACTGCTCCTCGCTCAGGTTCGTCGCCGCGCCGACCAGCTGGCGGTCGTCCTCGGCGGGGAGCCGGTGGATCACCTTCAGCGCGGTGTTCTTCACCACGTCGGAGACGAGCTTCGTGGGGATCTGCTCGGCGACCACGATGCCCTCGCCGTACGCGCGGATCTCGGCGAGCATGCCCGCCAGGAGTTCGACGGCGTGCGTGCTGGCCCGCCCCGCGCCCCGGTCGCGCAGCAGCCGGTGTGCCTCCTCGATCACGATGACGTGCTTGAGCCCGCTGCTGCGCTCCTTCCTGGCCCGCATCCGCAGATGCTCCACGATCCGGATGATCAAGGTGCCCATCAGGAACGCCTTGTCCTCGTCGTTCGCGACGTCCTCGATCGCGAGCACCACGTTGCGCTGGAGCAGGTCGCCGATGTCGGCGGGGTGCCCGCCCTCGAAGAACCGGCCCGCGGAGCCCACCCGCAGCGACCGCAGCCGCAGCGAGATGAAGCCCTCCACGTCGGCCTGGACCTCCTTGCCGTAGCCGATCTCCTTGATCACGTCCATCGCGTGCTGCTGGAGCTGTTCGAGGGTCGGCACGGCGGGCCGGACGGCGGCGCCGGGGGCGGCCCAGCCGGTGACCACGTCCCAGCCGTTGGCCTCGTACACCCGCTGCAGGGCGAGCGACATGATCTGCGGGAACGGCTCCTCGGCGTCGAAGGCCGCCATGAACAGGGCTCGGACCATGTCGATGTGCGCCTGGACCGGGTATCCGGGCTCGGGGGCGAGCGGGTTGACGCTGAACGGCACGCTCTCCGGTGCCGACGGGTTGATCACGGTCACCGGGGCGAGGTGTTCGATCCTGCCGCCCATCGAGGCGTACTCGGACTTGGCGGGCTCGATCGCGAGCCACGGGATGCCCGCGCCGGTGAGCTGTTCCAGCAGATGCCTGACGGTCTGCGACTTGCCGGAGCCGGTGGCGCCGGTGATGAACGCGTGCCGGTTGAGGGTGGCCAGCGGGACCTTGAACGAGCCGACCGGCCTGTCCTGGCCGTCGAGGATGGACCCGAGCTCGACGGTGAGCTCGCCGGGCACGGTGTCCGCCTCGCTGGTCACGTCGAAGAAGCCCGCGTCGAGGACCCGTACCCCCGGCACCTCCCGGTGCGGCAGCCCGGCGAGAGCGGCGAGCGCCCCGGCGGTGGCCGCGAACGGGGAGGCCGCACCGTCCGCCGGGTCCTGCAGGGTGGTCGCGAGCGCCTCGGCGAAACCGTAGACGGGACCGGACAGCGCGCTGCGCAGGCGGTAGGGGTGGTGGCTCATCTCGGCGGAGCCGACGAGCACCGGGGCGATCTGGCGCAGTTCCTCGGGACCCGCGGCCCCGGCGAGCACCCGGACGTTCCAGAGCCCGGCCTCGCGAAAGGCGTCCAGCTCCTGCATGCGCCGCTCGGCCCGTTCCGCGTCGTAGCGGGAACGCTCGGAGGCGTCACCGTACTGCCGCAGCACGTTGAGCTGGGTGCGCAGGTGCGCGACCTCGGCGTCGAGCAGGTCGGTCTGCTCGGCCACCACCAGCCAGGCGAACGGCCGGGACATGAGCGTGACCAGCGTCGACTCGAAAAGCGTGGGCCGCCTGATCTCGTCGGCGTCCGGCTCTCTGCGTCCGCCGAGCGGAGGTGCCTGACGTCCCGGGCAGACGGTCCAGGCGAGGTCGGACAGGTCGCGGAGCCACTCGTCGCCGATCCGGACGCCACGGGCACCGCTGGGGAAGAGCAGCGGTTCCGGACCGCCCGGGACCTGCTCGGCCTCGGTGGCGGCCCTGCGGGGCGGGCGCGGCGGGGTGAGCGGCCCCGCGTTGGTGATCAGCTCCAGCGGGGCGCCCGACCCTCGTGAGAGCCAGCCGACCACGAAGGGACGGTTGCGCTGGGCCGTGGAGAGCACCGCGGGCAGGACGGTGACGAAGTCCCACTCCGCGGAGGAACTGCGCGAGGGCGCCGTGATCGCCTGGATTCTGTACCAGGGCCCTGTCAGGGCGTTGGGCGGACGGGACACACTTGGCTGCATTTGGTCTCCACCCGGGGGACCCGGCTCCAGGCCGGAGGGTTGACGCTTCACGGATCGCTCCGTTGTACCGGCCGACGCATGATCGAGATCGAGGGTAGGTCACCCCCGCGACCACGGTCGAACCTGACTCGGGGCTCGCACCCTGGCATTGACCATCCCATTACGACATACGGACGCCTCGTTGACGCACCCGGCGAAAACATCGCCGCCCGAACGATCCTCACCCGAGTTCCCACCCCCTGAGCGGGCCCCTCGGCGTGGACCGGAATCTCATCAGCGACGGCGCCAGTCGAGCCGCGCCGGAGGCGGGCCGAGGTTGGGCGGCGCGTCCTCGAACGCGCTCGACGCGCGCGGCTCCGGCTTCTTCTCCTGCCCCTGTTCCAGCGCGGCCTCCTTGATCTCGTCGAACTCGCCCAGCGTCGTCTTGGGGAAGGTCAGTATGGCCGGGTTGGCGTCGGCGAGGCGGACCCTGCGGCCCTCGGCGGTGGCGTCGGTGACGATCACCGAGGTGGTGGGGAGCTGCTGGAGCTGATGGGGCTCGACGAGGAACTCCCTGGAGCGGTGCAACACCCGCTCGGTCTCCCCCATCGCCTTGGTCGCACGGCGGCCCCACTCGGTGGAGGAGGTGATGTCCTCCTTGAGGTCCGTGTGGTTCACGTCGCGCTCCTCGTCGCCCTCGTCCGCCTGGCCGACCGTGGAGACGTAACCGCCGTCCATCCCCGCCCCCGCGGCACTGATCGTCTCGGTGAGCTGGGCGAGCTCCAGGCGGTGCTCGGTGCCGACGTGCTCGCTGGCGATCCGGGCGTCCTCGGCGTTGCCGAGCCGCATGAACGTCACCGCCGCGTGCCCGCGCCCGAGCCGCTCCCGTACGGTCGGGGTGAGCGCGCGGTAGGTGAGCACGAGACCGGTTCTTGAGGTCTCGCAGGCGTCCATCAGCCGGTCGAGCACGTCGCCACGGAGTTTGTCCGCGCCGGCGACGATGATCGTGTGGTACCACGGCCGCTCGGAGGCGGGCGACTGACGCAGGATGTGGGTGAGCGCGGTCGCGACGTACGTGCCGAGGACACGGTTGCCGAACACGCCCGCCTGCCGGTCCATCGACACGACCCGCAGGCGCGCGGGCGGCAGGCGCACCGCCTCGGAGCCGAGGGTCTCCAGCTTGCGCAGCTGCGACTCCAGCGCCCACGCCCGCTCGATCACCACCCGGTCGCTCACGCCCCGGCCGAACAGCGTGCCGATCCGCTCCAGCTGGGTGGCGGTGATCAGGCCGAACCGCAGGTCCTCACGGGGGTCGCCGACCTGGGCGAGGGCACGCAGGGCGGCGGTGACCTGGTTGATCGTGGCGCTCTCGCCGAGGACCTCCAGGACCCGCTCCAGGATGGCGTTGTCGAACGACAGATCCCTCGTCGTACGGTGCTCCTCGCTCACGCTCACGACGTGGGCGAGAACGTCGGCGAAGGCCTCCGGGGCGAGCGTGGCGCCCAGGTCGAGCCGGGGCAGGTCGACCGGCAGCACCCAGACCAGCGGGTCGTCGCCACCCCTGCGCGCGAGTTCGATCAGGTCCTTGGCGATCGCGCCCTCGGACAGGTCGAGCACGGTCAGGTGGCCGCCGCTGTAGAGACGGGTCGCGCCGAGCAGGGTGATCAACGCCGACCAGCCGGGCAGGGTGCCTCCGGCCACGTCGATCCGGTCGATC
Organism: Streptosporangium sp. NPDC000563; assembly: GCF_040299985.1. NCBI lineage: Bacteria > Bacillati > Actinomycetota > Actinomycetes > Streptosporangiales > Streptosporangiaceae > Streptosporangium > Streptosporangium sp. NPDC000563. Next base: position 1,442,812 of record NZ_JBEPDA010000001.1, on the reverse strand, counting down.
TCGTCGGGCACGGCCACGGCGTACCAGGTCAGCTGGCGATCGTGGCGCTCCTTCTTCTCCGCCCACTCCCGGTATCGGGCGGCGTGCTCCTCCTGGGCGAGGAAGAGCTCCCGCTCACGTTCCTCCCGCAGCCGGTCACCCGCCACCTCGCGCTCCTTGATGCGCTGGCGTACCGCCCGGTCGCCCTGGTAGACGGCGTAGCTGCAGAACGCCGCGATGCCACCGGCGGCGATCACCCCGACGGCGGCGAACGACCAGCTGAGCATCTCGGTGAGTCCGAGGGCGAGGATCAGGGTGGCGAGCGCGGCCATGAACCCACGGACGATCTTGACCGGCCGGTTCAGCAGGTCCTCGTTGAGGCGTTCCCTGCGCACCCACTCGGGGTCGAGCGGCTCGGGAGGATTCTCGACGGGCGAGGGTCGCTTAGGAGCCGGACCCGGATCAGGGTGCAACAAGGCGTACTGCCAGCCCAGGTAGATCCGGTCCGCCTGGAGCTGCGCATGCTCGGGATGCACGTCCGCCACGGAACCTCCGCCATCGGGCTCATCGAAAGCCTCGGAGACAGCGTAAGAGTTCGCCATCGTATTCGGGCAGCGTTCCCGTCAATCCGCTCCATTTTCCCCAGGTTTACCTGTACTTAAGGGACAGATGGGGCAGATGGGGCGGACATCAGCGTTTAACATCGTTTCTCATGACTGCCCCTCCCGAGGGTCCCACCGGACGGCGCCCCATCGCGGTCCCGCTCGCCGCTCTGGTGACGGTCACCGGTCTGGCAGTCACCACCGTCCTCGGCGGCTTCGCCACCGCCCCGGAGAAGCCTCCCAAGCGGCTGGGCCAGGGCTCGACCGTGGACCAGGAACAGTTCACGACCACGTTCGTCGGCTCCCGCACCGTGAGCGAGCCCGGCCTGTTCGGCGGCCCGGCCAAGCGCCTCCTGGAGATCGAGCTCCTCGTCGTCAACAAGGGCGAGGAGACCGCCGGTACGGGGGTGCCCTACCAGGAAGGTCATGGTGGTGGGTCCTTCGGGACGTCCCTGCTCAAGGTCAGCCCGGAGATAAAGGGCAAGTACGGCGCGTCGGTGTTCACCCCCACGGGAGGGGGCGAAAGCAGTCAACTGCACCCCGCCCTGCCGACCAGCGTCGTGGTCCGGTACGAACTGGAGGACGGACAGCGGCCTCCCAGGCAGCTCACGATCGACGTCGGCACGTACGAGTGGCGCGAAGGGATCACCCTCGCGCCGGGCTGGTTCCTGGTCACGAAGGACGGCGAGGGTGACGAGGGCGGGGAGAAGCCCGTGGTGACGGCCCAGGTCACGCTGCCCGTCATGCCCGGGGGAACGCGCTCGTGAACGTCTCCTTCCAGCACCGGCCCGAGACCTCTCAGCGACCCGAGACCCCTCCGCGGTCGGAAACACACTCCCCGCCCGGGGCGCCCACCCCCCACAGGGCCACCGCGCGGCCGAGCCGGTGGCGCACCGCCGGTGCCGTACTGGCCGGGATCACGCTCGCGGCCTCCGCCGTGGGACTGCAGGCCTTCGGCTCGGAGGCCGCCGACCACGACGCGCCCCTCACCTCGACCGGCGCCTTCAACGAGGAGGTCACCGGCTCCCGGATCTCCGCGCGGGTCAAGGCGGTCTACGCGGCCAAGGCCATCGCGACCAGGAAGGCGAGCGGCGAGCAGGAACGCGTGACCGCCAAGGGGATCTTCGTCATCGTCGAGGTGGGCGCCACCGCGACCTGGGAGCCGCAGCGGTTCGGGCCTCCCCGGCTGCTCACGGCCCGCGGGCGCCGTTACGTGGCCTCCGACAGGGTGGACCAGACGCTGACCGTCACCCACCCCTACCTCCAGCCGGGCTGGTGGACCGAGGGCGTGACGGTCTTCGAGATCCCGCCCGGGGAACTCCCTGACTCCCGGATCCTGCTCGCCCCCTCATCGGGTTTCGTCGTCGAGCCGAACGGACCTCAGATCGAGATAGACCTGGGCCTGGACGAGACGGCCGCGCGGCAACTCACCTCCACCGCGAAGGACGTCTACGAGTTGGCGAGCAGGACCTGATGAGGACGCCACACCGGGGAGGCCCCGAGGACGACCGGGACCGCGCCTGGTCCGCCTCACAACAGGAGCGGCCCGCGCACGAGGAACGGCACGCGCGAGAAGATCGGCACGCGCGGGAGAACCCCGCGACGGGAAACCCGCCCATGACGGACAACCGGCCCGCACGGGAGAACCGGCCCGTACGACAGGAGCGGCCCGTACGACAGGAGCGGCCCGCCCAGGAAGGTCGCCCTTCCGCACCGTCTCACGATCCCTACCGAGGCAACCCCTGGCCCACCGCCCTCGGCACCTGGCCGGTGTCCCCCGCCGACCGGCAAGCGCGTACCGGACAGCCCCAGGAACCTCCGGCCACGCCCCCGGCCCCCGCCCGGAACCGTCCCACCCCACCTCAGCGTCGGCAACCTCCGGGCGACGGCCAGTGGACTCCCGCTCCCCTGCGGATATTTCCTGACGAACAGGTCTGGCCTCCCAAGCCACCCGAGGAAGAGCCCGCGGAGGTCTCGACCCAGCCGTTCCCCTCCATCTCCGCTCTTCCGCTCCCCCGACCCTCCGTCACGGGAACGGGAACGGGAACGGCTGCAGCCGTCGCCGTACCGGCCGACGACGTGCCCGCCCAAGAACCGTCCGCACCGAAGACCCCGCCGAGGCGGGGCCGCCGTACGGCACTGCGGGTCGGTGTGGCGATCATGGCCGTCGGGCTCGGCATCGCGGCCTCCACCTGGAGCGGCTACACCGTCTACCGGACCGGCAACCCCGCCGACAGGATCCACACCGTCGCCGCCGGAGGTGCCATGACGCTGATGCACGTGTCGTGGAAGGCCTCGGTCGAGCAGGTGGACGACCTGCCCGGCCAGAAGCCCCTCCCGCCCGACCGCCAGTGGCTGAAGATCAAGGTGACGAGGACCGCGCTGGACGCCGAGGGCGTCAGCCTGCGGGGTGATCCCGAGGTCGAGGTGCGGCATTCCGACGGTCGCGTGTGGAAGGTCCTCCCCGAGAGCGACGACATCCCCGACGAGGTCAAGGACCACCGGGTCGGCACCGCCTACTCCTACGACATGATCAGCGTGGTGCCCCGGCATCTGGCCGGGCAGGTCGAGGTGCACGTCCGTCCCGCCACGTTCCACGTGGTGGAGAACCAGCCCGTGGAGGACATTCTCAGGAAGGCGGCGGCACAGAAGGACCCCGTCCAGGACCAGGTGCTGCGCTTCAGGCGGTGAGCGTCCTCCCCGCCTCACGGCCGCGCGTGGCCGCGATGTCGAACGTGGCCGCCAGCAGGCAGACGGTCAGCGTCAGCACCACCAGTTCCCTGACGAACTCGACCGGCCCGGCCAGCGCCACCCAGACGAACGGGTCCTCGTTGCCGATCAGCATCCGCACCCCCCGGTCCGCGTAGTCGGTCACCACGCGGATCGCGACGTAGCAGAGGCACAGGGCGCCGAACAGCACGGGACCGCCCTTCGCCGCGAGCCGGAAGGCGTTCGCCGGGGGAACCCAGCGCTCCTGGAATCCGGCCGTGGCGTGGGTCATCGTGCTCCGGGTGAGATCGTGGGCCCGCTCCACCCTGGTGGCCACGCCGTCGAGCCTGGTTCCCCGTACGACGGCCCGGGTGTCCTCGGCGAACGCGCCGTAGACGAGCGAGGCGACCGTGAGCCAGGTGAGCGGGACGATCAGCCCGTCGACCACGTGGGGCCAGGTGTCCCCGACCGCGTCCCCAACGGTGTTCCAGAAGGGCTTCCACCACGGCAGGGCCTCACCCGCCGCCTCGGCCCATTCCTTGAACGTCACCACGACGACCCGCTGGTCCAGCCAGTCCGCCCGCGCCTCCGCGAAGGCGAGGAGGGCGTTGATGCTGTAGAAGGCGAAGGCCAGCTCGAAGAAGGTCGCGAGCACGCCGCTGCCCCTGCCCCTGCCGTTGAGGTGCCACCGGGCGAACAGCATCCTGAGCAGGTACGCGACCACGGCGACCCCGATGGAGACCCGGACGTCCAGCGTGGAGAGCCCGGTGCCGCCCTCTATCTCGTTCCCCGCGAGGCTCGACGCGAAGTCCTGGTCGACCCGCCTCGCGGTGTCGACGGCGATGAACTCCCTGGCGTCCGCGGTGTGGAAACCCCAGGCGAGGTAGATGGTGGCGAAGACCAGGGTGGCGCGGTTCAGCGCGCCGAACATGCTCTCGTCCGCCTCGCCCGCCTCCCGCCGCGCCCGGATCTCCCGGAGCGCGCCGCGCACCGAGTGCAGCATGCCGACCATCACCACGAGTTCGTTCAGCACGATCAACGTGAAGACGAACATCGTGACGACGAGCCGCACCTGCCGGTGGTCCCCGTGGGAGACCTCGCTGGCGGCCACCATCAGCAGTTCCCTGACCACCCTGCCCACCGAGAACCAGAGGATCAACGTGAGGGCACAGGCGCCGAAGATCTTGAGTGTGTGCAGGGGCAGCGAGGCCGCGGAGAGCGAGGCGGGCCTCCGGTCGACTGCCGGCGACTGTGTGGGCATGACAGGCGTTTCAGGCACCGAGGCATGCTAACGACTCCCCTGTCGGAACGCAGCCCGGCCGGCGAGGCCGAGAGGCCGGTCGAATAAACGACCGCCCCCGTTTGTTGCAGCGGCAATGAAGCGCATGGAAGTCTGGGCCGACATGGCCTGCGCGTGGGCCTACATCGGCAAGCGACGCCTGGAGCAGGCGCGACTCGGCGAGGACGTGGAGATCGTCTGGCGCCCGTACGTCATCGATCCGATGGCCCCGGTGCCGTCGGAGCCGCTGGAGGAGGAGCTTCGCGACCAGGTCGCCGAGGGCGCCCTGCGGGCCCTCACCCCGTCCTCGAACCCGACCCCGCCCTCGCTCTCGCCCCTGACCTCGGCTTCCACCCCGGCTCCGGCCTCCGCCCCGACCGCGACACCGACTCCGGTCCTGGCAGGGAACCGGCCCGGTGACGGCGGGCGACGGGGCGCCGTGTGGCGGGCGAACACGTTCGACGCCCACCGGGTGGTCGCCCTCGCCTACGGGCGGGGCGGCGCCGCACTCCAGGACACGGTCGTGGAGCGGATCCTGCGCGCCCACTTCGTCGAGGGTTCCGACATCGGGGACCGCGCCACCCTGGCGGCGCTCGCCGCCGAGGCCGGTCTGGACGGTATGGCCGAGGCCCTCGACCGCGGCGACGGCGCGGACGAGGTTCGTTCCTGGCTGCTGCGCGGCAAGGCCGAGGGCGTCACCACCTCGCCGACCTTCGTGGTCGGCGACACGGCGGTCACGGGCGCGCAGCCGCCGGAGGTCCTCGCCGATCTGGTACGGCACGCCGCTCCCCGGCGGGAACTCCCCGACGAGGTCAGGTGGCTGCGCCAGGCCGAGACCCTGCTGGATGCGCGGGACCCCCTCGGCGCCCTGCGAACCCTGCGCCCGCTGCTGGCCGATCACGGCGACGACCCCGCCGTCCGGCTGCTGGCGGCCCGCGCCTACTTCGGCTCCGCCCAGTTGGGCAGGGCGAGGGAGACGCTGGAGGCGCTGCTGGAGCGCACCCCCGGTGACCACTACGCCCGGTTCCTGCTCGGCAGGACCCTCGAACGCGCCAACCGGCACCCCGAGGCCCTGCCGCACCTGCGTCTGGCCGCGGCCATGTCCCCGGATCCCGACTACGTCGACGCCGTCGACCGCGTCGAGAGCCGCCTCACCGTCTGACGCGAAAAGCGGAGGTTCGCTCTCTTCCCCGAGGGTGAACCTCCGGGAACAACCGCCCGACACGATCCCCGGGGACGAACCTCCAGGAACAACCACCTGACACGATCCCCGGGGGACGAATCTCCGGGAACATCGGCCCCGGAACGGGCGACCCTCCGGAACAGCCGGTCCGCGGAACCCGCGGACCGCCGGGGACGGCGGGCCTTCCGCTCGTCCGGCGCAGCGAAAAGGACCGGCCCTCCCGAGGGAACGCCGGTCCTTTCGACGTGCTGGTTCTTACTGTTCTCGCCGGTGGAGCACCGTACTGGTTCTCGCTGTGGCGAGGCCGGACCCGAGGGGTCAGACGGCCACGGCGAGCTGGGTGACCTCACCCAGGCGGGCCTGGGCCGGGATGTCCTTGGTGACCCCGCCGCCCGCGATGATGCGGACGGTCCAGTCACCGGGGGCGGCGAAGAAGCGGAAGACTCCCTCCTCGGACACCACGACCTCACCGGTGAACTCACCGGCGTTGTCGAGCAGACGGGCGTAGGCCGTGCCCGCGCCCGTGACCACACCCTGGATGACGGCCTGGTTCGCAAGATCGATCCCGGCCGGAAGGGCAACCGTCTGTTCCGGAGCAGCGCATCCCTGAGTCATTATCGGGCCTCTCCCAGTTCGATCGGCACGCCGACCAGCGAGCCGTACTCAACCCATGAACCGTCGTAGTTCTTGACACCGGCCTGGTCGAGGAGCTCGTGCAGCACGAACCACGTGTGAGCCGAGCGCTCCCCGATGCGGCAGTAGGCGATGATGTCCTTGCTGAAGTCGACGCCCGCGCCCTCGTAGAGGGACTTGAGCTCCTCGTCGGACTTGAAGGTGCCGTCGTCGTTGGCAGCCTTGGACCACGGGATGTTGCGGGCGGTGGGCACGTGGCCGACACGCTGCGCCTGCTCCTGCGGAAGGTGCGCGGGGGCGAGCAGCTTGCCGGTGAACTCGTCGGGCGAGCGCACGTCGACCAGGCTGAGCTTGCCGATCGCGGCGACGACCTCGTCGCGGGAGGCACGCAGGGACCGGTCCTGCTCCTTGGCCTTGTAGGTCGTGGCGGGGCGGCTGGGCACCTCCTTGACCAGCTCGCGGGACTCAAGCTCCCACTTCTTGCGGCCGCCGTCGAGAAGCCTGATGTTCTCGTGGCCGTACAGCTTGAAGTACCAGTACGCGTAGGCGGCGAACCAGTTGTTGTTGCCACCGTAGAGAACGACGGTGTCGTCGTTCGCGATGCCCCGGGCGGACAGCAGCGCCTCGAAGCCCTCGCGGTCGACGAAGTCACGGCGGACCGGGTCCTGCAGGTCCTGCTTCCAGTCGACCTTCACGGCGCCACGGATGTGGCCCTTGTCATATGCGCTGGCGTCCTCGTCCACTTCAACGAGAACGACACCGGGGGTGTCGAGGTTGGCCTCGACCCAGTCGGCGTCGACCAGGACGGCGGAGCGGCTCATGGTGATCCTCCAGGATCATCGTGCGGCGGGTAGTAAACGGCGAATGATCAAAAACATCTCGCAGCCGAGACAGAAACCAAAACCGGCATTGAGAAAAGCGGCGAAAAGTGCCACTGCGACGGCGCCGAGGGCCAGCGGCGTTATCTGTGCGACGTATCCGACCAAGCCCACCAGTGCGAAAGCGAGACCGATCCCCTGCGCGAAGCGCGGTGGGGCTGCGTCCTCGAGTTCCTTCGGCGGACTCTTCACTATCCCTTTGAAAATCATCCCGTACGGCGAGGTGCCGAGAACGCCCTGCGCGAACACGACGGCCTGCGCGACCAGCAGCCATGCGTTCCCCGTCACGAGGACGAGTGCGAGCACAACGGTGGTCACAGCCGCGGAGAAACGGAGAGCTCGGGAATCAACCTGCATCGCTTGATGCTCCTGAAGGGTTGTGCAGATCGGTGCGGCTCGACGGCCGCTTGAGATCGCCCTTAGGAAATGCGACAGAGCGCGGTGGTCACGCGGCAGAAATCAACCGCGCGCCGCTTCGTGAGCAGCTCTGTCGTGGAGTTCATGTCCATGACATTACCCCGGCGTCCCGCCATCTGTCACATCCCTGTCCAATTTCTGAGACATGATCGTTCAATGGCCGATAGGGTGCCCCGCTCATTCGCCCACCGCCAGACCGAGGGCGCCGATGACGTCGGCTTTCCTGGGCTGGCCCGAGGCACGCTTGACGACCTGACCGGACGCGTCGAGGACGAGGACGGTGGGGGTGCGCAGGATGTTCAGTGATCGGACCAGGTCGAGGCGGGACTCCGCGTCGATCTCCACGTGCGCGACGCCGGGCACCATCTCGGCCACCTCACCGAGGATCCGCCGGGTCGCCCGGCACGGCTGGCAGAAGGAGGTGGAGAACTGCACGAGCGTGGCCCGCTCCCCCAGCTCCGCGTGGATGTCGCCGGACGTGAGCCGCTCCACCTCGCCCTTCACCTCTCGCGCCACGCCGTCTCGCCGCCGCATCGCCACGCCCGTGAGCGTGCCGAGGGCGAGGGTGACGACCACCACCGTCAAACCTGTCACGGAACACGACAACAGACGCACGTCCCAGGCCATTCCCTCGCCGCCCCAACGGTTTCGGCCGGTGGGGGGGGCCGTGAGCGCCGCCCCGGCAGGCTCGGCGGGCGGAAACCGTGAGCGGCACGCCAACGGGCTCGACGGCGACGGGGATCGCGAGCGCGACCCCCGGCAGGCTCGGCGGGTGGAGATCCCGAACGCGCCCCCGGCACGTTCAGCGGGTGGGGATCGTGAGCAGCACCCGTCCGCCGGCGGTGGTGATCTCGAACGCCGTGATCCGTTCCGGCGGGATCGTGGTGGTGGCCGAGAAAGAGCCCGACCTGTCATAGGCGGCCCGGTTGACGACCCAGTTGCCCGCCGTCTCCCTCAGTCCGCCTTCCCCGATCACCTCCAGCCGGCAGCGCGTCCCCTTGGCCACCCCGGTGAGCACGACCTTGATCGTGGTCGCCCCCTCGCCCGCGGACGCGGTCACCACCGCCCGGACCGTCCCCGTGTCGTCCGTCCCCTCGAACCGCAGCTCGCTCGGGGCGAGCAGGATCTCCGGCGCGGGGCTGGACACCGGGGAACGGGAGGCCTTCGCCCTGGCGTTGCCGTCGGGCGCGGCCGAGTCCGAGAAGGATTGGGCGCTCTCCTGGCTGCCGGCGGCGTCGGCCGGCCCCCTGTCCTCGGCATTCCCGGCGCCACCGGCGTCTCCCGCGTCCCTGGCCGACGACGACTGGGGCGCCGACGCGGTGGTGGCCTCCGGAGGTGACTGGGTGACGGCCCACAGGGTCCCGCCGCCGAGCCCGACCACCAGGACCGAGGCGGCGAGCGAGAGCATCAGGCGGTTCGTACGGTGCCGTCTGACCTTCGCGCTGAGCAGCCGGTCGAGCACCACCGTGGGCGGGCTCGCCACCTGCGCCACGTCGCCCTCGGACACCCTGCCGAGGAACGTCGCCACCCCGGCCAGCTCCTCCAGCTCGGCCCGGCACTCGGCGCACTCGGCGAGATGGGCCTCGACGAGCACCCGCTCGTCCGGCTCCAGGGCACCGAGCGCGTAGACGCCGAGCGATATCCGTACTTCTTCACAGGTCATCATGGCGCGAGCCCCCGCTCCTCCAGCGCCAGCTTGAGCGCCCGAAGCGCGTAATACGTGCGCGATTTAACCGTCCCGGCGGGAATGCCAAGCGACTCTGCGGCCTCCTTCACGGATTTCCCCTGGTAGTAGACCTCGGCCAGCACCTCGCGGTGCTCGGGCCTCAGCGCGGCCAGCGCCTCGGCGATCGCCCACGACTCGACGGCCCGCTCCAGCTCGTCGTCGGCGGGCACCACGGCGAGCGCCTCGTCACCCGTCTCCGGGGGGCGCGCCTTGCGCGCGCGGTGCTGGTCGACGACGAGGTTGCGTGCCACCGTGAACAGCCACGCGCGGATGGAGCGGCCGGCGAACGCGTCGGGATGGCGCCAGGCCCGCAACAGCGTTTCCTGCACGACATCCTCCGCTCTCCCCGAGTCGCCCGTCAGCCGCAACACGTAGCCGTACAGTGGCCCGCCGTGCTCGTCGAAGAGCGCCCTCACGAGTTGCTCGTCGGCGGTTCCGGCTTGGCTCACATCCTCACGACGTACGGCGGGACGATCCGGTTCAGGCACGGGCCACGTTCAGCCTCGAAGGGGTACGTCGGAGGCCTCGCCCGAGATGCGCAGCCCTTCCGGAACGACCTTCACCTCGGTCAGCTTGAGGTTGTACGGCAGCTTCCCGATCGGGATGCGGTAGTTGATGAACCGCTCGGGGTTGGGGACGGGGATACCGCCACCCAGGGTCACCTTCCCCGGGGTGAGTTGCAGGCCGCCCTCGGCGATCTCGACCTTGAGATCCGCCTTCACCGGCACCTTCTGCCCCAGTACGGTGATCTCCCCGCTGATGTTGAGCGCGTCACCCGCGACCTCGGCCTTGATCCCGCGGGGTGCCCTCTGGTTGATCGTCTCCACCGGGACGACGACCACCCCCTCCACGCGCTCGGCGCGCATGTCCACCTGCCGTGGACGGAGCACCAGGTCCTCCAGCGGGGCCGTGACGCCGTGCAGGGTGAAGTCGACGCTCGACAGGCGGATACCCGAGACGGTCATCGCGCCCGCGGCGACGTTCACCTCCTCGTAGCGCCCGGCGATCGCCTGGGTGAGAAAGGGGATGCCCTCGATCGTGACCTCGGGCGGGGCCGAGAGGTCGTACTTGGCCGTCGCCTGCGTGGCGATCTCGCGCTGGACACCCGCGACGGCGACCCTGTCGAGGATCACCACGAGAACGAGAAGTACGAGGAGAAAACCGATCAGCTTCCGCATTCGACTCCCTTTTCGTTCTCCGGACCAGGAGGTGCCATCGGCGTGACCTCCCCCGGCAATCCTGTCCGAAACGCCGCCCCGGCGATAGCTTCCACCTCCCTCAGCCGCCCGCGAACGGGGGGAGCACCTCGACCGTCGCCCCGTCCGTCAGGATGATCGTCTCGTGGGCTCTCCTGCCCACCGGATCCCCGTTCACCAGGAACGACGACAAGGTCAGCACGCGAGCCAGCCTGTCACGGTCAGATGTGATTTTCGTCATCAACTCGGCAAGGTTCGCGGCCTCGGAACGCTCCTCGGCGACCCCCGCCGCTTCCTTTGCCGCAGCCCAATATCTGACAACGACCGACGCCATCCGTGAATCAACTCCCCAAACACACGTAGGGTTACCGCACCATTACGGCGAATTCACCTGGAGAACGGGTGTTCACCAGGTGGACGTTCGCTGGACGCTACGGCCTTGTGGGTTATCCTCACCTACTACGGGACCTGGGCAACGTAGCCCCCGGGTCCTTACGTGTTTGTACGGCTATCGCCGACATGACGCGGGAAGGAGGCATCGTGAGCAATCTCCTGCTGCTCACCAACGCCCTTGAGCCCTCGACTGAGGTGCTTCCGGCGCTGGGGCTACTGCTGCACTCGGTACGGGTCGCGCCCGCGGAGGCATCCGCCCTGCTCGACGCCCCGCCCGCCGACGCGATTCTGGTGGACGCGCGCCGCGAGCTCGTCCAGGCCAAAAGCCTGTGCCGGCTGCTGCGCACCACGGGCGTCGCCTGCCCCCTGGTGGTGATCGTCACAGAGGGCGGTCTCGCCGGGCTGACCGCGGAGTGGGGCGCCGACGACGTCATCCTCGACACCGCCGGACCCGCCGAGGTCGAGGCGCGGCTCAGGATGGCCGTGGGCAAGCTCAACCTGTCCGCCGCCGAGGAGGTGCCGGACGAGATCCGTAACGGTGACCTGTCGATCGACGAGGCCACCTACACCGCGAGGCTCCGCGGCCGCGCGCTGGATCTGACCTTCAAGGAGTTCGAGCTCCTGAAGTATCTGGCGCAGCACCCCGGCAGGGTGTTCACCCGCGCCCAGCTCCTCCAGGAGGTCTGGGGATACGACTACTTCGGCGGCACCCGCACCGTGGACGTCCACGTCCGGCGGCTCCGCGCCAAGCTCGGCGCCGAGTACGAGGCGCTGATCGGCACGGTACGCAACGTCGGCTACCGGTTCGTCCCCGAGCGCGGCAACGAGGCCGTCGAGGAGCGCGAGCCCGTCCGCCACTAGGGATCCCGTTCTCCCCTGGAGCTCCCAGGACTTCCAGGAGTCACCGGGAACGGCCCTGGCACGTTCCCGCCCCCGCGACGGCTCTCGCGAGGGCGGGATTCAGGTGTCCCCCCGCCCGGCTGTCCCGGCCTTGCCCGGTGTGACGAGTCCGGACTCGTAGGCGAAGACGACGAGCTGCGCGCGGTCACGCGCCCCGAGCTTGGTCATCGACCGGCTGACGTGTGTCTTCACGGTGGCGTGGCTGATGGCCAGGTGATCGGCCATCTCCGCGTTGGACATACCGGTGGCGACGAGGGCGAGGATCTCCAGCTCACGGCCGGTGAGGCGTTCCAGGCCCGGTCCCGCCACGGGCCTGGGCGGGGTGGACACGTACTCCTCGATCAGCCGCCGGGTCACCGAGGGTGAGAGCAGCGCGTCACCGGCGGCGGCCACCCGCACCGACCTCAGCAGCTCGGCCGGTTCGATGTCCTTGAGCAGGAATCCCCCGGCCCCGGCGCGCAGCGCGGCGAAGACGTACTCGTCGAGGGCGTAGTTGGTCAGGATCACCACGCGCACCGCGTCGAGCTCGGGGTCGGCGCCGATCCTCCTGGTGGCCTGGATCCCGTCGAGCAGCGGCATCCTCACGTCCAGCAGTGCCACGTCGGGCCGCAGCGCACGGGACATCTCGACGGCCTCGACGCCGTTGCCCGCCTCACCGACGACGGTGATGTCGCCGGCCAGGTCGAGCAGGGCGCGGAAGCCCGCGCGGATCAACGCCTGGTCGTCGGCGAGCAGCACCCTGATCACGGCCGCCCCGCCAGGGGCAGCTCGGCCCGTACGGCGAACCCGCCCTGCGGGCGCGGTCCCGCGATGAGCGATCCTCCCGCGGCGACCGCGCGCTCACGCATCCCGATCAGTCCCATTCCGTACCTCGTGACCTCGGCGGACGACTCCCCGTCGTCCTCGACGCGCAACACGATCGTCTCGGGCCGGTACTCGGTCGTCAGCGTGATCGACGCGGGCCCGGCGTGACGGAGCACGTTGGTGAACGCCTCCTGCGCGATGCGGTAGACCGCCCGGTCGACGTCCGGAGCGAGTTCCCCGCGCTCTCCGACGACGAGGACCTTCACCGGCAGCCCCACCGCCTCCGCCCTCGCGACCAGCCGGGGCAGCCGGTCCAGCCCCGCCTCCGGGCCGTCGGGATCGGACTGCCTCAGCACGCCCAGCGAGGCGCGCAGTTCCCGCATCGCCTCGCGTCCCGACTCCTTGATCACGGCCAGTGCCTCACGGGACAGCCCGGGGTCCCGGTCGAGCAGGTGCATCGCGACGGACGCCTGGACGTTGATGACCGAGATGTTGTGGGTGAGGGTGTCGTGCAGTTCCTGGGCGATCCACAGCCGCTCCTCGTCGGCCCGGCGCAGCGCCGCCTCCTCGCGGGTGCGCTCGGCCTCGGCCGCCCGCCTCTCGACCTCGTCGAGGTACGCGCGGCGGCTCCTGGTCGTCTCGCCCAGGATGACCGTCGCGACCAGCCAGCCGCTGAGCAGGGTGAAACCGCCGTCGGGGGCGGGGTCGACGTCGGACAGCGCGATGAGGCCGTAGACCCCCACGCCCATCGCGACAGCGAGCCAGATCGCGAGGCGACGCCGTCCGAGCGACGCCGCCGTGTAGATCGACATCAGGGCGGGCGCCGCGGCGAAGATCCCCGGATACCGCCCGGCGTAGTAGGCCACGACGCAGGCCACCGTGATCGCTCCCGCCTGCGTCGGCGCGCTCCGCCGGAACGCGAGCGCCAGCGACGCCACCGTGATCAACGCCAGGCCGAACGTGTCCAGCGGGCGCTCGGGGGACCCCGAACTGGACAGCCCGCCGTAGGTGCCCCCGACGATCCCGGCCAGCACCCCGGCCGCCGTCAGCGCGTCGGTCCTCCTGCTCCTCACCCTGACACGGTAGGTCACCGCATCCGCCTCGCCGACCCCCGCGAGGAGGAGGTCCCCCGTACATCCCCTGACGTACGCCGGCCTGACGCACGAGCGCGGACACCGCTCCTGCGGAGGCAGGTGTACGGCGACACCGCCGAGGCGGCGTGACATGAGGCGGGGCACGGTCGGGCGCCTCGAACGAACCGGGCACGCGGAGGCCGTCGGGCACCCCGGACGAGTCGGGTACCCGGGACGTCGCGGGTAGCCCCGAACGAGTCGTGCACCTCGAACGAGAGGCCCACCGGACGCGTCCGGCGGGCCTCTCCCGCGTGTCACACCCTCGCGGACGCGTCACGCGTCACGACGTACCGCGACCTCCGCGGCGCGGCGCGCCTTTCGCCCGCGTTACGGTTCGCACCCGCGTCAGGGAACGACCGTGATGTGGTTGGGCACCGGGGGCGTGATCGACGGGTTCGCCGCGAAGTAGGCGGCGAAGGCGTCGATGTCCAGCGGGCCGCTCCACAGGTCGGTGCCGTCCCTGAAGGCGAGGAACGCGTCACCGCCGCCGACGAGGAAGTTGTTGGCCGCGACCCTGATCGTCTGGGTGTCCGTCACCGCGACACCGTCGATCTTCATGTCGGAGACCTTCGAACCCCACGGCGCGCTCGCGCTGTAGGTGTAGGTGAAGTTCGACGACGGCTGCAGGATCTTGGTGAACGCCTGGGCGTTGGGACCGCCGACGAACTGCTGCTCCAGAACGGTCTTGAGCTGCGCGCCGGTGAGCGTGACCACCTGCATGAGGTTGTTGAACGGCTGGACGGTGAACGCCTCGCCGTACGTCACCACGCCGTCTCCCTCACCCGCGGGCGAGCCCGCGTAGTTGAGGCTGGCCCGCACGCCGCCCGGGTTCATCAGCGCGATCTCGGCGTTGCCGCCGGTCCTGGTCGAGACGAGCTGGGCGTCCGCGATGAGGTTGCCGAGGGAGGACTCCCCCGACGCCACGGCGGTGTTGGTGATGTCCGCGGTGATCCTGCCGATCGGCCTGTTCGCCACCGTCGCGACGCGGTCCTTCCACGTCTGGACGAACGTGGCGATCTCCGGGTCGGGGGTGACCGTCCTGGTCACGACCTGGTTGTCGGCCACGACCGTGGAGCGCACGACGTCGCGGGTCTTGACGTCCACCTGGAAGTCGACCTTGGTGATGACCCGGCCGAAGGAGCCGCCCTGGCTGTAGAGACGGGTGCCGCCCTTGGGGTCGGTCACATTGCACAGGTACGCCTGGTGGGAGTGACCGCTGAGGATCATGTCGATCTCAGCGTCGACCTGCGTGGCGATCCGGTTGCCCGCGCCGGGCTGGGCGCTGCACGCGTCGGGCGACTGGCCCGCGGTGACCTGGTCGCCCTCGTGCACGAGCACGACCTGGGCCTTGATGCCGACGATCTGGAGAAGCTTGGACGCGACGTTCGCGGCCTTCACCTCGTCGATGAACTCAAGATCCTTGATGCCCTCGGAGGTGACGATGTCCGGGGTGGTCTTGGTGACGAGGCCGATGAAGCCGATCGGCACGCCGTTCATCCAGCGGATCGCGACCGGGGGCAGCGCGGGGATGCCGTAGTCCTTGAGGAGGTTGCGCAGCGAGGCGCTGTTCGTCCCGCCGAGCGCCTCCAGCGCCTGCTTCTCCGCGCCCTTCTCCGGCCGCTTGAAGATGACGTTCGCACCGATGTAGCTGTACTTCGCGCCCTTCCACCTACCGGCGGGCGAACAGCCGTCCACCGGGTGGCAGCCACCGTTCATGATGCGCTTGAGCTCGGCGTACCCCTCGTCGAACTCGTGGTTGCCCACCGCGGAGGCGGTGACGCCGACCTTGCCGAGGAACTCCACGGAAGGCTCGTCGTGATAGGCCGCGGAGATCAGGGGGGTGGCGCCGATCAGGTCGCCCTGGGCGACCTTCAGCGTGTTCTTGTCGGAGAGCTGCTTGAGGTGGGTGGCGACGTACGCGGCACCACCCGCGTCGACCGTCGCACCGGTCTCGTCGACCATGCGGCCGGACGAACCGGTCGGTGGCTCAAGGTTGCCGTGGAAGTCGTTGAGGGAGAGCAGGCGGACCGGCACCGTCTTGGCGGGCTTGGCGGGCTTGTTGCCCGCCTGGGCCGGTCCAATCGCGAGCACGAGACTGGTCCCGGCGAGCACACCCGCCATGACCAACCGCTGGAAGGAACGAGACGTCATGGACCACGACACTAAAGGGACTATCTGTGCAAGGAATGGCCTAGAGGTAACGATTCACCCGGCGAGCGCATGGCGCCTTTTGCCAGTCCCCGGTGAGCTCGGGAGGGACCTGCCCGCTTAGAGTCCACAGCATGAACGTGCGTGTGGAGTACCGGGGAGCGCTCGGCGACCAGGAGGTGTCCGGCGTTCTCGCGGTGGTGGAGGCGGCCACCGAGGCCGACAAGGTCAGACCGCTCAACGAACATGTCATGCTGCACCTGCGCTACGGCGGCGACGAGCGGGCCGGAGCCGTGCTGCTGTACGTCGGGGACGACCTCGCGGGCTACGCCCACGTCGACCCGACCGACCCCGTGGAGGGACCCAGCGGGGAGCTGGTCGTCCACCCGGCGTTCCGCGGGAGGGGATACGGGCGCCGGCTGCTGGAGTCCGTGCTCGACCACACCGGCGGGCACCTGCGTCTGTGGGCGCACGGCGGGCATCCGGCCGCCGAGGCCCTCGCCCGGTCGGCGGGTTTCGACAGGATCAGGTCACTGTGGCGGATGCGCCGCTCCCTGTCCTCCGACATCCCCGGCTTCGAGCTTCCCGAGGGGGTGCGGCTGCGCACGTTCGAGCCCGGCACCTCCGACCGGGAGGCGTGGGTGGCGCTCAACGCCAGGGCGTTCGCCCAGCACCCCGAGCAGGGGGCGTGGACGATCGAGGATCTGGAGCGGCGCGAGCGGGAACCCTGGTTCGACCCGGCCGGATTCTTCCTCGCCGTACGTCCGGCCGGCGACGGCGACCGGCTGGTGGGCTTTCACTGGACCAAGGTCCACGGCGACGGCGACCACGCGCACGACCCGCTCGGCGAGGTGTACGTCGTCGGCGTCGACCCCGCGGAGCGGGGAGGCGGCCTGGGCAGATCGCTCACCCTCGCGGGCCTGGCCTACCTGCGGTCGCGGGGCCTGAGCCAGGTGATGCTGTACGTGGACGAGAGCAACCCCGCGGCGATCCGCCTGTACGAGAGGCTGGGCTTCACCCGCTGGGACGTCGACGTGATGTACCGGAAGTAGGGACATCCCTCGCGTGACCCCGGGGGAAGGAGACGTCCCCCGGGTACCTGATGGTGACCCCGGAGGCCCTGGGGCTGAGGGGTGCCCCCGGAGGCCCTGTGGCTCAGAGGTGCCCCCGGAGGCCTGAGGCTGAGGGGTGCCCCGGAAGCAGGACGCGCCGGACCGGGGGCACCCCGGTCCGGCGCGGTCGCCCGAGGACTACTCGATCATCCAGTGGAGCACGAAGTAGGACAGCGCGGCGACGAACGCGGCGGCCGGGATCGTGAGGACCCAGGCGGTCACGATGTTGCCGGCGACGCCCCAGCGCACGGCCGACAGGCGCTTGGTGGCGCCGACGCCCATGATCGCGCTGGTGATCGTGTGGGTGGTCGAGATCGGGGCGCCGAAGCCGATGGCCGCCGTGTAGAGCACGGTCGCGGCGGCCGCCTCCGCGGCGAACCCCTGCGGCGGGTCGAGCGCGATGATCCGGCGCCCCAGCGTCCGCATGATCCGCCAGCCGCCCGCGTACGTGCCGAGCGAGATGGCCGTGGCGGCGGCGAGGATGACCCACTGGGGGATCGGGTCACCGTCGTTCTGGTAGCCGCCGACCACGAGGGCGAGGAAGATGACCCCCATGGTCTTCTGTGCGTCCTGGAGGCCGTGGCCCAGCGCCATCGCCGCCGCGGACACGGTCTGCGCGTGCCGGAAGCCCCGGTTCGCCTTCGTGGGCTGGGCACGCCGGAACCCCCACAGAATCCCGATCATGATCAGCCCGGCGAGGCTGAAGCCGACCAGCGGAGACAGGATCATCGGAATGACGACCTTCTCCACCACCCCGTCCCAGTGGACGACGCTCGCCGAGGCGAGCGCGGCACCGACGAGGCCGCCGATCAGCGCGTGACTGCTCGAGGAGGGAAGGCCGAAGTACCACGTGACCATGTTCCAGGTGATCGCGCCGATCAGACCGGAACCGACGATGACGAGACCGTGGCTCCCCTGCGGGGCGTCGATGATGCCCTTGCCGACGGTCGCGGCCACCTGCGTACCGAGATGCGCACCCAGGAAGTTCATCGCCGCGGCCATGAACAGCGCGGCCCTCGGCGTCAGCGCACGCGTCGAGACGGAGGTCGCGATCGCGTTCGCGGCGTCGTGAAAGCCGTTGGTGTAGTCGAACACCAACGCCACGACCACCACGCTGATGACGAGTGCGAGCGTGAGGTCCACTTAGCTTTCCTTGACCGCGATCGACTCGATCGTGTTGGCCACGTGCTCGAAGGCGTCGGCGGCCATCTCGAGCTGATCGATGACCTCCTTCATCTTGAGGACGGTCAACGCGTCGTACTCCCCGCCGAAGAGCTTGGCGAGAAGACGGCGGTAGACCTGGTCGGCCTGGTTCTCCAGCCGGTTGATCTCGATCCAGTACTCGTTGAGGTTCTTCATCGAACGCAGCCGCGGCATCGCCTCGGCGGTGAGCTCCGCGGCGCGCTCCAGCACCTCGACCTGCCGGACGACCTCCTTGGGGAGGTGGTCGATCTGGTACAGGACGATGAGGTCGGCGGCCGCCTCCATGTAGTCCATGACGTCGTCGAGGTTCGAGGCGAGGCGATAGATGTCCTCGCGGTCGAAGGGGGTGATGAAGCTCTCGTTGAGTCGATTCATGATCGCGTGAGTACGCTCGTCGCCGGCGTGCTCACATGCGCGCATCTTCTCAGCCAGGGCTTCCCTGTCCGATCCGTCACTGATGATCTCTACCAGCAGGCGGGACGCTGTGACGAGGTTGTTCGCCGAGTCGGCGAACAAGTCGTAGTAGCTGTCCTCACTAGGTGTGAGACGCAGACGCACGTCGTTCTCCAGATGTGCGGGGATGGTCCGCAGAGAAGGGTAAGGGTTACCAGCGGAAATACGAACTTCACCCGCTAGACATGCACTCTTCCCGATGTCGCTACCCAGTGACACGCGGCTTGAGGCAGCCTTGAGGGCATCTTTCCGATGACCGTTTTTACTGGTTTTCGGCCACAGTATGACGAAGACAGGCCAAGTATGGGACTTCTCCGCCTCTGAACGCCATCTGGCATCTTCCCCAGGTTCACGTCGGAAACCTCCGCTTCTGACGTACTTCCCGGGCGGTTCACCGAGATCACCAGAGGCCGTCGCCCCGTCGAGAAACCCCGGAGTGATTTCCGTCACGGCCCCCCGCCGAACCGCGTCGTCGCTGGTCACGGCAACCTCGCTCGCGTGTCCGCCCCCTCGGCCTCCCGCCGTCGCGAGCCCCGGGGCCGTCCACCTCCCGACAGGTTCACCCCGTCAGGGCAGCCCGGACCGACAGGAAAGTTCATTTTGAATTCACTGTTAGTTCATCTTTGTCGGGAGTCTGCCCCGAGGCCTCAGATCGGTGTCCGATGGAAGTTGAGGTAGGAACGGCTCGGGGTCGGGCCCCGCTGACCCTGGTAGCGGGATCCGTACTTCTCCGACCCGTAGGGATACTCGGCCGGAGAGCTGAGCCTGAACATGCAGAGCTGACCGATCTTCATACCGGGCCAGAGCTTGATCGGCAGTGTCGCGACATTGGAGAGCTCCAGCGTGACGTGCCCGCTGAACCCCGGGTCGATGAACCCGGCCGTCGAGTGCGTCAGCAGCCCGAGCCTGCCCAGCGAGCTCTTGCCCTCCAGCCGCGAGGCGATGTCGTCCGGCAGCGTGACGACCTCGTACGTGCTCGCCAGCACGAACTCCCCCGGATGCAGGATGAACGGCTCGTCCTTGTCCGGCTCGACCATCCGCGTCAGATCGGGCTGCTCGACCGCCGGATCGATATGCGGGTATCGATGGTTCTCGAAGACCCGGAAGTAGCGGTCCAGGCGCACGTCGACGCTGGACGGCTGGATCATCTCAGGCTGGAAGGGATCGATCCTCACCCTCCCGGCCTTGATCTCAGCGGTGATGTCACGATCGGAAAGCAGCACGTGTTGGAACCTACCAACTCGGAACCCACCGACGCCGGAGCCGTGAAGCCCGTCCTACGAATCTTGCTCCCCTTCAGGGGCGAGAGCCGCCCAACTTTCCGCTAGAGTGGTGACGCGCGGTACGCCGCACGCGGGTGTAGTTCAATGGCAGAACATCAGCTTCCCAAGCTGACAGCGCGGGTTCGATTCCCGTCACCCGCTCCACGCTCGAAGGCCCAGGTCAGGATGCGAATCCGGACCGGGGCCTTAGTTGTTTCCGGAGCCTCTTCGATCTTCCGTGCCCGTCACGTGCCCGATCCCGGTGGATCCTCTTTCCTGAGGGCCGCTTCGGCGAGCTTCCCCATACCGTCGGCGATCATCTGACCCCGCCCGTTCTCGGTGTGCAGATAGATCAGCGCGGCCCGCGTGGTCGAGTGCCCCATCCGGTTCATCAGCTCCCGCAGCGTCGCACCCGACTGCGAGGCGAACGTGTTGCCCGTATGGCGAAGGTCGTGGAAGTGGACACCGGAAAGGTTCGCCTCCTTCAGAGCCTTGGCCCAGATCCGGCTGAAGGCCGACCGCCGCAGCATCGCACCCTTCGCACCGAGGAAGACGAACGCCTCGTCATGCTCCTCGGTGTACGTGGCCAGGTGCGCGCGAAGCTCCGAGACCACCACCTCGGGAAGAGCGACCGTCCGCGTACCGGCCACGGACTTGGGCAGGCCGACGGTCACCGATCCGTCCTTGAGTTCGGTGGTGAAGGCCACCACCCGGACCGTCCGGGCATCCAGGTCGAGGTTCTTGCGCCGGAGCGCCGCGAGCTCACCCCACCGCAGACTGCCGAACGTCGCCAGGAGCACCAGCGCCCGGAACCGTGGCTCGATCGCACCGGCCAGCGTGAAGACCTGTTCCATGGTGAGCGTCGGACGCTCGGGCGACTCCTCCTTGCCGCCGCTCTTGATCTGGCACGGGTTGGACTTGATCATCTTGTCCTCCACGGCTGTGTTCATGATCGCTTTGAGCAGCCGGTACGCCTTGGCGACGGTGACCGGCCCGACTCCCCCGTCCAGGAGCGTCTTGCGCCACTTGCGCACGTGGGCCGCCTTGATCTCACTCACGGCCAGGTTGCCGAACGTCGGGACCAGGTGAAGACGGAGCAGACCCTCATAGAGCTGGACCGTCTTGGGCCGCAGACCGGGGCGTTCGTTCACCCAGTCGGAGCCGTACTCCTTGAAGGCCACCTTGCCGAGGTCCGGATTGCTCCAGTCCCCCGCGAGGATCTCGGCCTCCTTCTTGGTCAGCCAGACCTCGGCGTCGCGCTTGGTCGCGAAGGTCTCCGGAGCCGCCCTGTCGATGTCGTCCGGTCCCCGGTAACGAGCCTGGAACCGGCCGGAGGGCAGTTGCCGAACGCGCCCGAAACGCCTCTTGGTCGGTTTGCGCCGGGGACCTTCCCCCGGAGCGGCAACGGCGGTCTTGGCCATTACGCGGCCCTCCTGCGTCGTGTGGCGGTGATCGGTTCGACCAGCCCGGCGGCGATGAACGCGTCAAGGGCCGCTTCGGGGATGCGGACGTTGCGTCCTACGTGGATGAAGGCGATCCGGCGTTCCTCGATCAGGCGCCGGGGGAAGCGGACCGAGGTGTTCAGCCGTTCGGCCGCCTCTTCGACGGTGAGCAGTCGGCCCCGTGCCAGCTCTGGGAGAAGGAGCGCTGGCTCTTGCCCTGTCTTCCTGGTCATGCCGCCACCTCCAGTTCCGGAGTTGCCGAAAGATCTGGAACAGGGATGCCGTCCGCTCTGGCCTGGAGTTCGATCAGGCGTGCGCGGGTGCGTTGGCGGTTGGCGACCTCGCGCAGCAGCCGTTTGGCCAGCGGGGTGCGGTTGGGATCCTTGGGCGAGACCGGCCGCCAGACGTAGCGATGCGGGTCGGTCACCGTCTCGTCGGGCAGGCCGAGCATGTCGAGCACCCAGGCCCGCCGGTCCTGCTTGTGCTCACGCAGGGTCTTGTTCGACCACTTACGCGAGACCAGGACACGACGGCCCGCGTAGCCGAGGTGTTCGGCCTTGTGCGCCTTGCCCTTGCAGCGGCCCGGCAGCATGCCCGCCTTGGCCCCCTTGGGCTGCACGCCGTACCGCAGCCAGTTCGGGCACGTCGGCGAGCACGGTTCGTAGCGCAGCGCTTCGACCATCCGGGTCGCGTGGTCACGACGGGCGTGGTTGTCCGGGTCCTCAGGGTCGAGGGGGCCGCCGAGGCTCTTGGTCAGGTACTTCGACAGGTAGCCGATGCACTGGTCAGCATCCGGCGATCCTGCGAGCACGCCCTGAACATCGACCTGAGCACCGAAGCGGACCACGTGCAGGGGTTCGGCCCTCTCGTCGGTGCCGAGCTGGTCGAGGGCCTCGTCCCAGGTGGGCAACAGTTCCCCAGTAACCGGGTCGAGGTAGTCGCCGGCCTGCCCGTCCGGGTAGGGCTCAGCCCGTTCGGCCCGCTCGCTCCAGACCGGCAGACGGTCACCGTCGAAGCGGACCTCATCGACGGACGGCCACCACACCTGGTGGTAGGTCGCGGCGGCGATCGCCTTGACCTCCGCACGCGGCATGGTCCCGCGGATCGCCATGTGCAGATGCGGAGCGAGCCGCTTCTGTGGTTCGACGGAGGCGAAGTACTGCACGTCATAGCCCGCCACCCGGCGAAGGTTCTGCACGAACCGGTCGACCAGCTTGGAGAAGTGCAGGGCATCGCGAGCCGCCGCCGCATAGTCATACGTGCTCGGGTTGACCGGGACACCGTTGCGAACGCGTCCGTACGAGGGAAGGGTCAGCGTGACGAACAGGGACGGTCGGTAGACCTTGCCGTCGGAGGCGATGAAGGTCCGCCCGAGGGTGGTGTTCTGCTTGGCCCGCTTGGGCAGGTCCGGCGCATCCTGGCGCCGCCTCGTGGAACGGGAGCGCTTAGGAGTCGATCGGCCCCCCAGGACGTTGCCCAGCATCCCAGCGGCGTTGATCTCCGCATCGATCCCGGCGATCGCCTCGTCCCAGTCGGCGACCTCTTCGCCGTTCTTCTCGGCCTCGTCGCGCTTGGCCTGCACGTCGGCCCGGAACTCGATCAGCCACTGCTGCTCTTCGGTGGAGGGGTTGGGTTCGGCGACCGGTTCGTGGTCGAGGTGCCAGCCTTCCCGGCACTGCGCCCGGCGGAGCTGGCGGTTGCGGTTGGCACACGGCGGGCACTTGGCTTCCTGCGTCGCGCCGCAAGGGATGTTGAACGACTCGGTCATGCCGGTGTGGGTGTCGAGGCGCCGCAGTTCGATCGGCCGGATGCACACACCATTGTTCTTGGCGACCTCGATGGCGACGTCCAGGGCGAGGGGCAGGGTGTCACGGACGAGGCGGGGCAAGGTGCGGTCGGAGCCGTTCGGCGAGGGGATGGGGGTATCGGTCACATGGCCTCCTCTCTGTTGACCACGTCGACGGAGATCCGGCAGGCATCGCTGTAGGGGTCTTTGAGGAGGTGAGCGGTGTCGAGGTCGACAATCACCGTCACCTCGGCGAGGTCGGAGCCGTTGAAGGTCCGCAGCCGCCGGAAGGGAAGGCCGTCGATCTCGGACGGGGTGCCGTGAACGGTGATTCTCATCAGGCCACCTCACCCGTCAGCGGCAGCGTGCCAGCGGTGAACACGGCGACCATGTCGCGGATATCGGCATCGGAGACGTAGCCGGCACGGGCACGCATCGGCTCGGGTGAGGTCTCCAGACGGGTGTAGGCGATGCCCGCACCGAGGTCCGGCTGAGGTGAGATCAGGTCGGCCAGCGCGCCCCGATCCCGGGCACCGTCACCGAGGACCATGTCCACCTGTTCCGACTCGTCCAGCCGCAGCGCGATCTTGTCGGGGAACAGGTTGCGGATGCTCAGCACGTCCTTGCGCGGGTCCTGCAACGCCGCCAGGACACCGACCCCCACCGCACGGCCTTGCGTGGTCAATGTCGCCAGCGCCGCCGAGATGCGGAGCTTGAGCCCCTTGTCCGACTGGTAGGCGGTCAGGAA
Organism: Streptosporangium sp. NPDC000563; assembly: GCF_040299985.1. Lineage (NCBI taxonomy): Bacteria > Bacillati > Actinomycetota > Actinomycetes > Streptosporangiales > Streptosporangiaceae > Streptosporangium > Streptosporangium sp. NPDC000563. Next base: position 1,418,826 of record NZ_JBEPDA010000001.1, on the reverse strand, counting down.
CGCCACCTCGTCGACCACCACCAGGACGAACGGGTCATCGACGGTAGGAACGTGGTTGCGCTGAACTCCGGCGAACCGGCCCACCCGCTCCTGCATGATCTTCACCGCTGCTTCCAGCAGATCGGCGCACGTGGCCGGGTCGGCGGCGTAGCGGTCGAACAGGTCACGGCCGAAGGACAGTTCCATCAGCTTGGGATCCAACGCCCAGATCTGCGTCAGACCCGAACGGACGGCGGGCAGCAGGCCCCGGATGGTGGACCAGATGATCGAGCCCTTGCCCGCCCCGGTGGCACCGGCGACCAGGACGTGAGTGCCATGGACCTTGAGCCGCCACGGAGTGCCGTCCTCCTGTTTGCCGATCTCGACCGGCCCCACCGACGCCACGGCGGGAATCGGTAGCGCGGGTAAGGGGACGGCCAGCGGGTCGCGCCGAGGGAAGGCCAGCAGCAGACGACCCGACCGGGCGACGGTCACCCGGCACGAGGTGGCGCCGAAGCCATGGGCCAGGTTCTCGATACGGTCGGACCAGTCCTTGACCGACTGTCCGGCGAGCATCTTCACCGTGACCAGGTCCGCCCACGAGGTGCAGGTGACGCGGACGAGGCGGGGCAGGTAGTCACGGCCCCGCAGGTGACGGCCGAGCCCGGAGACGATCATCACCGGTTGCCAGTGTCGCCGGTAGATCCACACTCGTCGCCACCAGGCCAGTAGCCGCCAGCCCACCAGGCGCAGGAACGAGGCCCGATCGACCAGCCGCCACGTGGTGAGAGCGACGAGCACCAGGACGAGAAGCGCGACACCCCACTGCCAGCCGTACAGCCAGCTCAGCGCGCCGGGAGCGACGGCGACGGGTGAGGCGATCGGGTAGCGCCACAGCAGCCGCATGGCACCGGCCAGCAGCCACCAGGTGAAGATGACGATGGTGACGATGGCGGGAGTCCTGAGAACGGCCGGGCGGAACACCACAGCCGTGTCGGGGGTCGTGGTGACGAGGTGTTGCGCCTCGTCACCGGGCAGTTTTTTGAACATAGGCTTGAGCCCTCTCTTGATTTGCTGTCTGGGGAGACGAGGGGCCGCCGGAATGCCAGTTCCAGCGGCCCCGCTTACGTGTCAGGCCGCTTTGCCCTGGTCGGACTCGTTGGCCGGGGTGGTGAACCTGCTCTCGGCCGAGCGGGCGAACTGGTCGGCCTCGTGGGCGAGCTGGCGGGCGAACTCGACGTCGGAGGCCGTCACGAGGTCACCGGCCGAGGTGGTGACCAGGAGAGAGACGGCACCGAAGTCGAGCGCCAGGACCGGAGTCCGGGCCGGATAGGGGTGGTTGGTGGCGCGGGCGCCACGGCCGGTGTTGAGGGTGATGGTGCTGATGCGGTGAGTCCTGCGACGCGTCATCAGGCGACGTCCTTTCCAGTGGTGGAGGTGTGCTTGGCGGAGGCGGAGGCGACGGGACCGGTGCGCGGGGCACGCATCTCGCGGACCTTGATGGAGTAGGCGAGACGTCCGGCGCCGTTGACGTACGGGGTGGCGGTGACGTGGTCGAACTCGACCGGGGTGAAGGGCAGGTTCGGCATGGGGGCCGGCGGAACGGGCTGGACCGGAGAGAGGATCTTGACGGCCACGGTCTTCTGTCCGGGCTTGACGGTCGGGTCGGCGTCCATGACCGCGACCTGCCAGACGAGTTCTCCGGTGGTCTTGTCGCGGGACTGGACGAACCGGCCGTTGGTGGAGGCGTCGAAGTCCTTGACCGCCTCGACCTCTCCGACGACGTAGCAGCCGTGCGGGAAGACCTGGGCGAAGGTGACGGGGATGGGTCCTTGCAGAGCCATGATGGTACTCCTCTTATCGACTGACAGGCACTTAACCTATCAACTGACTTGAAAGTACGACGATCGAGCTTGGCAGGTCAAGTGACTAGGCGAAGATGACGGCGGCGTCGGTGATCCGATGGACAATCATCAGGGCAACGGCAGCGACATTCCAGGAGGATCCGGTGCGAATCTTGTGGGGCTGCTTAGTCATAGGCGCGATTTCCCCACTGGTCGGACTGTTCCTATTGATCATGATCCCGGTGTGGCGTGACGAGGCTCGACTCGACGACTTCCACCAGCGAGTACTGGCCTATCCGCTACCGCCCGAGACTCGCACCATGGGCGACAGCGACGCCACCGTTGGCAAGATATCCGGCGGAAACGGCGACTACTGTGAGTATCAGATCCGACTGACGCTTCAGACCGGCTTGCCACAAGAGAAGATCCTGGCCTACTACGAGAAGGCCGCCATCGCCGGAGCCGACGCCAGAGAGAAAGCACAGGTCTCTCTGGGCTCCGACGAAGACATCGACGAGAGTGAAGCCGTCATCGTGGAGTTCGGAGCCATCACCGACAGTGACTGGAACTGGAACTGCACATAGGCGCCGCCTTGGTCACCCGATCGGGTAGGCGCCTTCCAGTTCATGCCGGTCGGCGGGAAGCAGGACCTCCACCACGGCCAGAGCCGTACCCGAAGCATCCCGGACGGCACCGTAGACAGCCAGCAGCGGCGTGTTCTTGGGCATGACCAGTTGCTTGGCCTCGTCGCTCGTGGGCATGCGTGCGGTGATCTGCTCCACCACGTGGTCGAAGCGCACGCCCTTGCGGGACTGGAGGTGCTCCCGGAGTCCCTGGGCCAGAGGTTCGGCGCTGGTCAGGTCGGTGCCCTGGGACAGCTCGACCGGCAGCCACAGCGAGACCATCTCGGTCGGCTCACCGTCCCGGCTGACGAGTCGCCGGCGTAGGAACGCCTTGCTCTTCGGGGCGAGGCCGAGCAGGGAGGCGATGCGGTTGGGGGCAGTGATCGCCGCCGTCTCGATGACCTCGCCCTGTGACGCGCTCTCCGGAGCGATCAGATATGCCTGTCCGGGTCGTGGCTGTTCGGCCGAGGCGAGGGCCGGGCGTCCCCGCACGAAACGGCCCTTGCCCTGCTGGGAGTCGATCCAGCCCTGTTCGCGCAGCACGCGCAGTGCGGCGACGACGGTGGGCCGGGAGACGCCGAACTCGTTGATGAGCTGGTTCTCGCTGGGCAGGAGTGAGCCCGGAGGATAGTCCCCCGACTCGATACGCCGTTGAAGTGCCTGCACAAGCTGGGCGTACTTCGGAGGCACGGACTCTAGTGACATTACGACCGTCCATCACCCGACAGGTTGTTTTACCAAGTCAGAGCGTAACCTGGCTTTCCCTCGCCTGTCACGTCACGGGCAGACAAAGGGAACAAGGGCAAAGAAGATCCCGGCAGGCAGAGAGAGGGAAGAAGGACGCTGCGGCTGCGTGGGGGGCCGCGCGTCGCTCTGCTGCCTGCCGGGATGTCGAGGAGCGCGACGGAGTAGTGGTGACGCTCTCCAGCACCCTCCGTACTGGAGGACACCGCCCCGCCGCGCCCGCCTATCGACCGGCGTAGTCGGCCAGAACCTTGGCCGCGCCCGTCACGTCGTTGATCGGGTGGCGCCTCTCGGCCGACTGCCAGGAGTAGTAAGCGCCGCCGTAGCTGACGAACACCCACACCGGCAGGCCCACCCGCGGACGGTTCACCATCAGCGCACTGTCGTTGTCGCGTAGCTCAGCGCGGACACCGAGCCGGAGCAACTCATCTCGCAGGAGGGTGAGGGCCACGGCCTCGTCCTGCTGGTGTTCCTGCTGGAGGTGATCCGCAGCGGTCTGCATGATCGGATTCATCTCACGTTCCTTTCGACCCGGCCGGTTGCGAGGCAGTCGAGACATTCCTGTTCTCCCTGCGTCTCTTGGTCATCGCTGCTCTCGCCGACGAGAAGGGCACGGCGCGAGCTGCGCAGCTTGGTTCCACGTCCCCGGCACGCGGGGCAGGGGCGTGTCTCGCTGGTCTCGTCTGGCCGGGTCACCGTCGCCATCTCCTCGGATTGATCCGCACTCCCTGCGGCGGAAGGCGGGCTGACGTACCGTGTTGCTTGATGGCAAGTCCACCGGCAATCCAAGATCGTCAGGACCCCCAAACGGCCCCCCTGAATTCCCCCTCTTGAGCCCCCAGCCGGGAGGAAGGCCTTAGATGCCCGACAACATCCCTAACGTCCAGCTCCGAGCGTGGCGCAATGAGCACCGCCTGACGCGCGCCGAATTGGCCGACCGGATCAACGCGACACCGATCGGCATCAAGGAGTCCCTGGCGTGCGATGAGGAACGCATTCGACGTTGGGAGGCCGGAGAGGTCAGGTGGCCCCATTCTCCGTACCGGATCGCCATCACCCAGCTGACCGGACTTCAACCCGAAGACCTGGGATTCCGACCGAACAGACGCGGGGCCGGCCAGCTCATCGAGGCCACCAGCATCATTCCCATGGACGCGTTGCGAGCCGAGGCCGACCTGTACGGCACCATGGAACTCGCCCAGCAGCTTCAGGCGTCCGACGTCGGAACCGGCACGCTTGAAGCCCTCGCCGAGGCCGTCGATCTGCTCTGCCGCGCCTACCCCGTCGTCTCCGCCGCCACCTTGCGCGACCGCACACAGAAACGCCTCGCTCAGGTCAACGGCCTACTCGGCGGACGGATCACCCTCGCCCAGCACCGCGAACTCCTCGTCATCACCGGATGGCTGACGGCCCTGCTCGGGTGCGTTCACTACGACCTGGGAGAACGCGAGGAAGCCGAGACCGCCCGCCGCGCCGCCTACGAGATGGGCCGCCAGGTCGGACACGGTGAACTCATGGGTTGGGCCTACGAGATGTCCGCGTGGTTCGCCCTGGTCGAAGGCCGCTATGAGGACGTCGTCACCGCCGCCCGCATGGGCCAGGCCGTCGCCGGCCAATCCAGTGCTCAAGTTCAACTCACCCTGCAAGAGGCCCGCGGACTGGCCCGAATCGGCGACCGCCGCGAAGCCGACAAGGCTCTCACTCGTGGAGCCGATGCCCTCGCCAAGCTTCCACTTCCCGGAAACCCGGATCACCACTTTGTGTTCGATCACGCCAAGTGGGTCTTCTACGCCGCCACCGCATACACCTGGCTCGGAGACAACGACCGCGCCGAAGAACACGCCCTTGAGACAATCCAAATGCACACGCGGCCGGACGGCACATCCAACGCTCCCATGCGCGTCGCGGACGCCCATATCGATCTCGGCATCGTCCACGCCCGGCGTGGCAACCTCGACGCAGCCGTAGGCCAAGGTATGGCCGCCTTCGACATTGAACGTAAGTCGCTCACGGACCTCGTCAACCGAGCTGGAGATCTTGACCGAGTTTTACGCTCACGCTACCGCCGAGAAACCCTTGCGAACGATTTCCACGAGCGCTATTCAGCTGCTCGCCAGGCACTCACAACTCACCGTCCAGATCTACTTGATTGAACAAGAGCCGCTGTAGCTATATCTAGATCCACACGCTACTTAGCATTACGAATGACAAAGAAAAAGAACCCAGAAATAGAAGTCGCAGTACCTAACACCACCACAGAGGTCTGTAGCCAGGTCGAGCCAAAGAAGACCTGCACTAACAGGACGAAGGCGGTGACACCTGATGTCACAACTGCGAGTTGTCGAAGTGTTAGAAAGTTAGCAAGCATACGCTTTTGCGCGACCCCTACATGCCGACTCTCACTCAGGCTCCGATAAGTAAATTCCGCCTCGTCAAGCGAATGAAAGAGGTCTGACTCGTCATGATTCGGCGGCCTAAGGAGTTCAAAATTGTAAACACGCGTACAGCCGCGCGAAAGAAGTAACGCAACAACATCAACCAGTAGATTCTTCTTGAGGCTAGTAACATCAAAAATGGACAAGCCCGAAGAAGAGAAATCTTTAAGCTTTTCGTCTAGTTCAAACCAAGAGACAACCTCATTTCTGGTAGAAATTGAGTCGAGCTTATCTAGGCACTTTTCATAGAGCGTAGCCGCCACAGGGTTACCGCCATCCCTTAGGCGATCCCTAAGTTTATGCAGATAAGTGTGAATACCCGCAGTGATCGAGATAAGCCGATCATTGACTTGCTCTGCAGTATATCCGTGCTCACTTATAGAAATATAGTGAACAGAGGATATGAGGCGAGTCTGGAGTACATGAACAAGAACGTTCACGTAGGGATCAGGGCGGGCTGAGGTAACAAATATGTACAGCTCTTGCCGGTCGGATCTAGCTGCACCTACTAGCATTCTGCTACCTCGCTAGAGCAAATCACCTGGTTCTTGCCCATCAACTTAGCCCTATGTAGGTTCTGAGCGGCTTCTCTAGTCGACCTTCCGATGCCGACACTCATAGTCCGTCCCGACAAGCGATAGAAATCTGCCGTTATCTCATTGATCATCGCAATAGATATACGGCCATGTAGCCAAGAAGCTATAAGATCATCGCCTCCACAGGCAATGATATCGTTTATGCCAGCAGCTTCCAGTAGTTCTTTAACTCGTTCGAGCGCCGCACTTACTGCGAGACTGTATGCTCGCGCTTCCTCGATTTTGTTGTCAAGAAGCCGTAGTTCAAGTTGAGGTCCGACGTCGTCGCCATCGAAATATGCATAGATCACCTTGCCAGAAGGACTTAGCTGGGTCACGACAATCAGCTTAATGCATGCGCTTCATACCCACCTTGGGCTTTCGGGCATTGCCGAATTGTTCTTGTAGGAGTCAAGCGGCGGCGCGCCGCGCCGCCGTACCCGGCCCTCTGCCGCACGCCGCCCGGGCGTGCGGCCTGGGGGCCGATCCCGACCGGCGGCGCCCCGGGCCGTAGCCGCACCACGCACCCGCCGTACCCAACCCACGCGCCGACTCCGACGGCGCACCGCCGCTCATAGTCGTTCCGGCCACCAGCCCGAAGCGCTACACGGGGTCTACGGCGCTGTTCAGATCAGCGCCAGCCGTCCCGCTCTCATCCCGTGTAGAGAGCCGATCAGGGTGCCACGGCATCCACTTCCGCTCGACTTCCGCCTCCAGATCGACTCCGTGATGTCGTGCCATCAGCAGGACCTGAGACAAAACATCCGCCAGTTCGGCTCGGAAGCCCAATTCCAGCTCATCTGGAGAGCATCCCTTATCTCTGGCCTGTCCAGAGCGCATGAGGAACGCCTGCGTCAGCTCACCGACTTCTTCCTGAAGCTTCAGCAGGAACCAGGTGTCATCCCGGGTTATCCCATGCTTGCGGGCATAGGCGCTCGATACCGCTTCGACCTTGTCTGTGAGCTGCCGCAGATCCATGCCGGAAGTGTAAGAGGCAAGGGCGGAAGCCGGAGGCGTTCCAACTGGGCAGCCAACGAAAAGGGCCGGTACCACCCTTACGATCGCCTGGCGGTGGCTGATCTTCATACAGGGCTGGGGGCGATCGACGGTCCGGGGTTTCGTTCCTCAACCCCGGCCCACCGAGCACTAGGGCGACGAAGGCCCAGAGGTTCCCGTGCTCCTCGCGTGCCCGTTGCGTGCCCGTCAGGAGAGTGATCAAGGGGGACTCACGGGGAATCACGGTAACTCACTCTACTCCCCCGCAGGTCAGCATCTTCCCAGGTCAGCGACCAATCGTGATAGAGACTTCCCAAGCTGACAGCGCGGGTTCGATTCCCGTCACCCGCTCCAAGAGCGAAGGCCCAGCTCAGGGATGATTCCCGATCTGGGCCCTTTTCAGTGTCGTTCGGCTCGGCTGTTCCCACTTCGGTGATCTGCGACTCCGGAAATACCTCAGAAAGATCAGCTCGCCTCACGCAGGGGTTGGAACTGGACACTGAGCCGCATCTCCAATGCCTCCGCGAGCCGCTCCAGCATCGGGATGGTCGGCATCGTCCCGCCTGCCTCGAACCGCGCCACCGCAGGCTGCTTCAACCCCGCGCGCTCGGCCAGCTCACTCTGGGTCAGGCCGAGCTGCTCACGGCGCAGCCGTACCGCCTCCCCTAGCTCGAACCGGATCCTGGCGGCCTCGTACGCCGCTCCGGCCCCCGGACGGCTCATGATCTCGGCCCGCTTGGCACCCCAGCTCTTGCGCTCACCCATACCGCTCACTCCTCATCCGCCGTGTGAGCCTCGGCGATACACCGCTGCATGGCCCGCCACGCCCGCTCGATCTCAGCGGACTCGCGCATCCGCTGCTTGCGGAACACCGTCAGCATGATGATCCGCCGGCCCGGTGCGATCCAGTAGGTGATCCGTACCGCCTCCCGGTCGAGGTGGAAGCGCAGCTCACGTAACTTGCCGCGGAGCTGACGAGTGTAGGGCTCATCCAGCAGGACACCACGCTCGGCCAGCAGGTCGACATAGAACGCCGCCGTCTCCTGCCCCTCCTGATCAAGCGTGTCGAACCACTCATCGACCTCTGGCTCCAGTTCCACCTCTCCCCAATTCATAACACGGACGTTATAGCGACGGCAAGTATCACGCCCTGGAAACGCTCCTGTTCTTCCTGTCGAGAAAGGTCCACAGCGGGAGGCTCCCCAGCACACTCCGCCCCGAGGGCAGTCGTCCGGCTTCCCGTGCAACGTTGATCACGTGCCAGATGCGTGCCAGAACAGGCGGGGAACCATGGTCACTCACGGGGAACCACGGGGACTCGCCCCGCCCTGACCTGCACCCCTGTTTTCCCAGCTCAGGGCGACAAGGTCAGTAGATGATTCCCAAGCTGACAGCGCGGGTTCGATTCCCGTCACCCGCTCCAAGACTGAAGGCCCAGGCCAGGATGTGAACCCGGACTGGGGCCTTGGTTGTTTTCCGAGCCGATTCTCACTCGCGTGCCAGATTCGCGCCAAATCAGTTGATCTTGGCCCCGACAAGGGGCGGATCGTCGCCGTCGTCATCCTTGGACCTGAGTCCTTTCTTGACGATCTCCCCCAGTGCGTCGGCGACGGCCCGATCCCGGGCATCGCGAGCCGCCGCGTAGTCATACGTGCTCGGGTTGACCGGGACGCCGTTGCGAACGCGTCCGTATGAGGGAGGGGCAGCGTGACAAACAGGAACGGCCGGTAGACCTTGCCGTCGGAGGCGATGAAGGTCCGCCCGAGGGTAATGCCAGTTTCAGCGGCCCCGATTACGTGTCAGGCCGCTTTGCCCTGGTCGGACTCGCTGGCCGAGACGGTGAACTTGCTCTCGGCCGAGCGGGCGAACTGGTCGGCCTCGTGGGCGAACTGGCGGGCGAACTCGACCTCGGAGGCCGTCACGAGGTCACCGGCCGAGATGGTGACCAGGAGCGAGACGGCGCCGAAGTCGAGCGCCAGGACCGGAGTCCGAGCCGGATAGGGGTGTTTGATGGCGCGGGCGCCACGGCCCGTGTTGAGAGTGATGGTGCTGATCCGGTGAGTCCTGCGACGCGTCATCAGGCGACGTCCTTTCCAGCGGTGGAGGTGTGCTTGACAGGTGCGGGAGCGAAGGCGCCGGGACCGGTGCGCGGAGCACGCATCTCGCGGACCTTGATCGAAACCACCTATGCTGCCGGAATGATCAGGTCTCGCGCCTTATGCAGTGCTCTAGCTATAGGTGTTGTGTTGGCCACGCTCACGGCTTCCCCCGTGTCTGCACAACAGCCCGACGAGGTCGACATCAAGTTGCCCGATGCCGATGTGACCTTGCATGAGCGCGTCCACGATCCCGTGAAGGTCACCGCCTTCTCCCGGGCCGTGAGCAACTCACGAATAAACGCCTACCTTCGCGTCTCGGACAAGGGCAGATTCGCGGAGAAGAAGGACTACAGAGACTTGGTCCCCGCACCGAAGGGCGGCAGGGTGGCCGGTGTGCCCCAGTCCTCTCCAGGCGAGTTCGACTCAGTCGTGATTTTCGACGCCAAGGGCAAGGCCACACGTATTCGCACAGTGCGCAAACCACTGCGGACCGGTCGCATCCAGTGGTCGCGCGATGGTCGCAAGCTGGTGTTGACCGTCGAAAAAAAGTACTCCACCACGGTTGGTTTTGTGACGGTCGACATCGCCACGGGCACTGCGAAGGTCGCCATGGTTCGCGGGGTCGATGGGCTCGCAACCTTTCAATGGACACCGGACGGCAAGCACCTCGCTGCCGGGTACGCAGACCCCTATCAAGGGGTACGGCTGTATCGGACAGACGGACGCATGCATCACACGCTGCGCAAGATCGGCTGGATCACCGGCGACGACTCCTTCTCCCCCTCGGGCAAGCAACTGCTCACGGTCTGCCCGGCCACCTACAACGAATCCAGCTACTGCCTCTGGAACATGAAGTCCGGAAAACTGGCCACACGCGTAAAGATCAACTTTGACAGCACGTATGGGTGGTGGGATGACCGTCACCTGATCAGCACGGTCTCCAGGGATGGCGCTCGACAGATCGTCGTGATTGACCTCAAGGGAAAGATCACTCGCGTCCTTGCACACGACCGCACGAGACTAGGCGGAGGTGTCGTGCTCGTCTACACGCAAAGCACCTAGCGCGGGCCTTGGACTCTACGGTTCACCCGATCGGGTAGTGGCAATCCCCTCGAACCGCAGAGACTTCCGATGTGGTGATCTTGCGCTTCTAGGATCTTGCTAGTGCGCCGCGCACCCTCGCCGGGGCAGGCCGGGGCCTGCCCGCACTCCTGACCTCCGGGGTCGCAGAGGTCTCCTGACACCCGGGAGAGCGGACGGTACGGTCGGCAGAAACGTCCCCTCGAAAGGGCGCCTCATGCTGGTCATAAGTACCGAGGAACCGCTGGCACTTGCCGTAGTAGACGTGATCCACACCGGCGACCAAGCCGCGTTGCGTCGACTGCTCAACGAGAATCCCGGTCTCGCGACGGCCCGACTCGGCGATAACCCGGATACAGAAGGCGGTATGTCGCGCTCGCTCCTGCACGTAGTCACCGACTGGCCCGGCCATTTCCCCAACGGCGCCGCGACCGTCGCCACTCTTGTCAGCGCAGGAGCCGACGTCAACGCGAGATTCACCGGCCCGCACACCGAGACCCCGTTGCATTGGGCCGCGAGCAGCGACGACGTCAAGGTCCTGGACGCCCTGCTGGACGCGGGCGCCGACATCGAGGCCCCGGGAGCAGTCATCGCCGACGGCACGCCGTTGACCGATGCTGTCGCCTTTGCTCAATGGAACGCGGCGCATCGCCTCGTCGAAAGAGGAGCCAAGACCTTGCTTGGTGACGCGGCGGCTCTGGGCATCCTCGATCTCGTCACGGACTTCGTCGCGGGAGACCCGCCTATCCAAGAGGAGATCAGCCATGCGTTCTGGCTGGCCTGTCACGGAGGGCAGCGCCGCACCGCAGAGTTCCTCCTGTCCCAGGGCGCCGACCTGAACTGGCTCCCAACCTGGGAGTCCCTGACGCCCCTGGACGCCGCAATCCGCAGCAATGGGACCGAAGTGATCGACTGGCTCCGCTCACAAGGAGCTCTCAAGGCCGAGCAGATGAGCTGACAGCCCGGATCAATCGCGAACGGCTTACAGTTCGACGACGGAATGCGACGCCCCCGACGCCACCCTCGTCGCCGACGGCGGCGGCGTCGCCGGTGCCGCGCTGCGCCCGATCGACGGCGCCGAGCGGATCGTGCGCGCACTGCTCAATCTCGCCGGCAGGCTGTCCAACCTGACGATTCTGGAGCGTACGGTCAACGGTCAGCCCGGTCTGGTGGTCCAGCAGGACGGCGTCATCGTGACGGTCGCGGCGTTCGACGTCGAGGGCGACCAGATCAAGCGCATCTGGGGGGGTACGCAATCCCGACAAGCTCCGTCCGTGGACGGCGGCGCCCGAGCGAGCGGCCGGCAGGTGATGGCCTTCGCGGGGGTCGTCCGAATGGGTCGACTGGTTCAACAACCAGCGGCTTCATAGCGCGATCGAAACATTTCCTTCAGCGAGGACGAAGCCATCTACCACGCTCAGCACCCCGACCGGGCGCCGACAGTCAAGTAACAAAGCCGCTATCGAACCACGTGCGGGCGTACTTGACGTGAAACGGCACGTCGTCGCGGTGGAGGTCGCATTCCTCGATGTGCCGGCGGTCCCTGCCTGCCGTGGTCGTCCGACGCCGCTCCGCCCGTCTGGGTCGGCCTGGGCGGGTGATGCGGCGGGCAGCAGGCGGCCGGCACCGGCGGTAAGAACCCCACGTGACCTGGTAATTCCCGTCCCTATGGTCGCTTTGATGCTTGCGGAGTGCTGACAAGGACGAGACTTTCATCCAGGGCTGGCACAGCTTTCGTCGGCTCACGCAAAGGTTCGGGGGCAATTAAGGCTATCTTTCGCCGGGACTGGCAGTTAATGTCTGCATTCGAGACCCGGACATCTGTGATATATGGTCTCGTCCCCCCCAGTTCACACCATCCCCCCACATTTCACAACGAGGTGAACCTTTGTCTGTGCTGCCCTCGTCTCGTCGGAGCGCTCAACCAGGCCCGACGCTGGGCCTCGCCGGCGCGCTGACCATCCATTCGGGCTTCGCCTCTCCCGCGAGTGCGGTCACCCCCGCCCCGAACGGGGCCGTGCCCCACGCGTCCACAGCGACCGGAGTAAGGAGGATCAAGTGAGATTGCGACAGCAAAGGTCGCGCCACCGGCTGATCCGGAAGGGGAGAGGTGTCGCGGGCCTGGCCCTGGGCGCGCTTCTCTCCGTCTCGTTGGCAGCGACGCCCTCGCACGCTGCCGACGAGCAGCTCAACGAGGGGCTGGTGCACCACTTCGCCCTCGACGAGACCAGTGGGACGACGCTGGTCAACTCGGGTAGCGCGGGCTCGGCGGCGAACGCCACGCTCGTCAATCCGGAGAAGGCGACCTTGACCGGCAACGGAGTCAGGTTCAACCCCGACTCCTACGCGAGCGCCCTCGACGGTGCGTACGTGGCGCTGCCGAAGGACATCACCGCCGGCATGTCGAACCTCACGGTCGACTATGACGTGTGGATCGACCCGGCGAACGTCGGCGAGCACCAGATGTGGGGCTTCGGCAGGAAGTCCGGCTCGTGCGACGTCGACACCGGCGCCCAGGGCTCCATCTTCGCGTCGAACACCCAGCGGTTCCGCGTCGCGGTGGGCTCGGCGAACCTCCAGCAGAACCGGGTCCGCATGACCGAGGGAGCCTGGACGCACGTCACCTACACCCAGTCCCTGAACGCGAACGGCACGAGCTGGACCGGCACGCTTTACCTCGACGGCGTGCAGCACGCGACGTCAACGAGCCTGACCACGCCGCCGTCGGTGAACGCCGCGGGGACCAACTGTAACTTCCTCGCTCGCTCGCAGACGTCGGGCCACTACTCATTCCGCGGAACGCTCCGGGACTTCCGGGTCTACGACAGGGCAGTGAGCCTCGAAGAGACACTCGCCCTGGCGAAAAAGACCGTCTCCAATGGCGTTAGCGCCGACGCCGCCGCCATCGACCTCGGCCTGACCAGTGCGATCGTACGCGACATCGTTCTGCCCAAGGTGGGCTCCGTGGCGGGCTCGGCCATCACGTGGACGAGTTCGGACCCGTCGGTCGTCGAGGTCTACACCCCGCCGGCCGTCCCCAGCGCACGCAAGGTCGCGGTGACCGGCAAGATCACCCGACCCGCGCAGGGGCAGCCCGACGCGGCGGCCACGCTCACGGCGACCGTCCGCAAGGGCGCCCAAGAGGTCACCACACGGGAGATCCCCATTGTGGTGAAGGCCAAGTTCGACGACGCGCAGGCGGTCGACCGTGACGCGTTCGACCTGGCCCTGTACGCCACCGACGACGTGCGCGGAAACATCAACCTTCCGGCCGGCGGCGAGTTCGGATCCACGATCACCTGGAAGTCGACCACCGACCTCGTCACCCCGACGGGTAAGGTGACCCGCCCGGCCTTCGGCCGTGCGGATGTCACCGCCACCCTGACGGCGACCATCACCAAGGGTTCGGCCTCGAAGACGAAGTCGTTCCCGGTGACCATCACCGCGAAGCCCCGTTCCGAGAAGCACGAGCGGTACTTCATGGGGTACTTCAAGGGCGAGGGGATCGCCGACGGCGAGCAGATCATGTTCGCGACGTCCAACGGAAACACCGCTCTGGACTGGACCGGTCTGACCGGGGGCTGGCCGTCGCTCGTCTCCCAGCTGGGCGACCAGGGGCTTCGTGACCCGCACATCGTCCGCTCGCCCGACGGCGACACGTTCTACATGATCGCCACCGACCTGAACTGGTACGACCAGGGCGGATACGCGATCAACGACACCCAGTACATCGAGGTGTTCGAGTCGCACGACCTGGTGAACTGGACTCCTCAGCGGCACGTGAAGGTCGCGCCCGACAACGCGGGCAACGCCTTCGCACCCGAGTCGCTGTGGGTCGAGGAGATCGGCGCCTACGCCGTGTTCTGGGCGCAGTCGCTGTGGAACGACCCCGTGAACCGCACCGGTCAGGGGAACGCGCAGATGTGGTACGCCACGACGCGCGACTTCCAGACGTTCTCCGCTCCCAAGGTCTGGCAGGACCCGGCCCCGCTGTCGCGGATCGACACGACCGCGATCCGGGTCGGTGACCACTACTACCGTGTGACCAAGAACGAGGCCGGCAACCAGGGTTCGGACATCTTCTCGGAGAAGCACACCGACTTCCTGGACAGCAACATCAACAACTGGACGTTGCTCGCTCCGGCTCTGGGGCGCACGACGTGGGTCGCCAACCAGGGGTACGAGGGGCCGGTCATCTTCAAGGCCAACCCCGGTGACACCTCCTGCCCCGGCCAGTTCTACCTCTGGGGTGACCGGTACACCAACGGTGGTGGGTACCAGGCCGCGTGCCACGAGAACATCGAGGCTCCGACCTGGAACGCCAAGCCGCTCACGATGACCAACGCGGGCGTCGTCCGTCCGCGTCACGGCACCGTGATCCCGCTCACCGTCCGTGAGTGGAACGACATCCGCGAGATCCCGAACAGCGACGTCACGACCACCACCAAGGTGGCCGTCGAGCCGTACGCGAGCGGGGCCCAGACGACCACGGCCACCGCCACCGTCGAGGCCGCTGACGGGTTCGAGACCGGCGGTCAGGTGCGGTTCAGCGTCGGCTCGTGGTCGGAGCTCGCCCACCTGAAGGACGGCGCGGCCACGGTCACGCTGCCGGAGGGTCTGCCTGCGGGTACCCGGACGGTCAAGGCCGAGTACCTCGGCTTCGACTATCTGAAGGCGTCGGAAGCTGCGGCGTCGTTCACGGTGCCGGACGCTCCGGAGCTCGCGCTGACCGTGACCGCCACCGCCCGCTGCGTGGGCACCACGGCGTACGTGGCCGTGACCGCGGTCAACGACGCCGCCGTGCCGGCGAACGTGACGCTGACCACCCCCTACGGTTCGAAGGCCGTGGCCGACGTCGCCCCAGGCAAGCAGGCCTACCAGTCCTTCAGCACCAGGGCCGGGCAGATCGCCACGGGCAGTGCGACCGTGACGGCGACCGCGACGATCGATGGCCGGCAGGTCACCTCGACCTACAACCCCTCCTACACCGCCATCAACTGCGCCTGACCCGACCGGCCACGGCGCATTCCCGCTACTGAACCGGGGTCGGTCGCGTACCGGTCGGCCCCGCCCCCATAGATCGATGTCGCATGAAGACCCGGTGACCGGAACAATCCACACCGATCACCGGGTCGCGACGATCCCGGCCGACGGCGCCCCGGGCCGTAGTCGCACCGCGCGCCCGCCGTACCCAACGCACTCGCCGACCTCTGCGGCCCGCCGCCGCACCGATGCGACACGACGATCGCCATGCTGTGGCTGGTCTCGCACGGGGTTGGGGGCGATCGCCGAGCCGGTGCTTCGTCCCTAATGACGGTGCGGGCGCGTTCCCCGGCCATCTGTGGCATCCTCTGGCTTATGGCGATCAAGGCGCTGTTGTTCGATGTCGACGGGGTGTTACTCGACTCCAGCGCAACGCACCGACGGATCTGGGATGCCTGGTCGGACATGCGCGGGCTGGACAGAAACCTGGTGTGGAGCCTCACTCACGGCCGTCGGCCTGAGGACACCGTCCGCGATGTCGCCCCTGATCTCGATCCCACCGTCGAGCGCAAGGTGTTGAACCAACTGATGGCCATGGAAGGTGATGCCTTCCCGGCAGCATCGGGGGCTGTAAGCCTGCTGAGCAAGCTGGAACGGCATCCTTGGGCATTGGTTACTTCGGGCAGCCAAGCCCCTGTTCACCGGCGCTTCCGGCTTGCCGCGCTTCCGTTGCCCTCGGTGCAGATTTACGGCGAGAACGTCAAACGTTCTAAGCCTCATCCCGAGGGCTATCTCAAGGCGGCTGAACTTCTCCTGACTGATCCGAACGACTGCATCGTGATCGAGGATGCCCCCCACGGGGTAGCCGCTGGGAAGGCAGCGGGATGCACGGTGATCGCTGTGGCCACTACTCACACTCCTCGTGAGCTGGCCAAGGCGGATGACTGCTTCCCCTCACTTAAGGAGGCGACACCGTACCTTCTGAAGTTGATCAACAATCGCTGAGTGCTGCACCGGCGGCGCATGACCGCTCACACCTCATGCGTCCAGCACCATTCCAAGGCAGATGACGACCTCCCAACCTCCGGTGACCTGCTCCTGTTGGAAGCAGTCCCGGGCCGGGCGACGTGCCCGTCAAGAGGGTGATCAAGGAGGACTCACGGGGAACCACGGGTACTCGGAGCACTCCCCCGCAGGTCAACCCTTCCCCGGCTCAGCGACCAGGCGAGATAGAGGCTTCCCAGGCTGACAGCGCGGGTTCGATTCCCGCCACCCGCTCCAAGAGCGAAGGCCCAGGTCAGAGATGGATTCCCGACCCCGGGCCTTAGTCGTTTCCAGGACTTTTCGATCTTCTCGGGTCATTGGCTCTCATTGCTCCCACCGCTTCGTCATGCTCGTCATCGCACGCAGCTCAGACCTTAATGACGATGACGCGTTCGCCGCACAGGGCGGCGAGGTCCTCCGGGTCGGAGGTGAGAACCGTGACGGGGCCGGGGGCAGCGAGGGCGGTTGCGCTGAGCATCGCATCGATGGCGTACTTGTGCCCGTGCAGACCGGCGTCAGACAGAAGTGTGGCGGCGTGGCGAGCGATCGGCTCGGTGACCGGTTCAACGACAAGGCGGGACAGCGACCACTCCAGAGCCGGCCGGTTGATGCGGGGGTGAACCACTTCGACGAGGGTGGCGGCGGAGGTGATAACGCGGAGGTCGTCGGCGCGGGCGAGGGCGAGCCATGTGGTGACCGTGCGGTCACGCAGGACGACTTTGGCCAGTCCCTCGCTGTCGAGGACCAGCGTGCCACCAGGGGTGGCGGGAGAACGGGTCATACAACGTCCGCCCCACCGTGGACCTGTCCCTGCCGGGCCTGGTTGAGTTGGTCGCGCAGTGCCTGGACTTCATCGTCGGCAATGGGGCCATGCTCGGCCTCGGCGACCTGGATGAGTTCGCTGAGGTTGTCGCGCTCGATCTGGCGGGCGACGGCGGCGGCGACGTAGGCAGACAGACCGGAAGGTCCGCTCCGGGACCGTGCGGCCTCCGCGATGTCACGCGGCATGGTGATCGAATACTTGCCGGTAGGCTCACTCATACTCTCTATCCTACCTTCTATGCCCCTAGCGGGAATGAGCACCAGGTCCGTCTCACATCCACTTCTCGATCTTGGTTACTCGTCCAGGTCTCTTGGTCGGCGTTGATCACGTGCCAGAACAGCGGGGAACACCAGTCATCCACGGGGACTCGCCAAGCTTGACAAGTTCCCCGTCCCATCACGAAAGCCAACCGGAGAGACCGTGGCAGACGAAACGCTCTACCTGAGATTTCAAGGCACCGCCCGTGACCGGCAGGGGCGTCTTCCCGGGGTCTTCGGCCTGGTCAACAGTCTGGCATCCGGAGGAAAGCTGACAGCGGAGCAAGAACGTTTCCGGCGGACGAACAACGACTGGTACGACGCGAACTTCACCAACCCCTCGGATGTCGACCCCACGGTCTATGACCACACCCTGAACCCCGGGGCAGCGGCTTGGTTCAAATCGTCGGCGCACCCGCTCATCGAGCGGGTCGCCGGCTACATGGAGATCCTTGCCGCGCACGGTGTCGACTGCGAAGCGGTCTACTCATCGGACCCCGGAAAGATCATCTACGAGGACGACCACCAAATCGTTGTAATCCCACACATGAACGACGTAACGGCGTCGCGGGTTACGTGATCGGATAGGCGTCTTCCAGTTCATGACGATCGGCCGGGAGCAGCACCTCCGCCACGACCAGGTCGCCCCGGAGCCCGGGCTCCGCCGCCCCTTTCAGGAGAGATCTCGCAGCCAGGAGGCGATGGCCGCCCCGATTTGATCGGGGGCGTCTTCTTGAACCATGTGGCCACCCGTGATCGTGATGTGTGCCTGATTCGGCCACGACCGGGCGATGGCCCGGTGTGCTTCAAACATCGTTCCTGGAACCGCCTCGATGAACAGCTTGGGAACCGAAGACTCAGCGAGCCATTCCGCATAACGCGTGACGACATCGTGAACATCGCGTGGTTCGCCCGCAACGGGAACCTCGCGCGGCCAGGTCAGCGTCGGTCTGCGTGACTCGCCGGGTTCCGTGTAGGGACGACGGTAGACGGCCATCTCCGCCTCCGACAGCCCTCGCAGCACCTCTGCAGGCAAGACATCATCGACGAAGAAGTTTTGATCGAGGACCATCTCTTCACCCGCAGTGGAGCGGATCGCCTGGAAGAGCGCAACCGCAGGCTCCGGCCAGTCGCTCCACGAGGGGATCGGAGCCACGAACGCCTCCATATAGGCGATACCCCGGAGTGCGGAAGGCTGACGGTACGCCCAATCGAAACCCAGGGCCGAACCCCAGTCCTGCAGCACCATGACCACCCGCTCACGTACGCCTAGGGCGTGTTTTAGAAGTCGGTGATGTGCCTGGTTGGCCGTCCGGGGAAGTGGCGGGCGGCCAACCAGACGGTGAGGTCGCGGGCGATGTCGTTGATGTTGCTCGAGGTGGTGACCTGGTGCTCGTTTCGGGTGCTGTCGCGGCGAACGACCTCGTATCCGCCTTCGCCCAGCACAGCCACCGAGGCGAACCAAACAGGGGCATCCTCATCGGGCTGGATCACGACGAAGGTGTTGTCGGAGTCGTTCAGATCACTGATCATCATGAACAGCGCGTCCTCGGATGGGTCGTCAATGCGGTCGCCGTTTTCGCTGTCGGCGCCGTAGTACTGAGCCCCCATCTACGCTCTCCCTCTTCGCCCTGCTCGACGTGGTCGCGGTCAGCATGGCATGCGAAAGCGGCCGCTTTGCCGGGTCACAGCCATTCGCCGATCGCGGCAATCAGCACGGTGGCCTCGAAGCGGACCGCGAGCTTGTCAAAGCGGGTGGCCACCGCCCGGTTGCGCTTGAGCCGGTTGATCCCGCATTCGACCGCGTGCCGGGCCTTGTAGTCCTCGCGGTCGAAGGCCGGAGGCCGCCCGCCGGCCCGCCCGCGTCGCTTACGGTTTCCGGCCTGATCGGCCGGCTCGGGGATCGTGCTCCGGATTGCCCTGCTGCGCAGGTAGGACCGGTTGGCGCGAGAGGAGTACGCCTTATCGCCGCGCACCCGCAGCGGACGGACTCGGGGACGCCCCGGCCCGATGCGGGGGACCCAAATGCCTTCCAAGACAGCCGTGAACTGTGGGCTATCGCCGCGCTGTCCGGAGGTGACCAGCAAAGACAGTGGCCGCTGGCCTTGCTCGCAGGCCAGGTGAATCTTGGTGGTGAAGCCACCCCGGGACCGGCCCAGGCCGTGATCGGCGGGCTCGACACCGATTCCGCCCGGCGGCTCCTTCTGGGCCGATCCATCGCGACGGGCGCCCGCGGCGTGCTGATGGGCCCGGCAGATCGTGGAGTCGACGTTGACCTCCCACGTGATCAGTCCTGCCGCATCCGCCCGGGCTTGCAGCCCGGTCAGCAGCCTCGGCCACGTGCCATCGCGCTGCCAGCGGCGAAACAGACCATAGACCGTCTGCCAGGGCCCATACTCCGGCGGCAGATCCCTCCACGGAGCACCGGTCCGCACCCGCCAGCGGATCCCGTCTATCAGCCTGCGCCGGTCCACCACCGGCCTGCCCAACACCGCGACCGGCAGCAACGGCTCCAGCACCGCCCACTGCTCATCAGAAAGATCCCCTCGCCCCACACCGAGATCATTACGGTGCGGGGCAAAGGACAGCGTCCACTTCTAAAACACGCCCTAGGGCCTGAAGGAACGCATCGAGATAGCGGCGATGCTCGACGAAGCGGTATGAGCCCGGCCCGCTGACCGGAAGTTTCGCGGAATCGCCCATCCCGATCAGGTCCGGGGCGATGCAGCGCCCTTTGTCCGCCAGATACGGGATTACATTCCGCCACACGTACGACGAAGTCGGGTTGCCATGAAGAAAGACGATCGGGTCACCTTCCCCCTCCTCGACGTATGCCATTTCAAGCCCGTCGATCTCAATACGACGCTTCCGATATCGTTCCTCAGTCGAGATCATGACTCTCCTCATTTCCGCGGGTTCTTGCTTCGGTCGGAGATTCTGCAGCACGACCCGGGTCTTGCCACAAGCCCCCCGGTGCGTCATAGTGTGCGACCGCTGTCAGCCTTGGCCTCACAAGGACCCGGCGACCTTCGAGGCACTGTTCCAGGCCGCGGTCGGCACGGCCCGCCGCTTCGTGTGGGTCGGTCGGCCCTCGGAGTAGGCTCACGGGCGCACCGTCGAGCGATGGCGACCCCGAGAGGAAGACACCGTCCGTGCATGACTACGACGGCCCGACCTGGGGGCCGCTTCCCGTCCGCCCGGCGGCACTGCGCTGGCTGTTGCTTCTCCCCCTGACCCTGGTGTTCCTGCCGCTGTGGTGGGTGGTGTGGGTCGTCCTCGCGATCTGCTTCCACTGCGTGGCGCCGGTGGCCCAGCTGATCGTCGACATGGTGCCGCGTGCCGAGAACGGCGCGATACGAATGCTGGACGCCACATTGGGCCAGATACCGTTCGTCCCGCTCTGGTGCGTGACCCCGGTGGCGCTGGTGCGGGAGGGCGACACGGCGTACTACCAAGCGCGCGTGGACCGGCGCATCGAGAAGCAGACCCGACGCGTGGAGACCTCCCAGTACCGTCGCGAGTATCACCGCGACCTGGAACTCGGCGCACACTACTTCCGGGGTGCCGGCGCCGGTTACGCCCTGCGCGTCGCCTCGGAGCAGGGCTGGAACCTCCACACGGTGTTGCGCTCGCACCCCCGGCGTCGGCTCCGGCTGCGTCACAACGGCCGGCCACGACCGGACCTCAGGGCAGGATGACCTGCCCGCCTTCACCGATCGGCTCTTCGAGCCGGTGAAGTATCGGTTCGGTGTTTCCGCCGAGACGGTGACCGCCGGCGTGGCCACGACATGCTCCTGGCGGCCGGCCTGGAGCATGTCGAGGCGGGCCGCGTCCCGCCGCGACCTCAGCTGCGCGCGCGGATCAGCATGACCAGCCCGGCGATGAACGACCCGAGCAGGGCCGGCGACAGGACCGCGAGGCCGCCCCACACGGCGATGCCGAAATAGCCGAGCGCGGACGAACTGTGTGTCGGGTCGGCATCAGCGGCTGCGAACAACCCCAGGCCGAGGATGACACCGACCACCGTGATCGCGATCGGCGTCCACAGGAGCACGTGAGCCCACACACGGTACCTCCGGCTGTAGGCCCGCCGGGTCGGCCGCACGTTCGGCTGTGGGGGATAGCCGGCGAGTTCGCTCATGCCGTATTTGTACCAGCCCGCGTACCCCGTTCCGCAGGGTCGGCCGTGGCGTGTAGAGGTTCGGCGTGTGGCGATCCAGGCAACGAGGAGGAAAAGGTGTTCACGCGGAAGGGCATCCGCGACCTTCTCGACAGCCGCCGCCCCGGCGAGGAGATCGCCGACATCCTTCGGTTCACCGGCCCGGCTGACCAGGCGACGTCGCAGGAACGCCTTGCTCTTCGGGGTGATACCCAGCAGGACGGCGACCCGGTTGGGCACGGCCGGCACCGCCGCTTCCAGCGCCTCGTCATCGGAGGCACTCTCGGGACCGGCCAGGTACGCCCGTCCGGGGCGAGGCTGTTCCATCGAGGTCCGTCCCGCCGGACGGCTACGTACGAAGCGCCCCCTGCCCTGCTGGGAGTCGATCCAGCCCTGTTCGCGTAGCACGCGCAGTGCCGCGGCCACGGTTGACCGGGTGATGCTCTCCAGCATCCTCCGTACTGGAGGGCACCGCCCCGTCACGCCCGCCTATCGACCGGCATAGTCGGCCAGAACCTTGGCCGCACCCGTCACATCGTTGAGACGAAGAGTCTTTTAGCCTTGCTTTCATTCAGTCGCCTGGCTGGTTCTTCGAGCTGTTCCCGCATGCCCTGTCGCGACCGAATGAGCTTGTGGTCGGCTCAGATTGTTTGATATCCGACCGATATCGGCCACGAGGTGCTGCTGCATTTGGCATTTGATTTAACCGAATTGGCGACCCAAGGGCCGTAAACCGTGGTGTAGCTACCGCCACTGTTCTGACAGAAGAGTACGACCTGCGTCTGAGTCACTCCGGTACCGCTGCACAGCGCCCAGCCAGTGCCGCCGACAATGCCAATCTGCGCGCTGGTGCTGCAGGTCGCGGCCTGGGCTGAGGCGGTAGGTGACATTAGAGTTGTCGCGGCGGCGATCGCGGCCACCGCAGCCACCGAAACACCGAACTTCTTGATACGGCTCATTAGTCATCTCTTTCGGGTCGATGTTTGCCTCTTGATGGTAGTCATAGCTATGGCGGATATCCATAGGGGATGGTATGCAATTTGAGTGAACGGTTTACGGGCTGGCCACAGGGTGGCGGATTGAAGTCCAAAATAAGACGATCGCCTGGTGGTGACTAATCCCCTTAAAGGGCTGGGGGCGATCGACGATCCGGGACCTCGTTCCTCGGTCCCATCTCACCGAATACCTCATCCTCTGGCGGTACAGACTCGCGTCTCGACGATCAGGAACTGTCGCTCCTACCTGCTTCAATCCACGTTGAGACATACCGATCGATCCACACGAATAAAACCGAGAAGAGGCTGAGGCTGATGGGAGAACTCATCACGTATCTGCTGGAGGAGGTCCACGACGATCCCGGGCGTTGGATGGTGGTCGACGGTGCGGCCATCAACGGTGAGGAGATGGCCCCGTGGGAGCAGGAATGGGGGCGGTATGAGGACTGGATCGAGGTCGGCCCCAATGCCCTGGTCTGTGACACTCCCCGGGACATCACAGCGAATGTCCGGCTTGAACTATGGAGTGATCAGCCCCCCGCACCTGAATCGGCTTGGGATCACTCATGGACCGGCGAGATCTTCCTCCGCTCGGGAAAGATCCAGCTCAGGGGGTTCTACAACGGCGAGTGGGGTGTACACGAGGTTTTTGACCTGGGTCACCGGGATGCCACCTGGCTCGTTCGGGCACAGCACAAGACATTGGAGAACGATCGGGAGACCGACTTTCCTCGCGACATCTACCGAGCCGATATCTACAAGTTCCAGTTCTGGCGGCCGATCCTTCAGCAGGGGAGCTGATTGGCAGCCACAAGAAGGACAGGGCCGGATCTACCACGGAGCACTCCGAGTCCGGATGTCGTGCCCGTCAGGAGGTAGCACAAGAGAGGCTCACGGGAATCACAGGGAATCGACCCGCTCCCCCGCAGGTCAACGTTTCGCCAGGTCAGCGCCGGGTCGCGTTGGAGACTTCCCAAGCTGACAGCGCGGGTTCGATTCCCGTCACCTGCTCCACGCTCAAAGGTCCGGCTCAAGAATGTGATCCAGAGCTGGGCCTTTCCTCGTTCCCCTGGTGCCGGCGGCTCCCGAGCAAGCCTCTAACGGATGAAGACCGCTACCGCGGAAGGAACAGCGGAAGCCTATGGTCTGAGCCTCGAAGTTGCGCCTGCGAATTATGCGTTCGTGAGCCGTCGGTGATGCACCGTTAGAGGCTCGATCTCAGTGGTGTCGTCGTCGACGACGAGCTCGACGCGGAACCGAACCCTCATTGCCGCACCAAGGCGCAGCAGTGTCGCCGTATAAGGCCAGGGACCGCCGCCCGGCCTGGCTCGATCTTTCTGGACTTCTAGCCGATTTTCCGCGTCCGCTACGGGTTACAGTTGGCGACTGGCGAAGAGCTCCAAGTGGTAGCACTGCGGGCAGCGACGGGCGTCCACCCGCCATTTGGGGCGGCCCATCAGCTTGGCTCCACCGAATATTCCCCGTTCCAGTTCACCCTCCACCCAGACGCCGAAGCCGGGCTGTTGATGGTCGACTATGAAGCCCGGCTCCAGACCCTGGTGGCCACAATGAGTGCACTTTCCATCAGACATTGAGCAATCATATGGATAAGCGGGTTTCTCCGCCATGAGAGATCAAGGAGGGGATGACTCCGCGGCGGTCACCCTGCGGAACGGCACGCATCATCGAGGTGATGCCGCCCATGGTGGCTGCTCCCTACCGGTCCAGGTGCTCCTCCGCGGCGAACCTTCTCGTTCAGCTTCACCAAATCATCCTGCCGCTCGCGCCGTCAGCGTGCCCTTAGCCAGGGTGACGATGGGGCGACCACGGTCACTCGTGATCGGCCGAACGCCCAGCTCAGCGCCTCTACGAAGTGTGATCCATGCAATTCCCAAGCTGACGGCGCGGGTTCGATTGCCGTCACCCGCTCCAGGACTGAAGGACCAGGTCAGGATATGAACCCGAACCAGGGTTGGTTGTTTCCGGAGCCGATTCTCACTCACGTGCCAGATCAGTTGATCTTAGCCTCGATGAAGGGCGGATCGTCGCCGTCGCCATCTTTGAGCTTGAGCCCTTTCTTGACGATCTCTCCCAGAGCGTCGGCGAGGGCCCGATCCCGATCCTTGGCGGTTTGGAGATCAAGCGGCGGCGCGCCGCACCGCCGTACCCGGCCCTCTGCCGTCCGCCGACCGGGCGTGCGGCGTGGACGCCGGCCTCGGCCGACGGCGACCCGGGCCATAGCCGTACCGCGCGCTCGCCGTACCCAGCCAACATGACGAGCACCGACCCGCCACCGCTACACGTCGTCAGTTCCTTCCGCTTCACGCCGTCGAGCAGCTCGCTCCTCCGCGTCCGCCACATCGCGCGGACGCGGAACCTGACTCCGACGATCATGCGTTAAGGCCAGCCTTATCGCCACATAAATCACCAGGAACAACACCGCCATCGAGAACAACCACGAAAGTACTCCCCACAGCCACACAAACAGCTCTCTCAACTCGCCCACCCGCCCCTTCCCGGCATCCGATCATTATTTTGATCAAGCCTGCCCGATCCATCCCCATACCGTCTATTGCCTTCGGCGAGGTCTTCCAGCTCCGAGATGCTCGCCAGAGGTAGGGGCCAGGTTCGTAAATGGTTGAGAGCCAGCTCTTCCTGTCGCCGTCGTCCCTCGCGCCGATCGACGGGCGTCATCATTAAGGGGCGTGCGTACACGTACTCCATCCCTTTGCCCGCCGCATCAACGGGATGCTCATCCCATGAGTGAACAAAAAGATCCTGCAGCACGTCAGGGGAAGACGACTGACGGCACCCAACCGGTGGATGGGTGGGGCAACGCGATGCTTGCCCTGAGTGCAGCGGTTCCCGTCCTTGGCTTCATCATCGAAGAAGAGCTCACCACCAACGCTCTCCTTGGAACGCTCATCTTCGCGACCGTCGGAGTCGGGCTACGTATCGAGGCGGCGATCAAGAGTCGTAGATGACATGCCACTCCTGTGCCGGTACAACCAGGGAACAGGGGAGAATCACGGGGACTCACGGACACGGGAAGACCGTTCTCTCACCCGCATCGCAGCAGTTCAGGGAGCCGTATACCTAAATCTTTCAAAGCTGAGAGAAATCGGCGGATCAAGCAGACCTCCAACGCCGTTCGGGCGGTAGTTCACCCACCGGCGCGACGGTGTGCGTCCCGCTGCCTGTGCAGCTCCACACGGCGATCCTGTCTTCCGGTTCGGCGTGCAAGCCCCGGTTGTGCACCGGACAGACGGGCCACGCCCTCCAGAGCACCTCCATGACCACTTCCTGGGTGGCGTCGGCCACGGCCCCGAGCGGCTCAGCCCTGGGACTGATGCCGTTGCCCTGGCAGATGCCCTCGAACTCCACCCATGCCATGCCCATGCTGTCCCGGTCAGGGACGATCATCCGAAGAGTTCCGGTGATCCCCGAAGCGCGGACGTCCCGCTCCACGTCCTTCAGTGCCTCCTCCAACGACACCAACAGACTCGGCTCCAGAGCGAAGCTCGGTATGAAGCCGATCCCGCCGAGAAGGGCCTCACCCAGCCGAGCAAGGTCGGCGGCCGTCAACTCGGTAGCGAGACGTTCGAGGAGTTCCCGCGTGACAGGAGTGGACACACCCCAGTCCTCCATCAGGCAGGCCAACTCGATGAGGGGGTCGGCGTCGAGACCACCGTCGCGCAACGCCGTGTAGATGCGGACGCCCAACTCGTCGACGGCCCGGCGGAGCTCGTCGGCCTGCTCGTAGGGATGCATGCCGCAGTGTCTCCTACCTCGAAGACCCCGGTAAACGAGATTTCACCCGTCATCGATGGACGTTCGAGGGCATGGCCGCGTTCGACATCGACCGCCGCTCCCTCACCGACCTTGTCGATCGAACCGCGGACCTCGACCGTGTCATCCGACGGCACTATCGCCGCGAAGCTCTGGCCGAGGAATTCCACACGTGATGCATCACAGCCCGCAGATCCTTTACGACACATCGCTCCGGGCTATCCGACTAACAGCTCCCTGAGGTCTTACCAGTCTCCGGAGAAGGGTTCTTCGGAATCAGCAGCCACCATGCTGCGATAAGGCACCCCATCATGGGAATCACAAACATCGCGCCTAGATCAGGCGACCAGCCCATCACCTTCTGGCCCAACACCAGGAGAAATACGAAGGCCGCCCTCAGCAACACCCCCCACCCGTAGCGACGAGGCTCGTAACGATCACGCCGGTAAACAGGAAGCAAAGGAGGAAGCCGATTGGCCGTCAGCGCGTAGACACCTATCGCGAGGTTGAAAAATCCCAGTGTCAGTACTAATCCCTGAAGTACCGCAAGACTCATTCAGGTCAACTCCTCCGTCATCTGGAAGGGATCATCCCATGAGCACAGCCTGCCGAACCGTTCTCCTGGGTTACCAAGGCGATGCCGCGGCGCTCCCGCTATCCGGGCATGCAGCTTGGGACGGTCCCGAACGGCGGATTCGGAGCCGAGCACCGCACCCAACCACCCCGCCGCGCTGGGACCGCAGCATCGCCCAAGTATCGTCTCCGCGATCTTTTCACTTCGGTTGGTCTCATTCGTAATCGCGTAATCGAGGCGATCGACGAGCCGCTACTTCGTTCCTGATGAGCGTGCCTCGGCTCGGCCGGGAGGGCGCCGGCCCTGTTCGGCAGGGAAGCTTTCCCCTTGATCCACTATACGGTGACTCCCATGACCATCCCGTGCGCTTTCCGAGCCGCCGAAGCCGATGACCTGGACTTTCTCGAAAAAATGTTGGTGGAGGCGGTCAACTGGCTCCCGGAAAGAAACCTCTCTCGGGAACGGATCCTCTCCGATCCTGGACTCGCACATTATGTGGTCGGCTGGCCCCGACCCGATGACCTTGGTGTGATCGCGGTAGGTGCGGACAAACAACCGCTTGGCGCGGCATGGTTGCGACGATTCACCGCCGAGGACCCGGGCTACGGCTATGTGGCGGACGACGTTCCCGAGCTGACAGTCGGTGTGCTCGCGGGGTGGCGCGGTCGCGGGATCGGACGGGCTCTACTGCGCGAGCTCATCCAGGTGGCAGGCAAGCGTGGAATCAGCCGGATATCTCTCAGCGTCGAGCGGGCTAACCGTGCGGCCATGCTGTACACCGACGAAGGATTCACCATCGTCAAGCAGTTCGAGGACTCGGACACGATGCTTTTCGAGGTGAGGTAGCGGTGGTGAAGGCCGGATTTCACCTGCCATCGATACCGTTACACGCCGCCGTTCTCCCCACCCTGTCAGCTCGACGCTCCATCCGTCGGCGGGCAGGCAGTGGTGATCCACGATCCGGTGGAACTCGCCGCCGCCCTCATGCGCTCGGGTTTCGTGAGGCGATCCTTTCCAGGAGAGAGCCCTTCCCCCGCACCCCGGGCGGCTCAGAGCTTGACGACGGTGACGCGTCCGCCACACAGTCCTCCGGGGCGGAGGTGAGAACCGTGACGGGGCCGGGGGCATCAAGGTCGATGGTCAGGTCTGCTTCAGGAACCCGCCGTCCACGGCGAAGTCCGCGCCGGTCGTGCTGGCCGAGCGAGGTGAGGCGAGCAGGGCGATCACGTCGGCGATCTCCTGGGGTTCGACCAGACGGCCGGTCGACAGCTTCATCATTTCCGGTGCCACCTGGTCGATGACGCTGTCGCGGTCCGTTCCGACCTGGGCGGCGAGGATGTCGGCCGCTCCGCCGCTCTCCGTCCACCATGCCGTGCGCACCGGCCCCGGGGAGATGGTGTTCACCCGGATGCCCTGGGGCGCGAACTCCTCGGAGAGAGCCTTGGTCAGGTTGTTGAGACCCGCCTTGGCCGCGCTGTAGTCGACGTTCATGGGAGCGGGCAGGCGGGCGCTGCCCGAGGAGACGTTGACGATCGAGCCTCCGCCTCGGGCGAGCATCGGCGGGATGGCCACCCGAATGGTACGCACGACCGAGAACAGGTTGAACTCGAACATCACCCGCCAGTCTTCGTCGGTGGGGGCCAGGAACGAGAAGCGCGGCAGGGCCACGCCGGGCGGCGGTCCGCCGGCGTTGTTCACCAGGATGTCGAGCCCGCCGAACTCCGACACGGCCTGTTCCACGATCCTCGCGGGAGCCTCAGGGTCCATCAGGTCCACCTGAACATGGATCAGGTCACCGCCGAGCGCCTCCAACTCGGGGGTGCTCTTCCGCGAAGCCGCCACGACGCGTACGCCTTCGGCGAGGAGGGTGCGAGTGACGGCCAGGCCGATGCCCTTGGAAGCACCGGTGACGACCGCGACCCGACCGGAAAGCTGGAGATCCATATCGTCTTCCCTCGTTTTGGTTTCCATCCGACAAAGCGGATGGTTCTCGTCGCCGAACACGTTACGAGTGGTCATGTGACGAGGGACGGCGTAATTCGGACGAGCAATTCCGGCGGAAATCAGACGCGGCATTCACATGTATTCGCGCGTGCTTTACGAGCAGACGCATGCCCCATCGTCCGGAGACCACCCCGAGTGTGGCCCCCGGGAGTCGTTGGCGACGAACCGCGAGAGCCGCTCCCGCCCATTTCCAAGGTCATCGGCCGAACTTGCTCAGTCCCGCGGTTTGCGCCAGACGATGCTGTAGCGAAACAGAAGGTGACGGCGATACCGGGAACCGGGCAGGATATCGGCGGCCAAGGCTCGCATCTGCGGGTATGTCACCGGCGGTGGCCACACTATGGGGGACGGATGTTCCCAGTGCCCCTTCACGGCGCGGTGGAAGGCGCCGACGGCGACACCGGCCAGGTCGCGCGGCAGGTCGTTGGGCATGACGCTACGGGCGAGGCCGACGACGGCCAGGACACCGCCGGGGCGCAGCAGCTCGCGCATGCGGGCCAACCCGGCGGCGGCGTCCATGTGGTGCAGGGTGGCCACGGACGCGATGACATCGAAAGAGGCGGGCTCGAAGGGGTGGGTGAGGAAGTCACCGAGGATGTAGTCGACGTCGTCGGGGTGCTCGCGGGCCTGGTCGAGGCCGGCCGCGTGGAGGTCGATCGCGGTGACGCGCGGCACGGTCCGCCGCAGTTCGCGGGCGAGCATGCCCTCGCCGCAACCGACGTCGAGGGCACGCCGGGCACCGTCAGGGATCGCGCGCAGGATGCGGGGGTGGTGATGGATGTTGTGGTTCCATCGCCTGCGGCTCTTCACGGTCATGTGTTCATCCTGCCGAACAGCCGTCGACGGATCCGCTGAGACGAGACGATTCCAGAGCGGCGCCGTTGATCGTGCCTTCGTGGAAGCGGTCGTGATTCAGGGCGAGGTGGGCTCGTTCGGAGGGCTCGTCCGGTCGCGGGCCGCGACGGCCAGGGCGATGAAATCGCGGAAGCGCGCGAACTCCGCCTGATCCATCTTCAGCCTCACCCCGCCCACCACCTGGCCGTCGTCCCGCCTGGCGCCGAGCCGGACCTTGAACCCGTCGCCGTGCGGCTGGACGTCCACCCCGAGAAACGCCACGTGGTAGCGGCTGCTCTCGGACAGGCCCCGGTGAAAGATTTCGAGGGTCCTGCCGTCCTGCACCAGGATGTGATCGCCGACCTGAAACTCCGCCGCCATAGCTCCCACTTCGAAACCGGGTAGACCACCGGGTGGACAACAGTGCCCCGACTGTCCCACACGGTCGATGGCTCATGCCGGGTTCGTGGCGTACGTATCGGCTCGTCCTCGACGGGCTCGGGGGCCCAGGGGCGACTTCGGCTAACCGCGCGGGGCGTACATGATGACCAGCACGCCGAGTATGCATATGGCGGCCCCGATGACGTCCCAGCGATCGGGCTGGAACCTGTCCACCACCATGCCCCATCCCAGCGAGCCCGCGACGAACACGCCGCCGTAGGCGGCGAGGATGCGGCCGAAGTTGGCATCCGGCTGGAAGGTGGCCACGAGCCCGTACAGGCCCAGGGCGATGAATCCGGCGCCGATCCACAACAACCCGCGTTGTTCTCGCACGCCCTGCCAGACCAACCAGGCCCCGCCGATCTCGGCGAGCGCGGCCACCACGAACAGGAGAAGAGAACGTGCGACAGTCACGACTGCGAATGTAGAGGATCGCCTTCGGCTCCTCGGCGCCCCCCTTCGCCCTGGCGGGAGGCGGCATGTCGCCCCCCGTCCGGGTCGGAGAACGGCAGCGGGCAGCGCGAACTTTCCGCGCACGCCACCAGGTCGTCGCATCCGGCGTCCATCGCCTGGATGAGCGTCTCGCGGATCGTCCCGAGGTCTGCGATCTTCTGTTCCACCTCGGCGAGCTTGGCCGTCGCCCGTGCCCGCAGACCGCCGTCCGGTCTGCGGTGACGGTGGGCGGTCGCCTCGACCAGGTCGGCCACCTCCTCCAGGGTGAAGCCCAGCCGTTGCGCCACCTTGATCACGCGCAGGACGGTCACGGTCTCCGGTGGATAGAGCCGGTGCCCTCCGTTGCTGCGCCGCGGCTCGCGCAGCAGGCCCCGCCGGTGGTAGTAGCGCAGCGTCTGGGTGTTGACCCCGGCCGCTTCCGCGACCTCTCCGGTGCGGAGCCATTCCCCGTTCACGACGTGACCGTCCGGGGAGACATCTCGGTCGCCCGGACCACCAGGCCGTCGAGCACCTTCGTGTGGACCTCGGGGACCTCGACGTCCACGGCCAGTCCCTCACGGCCGGGAGTGAGGGTGAAGGCGAAGAAGGCGCAGCAACCCGTCTCCCGGGCCGTCAGGTCACGCGCGGTCTCCTCCACCCGTGCTCCGGCATCGAGCGTGAGCCGTAGGTGAGTCGGCCCCACCCGTTCCAGTCCTCGCAGGGCGGAGGCGAACAGTTCGTCGAACTCCGCCACCCTCAGCGGTCGTTCCTCGGTCGGAAGCGTGCATTCGGCCGGTGCCCATTCCATGAGCCCTCCACGTATCGGGAGCGATCCCTACCGATCCGACGGTAAGCCTGTACCCCGGTACAGGATGCAACCCCGAACGGGCGCCCCTTCCCCACCGCCCACCCCGGGAGGCCGCGTGCTACTCTCGGCGCCCCCGATCGACCGATCATGAAGATGTCGAGAACGGGGGCGGTGTCACCGTTCGCCGCACCGACACGAGGAGGGCGGAACATGACCGTCGTGAGGGACGTCGAGGCCCGCGGCACGCAGCACTGTGAGACGACGGCGCTGGGAGTGCTGCTGCGGCACGAGGGGCTCGATCTCTCCGAGCCGATGCTGTTCGGGCTGGGCTCAGGCCTGTCCTTCATCTACTGGGACAGCAAGGCCATGGCGTTCCCCTTCCTCGGAGGCCGCGTCAAGCCTTTCGAACTCACCAGGAACCTGGCCGCCAGGCTGGGGCTGACGTTGACGGTCGAGGAGACCACCTCGGCGCGCAAGGCGTGGGAGAACGTGGCCGCCCCCATCGACGCCGGTCGTCCGGTCGGCCTCCAGCTCGACTGCTACCACCTGGACTATTTCCGGTCCAAGGTGCACTTCGGCGGTCATGTCGTCGCGATGTACGGCTACGACGAGCACGACGCCTATCTCGTGGACACCGACCAGCAGGGAGGAGCGGTGCGCAACAGCCGGGCCGGCCTCGCCAGGGCGCGTGCCGAACGCGGCCCGATGACCGCCAGGAACCGATCCTTCACCGTCACCGCCCCGGCTCATCCGCTCTCCTGGCAGGAGCAGATCATCCCCGCCGTCAGGGACTGCGCCGACGCCTTTCTCTCCGCCCCCATCTCGAACGTGGGGCATCGCGGTATCGAGAAGGCCGGCAAAAAGGTGCCCGGATGGCTGCTACGGGCCGGGGAGCCGAAGCAGGATCTGCCGCAGGCCGCCCTTCTCATGGAGAAGGGCGGCACCGGCGGCGCCCTGTTTCGCGCCCTTTATCGCGACTTCCTCGACGAATGCACCCGGCTGATCGACAACGACGACCTCCGCACCGGTCACCGGCTGTACGCCGAGGCCGCCGTCCTGTGGACGGACGTGGCAACCTTGATCACGAAGGCCGGAGAGAGCGGCGACGTGGAACACCTCAGGCAGGCCGGCGCCATCCTCCACGATCTTTCGCGCATCGAGAAGGACGCCATGCGGGTGCTGCGTCGGCTGTAGCCGGAAACGGCTCATGGCGCACCTGCGGGAAACGGTCCTCGGCATACCCGGCAGGGCCCCGGCACGTCGAGGATCCACGGTGCTCATCGGCCTGCTCGTAGGATGCATGCCGCAGTGTCCGGACTACTGAAAAAGCTCGGACCGGTCCGATCGCGATCACGAACCTGTGTACAACCGCTCCAGCCCCACCAACTGCACCCGTCCACCGCTGCGCGCCGCCGCGTCCTGCAACGCCGGCATGAACCCCATCCCGCTGAACAGCAGCAGCCGCCCCGGCGCCTCACCCTTGGCCGCGAGGAGCGCCGCCACCCGCTCAAGCCTCTCCAGGTGCCCAAGCCCTACGACGTCCCCCCACTTGGCCTCCCCAATGGCCAGTAGTGCGCCGTCAGGACTGTGGACAGCGACATCCACCTCATGGCCTGTACGGCTGGTGACATCGTGAACAACCCCCGACTGGACACTTCCCGCCATATCACCCAGCGTCTCCTCGGACGCGAAGTCTTCACACCACACCCGACACATTCGCTCGTACACCGGCCCCGCGACGTTACTGCGAAAGCGAGGCTGAGCGGCACGCCAGATCCGCTCGGTACGCCCCTCCCGCGCCCTTTCCAGCTGCGCCCAGTAGGGGCGCATGATCGCGTGATAGAAGCGGACGAGCGGCTCGGTGATCCGGTACTCGGAGCGGTTCCGGCGGAAGGCGTCCGGGTCGGCCACGAGGAGGCCGGCGTCCTCCAGAACGGTCAGGTGATGAGAAATGTCGACGGCTTTGCGCTCGATTCTGCTCGCGATACCACTGCGGGTCGCATTGCCCTCGGCGACCGCGGCCAGAACCGTGTGATAAAGGCCGGTGTCGCGCAGCGCCGGGTCCTCGGCGAGCAGGAAACGCACCTCGCGGAAAAGAGGGCTGGCCGGGTTGAGAACGTACTCCACGACCCAGCGGTCGAAGTCGGCCAGACCCGCCGGGGCGATCCCGGCCAGATATTCGGTGCGGTAGGCGGGGGTGCCGCCGACGACGAAGTAGACCAGGGCCGCCAGTCGAGGCTCGGCCGTCAGCCCCCAGAACTCGGCGGCCAGCCGGAAGTTGAAGGTGGGCACCACCAGTTCCAACCCGGCCCGCCCGCGCAGCGGCGCCTGCCCGGAGAGCAGGCCGCCCATGAAGGAGATCGACGACCCGCACAGCAGCAGACGCGACCGTGACGCCCCCCGCTGCTTGCGGCGCGGCGACAGAGCCTTCTGGATGACCGACGGCAGGTCCTTGGCATCACGCACCAGGTAGGGGAACTCGTCGAGAACGACGGGAACGGTCCGTTCATCCCCCAAGGAGAGCAGGCCGTCGATTCCCTCCTCCCAGTTTTCGAACCTGACCCGTCCCGGTGTCCCGGTGAACGCGGAGACGGCCTCCCCGAGTTGGCGCAGCGCCTCCGCCCTGGGCACGGCCTCGGTGGCGGCGTAGTAGAAACCACCGGTCGCCTCACAGACGGCTTCCAGCAGAAACGTCTTGCCCTGCCGGCGTCGTCCGGAGACCACCCCGAGTGTGGCCCCCCGGGAGTCGTTGGCGACGAACCGCGAGAGCTGCTCCCACTCCCACTCGCGGTCGAACATGTCCGACGGCCGCGGCAGTGACATCTTGACCTTCTCTTTTTAGGAGTACAGTACTTAAAAGTGTACTCCTAAAAACGCGTGCGCACGAGCATCATGCGGTTGACACACTTCCCAAGCCGACAGGCGCGGGTTCGATTCGGCACACCCGGCGGCAGGCCCTTCGCGACTCCGTCCCCGACATCGCTCGTCCTCCCGTGGGAGGACGAGCGATGTCGCCGCACAGCGCGACAGGGGAAAAGCCTTCGCGGCGAATCGCACCCACTTCCCACACACCTGAATTCAAAAAAGAATACAACAATGGCCCGGCGGGCATATCTCGCCAACCGACAGATAATGTCCGATATGCATTGATGTGGGAACTCGACTTTATTTACAATAAGGAAGGTTCTTCCGTTCGTCCTGGCGGAGTTTTCCGCGGGGTCCCGGCGGAGTTCGATTTCCAAGGCATGGAGAGTGGCATGACGGCTTCATCCGGCACCCGCGGCGGGCTCGACCTGAGCGGGCGGGCCTGCATCGTCACCGGAGCCGCGCGGGGCATCGGGGCGGCCGAGGCCCGGCTGCTGGCGCGGCGCGGAGCGGCGGTGCTGTGCGCGGACCTCGCGGACAGCGGGCCGCTGGCCGAGGAGATCCGGGACGCGGGCGGCACCGCCGTGGCCTGGCGGGGGGACCTCTCGGAGAAGGGCGCGGCCGAGGACGTGCTGGAGGCGGCGGAGGGGTTCGGGGTGCCGGTGTCGGTACTGGTGAACAACGCCGGGATCGTCAGGGACCGGATGGTCTTCAATCTGGACGACGACGACTGGGAGGCGGTGCTCGCGGTCAACCTGACCGCGCCCTTCCGGCTGTGCCGGGCGCTCGCCCGACACTGGCGGGCGAACCCGGGGGGCGGGCGCCGGATCGTGAACACGAGCAGCGAGTCGGGCCTGTACGGCAACGCGGGGCAGGGCAACTACGCGGCGGCCAAGGCCGGGCTGGCCTCCCTCACCCTGACCATGGCGGCCGAGCTGGGCCGGTACGGGGTGTGCGTCAACGCGATCGCGCCTCGGGCGCGGACCCCGATGAGCGAGGCGGCGTTCGGCGGCCTGCCCGACGGCGCGCTGCCCGCCGAACGAATCGCGACCGTGGTGGCCTGGCTCGCCGGTCCCGAGAGCGAGGACGTGACGGGACAGGTCTTCGTCGTCGCCGGGAACACGGTGCGTCGGATGCGAACCTGGTCGCCGGTGCGCACGGCCCCGCAACCGGCCGACTGGTCGGCGGAGTCCGCCGCACGGTTCCGCGACGGGCTGTTCGCGGGGGACGAGACCCGGTACGTGCCCGCTCCGATCGGCGCCCTGTTCACCGAGGGGACCGGCGAAGGGCTCGGCTGAGCAGGCACGGACCGAGAGGACCAGGCCCCCGGCTGAGCAGGCACGGACCAAGGGATCTCCGCCGCCGGTCGTACGGACACGGACCGGGAGATCTCCCCCCGACGCGCCCGCCCTGTCCCGGCAGGCCGGCGCGGGCGGACGGCGGGAGAGGTCAGGTCCCATCTCGGCCGG
Organism: Streptosporangium sp. NPDC000563; assembly: GCF_040299985.1. NCBI lineage: Bacteria > Bacillati > Actinomycetota > Actinomycetes > Streptosporangiales > Streptosporangiaceae > Streptosporangium > Streptosporangium sp. NPDC000563. Next base: position 1,382,974 of record NZ_JBEPDA010000001.1, on the reverse strand, counting down.
GGTCGGCCGTGCCGGGGATGAGGGAACTGCGGACCTCGTCCTCGATCAGCTTCCAGATGTGGTCCACGTACCGGGTGAACTTCTCACCGCGTTTGGTATGCAGGTCACGCGGGCGGGGGATGTCGATCGTGATCTCCTCCCTCACCCGCCCGGGGTGTGCGGCCATCACGATCACCCGGTCGGCGAGCAGCACGGCCTCGTCGAGCTGATGAGTGATGAACACCACGGTCTTGCGGTGCCGGGTCCAGATGTCCAGCAGCTCGGTCTGCATCACCTCCCGGGTCTGCGCGTCCAGCGCGGCGAACGGCTCGTCCATCAGCAGCACGGTCGGGTCGACCGCCAGGGCACGCGCCAGGTTGACCCGCTGGCGCATCCCCCCGGACAGCTCGTGCGGGTAGTGGTCCTCGAAGCCGCGCAGGCCGACCAGCTCGACGCACTCGCGGCTGCGCGCGTTCGTGGCGGCCGAGCGGGAACCTCGCAAGTCGAGGCCGAACCTGACATTGGCCAGTACGGTCCGCCAGGGGTAGAGCGAGTCCTGTTGGAACACCACGGCCATGTCCCCCCGGCGGGGGTCGGGTGGGCGGCCGGAGACCCGGACCTCCCCGGCCGCCGGCGCGATCAGGCCGTCGATGGTCTTGAGCAGCGTGGTCTTGCCGCAGCCGCTGGCGCCGACCACGCAGACGAACTCGCCGTCCCGTACGGTGAGGCCGACGTTCTCGAGGACCGGTGTGTACGCGCCGGCCCGCTCGTAGCCGACCGACAGCCCGTCGATCTCCAGTAGCGGGGCCCCGGACCGCGAGGGGGGCGGGGGGTCGTCGGCGGGGCGACGGCGCGGATACCGGAACATCAGGTTCTCCTCTCGGTCATGGCTGTCCTGAGGCCGGCGAGGGTGAGGGCGGGAAGGAGCGGGCGTCGACCGCGGCGAGCGATTCCAGGGCGAGCCCGTGCGCCAGGCCGAACTGCAGCTCGCGCCGGATCAGCATCGTCAGGCAGGCGCGGGTGTAGCGCAGGGTGAGGGTGGTGTTGCCCGCGAGCTGCCGGGCGAGCTCCCAGGCGCGCTCCAGCAGCCGCTCCCGCGGCAGCACCTCGGCGACCAGGCCGAGTTCCAGCGCCTCGTGGGCACCGATGGTCCGGCCGGTGAGCAGAAAGTGCCTCGCCCTGTTCATCCCGAGCAGCCAGGGCCAGACGATGTGCACGCCGTCGCCCGGCACCACCCCGGCGACCACGTGCTGGTGGTCGGCGAAGGCGGCCGTCTCGGAGGCGAGCACGATGTCGGAGAGCAGCGCGAGCTCGGCGTGCTCGGTGGCGGGGCCGTTCACCGCGGCGATCACCGGGACCTCGATGTCGAGCAGGTCGAAGAGCATGTGCCGCCCCTCGTGCGCGATCCGGTCCCAGCCCAGCGGGGTGGTGTTGCGCCGCTCGAAGGCCATCTCGGTCAGGAAGTCGGGGCCGGTGCCGGTCAGGATGACCACCCGGTTGTCGGGGTCCGTGGCGATCTGCCGGAACGCCTCCGGCAGTTCGCGGTGTGCCCGCTCGCTCCACTTCAGCGATCCGCCGTCGGTGTGCAGCGAGACCTGCAGGATGCCGTCGTGCCGTTCCATCGCGACGTCGGCGAACCGGTCGCGGTACTCATCGAACCCGCTCACCGGCCCGGCACCCCCGCCTCGCGGCTCTCCGGGCGGCGGCCGTCGGGTGCCCAGGGCCGGTAGCCCGGCTCCAGCGGCACCTGGAAGGTGGCCATCAGGGTGGTGAGGGCGCGCCAGATCGCGATCACGTAGCAGATCTCGACGACCTCGCCGTCGTTCGCCAGCCCCGAGCTCAGGTCGCCCAGGGTCTCCGGGGAGATCCGGTCGTCGCGCACCATCTCGTCCACCGCGCGCATCACGGCGCGCTCGACGGACCCGAACTCCGGGTGGTCCGCGCCCTCGCGGACGCCGAGCACGTCGGAGGGGCGCTTGCCAGGCAGGTCGACGTCGACCGTCGGGGAGTAGTGGTGTGCCCACAGGTACTCGGAGCCGGTGGCCCAGGCCACCCGCATGATCGCGAGTTCGCGCAGCCGAGTGGCCTCCGGGCGGACGGTGAGCCGCCCCTCCCACAGGATCCGGTCGTTGATCTCGTTCTCCACCCGGGCGGACTGCGGGGAGTTCATCAGCAGGCGGTAGAAGTGGATCCGCGACATCTCCTCGCGCATCCCCACCTCGACCGCGATCCGCGCGGCCTCCTCCACCGGGAGCATCGGAATGAGGCCCTGGGGTTCTTCGGTCGGCATGGCCGCCCCTTTCTGGTAGGCGTTCGGCCCGGACGGGATCACGGGCGGTCCTTCTTCCACGGCGCGGCACGATGTTCGAGCCATTCGAAGAGCTTCACGAGCAGCACACCCGTGACGGCGAAGATGAGCACCCCGGCGAGCAGGGCGTCGGTCTGGAAGTACTGCGAGGAGACGAGGATCCGGTAGCCGAGACCGCTCTGCGAGCCGAAGAGCTCGCCGACCACGACACCGATCAGCCCTCGTCCGATGCCCATCCGGATGCCCGCGATCAGGAACGAGATCGCGGTCGGGAACCGGACCTTGGTGAACAGCTGGAACCGGCTCGCGCCGAAGGACCGGGCCGCCTCCAGGAGCTGCGGGTCGGTCACCCGGATACCCGCGTCGGTGTTGATCGCGATCGGCAGCACCACCAGCATGAACACCAGCAGCACGGTCTTGGTCTCGCCGATGCCGAACCACAGGATGAACAGCGGCGCGAGCGCGACGATCGGGGTGGCGTAGAGCCCGTTGATCAGCGGGTCGATGTAGTCCTTGGCCCGGCGGCTCGTCCCCAGCAGCAGGCCGAGCAGGACGCCGCCCAGCAGGCCGGCCGCGAATCCCTTGGTGAACTCACCCGTGCTGACCAGCATGTCCTGCTGGAGCGTCCCGTTCTGCCACATCGTCACGATCGCGGCGGCGGTGCTGATCGGGCCGGCCAGGAAGAGCGGGTTGTCCACCACGTACTCGGCGGCGACGTGCCACACCAGGAGGAAGCCGAGGAAGCTGAGCGCGGCGCGGCGCCCGCGCGGTCCCGCGCCCTTCCCCGCCTGCCGGGCGCGCCACCTGGCCGGCCACCACCCCCCGCCCGGCCGCCGCCCCGCTTCCAGGGCGGCGGCCGGGCCGGTGCCGGACTCGCCGGAAACCAGGCGGCTCATGCGGGCTGCTGGCCTTCCGGGAGCAGGCCCTTGGGTCCCGGTCCGCTCTTCACCGAGTCGGGCAGTTCCTCGTACGCGGCCTTGACGTGGGAGTTGTCGACCAGACCGGCCACGTCGTCCGGCGCGGACGCCTCCAGTGAGCCGCCGGACTTCATCAGCGCGACCGTACGCGGGACCACGGTGGCGGCGATCGCGCCGTCGCGCGGGTAGGCGCCGGCGGTCACCCAGGTGTAGGAGGCCTCGGCGACGCTCCGCTCGACCTGCGCGTTCTTCGCCAGCAGGTCGATCGCCTTCTCCTTGTTGGCCGGGTCGTACAGGTAGGCGATCGAGGCCAGGTAACCCTTGAGGAAGGCGCGGGCGGCGTTGGGGTTCTCGCTCACCCAGGTCCGCATCGCGTTGATCCCGAAGAAGGACAGGTCCTGGTACTCGGGCACCTGCTGCAGGTCGTAGAGAATCTTGTAGCCCTGCTTCTCCAGCAGGGTGGAGGTGGGCGGGAGCACCGCGATGCACTTGATCTGCCCGGACTTCAGCGCGGCGAGCGCCGGCCCGGCGTTGAGGTTGACGTTGGTGAGCCTGTAGTCCTGACCGAGCCTCAACTGTCCGCCGTGCTCCATCATCTTGGACAGGTAGAGCGCGTCGCCGATGCCCTCGGGGTTCTGCGCGCCACAGGTGGCGCCCTTGAGGTCGGCGAAGGAGGTCACCTCCGGCGGTACGACCAGATACTCGGGGTAGGACCGGTAGCCCTCGGCGACCGCGATGACCCGGGGGTCCTTCTGGTGGGCGAGGATCGCGGCGTCGTACACGGTGGAGGTGAACTGCACCGAACCACCGATCATGGCGGCGAGCGCGTTCGGGCTGGACTGCGAGTAGATCATCGAGACGTCGAGACCGTACTCGCGGAAGACACCGAACTCGACGCCGACCTGGATGGCCCAGTTGCCCGCGTTGGGGGTGACCCCGCTGAAGGTCACTTTTTGTGTCTCAAGGCTCGCCTCGGGTGCGGCCGAGCCGTCCTGGGGTGCGGGGGCGGCGGGTTCTTCTCCGGAGCCGCACGCCGCGACCGTCAGGAGCAGGCACAGAGCGGCCGCGGAGCGGAGGAGGGTGAGGGGGGCGCGCATGGGGGGCATCGAATCTCCTTGCCGGAATTCGGGATGCTGCGGTGCCCCGACCTCACCCCGGGTGCCGTTATCCCCGCCGTTACCAGGTGGGGGTGACGGGCAGGACGAGCGCCGAAGGGTGCTCGGCGTCGTGCAGGATCGTCTGCATCGCGACCCGCAGGTCCCGCTGCGAGGCGGCCGTGCCGTCGGCGGTGTTGGGATGCCTGTCGTACTTGGGGAACGAACCGCTGGAGACCTCCAGCCGGATCCGGTGTCCCGGCAGGAAGACGTTCCCGGTGGCGATCAGGTCCACCTCGACCCGGATCGGGCCATCCCCCGCCGCCGTGACCTCCGCCGCGGTGATCCGCCGGATGCCGTCGCAGAGCAGGTACGCCCGGCCGTCGGGATGGACGTCCACCAGCTTGGCGGTCACGTCCGTGGCCGGGGCGGTGGTGCGCAGGTACAGCACGGCGTGCACCGGGCCGATCACCTCGACCGGCTCGCTCAGCGGGTCTCCGCTGTAGACCAGGACGTCGTCGCGGTCCTCGACCGCGCTCTGGTCCATCGGGCCGGAGTTGGCGGCCGGGTTGGGCAGGTAGACGGCGCCGCCTCGGGTGGGTACCGGGTGGCGCGGGTCGTACAGGAAGGCGTCGTGCGGCTCGTCGCCGCGCGGCGGCTCGGTGCTCAGCCGGCCGTCCCCGTGCCGGGAGTTGGCCGTCCCGCCGCCGCGCAGGTACCACTGGGTGGGGCGGGCGCGGGCGAGCGGCCATTCCTGCTCGTCGCGCCACTCGTCGGCGCCCATCACGAACACGCGCACCGGCGGCAGGTCGGGGCCCGGGCCGTCGGCGAGGTGCCGCCCGAACCAGGCGAGCTGGATCCCCTCCAGGTCCATCCCGACGGGGAAGCGCCGCTCAGGGCCGCAGGAGTCGCCGAACAGCGCGGGCGCCCACTGGGTCCACGGGCCGATGACGAGGCGCTGCGCCTCGGCGGCCGGGCCGCCCGCTTCCTTGATCGCCTGGTAGGCGGCGAGGTTGCCGTCCAGGTGCACGTTGTACCAGCCGGCCACGTGCAGCACGGGGAGGTCGGTCTCCGCCAGCGCCTCGCGGGCGCTGAGCCGGTCCCAGTACGGGTCGCCCGGCGGGTGGGCGAGCCACTCCCCGTAGTGCGGGGCGACACCGTCCAGGGCGGGCACGTCGGAGAGCGGAAGGGCACGGAAGGCGGCGTCCGGGTCGCGCAGGGCGCGCGCCAGGGCGCCGGAGGCCGTCCGGTGGGCGTCCGCGCCGTCACGGACGACGGCGCGGCGGAGCTGGTCGGGGGCGAGGTTGGCGAGGCTCCACCAGAGGTTGAAACCGAGCTGGAACGCGCCGCCGCGCCAGACCCAGCCGCCGTCGAACTCGGAGGCGGTGAAGTGCGGCACGATCGTCCGCAGCCCGGGCGGGCGGTGCCTGAGCGCCTGCCACTGCGGGACGCCGTTGTTCGACGCCCCGTACATGCCGACCCTGCCGTTGGACCACGGCTGCGCGGCGGCCCACTCCACGCAGGCGGCGGCGTCCGCGCCCGAGCCCTCGAACGGGCGGAACGGCTCGTCGCCGCCGGAGCGGAACCGGCCGCGCGCGTCCACCACCACGACGGCGAACCCCTCGTCCACCGCGCGCTCGGGGTTGATCACACCGTAGACCGAGGCCCAGTTCGACTTGTCGTAGGCGGTGTACTGGAGCAGCACCGGCCGCGGGCCGAAAGCCGGGTCGCGGTAGACGTCGGCGCGCAGCATCACCCCGTCGGGCAGCGGGATCCGTACGTCCCGCTCGCGCAGGATCGGGGGCCGCATCAGTCCTCGCCCACGACGGCCCGCACCACGCGGGTCTCCAGCGCGCCGAGCCCGTCGATCTCCAGCCGGACCACGTCGTCCGGCCTGATCCAGCGGTCGATCTCGATTCCCGCGCCGGTGCCGACCGTGCCGGAGCCGAGCAGGTCACCCGGCAGCAGGGTCTCCCCCGCCGACGCGTGCGCGACGATCTGCTCGATCGACCAGTGGATCGTCGCGGCGGAGCCCTCCGACCACAGCTCGCCGTTGACGAAGGCCCGCATCCCCGCGCCGAACGGTCGGGGGATCTCGTCGGCGGTGACGAGGTACGGGCCGGTGGCGCAGCCCCGGTCGAAGCCCTTGGTCTTGGCCGGTCCGACCCGGGTGCCCATCTCGCGGCCCTGCACGTCGCGGCAGGACAGGTCGTTGAAGATGGTGAGCCCGGCGATGTGCTCCCAGGCCCGCTCCGGCGGGATGTCCCGGCCGCGGCGGCCGATCACGATCGCGAACTCCAGCTCGTAGTCGAGCTTCTCGGTGTAGGCGGGCCACTGGCCGGGCTCGTCGGGGCCGAACACCGAGGCGCTGCGCGTCACGTAGTGCGACGGGGCCTCGTACCACTCCTGCGGGACCTCGCGGCCGAGGTTGCGCAGGGCGTTGACCATGTGGTCCTCGAAGGCGAAGAAGTCGCGCACGGTCGGCGGCCGGTCGACGGGGGCGAGCAGGCGGACCGCGTCGCGCCGGTAGGCGTGCGCGCCGAGCGGGCCCGACCGTCCCAGCGCGGCCTCGGCGTCGCCCAGCGCGTCGAGCAGCCGCCGCGCCTCGTCCTCGGCGCGCCCGCCCGACCCCAGCAGGGCGACGGTGCTTCCGGGAAAGGTCGCGCGGGCGAGCTCGGAGGCGCGGCCGGCCTCTCCGCCGTCGGCGAGGATCTCCGAGGCGAGGAGCGCGGCGAGGTCGACGACGATCGGGGCGTCGAGTGCTCCGACCGCGGCTCCCGCGCGTACCTCGGCGTCCGGCCAGCCATGCGGTGTGAAGCGGCAAATCCTCATGGGAACCCTCCGTCGATCGCGACCGAATGGCCGTTCCGTTGTGAAGTGCGGTTTATTGCGGGAGCCGTTAATCCGTCGTTACGGATCACGGAGAACAGCCAGGTAACTGGCCGTCCCGTTCGATATCGGCAGTGGATTCGGTCTGTGACTGCTGAGGAGTGGGACTGTGGGCGTCAAGGCGATCGTTCAGCTGTATCCGGTCATCCCGGTCGAGGGCGGGGCCTCCGGTCGCGCGGCCCGTCGACCGCTGGGGCGCGACCGCGACGAGTTCCAGAAGGTCATGCGGGACTGGGCGAGAATCGCCAAGGCCGCGGAGGACCTGGGGTACTGGGGCATCGCCGGCATCGAGCACCATTTCCACTCCGAGGGGTACGAGATCTCCCCGTCCCCCGGAGTGGTCAACGCCTGGCTGGGCGCGCACACCAGCCGGATCAACATCGGCACCAACGGCTACGTGCTGGGCACCCAGGACGCCATCCGGGTGGCCGAGGAGTGCGCCATGCTGGACCACATGCTCGAAGGCCGCTTCTGGACCGGGGTGAGCCGCGGCTACCAGTCGCGCTGGACCGACGTGCTCGGCCAGCACCTGGGCACCCAGGCCACGCTGTCGGACGGCGGCGCGGCCGACAAGGCGAACCGGGGGATCTTCGAGGAGCAGGTCGACCTGATGCTCAAGGCCTGGACCCAGGACTCCTTCGACTTCAACGGCTCCCGGGTCCAGGTGCCGTTCCCCTACGACACCGGTATCGCCGGCTACCCGGCCGCCGACACCGCGTCGCTGATGGGCGCGGTGGACGAGATCGACGGGGACGGGGTGATCCGGAAGATCTCCGTCACCCCGGCCCCGTACCAGCGTCCGCACCCGCCGGTGTTCGTGGCGTCCTCCAGCTCGGAGGAGTCGATCCGGTACTGCGCGCGCAACGGCTTCGTGGTGTGCAGTTTCTCCCCCTCCTCCCGCACCGAGGAGTTCGCCCGCGTGTACGCGGAGGAGGCGGCCGCGGTCGGCCACCCGCTGCCGCTGGGCGCCAACCAGGCCCCGGTGCGGTGGCCGCACATCACCGACTCCCCCGCGGCGTTCGACAAGGCCCTGCTGGACTACGACGCCGACATCTTCGAGCACTTCTACGCGAAGTTCTTCAAGAAGAAGATGGCGATGGGCGACGACGTGGTGCAGGCCGTCAAGGACTCCGGCCTGTTCCTGGGCGGCACCGTCGACCAGGCGCGGGCCCAGTTCGCCGCGGAGTGGGAGCGGGTCCCCTACGAGTACTCGGTACTGATCTGGCACTGGGCGCAGCAGCCCGCCGACGACGTGATCCGCGAGATGGAACTGATGGCCACCAAGGTCTACCCGGAGATCGGCGGCATGGCCGGTCCGGAGGAGCGTCCGCTGGCGCAGTGGGCCACGACCTGACCCGGCGCCCGCGTACGACCGCCGCCGCCCTCGACCCGGGGCGGCGGCACGGTGCGCCCGGTGCGCCCGCCGTCCGGTGACGGCGGGCGCACCGGGTAACGCCACCCGTAATGCGGTGGCGCTATCAATATGAACCTCAACCACCAATCTCAGATGCCAGCGGATGAGGGCACACCCGCACGCGTGCGCGTCCGCCGCCCGTCTCGCCGTTTCGCGAGGAGTCGTCGTGTTCGAGTTCTTCCCAGGCGACCACGCCTGGTCGTCAACGGTGAACCTGGCCCTGATGGCCGGCGGTTCACTCGGCGACATGGAGTGCTGGCTGGGCCCGCTCCGCGACCTGCCGGCGGCGGACCCCTCGGCGGCGGACCCGCCCCTGACGAGGTTGGAGGCCTGGGCCGCCGCCTGGGCGGGGATGGCGCACCGGCAGGAGGAACTCGCCGCCCGGGACCTGAAGGCCGGGTACCCGGCGACGGCGGGGGCGCGCTACCTGCGCGCCTCGGTGTACCACGCGAGCGGGCAGCGGGAGATCCCGCTGGGGCCCGCGAAGTCGGAGAGCTACGCCGCGGCCCTGCAGGCGTTCGGGAACGCGATGGAGTGCGCGGCCCTGCCGCTCGAGCGTGTCCACATCGACTCCCCCGACGGCATGATGCCCGGCTACCTGATCGCGCCGGACGCCGGCGACCCGCGGCCGGTGGTGATCGTCTACGGCGGCCTGGACCTGACCAAGGAACTGATGTACGCCGTGATGGGCACCGCGTTCGCCCGCCGGGGCGTCACCTGCCTGGTCGTCGACACCCCCGGCACCGGGGAGATGGTCCGGCTGCGCGGCGTGCCCTCGCGCCCGGACTACGAGGTGCCCACCGCGGCGATCATCGACTACCTGGAGACCCGGCGTGACGTGGACGCCCGGCGCGTGGCCGTGCTCGGCATCAGCTTCGGCGGGTACTACGCGGCCCGCGCGGCGGCGTTCGAGCCGCGGGTCTCGGCCTGCGTCTCGTGGGCCGGCAACTGGGACTGCGGCGCGGTGTGGAGACGACGCTGGGACGACCGCTCCGGGTACGAGCCGGCGTCGTGGTTCCTGCCCTGGGTACTCGGCACACCGAGCGTGGAGCGGGCCCTGGAACGGTTGGAGGAGTGGACGCTCGCGACCGTGTGGCCGCGGGTGACCCAGCCCCTGCTCATCGTGCACGGGGAGGACGACCGGGAGATCCCGGTCGCCGACGCGCGCCGCGCCTTCGAGGCGGCCGGGTCGGAGGACAAGACGCTGCGCGTGTTCGCCTCCGGGGAGAGCGGCGCCGAGCACATGCAGACCGACGACCCGGACCCGACCCTGCGGCTGATCGCCGAGTGGCTGTCGCTGCGGATACCGGCGGAGGCGAGCCTGCCGCCGGAGGCGGGCGACCTGCCCGGGGGGACGAACCTGCGGGCGCCCTCGCCGCAGACGGTTTGACCCCCGGCTCCGTGCCCCGGCCTCTGATCCCAGGTACAGGAAACACCGACGGAGAAGCGCCCCGCCGCCTCGGGGCGCTTCTCCGTCTGTCCGGCCGGGTCTGCGTCGGCCGGGTCTGTCGCGCGAGCCCGCGTCAGTCCGCGGGGCGCCAGAACGGCAGGGACGCCTCATCGTTCAGCGGGACGAAGTCGACCTCGACCCGCATCCCGATCCGGACCTCGTCCACCTCGCAGCCGATCACGTTGCCCATGATCCGCGGCCCCTCGTCGAGTTCGACCACGGCGACCGCGTACGGGGTCCACTGGTTGAAGGGGAACGCCCCGTTCTGCCGCACCACGGAGAAGGTGTGCACGACGCCCCTGCCCGCGGTGGTCAGCCAGCCGGGCACGGCGCCGCACTCGACGCAGATCTGCCGGGGGTAGAACTGCCGGTGGGAGCATTCGGGGCACTCCTGCACCAGCAGCTCGCCGCGCAGCGTGGCCTCCCAGTACGGCCGGGTGGAGGCGTCGAGCAGCGGTACCGGGCGGCCCTCCATCGGGGGCGCGTCAGCGGGGGTGGTGGCGTTCGTCATGCCTTGTCCTTTCCGAGGATCACGGTGCCCATCGCCGACAGCCAGCCGCCCGAGCCGCACGCCAGGGCGACCTCGGCGCCCTCGACCTGCGCCTCGCCCCCCTCGCCGCGCAGCTGCCTGGTGGCCTCGATGAGCAGGAAGATGCCGCGCATGCCGGGGTGGCAGGAGCTGAGCGCGCCGCCGTCGGTGTTCAGCGGCAGGGCGCCGCCGAGCTGTAGCGCGCCGGAGGCCGCGAACGGGCCTCCCTCGCCCTTCTTGCAGAACCCGAGGTCCTCCAGCATGAGCAGTGCGGTGATGGTGAAGCTGTCGTAGAGCTGCACCGTGTCGACGTCGTCGGGGGTGAGGCCCGCCTGGGCGAAGGCCTCCTTCCCGCTGCGCTCCGCGGCGGTGCGGGTGTAGTCGGGCATCTGGCTGATGTTCCAGTGCGTCTGCGCGGACGCGGCGCCCAGCACGTACACCGGCGGCCGGCGCAGGTCGCGGGCCCGCTCGGCGGTGGTCACGATCACCGCGCCGCCGCCGTCGGAGACCACGCAGCAGTCCAGCAGGTGCAGCGGGTCGGCGATCATGCGGGAGTTGACCACGTCCTCGACCGTCATCGGCTTGCGGTACTGCGCGTTCGGGTTGAGCGCGGCGTGCGTGCGGCAGGCCACCGCGATCGCGGCCAGCTGCTCGGAGGTGGTGCCGTACTCGTGCATGTGCCGCTGCGCGGCCATCGCGTAGGCGCCGATCAGCGAGTTGCCCCAGGGCGACTCGAACTGCAGGACGCCGGGGACCGCCTCGCCGGGCTTCTTGGCGCCGAAGCCGGGGTTGGTGCCCGACCTGGTGTACAGGTCGGAGCCGTAGACGATGAGCACGTTGTCGCACAGGCCGGCCCGGATCGCGGCGGCCGCGTGCTGGACGTGCAGCTCGAAGCTGGAGCCGCCGACGGCGGTGCCGTCGAAGTAGCGCGGGTTGATGCCCAGGATCTCGGCCATGGTGCCGGCGTTGTCGGGCTGCGCGAAGTCCCCCTGGGCGCACATGAACCCGTCGATCTCGCTCTTGGCGAGGCCGCAGTCGGCGAGTGCCCGCTGCGTGGCGAGCACGTGGTGTCCGACCGCGTCGAGATGCGGGGCCTTGGGGTAGTCGCTCAGGCCGATCCCGGCGATGACTGGCGTGCGGTCAACCATGGGTGTGGTCTCTCCTCGTGAGGGTGGTCAGCGGTTGGGAGCCGGCTCGCGCGGGAGGCCGAGGATGCGCTCGGCCATGATGTTGCGCATGATCTCGTCGGTGCCTCCGGCGAGGCGCAGGGACGGCGCGCTCAGCATGAGCTCGGCCCAGACGTAGGTGCCCCACTCGCCGGTGTCGGCGGTCATGCGGGCTCCGAGGACGCGGCCGGCGAGCGCGCCGATGGCGCGTACGTTCTCCGAGTCCATCAGCTTGATGATCGAGGCTTCGGCGCCGGGTTCGCCCCCCGCGGCGCGGGCGGCGGCGCGCGCGGCGGTCCACCGGATGATGTCGCGCCGGATCGCGATCCGCGCGAACTCCGACCGGATGCCGGTGTCGCCTTCGAGGCCGAAGTGCCGGATCAGGCCGAGCAGGCGCTCGACCGGGTCGGAGGCGGGCGGGGAGGTCCGGTAGCCCATGGACGCCCGCTCGTTGCCGAGCGTGGTCATCGCCACCTTCCAGCCGTCGCCGGGCTTGCCGAGGACGTGGCTGTCGGGGACGAACACGTCGTCCACGAACACCTCGTTGAACGCCTCACCGCCGGTCATCTGGCGCAGCGGGCGGATCTCCACGCCGGGGTCGTGCATGTCGATCATCAGCATGGTGAGGCCGCCGTGCTTGGAAGCCTCGGGGTCGGTGCGGACCAGCATCTCGCCGATGTCGCTGTAGTGGGCGCCGGACGTCCACACCTTCTGCCCGCTCACCCGCCAGCCGTCGCCGTCGCGGACCCCTCGGCTGCGGACCCCGGCCAGGTCGGAGCCGGCCTCGGGCTCGGAGAAGAGCTGGCAGGCGAGCAGGTCGGCCCGGTACAGCGCGCGGAGGTATCGCTCCTTCACCTCCGGGGTGCCCCAGGCGAGCAGGGTCGGCGCGACGATGTGGTGGCCGACGACGAAGCACGCCTCGGAGGGCAGCTCGTAGTCGGCGGCCACCTCGTCGAACAGCTCCTGGAAGCGCGCCTCCCGGCCGCCGCCGCCGTACTCGGCAGGGCCGGTGAGCCAGCCGAAGCCGGCGTCGAAGAGTTCGCGGCGGAAGGCCGTGGCGGCCTCCACCATCCGCAGTTCCTCCTCGCGGGTCGGTTCTGCGCCGGAGCTCAGCTCGTCGGAGCCGACGCCCCAGCCTTCCTGCGCCTCGGGGAGCGGCTTGGCGTGCGCGTCGAGGAACGCCCGGACGGCGTCCTGGAACGCGGCCTCGCCGGTGGGTGGGTTTTCTGTCTGGTCGCTCACGCTTGCTCCCGCAGCAGACGGTGAAGCACCTTGCCGCTCGCGTTCTTGGGCAGGGTGCCGGTGTGGATTCTGATCTCGTCGGGCACCTTGTACTTCGCGAGGCGGTCCCTGCAGAAGCCCTGGATGCCCTCGGGTGTGGCCTCGGCCGCGGCCGTCTCGGTGAGGACGACGTGGGCTCGCACGGTCTGGCCCCAGTGCGGGTCGGGGACGCCGACGACGGCGCACTCGACCACGCCGGGGTAGGCGGACAGGACCGTCTCGATCTCGATCGGGTAGACGTTCTCACCACCACGGATGATCATGTCGTCCTTGCGGCCCGCGAGGTACAGGTAGCCCTCCTCGTCGAGGTAGCCGAGGTCGCCGCCCTTGAACCAGCCGTTCACCACCACCTCGGCGGTCTTCTCCGGGCGGCCGTGGTAGCCGCTCATCACCATGTCGCTGCGGGTGACGATCTGGCCGACCTCGCCGGTCGGCACCTCCCGGTCCTCGGCGTCCCAGATCCGCAGGTCGATGTTGTAGCCGGGGCGCCCCACCGAATTCAGCAGGTGCGGGTGCCCGTTCAGCGCGCGCAGGTGGTCCTCGGGGGTGAGCACGCTCTGCATGCCCGCCTCGGTTCCCGCGCCGAAGCCGTTGTAGAAGTCACAGTCCATCACCGCCATCGCCCGCACCAGCAGGTCGGGCGACATCGGCGCGGCACCGTAGAAGACCGACCGCAGCGCGGCGAAGTCGGCCGGGGCGACGTCCGGCTCCCGCAGCAGCGCGCTGATCATGGTCGGTACCAGGAACACGTCGGTGAGGCCCTTGCGGCACCACCTCAGCAGCTCCGCCGGGTCCCACTGCGGAACGATCAGTGACGTCGAGCTTCGCTGGATCGCGTTGAGCACCAGGCTGAGCCCGGCGACGTGGTACAGCGGGGAGGCCGAGTAGCGGAACTCGTCCCGCAGGAAGCGGTACTCCAGGACCGCGTTGGAGACCATCGTCTTCCACATGCGGTGCGACTGCATCACGCCCTTGGGCAGGCCGGTCGTGCCGCTGGTGAAGGCGAGCGCGACCACGTCCTCGTCCTCGACCGCGGCCGGTGTCGGGTCTCCGGCCGCGCCGAGCTCCAGGATCTCCTCCAGCGGGACGGTCCCCTCGATCGCCGTGCCGCGGCCGATCACGTGCGCCAGCTGCGGCAGCTCCGGCCGGGACCGCAGCACGTCGGGCGCGTACCGTTCGCCGACGAAGATCCAGGACGCCTCGGCGGTGCGCAGCAGGGTGGTGATCTCGGCGGGCGACAGCCGGTAGTTCAGCGGCACCGCCACCGCGCCGAGCTTGAACAGGGCGAGGAGGATCTCCACGTACTCCGGCGAGTCGGTGTCCAGGATCGCGACCCGCTCACCCTGCCGCAGGCCCGTCTCCTGCATGCCGCGGGCGAGCCGGTGCACCCGGTCGCGGACCTCGGCGAAGGTGCGTGAGCCTTCCGCGGTGACGAAGCACTCCCGGTTCGGGGAGCGCCGCGCGGCCATGTCGATCCACTCCCCGATCCGGATCCCCGACAGGCGCTGCCCGGTCAGCGGGACCGGGCGGGTGCGCTGCTCGGTCATCTCACTTCCCCAGCATCTCGGCGAGGAGCTCCATCTCGGCCATGCTGTTGCCCGGCACCTGGTAGCCGGTGTCGTCGAAGATCTCGGTCAGGTGGTCGCGGACGTCCTCGGCGCTGAGGGAGTCGTTGACATAGCCGCGGGTCATGCCGACGAACACCCTGGCCACCCGTCCGGCGCCCGCGCTGAGCACCTCGCCGGACAGTTCGCACGAGTCGTGGCACAGGTAGGCGACCACGGACGAGACCAGTGTGGGGTCCATCTTGTCGGCGATCGGGTTCTCGAAGCCCTCGGTCATCCGGGTGAGCGCCACCGGGCCGATCGCGTTCGCCTTGATGTCGTACTTGCGGCCCTCGATCGCGAGGACCTTGATCAGCCCGATCAGGCCCATCTTGGCCGAGGCGTACGACGCCTGGCCGAAATTGCCGTAGAAGCCGGCCGAGGACGAGGTCACCACGACGCGTCCGAAGCCCTGCTCGCGGAAGACCCGCCAGGCCGGGCGGGTGACGTTGAAGGCGCCCTTCAGGTGCACGTCCAGCACCGGGTCCACGTCGTCGGGGCCGGTGTTGTGGAAGGTCTTGTCGCGCAGGATGCCGGCGTTGTTCACCACGACGTCCACCTGCCCGAACGCGGAGAGCGCGGTCTGGATCAGGGCCTCGCCGCCCTCGGGGGTGGCGACGGAGTTGACGTCGGCCACCGCGGTGCCGCCGAGCGCCTCGATCTCCTTCACCACGATCGCCGCCCGGCCGCTCTCGACGCCGTCCCCCGACAGGGACGTGCCCATGTCGTTGACGACGACCCTCGCGCCGCGGCGCCCCAGTTCGAGAGCGTGGGCCCGGCCGAGCCCTCCGCCCGCTCCCGTGACCACGGCGACCCGGCCGTCGAAGCTAAGATCCACGGTGACTTCCTCCTCTGGCTGTGGCCCCATACCGGTGTCGGCTCGGCATCGGTAGGAACGATCGCCCATGGGGAGTTACTGTGGGCGTTACGGCTCTCGCCGCTCATGCCGAGTGCACATCCCCCTTCTAACGTCCTGGCCATGAGCGGACTTCAACAACTGGCCGACGCGACCGCGGCGTTCACCGGCCTCGCCGAGGAGCACGAGGAGTTCCGGGACAGCGTGCGGTCGTTCGTGGAGCAGGTCTCCCCGGAATCACAGGTACGCCGCCTGATGGACACCGAGCCGGGTTACGACCCGCGGGTGTGGCGGCAGATGGCCGAGCAGCTCGGCCTGCAGGGAATCGCGATCCCCGAGCGCTTCGGCGGCTCGGGGGCCTCCTTCCTCGAACTGGGCGTGGTGCTCGAGGAGACGGGCCGTGCCCTGCTGGGCGGGCCGTTCTTCGCCACCGTGGTGCTCGCCGCCAACGCCCTGCTCCTGTCCGGCGACGAGCGGGCGCAGCAGGACTTCCTGCCGGGGATCGCCGCCGGTGACACGATCGCCTCGGTGGCGATCACCGAGTCGTCCGGGTCCTGGTCGCCCGGCGACATCGCGCTGCGGGCGTCGCACGAGGACGACGTCTGGCGGCTGTCGGGAACCAAATCGTTCGTACTGGACGGGCACACGGCCGATCTGCTGCTGGTCTTCGCCAGAAGCGACGCCGGGCTCTCGCTGTTCGCCGTCTTCGGGGAGGCGTCCCGGCTGACCAGGACGCAGCTGCCGACGATGGACGGGACGCGCCGGCAGGCGGTGCTGGAGTTCGACCGGACCCCGGCCCGGCTGATCGGCGAGGAGGGCGCCGCGGGTCCCGTGCTGGAGCGCCTGCTGGACCTGGCCGCGGTCGGCCTCGCCGCCGAGCAGGTCGGCGGCGCCCAGCGGTGCCTGGAGATGTCGGTCGAGTACGCCAAGGTGCGCACCCAGTTCGGCCGGCTGATCGGCTCCTTCCAGGCGATCAAGCACCGGTGCGCGGACATGCTGACGGCGGTCGAGTCGGCCCGGTCTGCGGCGCACTACGCGATGTACGCGGCCGGGGAGGACCTGCCGGAGCTCCCGGTGGTCGCCGCCCTGGCCAAGTCCTACTGCTCGGAGGCCTACACCATGGTGGCGGGCGAGAACATCCACGTGCACGGGGGCATCGGGTTCACCTGGGAGCACCCGGCACACCTGTACTTCAAGCGGGCGGCGTCCTCGGCGCTGCTGTTCGGCGACCCCGACCATCACCGGGCCAGGTACGCCGACGGGGTGGGACTGTGAGCGCGCAGCCGGTCATCGCGGGCGACGACCTGCGCGGCGTGATGGCCTGCTTCGCCACCGGGGTGGTCGTGGTGACCGCCTCGGGGACGGACGGCCCGGTGGGGATGGCGGTGAACTCGTTCGTCTCGGTGTCGCTGGACCCGCCGCTGGTGCTGTTCTGCGCGGCGCGCACCTCGACCACCTGGCCGGCGATCCAGGCCGCCGGGCACTTCTGCGCCAACGTGCTCACGGCCGACCAGGAAGGGCTGGCCAGGCAGTTCGCCCGCCGCGGCGACCGGTTCGCGGGCGTGCCGCACAGCCCGGGCAGGACCGGCGCCCCCGTGCTGAGGGACGTGCACGCGCACGTGGAGTGCACGATCGTCGAAACCTACGAGGCCGGCGACCACACCCTGGTGCTCGGCCGGGTGCTGGAGCTCGCCGCCGACGACGAGGCCGCGCCGCTGCTCTTCTACCGCAGCGCCTACCGGCTGTTCTGACCACGATCCCGATGGACTCGACGAAGGAGTGACAAGTGGTTGCCGCGATCCGCAATGCCGAGTGGTGCGCCTGGTTCCCCGAGGACTACCGGTGGTCGTACAACGTGATGCTGGTGTTCGCCGTGGTGCCGACCGGCGGTGCCGAGGTCGGTGAGATCGACCGGGTCTGCCGGCGGCTCGCCGGTCACGTGGGCGACGACGAGCGCTGGTTCCGCGAGTGGGGCGCGATGGGCGACCACGTCCGGGGCCTCGCGGAGAAGGCCGAGGCGCGGGGCGACCGCCGCGCGGCCCTCGCGCACTACCGCCGGGCCACCAGCTACTACTTCGCCGCCGAACGGTTCCGTTTCCCCAAGGACTCCGAGGCACTGACCTCCTACCGGGCGATGACGGACTGCTTCCGGCGCGCCGCCGAACTGGACGACCGGTACACGATCGAGCACGTGGAGATCCCGTACGAGGACACCGCGCTGCCCGCGATCTTCATCTCCGCAGCCTCCTCACCCGACGACCGGCGGCCCGCGGTGCTGTTCATGAGCGGGTTCGACGGCAACAAGGAGCACAACTGGTTCCTCGGCGCCGAGGACCTGATCGCCCGCGGCGTCTCGGTGCTGTCGCTGGACAGTCCCGGCGTCGGCGAGGCCGTCCGCTTCCGCGGCATTCCGCTGCGGCACGACTACGAGGTGGCCGGCGGCGCGGCGATCGACTGGCTGGAGGGCCGCTCGGACGTGGACGCCGACCGGATCGGCGTGATGGCGCTCAGCCTGGGCGGCTACTACGCCTCGCGTTGCGCCAGCATGGAGCCCCGGTTCAAGGCCTGCGTCGCCTGGGGCGCGATCTGGGACTACCACCGGATCTGGCGCGAGCGGATCGAGGCGGCGTACGCCAAGCAGCTGCCGGTCCCCGGTGAGCACCTGGTCTGGTCCACCGGGACCTCCTCCAACACCGAGGCGTTGCGGCTGCTGGAGGACTTCCGGCTGGCCGACGTGGTGCCCCGGATGACGTGCCCGTTCCTGCTCGCGCACGGCGAGGACGACCAGCAGGTGCCGGTGTCGGACGCCCACCTGCTGTACGACGCCTGCGGCTCCGCGGACAAGACACTGCGGATCTTCACCAACGAGGAGGGGGCCGCGCAGCACTGCCACATGGACAACCTGTCGATCGCGGTGCCCGAGATCAACGGCTGGCTCGCCGACCGGCTCGGCGCCTCCGCCGGATAACGGCCCTGCGAAGGCGCAGGTTCGGATAACGACCGGCTTAACGGCGGGCGGCCTAGCGTGCTCCTGTCGGAGAGCGGTCGCTCCACCCACGATTCACCACGACCGCCGTGCCCGGCACGACCCATCTGGAGATTTCGATGACCACTGGTAAGCCCCGCCCGCTCATCTCGGTCGACTCCCACGTCGTGGAGCCGAAGGACCTCTGGCTCAAGCGGCTGCCGCAGCGCTTCCAGCACCAGGCACCCCAGGTCCAGTCCACCGACAAGGGCGACTTCTTCATCGTGCCCAACACCGGGATGTCGCCCAAGCCGGTCGGCACCGAGGGCGCCATGATCAACACAAAGATCAACAGTGTGATCACCAAGCCCACCGGCTACCGCTTCGAGGACCAGCGGCCCGGCGCGTACGACCCGGTCGCCCGGCTGGAGGACCAGGACAGTCAGGGCATCCTCGCCGAGATCGTCTACCCGGGCTGGCTGATCGTGCACAGCATCCCCGACTTCGAGCTCAAGGTCGCGTGCGTGCGCGCGTACAACGACTGGCTGTTCGAGGAGTTCTGCTCGCACGACCCCGACCGGCTGATCGGCGCGGTCGCGCTCCCGGTCGGCCCCGGCCCCGTCGAGCCCGCGATCGAGGAGGCCAGGCGCTGGGCCGGGCGCGGCGCCAAGACCTTCCTGCTCCCGCAGGCGGTCCCCGGCATGGCCTGGGGCGACGACCACTGGGAGCCGCTGTGGTCGGTCCTGGAGGAGATCGGGCTGCCCGTCGGGTTCCACCAGGCCGCCGGTCAGGTGGCCATGTTCAACGACAAGACCACCCCCGGCGTGTTCTGGACCACCGCCGTCGGCAACAAGATCAGCCTGGGCTGGGTGTTCATGCAGCTGGTCTACGGCGCGGTCCCCGAACGCCACCCGAACCTGCGGTTCATCCTGGTCGAGGGCGGCATCGGCTGGATCGCCTTCCAGCTCAACACCATGGACCACCTGTTCAACGACCACCACCGCTGGACGATCCCCGAGCTGGCGATGAAGCCCAGCGACTACTTCAACCGCAACTTCTGGGCCACCTTCGAGGACGACCGTCCGGGCATCCTCACCCTGCCCATGCTGGACGAGAAGCGGCTGATGTGGGCCGGGGACTATCCGCACACCGAGGGCAACTTCCCCTACTCGCAGGAGCAGGTCGCGCACGACTTCCAGGGCATCGACGAGTCGGTGGTCTCCGCGATCACCCACGACAACGCGATCGACCTGTTCGGCCTCTCGCTGCCGAGGCTCGTCAAGGCCTGACGGTGGTGCCCCGGGCCGTCAGGCCCTGACGGTGCCCCTGTTCGTCAGGCCCTGACGGCGCTCCTCGCTCCGTCAATGCCTGACGGTCTCCGGCCCTCGACGGCTCTCGACGGCTCTCCATGCCCGACGGGCTCCCGGCCCGTCGAGGTCCGACGGGCGCGTCCGGATCCGGCGGCGGTCGTGACGACCGCCGCCGGACCGCTTCCCCGGCCCGCGTCCACGGCCCGGGCGACGGGCTCGGAAGGCCGCGGGGTCAGCTCCCGCGCAGCTCGCTGACGAGCTGCCGGGTCGTCGGCGTCGGCCCCACTCCGAGCTCGGCCAGGGCCTTGGTGAGCCGCTGGAACTCGGCCAGCACCGCGTGCGGCGCGCCCAGCGCCCCCTCCACCTGCATCCGTACGCAGTAGGCGGACTCGCAGAACGGGTCCCGGTTGATCGCGAACGAGGCCGCCCGCCTGGCACGCTCCAGGTAGCCGAGCGACAGCGCCACCTCGGCGGCGTCGACCGCCGCGTTGACGATCATCACCTCCAGCTCGTGCCGGCGTTCCTCGGCCCACTCCAGCTCGCTCTCCGGCAGGTAGGGCCCCTCGACCAGTTCCAGCGTCGACTCGATCCGCTCCAGCCGCTCCGCGCCGCGCAGCCCGTACGCGTCCTTGATCATCCGTTCGAAGCGCAGGTCGGTGCTGTCCACGTACAGGCCGTCGGCCCAGCGGACGTGGCTCTGCGAGGTCCTGGCGAGGTTCACCCCGGTCGCCTGGCGCAGCTTGTGCACCACCTGGCGGAAGTAGTTGCCGCCTCGGCGCGGGTCGGCGTCGGGGAAGAGCCGTTCCTGCAACCGGTGCCGCTCCACGCCCTCGGGGTGCAGCGTGAGGTAGGCGGCCAGCTCCAGCACCTTGGTCCGGCGCGAGCAGCGGGGCACGCCGTCCACGATCAGGTCGAGCACCGGGCCGTGCGTGTGCACGTCGACGACGATCACCCGCTCGGAGGCCGCGACCGGCTGGCGCTTGCGCGCCTCCGGCGGCTGGTGGCCGACCAGCTGACGCCAGCGGGTGCCGCCGGCGTCGTTCTCGATCTGGCGGCGCAGCACCCCCGGCACGTCGTTCAGCGCGTTCTTCAGGACGAACAGGCAGCCGATCGCGTTCGCGGTCTCGTAGGCGAGCTCGACCGAGGCCGACGCCGCCTCGGCGTTGCCCAGTCTGGCCTCGGCCTCGGCCAGGTAGGTGGCGGCGAAGGGCAGCATCAGGGTGCGGCCCGCCGCCCGCATCGCCTCGGTCGCGCTGCGCAGCACCCGCGCGGCGTCCTCCGGCCGGTCGATCCGCAGGTAGGCCAGGCCCTGGAAGGTCTGGCCCCACTCGGCGTAGCAGCGGTTGCCGCTCGCGGCCGAGCGGCTGATCGCGTCGGCCAGGGTCATCCGGGCGTCGTCCACCCTGCCCAGGGTGAGCTGCAGGACGCCGACCACGACCTCGAAGCAGGGCTCCCAGCCGAACCGGGTCCTGCGGCTGTGCTCGACCGCCGACTCGGCGGCCCACAGCGCCTTCTCCGTCTGCCCCTCGGCCCACAGCAGCCACGCCTCGTGGAAGAACCACAGGTCGGTGTGCGCGCCGAACTTGATCGTCTCGGGAACCTCGTCCAGCAGCTCGCGGGCGAGCGCCAGTTCGCCGCGCCAGACCAGGGCGAGCAGCGGGTGCGGGGTGCGGAAGAACGAGCGCGGCGGCCAGTCGCCCTCCTCGGGCAGCATCCGCAGCAGCTGGTCCAGCCGCCCCTGCACCAGCAGCCCCCAGGAGTACACGCGCTCGCTGTCCACCCAGTCCCTGCCGGGCGGGGAGGCGACCGGCTCGCGGCCCGCCACCGCCTCCAGTTCGTAACGGACCGCCTCGGCCCTGAAGTCGCCCTCGTAGTTGCGGATCAGCTCAAGCGCCTGGGCCGGGCGCCACTGCATGGCGTATCCGACGAACGCGACCGCGCCGGGGTCGGACTTGGCCACGTCGCCGAGCATGCCCTCCTGGTGCAGTCTGCCGATCAGCGCCTGCGCCTCGGGGATGCGCCGCACCCCGTACAGCGCGCGCAGCAGGGCGCCGAGCAGGATCGGCCGGGACTCGACCACCTGGATGCCGAACGTCTCCAGCCAGCGCAGCAGGACCCGCCAGTCGGCGCGGGCGGACAGCGCGGCGACGGCGTTCTCGGCCACGTCCGCGGCCTTCTCCACCTCCCCGGCCTCCAGGTAGGTCTCGACCGCGTCCTCGTGCATCCCGGTCTCCTCCAGGAGCCGGGCGTAGCGGCTCTGCAGGCCGGGCAGCTCGCCGGGCAGCCGCGCCTGCAGCTGCTCGCGCAGGTACTGGCGGAACCGGGGGTGGTAGACGAGCGCGCGGTCGGCCTTGGTCGCCGGCAGGTGCCGCGAGCCGAGTGACTGCCACAGCCGGTAGCCGTCCTCGCCGCAGAGGGCGACCGCGGCCCGCGCGGTGACGATGGCCGGGATCGAGGTGCGGAGCAGGAAGTCCTGCTCCTCCTGCGGGAGGCGGGCCAGGATCTCCCTGGAGACGAAGCCGGCCAGCGCGTCCGGCCCGTTCTCGGACTTGAGGCCGGGGACGATGTCGAAGGCGACGGCGGCGATCCAGCCCTTGGTGGCCTCCATCAGCGGCGCCGGGTCCCGCCCGTCCTGACCGTGCGCGGCGAGCAGCGTGCGGGCCTCCTCCATGTCGAGGGCGAGGTCCTCGCCGCTCATCCTGGCGATCCTGCCCTGCATCATCATCCGGCCGATCGGGCCGCTCAGGTCCTCGCGGCTCAGGATGACCGTACGGACACCCGGCGGCAGGTAGTCGAGGAAGATGCCGAGCACGGCGAGCGCCTCGTCCGCGTCCACCAGCCACTCGCAGTCGTCCAGGACGAGCAGCAGGGAGGTGTCGGCGACGCTCTCGGCGAGCATCGCGGCCACCTCGGTCGTCGGGAAGCCCTCCGCCAGGGCGGACTCCACCGTCCTGGGTGCCTCGGGATTCAGGCCGGACAGCGCCTCGGCCAGGTAGACCATCAGCCGGGACGGGCTGCGGTCGCCGGCGTCGAGGGTGAGCCAGGCCAGCGGCCAGCCGAGTCGCGTGGCGAACATCCGGGTCTGCACGGTCTTGCCCGAGCCGGCCGCAGCGAAGATCACAATCGTCTCGTGAGACACCAGGAAGGCGGCGAACTGTTCGTCCAGCCGGTCCCTGGTGATCGTCCCACGCGGCAGTCCAGGGGGTTGGACCTTGTGACTCAAGATCATGCCAGCCTCAGTTCACCAGAACGTAGCTTCGCGGCAACTTCACCGAAACCCCCGTCGAGTGAAGCCGCACTTCAATCAAGTGCTATGGCAATACTTATGTCAAGAGTGTTGCCGTTTTTAATACCCTTTTCGACACATTGTGGGCTTTATTGATCACTGCGATCTAAGTAACAGATAGTGAGGATCGCCGCCGGCTTCCAACGGTCTCCGCCTGTCGATGCCGCGGTCCCCGCCTGTCGATGCTGCGCCGCAGGGCGTCACCTCGGCCATCACCCGGGCCACCCCCGTGACGACCCCCGATCCGGCCCCGGGCCCATAACGGCGGTGGTAACGCCGGGTGGGGTGAGGTGACCGTAGCGCCACCCTTCCCGTACGCGAACGGAGCCCTTCGGTGTTCTACTACTTCCCGGACAACTACATGTGGTCCTCGGCCTTCAACCTCGCCCTGATGGCGGGCGGCTCGCTCGGCGAGATGAACCGGTGGCTGTCGCCGCTGCGCGAGGGCGAGCCCGACAACGAGGCCTGGGGCAAGGCGTGGGCGGGGATGGCCGAGCAGCAGGAGACGCAGGCCGCGGAGGACCTCTCCGCCGGGCTGCGCCGCAGCGCCGGCCTCCGCTACCTGCGCGCCTCGGTCTACCACGCCAGCGGCGAGCGGCAGATCCCCCCGGGCCCCGAGAAGAGCGCGAGCTACCAGGCATCGCTGGACGCCTTCGAGAAGGCGATCGAGCTGGTGCCGCTGAACGTGGAGCGGATCGAGGTGGACTCGCCCGACGGCGTACTGCCCGGCTACCTCATCCCGGCCAGGACCGCCGAACCCGCCCCGGTCGTGATCTTCTACGGCGGCTTCGACGTCACCAAGGAGTTCCTCTACGGCTTCATCGAGGAGGAGTTCGTCCCCCGGGGCATCAGCTGCCTGGTGATGGACAGCCCCGGCGTGGGCGAGCCGCTGCGGCTGCGCGACGTACCCTCGCGCCCCGACTACGAGGTGCCGACCGCTGCCGTGATCGACTACCTGGAGACCCGCTCCGACGTGGACGCGAGCCGGATCGGCGTGATGGGGATCAGCCTCGGCGGCTACTACGCGCCGCGGTCGACCGCGTTCGAGCCCAGGATCAAGGCGTGCGCCGCCTGGGGCGGCATCTGGGACTGGGGCGCCACCTGGGAGAAGCGCTGGGCGACCCGGTCCAAGACCGTGTCCGTGCCGTGGTTCCAGCTGCCCTGGGTGATGGGTACCGACACCATGGAGGCCGGCCTGGAACGCGTCAGGCAGTGGACGCTGGTGGACGTACTCCCCAAGATCACCCAACCGCTGCTCATCGTGCACGGCGAGAACGACCGCCAGGTCGCGGTCGAGGACGCGCACAAGGCCTACGCGGCGGCCGGTTCCACGGACAAGACGCTGCGGATCTTCACCGTCGCCGAGGGCGGCGCCGAGCACTGCCAGACCGACGAGCCCGACCCGGCCCGCCAGCTGATCGCCGACTGGTTCGGCCGGCGCTTCGGCACCCTGCCCGCGCAGGACTGACCCGCCGCCGTCCACGGGTTCACGAGGGTTTCGTGAGGGTTTCGTGAGAATGAGGAGACATCGGGATGAGCACTGACACCGGCGGCGGGTCCGCACGCAAGGTGACGCTCGACGACGTGCACGCGCTGTGCGACCGGTACCGGAACTGGGGCAGGTGGGGCCCGGACGACCAGCTCGGCACACTCAACCACATCGAGCCGGAGATGGTCGTCGCCGCGGCGGGACTGGTCCGGCAAGGCAAGATCATCTCCTGTGCGCTGCCCTACGACGGCAACGGCCCCCAGAACGGCTGGGGCGGACGGGTCAACCCGCTGCACTTCATGCTGCAGGACGGCGGCGACGCGGCCATCGGCGCACAGGACCACATGGCCCGGCTGAGGTACGCCGACGACGCGATCTACATGCCCCTGCAGTCGGGCACCCAGTGGGACGCGCTGTCGCACGTGTTCTACGACGGCAAGATGTACAACGGCTACGGGCAGGAGCACGTCTCCAGCACCGGGGCGGAGAAGAACGCGATCCACCTGATGACCGAGAAGGTCGTCGGGCGCGGCGTGCTGCTGGACATCCCCCGCCACCGCGGCGTGCCCTGGCTGGAGCCGGGGCAGGGGATCGACAGCGCCGAACTGGCCGCGTGCGCCGAGTCCCAGGGGGTCGCCGTCGGTCGCGGTGACTTCGTGCTGGTCAGGACCGGCCACATGGCGATGTGCCGCGAACAGGGCGCCTGGGGCGGATACGCCGCGGGCGACGCCCCCGGCCTCACCCTGGACTCGGCGCACTGGATCTGCGGGAACGAGATCGCCGGGGTCGCGACCGACACCTGGGGCATGGAGGTGCGGCCGAACGAACTGGAGGAGATCTTCCAGCCGGTGCACATCGTGCTGCTGGTCAACGCGGGACTGCTGATCGGCGAGATCTTCGACCTGGAGAAGCTCGCCGAGGACTGCGCGGACGACGGCGTGTACGAGTTCATGTTCGCCGCGGGGCCGCTCCCGTTCACCAAGGCGGTCGGCTCGCCGCTCAACCCGATGGCGATCAAATGAACATCGACGAACTCGACCGGCTCCCGGTCGCCTGGGAGCCCGACCCCGCCGACTTCCCCGCCACCCCGCTGGGACGGATGGCGGCCAGGCACGGAATCGCCACCTTCGAGGAGGTGGCGGCCCGCGCCGCCGCCGACCCCGAGTGGTTCTGGGGCGCCGCCGCCGACGACGTGCTGCGCTGGCGGCGACCGTACGACACGGTGCTCGACCTGTCGGACGGCCCGCAGTTCCCGCACTTCTTCAAGGGCGGCGGGCTCAACTGGGCCGACTACGCGGTGGACCGGTGGGTCGAGGAGAACCGCGGCGACGACGAGGCGATCGTCTGGGAGGGCGACGACGGCTCGGTCCGCACCGTCACCTACCGCGAACTGAAGGAGCGCATCGACCGGGCCGCGGGCGCGTTCACCGCGCGCGGCGTCGGCGTGGGCGACGTGGTCGCGCTGTACCTGCCGATGGTGCCCGAGGCCGTGGTGGTCGTGCTCGCCGCCGCCAAGATCGGCGCCGTCGTGGCACCGTTCTTCAGCGGCTTCGGCCCCACCCCGGTGCGCGAACGACTGCTGGACTCCGGCGCCAAGCTGATGGTCACCGCGGACGGCTTCGAGCGCCGAGGCAGGCTCGTCCCGATGAAGGAGACCTTCGACGAGGCCGCCGAGGGCCTGTCGGAGCTGCGCACCGTGCTGGTGGTGCGCCGGCTGGGCCGGGACGCCCCGATGACCGCGGGCCGCGACGAATGGTGGGACGAGGCGCTCGCCGCGGCCGAGCCCGTCGCGGAGACCCCGGTCCTGGACGCCGAGACCCCCTGCATCCTGCTGTACTCCTCGGGCAGCACCGGCCGGCCCAAGGGCTGCCTGCACACCCACTCCGGCCTGCCGTTCAAGTTCGCGCAGGAGGCGAGACACGGGTACGGCATGGACAGGGGCGACCGGCTGCTGTGGCTCACCGACATGGGCTGGGTGATGGGCGTCTACACGATCACCGCCGCCCTCACCAACGGCGCCACCGCCGTGCTGTACGAGGGCACCGCCGACCACCCCACGCCCGACCGGCTCTGGTCGCTGGTCGAGCGGCACCGGGTGACGGTGCTGGGCGTCTCCCCCACCCTGGTCAGGATCCTGGCCGGCCTGGGCGACCGGTGGCCGGACGCGCACGACCTGCCCGACCTGCGGGCGATCTGCAGCACCGGCGAGCCGTGGAACCTGGAGCCGTGGTGGTGGTGCTTCCGCCACGTGGGCAAGGGGCGGACACCGATCGTCAACATGAGCGGCGGCACCGAGTGCGGCGCGTCCATCGTGAGCGGCTCGGTGCACCGGCCGATCAAACCCGCCGGGTTCTCCGGCCCCACCCTGGGCATGGCGGCCGACGTGTTCGACCCCGACGGGCGCTCGGTCCGGGGCGAGGTGGGCGAACTGGTCGTGCGTGGCCCGTGGCCGGGCATCACCAAGGGCTTGTGGGACGGCCCCGAGCGGTATCTGCGGACGTACTGGAGCCGCTACCCGGGCACCTGGCAGCAGGGCGACTTCGCCTATGTCGACGCCGACGGGCACTGGTTCCTGCTGGGCCGCTCCGACGACACCATCATGCTGGCGGGCAAGCGGGTCGGCCCCGCCGAGATCGAGTCGCTGCTCGTCGACGACCCCGAGGTGGTCGAGGCGGCGGCGGTCGGCGTCCCCGACGAGCTGAAGGGCGAGGCGCTGGTCTGCTTCGTCGTACTCGCGGAAGGCGCCGACCCGGCCCTGGTCCTGCCCAGGCTGGAGGCGTCGGTGGTGGCGAGGGAGGGCAAGGCGACCCGGCCCAAGGCGGTGCACGCGGTGCACGCGCTGCCGAAGACGCGCAACGGGAAGGTGATGCGGCGGGTGGCGCGGGCGGTCTACATCGGGGCCGACCCGGGCGACGTGACCGCGCTGGAGAGCCCGGAGCCGCTCGCCTCGCTGCCACGGCAGGCGAGCACCGCCTGACCCACGCACGCCGACGGCGCCCCCGCGACTCGCGGGGGCGCCGTCGGCGTTGCGGTGATCCATCCGGCTCATCCGGCTCATCGCGCCGAGGCGCCCGGCCGGTCACGAGTACTCCGTCGACGACGCTGCCGTCGACGTCACGCGTGCGGAAACGCCCCGACCGGTCACGGGTGCGCCGTTCGCGACCCGCGGTCGCCCGTCATGCCGGAAGGCGCCCCGGCCGGTCAGCCGGGGCGCCGTGGTCACGGCCGGTCAGCCGGCCGGGGCGAGGAGGGCGCGCTTCTCCGCCACGATCTCGGCGAGGGCCTCCTCCAGCGGCCAGCGCGTCTCGTAGCCGTAGTCCCGCCGGAAGTACGTGTCGTCGAAGTTCATCGGCCAGCGGTGGTCGGCGTCGGCGGGCTCGATCCTGGCGCCGGGGATCAACCCGCGCGCGATCTCCGCCATCTCCCCGACACTGCGGTAGTCGCCGCGCACGTGGTAGGCGTTGTGCAGAGGCTCGGGCCCCTGGCTCGCCCGGACGAACGCGTCGGCCGTGTCGTGGATGTACACCATGTTCATCATCGACCCGGAGTGGAACGCGGGCCGGCCCGTCTCACCGGCCAGCGGCTTGGTGACCAGCTCGTCGATCAGTCGGCGGGCGGTGCCGATCAGGCAGGCGGCGCCGTAGGCCAGGCCGATCCTGATCGAGGTGTTCATCACGCCCAGCGAGCTCCGGTAGTACTCGCCCATCGTCTCGCCGAAGACCTTGCTGCCCTCGTACACGTCGCCGGCGTGGATCCTGGCGTCCTCGGTGATCGGCTCCCCCGCGCCGTACTCGGCCGGGTCGAACAGGGCGGCGCTGCTCGCCAGCACCGTGCGCTCCACGCCGAGCAGCCTGGCCGCCTCCAGCACGTTGTAGGTGCCGACGATGTTCGACTGGATGCACTGCCCGCGCTGCGCCGCCGACCGGTCGTGCAACTCGGCGGCGAGGTGGATGATCCGGTCCGCCCGGTGCGTGCTGACCAGGTCGGCGACGAGCGCGAAGTCGGTGACGTCCCCCTCGACGAAGGTGAGCGCGTCCGGGGCGCCGGACGGCTCGGCCGCCCACTCGGGCCGCCGGTCGAGCGCGACGACCCGGTGGCCGTCGCGCAGCAGCCGGTCGACGACGTACGAGCCGATGAACCCGGTCGCGCCGGTGACCAGATAGGTCATCGTGATTACTCCTGACTTTCAAGGGATTGAGGAAGTGCGGGGAGAGGGTGCCTCACGTGGCGCTCGGGCGGTATCCGGCGTCGACCTGGAGCGCGGCGCCGGTGACCGAGCGGGCGTCGTCCGAGGCCAGGTAGGCGAAGGCCGCCGCGACCTCCTGCGGATCGATCATTCGGCCGAGCGCCGTCCTGGCCGCGTACCTCGCCTCCAGGCCGTCGTCCGCCGCGCCCGCCGCCGCGAAGATCGCGGTCTTCGCCGGACCCGGCACGACCGCGTTGACCCGCACCCCGTCGGGGCCGTACGCGAGGGCGAGCGAACGGGTCAGGTGCACCACGGCCGCCTTGGCCAGCCCGTACGCCGGGGCGCCGGGGGTGGGCCACAGCGCCGCCGCCGAGGCCGTGTTCAGGATGACGCCGCCGCCGCGCGGCCGCATGGTCGCGAGAGCCGCGCGGCAGCCGTACCAGACCCCGGCCACGCAGATCCGCCACAGGCGCTCGAAGTCCTCGTCCGCGCCGTCGGCGTCGATCGGACCGCCGGCGATGACGCCGGCGTTGTTCACCGCGATGTCGCACCGGCCGAAACGGTCCACGGCCGCCGTGAAGGCGGCCTCCACCTGCTCGGCGCTGCCGACGTCGGTGCGCTGGAACACCACCCGCTCTCCCGAGGGGTCGATCTCGGCGGCGACGGCGGCGGCCGACTCGGCGAGGTCGGCGAGCACCACCGAGGCGCCCTCGGCGAAGAAGCGCTCGACCGTGGCGCGTCCGATGCCCGAGCCGCCGCCGGTGACCACGGCCGTACGACCGTCCAGCCGCCCGCTCACGGCGCCGGTCACAGGGCCGGTCGCTGGGCCGGTCGCGGTGCCGGTCACAGGGCCGGTCGCGGAGCCTGCCATGGGGCCGGTCACGGAGCCTGCCATGGGGCCGGTCACGGAGCCTGCCATGGGGCCGGTCACGACGCACCGCCCGACGGGCGCAGGTGCTTGTCCAGGAAGGCCCCGGCGATCTCGGCTGTGGTGTCCGTCAGCGGTCCCATCGGCCCGCCGTGGCCGCCCTCCGGCGGCAGGTGCAGCTCCTTCGGCTCCCCGGCCCGTGCGTACACGGCCCGGGAGTGGTCGGCGGAGATCACCGTGTCGTCGACCGGAGTGATCAGGCACAGCGCGCGCGGCGCGATGGCGGGCGCGAGGCTCTCCGGCGAGAAGTCCAGCGCCAGCCGGACGTTCTCCAGTGGGTATCCCTCGGGGTAGACCGACTGGATGAACGCGGCCTCGGCGTCGAGGGCCGGGCTCGGCGGCAGCGGCATCAACACCGACAGCGGCACCCGCTCCCCCACCCCGGTACGCGCACCCTCCGCGCCGCCCTCCCCGGGCCCGGTACGCGCACCCTCCGCGCCGTCCCCTCCGGACCCGGTACGCGCACCTTTCGCGCCGTCCCCTCCGGACCCGTTGCGCGCCCGCTCCGCGTCGTCGCGATCCAGCCGCGCCAGCAGCGCGGGCAGGTCCGCCCCGTGCAGCTCCTCCAGCCAGCGCCGCCCGTCGGCGAGCGGGACCAGCGAGAGGCACGCCTTCAGCCGCTCGTCGGCGGCCGCGGCGGCGACCGCGATCGCCCCGCCGAAGCTGGCGCCCATCACGCCCAGCGCCGAGCCGTCGATCTCCGGCCGTCCGGCCAGGTAGGTCGCGGCGGCGGAGACGTCGCGTACCTGCTCGGCCGGGTCGCAACGCAGCCGGACACCCTCGCTGTCGCCGAAACCGCGGTGGTCGATGGCGAGGACGGCGTACCCGCGCTGGGCGAGCCGCCCGGCGAGCGGCAGCACGCGGAAGTTCACCGCGCCGCTCCAGCCGTGGCTCGCGACGAGGGCCGGTACCGCCCCGGCCCGCTCCCTCGGCGTCACCAGGACGCCGCGCAACCGCAGGCCGTCGCTCCGGAAGTGGACGATCTCGGCGTCGACCTCGGGGCCGCCGGAGAGGTTGAGCTGGATGCCGTCGTCTGCCGACACGATCACGTGGCAGGACCCCCGTTCGGATGGTTCCGGTACTCGGCTGGTTCCGGTACTCGGCGCCACGTAACGCGACCCCCCATTACCCGCCGCGTTACGCCGTGCGCGGGTGCGACCGGGTGCTCTCGACCCGGTGTAGTGAGGGCGGGAGAAAGGAGCCCGGCATGGGCAAGGGACCGCTGCCGATCGAGGCGGACGAACTGTACGACTACCTGCTGACGCGCAAGAGCCTGCACCTGGCCACGCTGAACCCCGACGGCTCGCCGCACCTGGCCACGATGTGGTTCGGCCTGATCGACCATGACATCGTGATGTGGACCCAGCGGAGCTCGGTGAAGGCGCGCAACCTGCGGAACGACCCTCGGATCACCTGCCTGGTGGAGTCCGGCGACGACTACTCCGAGCTGAAGGGCCTGACCGTGTCGGGCCGGGTGGACCTCGTCGAGGACGACGAGTCCATGCTGCGCATCGGCGAGGCGATCATCTCGCGCAACTACCCCGAGCCCGGCAGGCCCGACTACCGGAAGATGGCGCTGTCGGGCCTGCGGGTCGGCATCGTGGTCCGCCCCGAGCACTGGTCGAGCTGGGACTTCGCCCGAACGGCGAAGCAGCGCTAGGACCGCTCGGGCGGCCGAGGTCGCCCGAGCGCGAAGCCACTCAGCCCCTCGGGGCCGGGGCCGTCGCGAGGGCGGGCAGCAACTCGCCGAGTACGGCGGCCCCGTGCCGGTCCGACTCGTCGAGCGGGTGCAGGATCAGGTCGGTGACACCCAGCCCGCCCAGTTCGGCCAGTTGCTCGGCACAGGACTCGACGTCCCCGTAGACGGTGGCCTCCCTGCCGTGCTCGGGGCTTCCGTAGAAGGCGGAGAACCAGGCGTCGACCGTCCGCTCGGCCCGGGAGCGCCGCGGTTCGACGAGCAGGTACACCCGCTTGGCCACGGCCAAGGTCTCCCTGGCCCGCCCCTCCTCGGCGAGGACCTCGTCCAGCCGGACGGCCAGCTCGGCGAACCGCGCGGTGGGCTGCCGTCCGGCCGCGACCCAGCCCGATCCGAGCCGCGCCGCCCGGCGCAGCGCGGGGACCGACCCGCCGCCGACCCAGAGCGGGGGCGGCGCGACCGGGCGCGGGCTGATCCCGACCCCGGTGAAGGGCCAGATCGGGCCTTCGTGGTCGATCTCGTCCTCGGTCCAGAGCCGGCGCACCGCGACGAGGAACTCGTCCAGCACCGCCCCGGGCCCCCAGTCGTCCAGTCGCAGCGAGGGGAACAGCCGGCGGTCGCCGCTGCCGACCCCGACGACCAACCGGCCGTCACCGCCGAGCCGGTCGAGGCTCGCCAGTTCCTTGGCCGCGGTGATCGGGTTGCGCCCGGGGGCGACCAGCACCGCGACCCCCAGCCGCACCCGTGAGGTGTGCGCCGCGGCGAAGCCGAGCATGCCGACCGGCTCCGGCGTCGGCGTCCGGCCCGCGAGCTGGTCCAGGGTCCACAGCGCGTCGACCGGCGAGGCGTCGGCCTCGCGCAGCCAGGTCGCGATCTCCTTGGGGGCGGTGCCGGCGGCGAAGCGCAGCGGCAGGTTGAGCCCGATCCGCGGTCGTGCAACGGCGGACACTCGTGCCTCCTCGGCGACGGCGTCTCGCCGTCGCGAAACGGTGGCGGCCAGCGTGTCCGGGCGCACGTTACCCCCGACGTTACGAACCGCGTCCGTAACTTCGGGGTGAACGGCGGCAGACAAAGATCACAATCACCGAGCAGGAGGGACAAGCATGGCAGTCGAACGGTTCCCGGTCGAGGGGGGCCACATCATGATGTTCGCGCGGGCCATAGGCGACCTCGACCCCGCCTACCACGGCGCGATGACCGGTACTCCCGCGATCGCCCCGCCGACCTTCGTCTGGGCGGCCGACCACTACGACCCCGACAGCGCGGTCCGCCCGAAGCCGGGCGAGCCGTGGGTCGGGTCGGGGAGCACGCCGTCGGGGACCGGCGGCCCCGAGTCGGCCGACCTCGGCCTGCACGCCGAGCAGCGGTTCGAGTATCACCGGCCTGTGCGCGAGGGCGACGTGCTGAGCGCGGTGGACCGCCCCGGCCGTACCTGGACCAAGGAGGGCCGGCGCGGCGGTGCGCTCACCTTCGCCGAGCGGGTCACCGAGTACCGCGACCAGAACGGCGAACCGGTCGTCACCTCGACCCTGGTGACGGTGCGGACCGCCCGTCCGGTCGGAGCGGGCGAATGAGCGCCGTCCCCCCCGCCGCGAACAGCGCGGCAGACGGCGCGGCGAACAGCGCGGTGGACCTCACGCTGGACGTCGCGGTGGGCCAGACCAGGGAGCTGACGCTGGTCAGGGACCTCACCCGGACCAGGATCGTCCAGTACGCGGGCGCGTCCGGCGACTTCAACCCGGTGCACACCGACGAGCGGTTCGCGGTGGAGGCCGCCGGTTACCCGTCGGTGTTCGCGCACGGCATGCTCACGATGGGGATGGCCGGCCGGGTGATCACCGAGTGGTTCGGTCCCGAGTCGCCGCTCCGGTACGAGGCACGGTTCCGCACCCCGGTCTTCCCCGGCGCGACACTGACCGCGCGGGCCGAGGTCGAGTCGGTGGACGGCTCGGCGGGAACGGCCACGGTCACGCTCGCCGTGACCGACCAGCACGGCGCGGTCGTGATGACGGGCACCGCCGTGGTACGCACATCCGCCGGTGGCGCCGGCTTCGAGGACAAGTGACGGCCGCCGCACCGCGCGCCGACGAAGGAGAGGAAACCGTCATGCCTGATGGGAACGAACTGATCGGCCGCGTCGGCTTCGGAAGCGGCACGATGATCGCGCAGGGGTACGGCGCGGTGGACGAGGAGTCCGCCCGGGGCGCCGTCGACGCCGCGTACACGGCCGGGGTGCGGTTCTTCGACACCGCGCACTTCTACGGCTCGGGCCGGTCGGAGGCGATCGTCGGCGAGATGCTGGAGGGCCGGCGCGAGGAGGTCCGGCTGTGCACCAAGGGAGGCGTGCGCTACAGCGACCCGACGAACCTGCTCACCCTGGTCTGCGACTCCTCCTACGACGCGCTGCGCCGGTTCATGGACGAGTCGCTGACCCGGCTGCGCACCGACCAGGTCGATGTGTACCTGCTGCACCAGTTCGACCCGGCGCTCACCCCCGAGCAGCAGATGGAGAACCTGCAGCGGCTCAAGGACGAGGGCCTCGTCCGCGACGTCGGCTTCTGCAACTTCGGCGCCGAGGCGAGCCGGCGGGCCCTCGCCACCGGCATCCCGTCCGCGGTCGAGTACAGCTTCAGCCTGCTCGACCACCGCTACCTGACCGAGCTGTCGGACGCCGGGGCGCGCGGCGGGCTGCGCGTCACCTACGGCTCGTACGTGCACGGTCTGCTGTCGGAGGACTTCCGCCCCGACCACGAGTTCGAGCCGGAGGACTGGCGCGGCCGCAGCCGGCGCGAGGGCCGCTCGGGGACGTCGGGCAACGTGTTCTTCGCCGGGGACGCCTTCGCCGCCAACGTCGCGATCGCCGGGCGGCTGCGGGAGCTGGCCGGGTCGCTGGGCCTCTCGCTGGCCGCGTTCACCCTCGCCCTGACCGTGCGGGAACCGTACTCGGACATCGCGCTGTTCGGCTGCCGCAACGCGTCCGAGGTGGCGGACGGGCTGAGCGGCCTCGCGGTGGAGCTCGACGAGGAGGTGCTCGCCCGGGTGGCGGAGATCCTGTCGGCCGCCGACCGGCCCACCGAGAACCTGCTGGGTCGGTGAATCGGCCGATCCGCCCCGATTCGACCACTGCCGTCCGCGAATCGGCCAGGTCCGTCCCTGATCAACCGTTGCCGTTCGCGAATTGGCCAGGTCCGTCCTGAATCGCCGGTCGCCGTCCCCGAGTTCGTCGTGAATCGGCCGTCGCCGTCCGCGAATCGGCCAGGTCTGTCCTGATTCGACCGTTGCCGTCTGTGACCCCGCGACTCCGCCCGCCCAACGTAACGCGCACGTTAACGAGACCTCCGCAGTATCTGGTCCTGCCGGCGCTTCGCCGTCACGTCCCAGGTGGCTCCCCGCAGCGGAGCCGGCGATATGAGAGGTTCACATGCGAAAGAGCAAACTCGGAATAGCTGTTCTCGGGATAGCCATGCTGGCGACGGCGTGCGGCTCCGGCGGTGACGAGGGAAGCACCGCGCAGTCGGGCGGCCTGCCCGCCACCATCAAGATCGGTGTTCCGCTGGACGTCAGCGGCGCCGCGGGCATCGCCGGTGTGGGGACCAGCGAGCGCGACGGCGTACGACTCGCGACCAAGGAGATCAACGACACCGGTTTCCTGGGCAGCTCGAAGATCGAGCTGGTGGAGATCGACACGAAGGCGGACAAGCAGGAGGCCGTGCAGGCGGTGCTCAAGCTCGCCTCCGACCAGGTCGACGCGGTCGTCGGCTTCACCCTCACCCCGTCGTTCCTCGCCGCGGGACCGCAGCTGCAGCAGAACGGCATCCCGACCATGGCGGTCGGCCTCTCCTCGGGCGGCGTCACCGAGATCGGCGACTACATGTTCCGTCTCTATCCCGACATGGCCAACGTGATGCCCCCGGCCGACAAGGAGTTCGCCGCCGCGTTCGGCGACCTCAAGACCGCGGCGTACCTGTACCAGAGCGACTCCGAGGCGGCCAAGAACGTCATCGGCAAGCGCCAGGAGGCACTGGAGCAGGCCGGTCTCCAGACCCTGGGCACCGAGACCTTCGTCGGCACCGACACCGACGTGCGCGCCCAGCTGACCAAGCTCAAGCAGCTGAACCCCGACGTGCTGGTCACCATGCCGCTGCCCGGCATGATGAGCACGATCTACCTGCAGCTCGACGAGATCGGCTTCGACAAGCAGGTGTTCATGGCGCCGGACGTCAGCGACGCCACCATGGAGCAGGCCGGCGAGGCCATGCAGTGCTTCGTGTACGTGACGGCCTGGAACGGCCAGAGCAGTGAGGGCAACAACAGCCACTTCCTGGATTACTGGAAGCAGAACGGCGCGCAGCGCTCCGCCACCGTCTTCGAGGCGGCCGGTTACGCGTCGCTGTGGTCGATGGCGCACGCCTTCAAGAACGCCGGCAGCAACGACAAGAAGGCCGTCCGGGACGCGCTGGCGGCCCTGAGCGACCTCGACACCCCGTTCGGCAAGATCGGCTTCACCCAGAACCGGGCCGCCGACGTCAAGGGCACCAAGCTCCAGATCGTGGACAGCAAGATCACCCTGTTCGACGAGCAGAAGTCCCCCGGCTGCAAGGCCTGACCCGCGCCACCCGCCCTGACGCCCCGACCGACCCGACCGCCCAGACCGATCCGCCGCCCCGGCACGCCGCACCACGGTGTGCCGGGGCGTCGTCGTCGGCGGGTGCCCCCACCACCCATCGCCCCCGCCGCCCATCACCCTCGCCCATCGCCCCTGCCGCCCATCCCGGAGGAAACCTCGCGATGACCTTCAAAATCGACCACCTCGTCCACGCCAACGTGGTCTGCAGCGACTTCGACCGATCGCTCGACTTCTACACCCGCCTGCTCGGCGCCCGGATCCTCGGGCAGCCGTTCGAGTTCGACGCCGGAGACGACTTCCGTACGATCCTGGACGTCACCGGGCCGGTCCGCTGCAAGGCGGCCCTGCTCAGCTGGAGCTCCCGGGACACCGACACCTATCTGGACCTGCTGCACTTCACCGACGACGGCGGCGCACCGGCGCCGCGCACGGCCAAGGACGCGGGGCTCGCCCGCCTGGGGCTGCGGGTCGAGGACATGGACACCACGATGGCCTGGATCACCGAGCACGGCATCCCCGTGGTCGGCGGGCCGGTCACGCTCGTCCCCATGCCGGGCCGCGAGCGGCGCGTGGTCACCATCCTCGACCCCGACGGGACGCTGCTGAACCTGATGGAGTTCTCCGGCCCCTCCGCACCCCCGGCCGGGAGCGGGCGCGGATGACCGGCGCCGCCGCCCCGCGCGGGACACCGATAACGGCCGCGACCATACCCCCGCCGGGCTCTCCCGCCCACGTAACGCCGGTGTTAACGAGGAAACGCAACGCTGGCCCCGATCTCGTCACACCGCGGACAGCCAGGGCCGGGGCCACGAGAGGGAACGGAGGACGGTGTGCAACAGACCATTAACGGCTTGGCCTTGGGGAGTACCTACGCCCTGTTGGGCGTGGGCGTCACCCTGGTCTGGGGTGTTCTCAACCTCCTCAACTTCGCCCACGCGCAGATCCTGACCTGGGGCACCTTCGCCGCCCTGGCCTCGCTGCGCCTGGGCGTCCCCGTACCGGTCGCGATCCTGGTGGGCATGGTGGCGGCCGGTGTGCTGTCGGTGCTGATCGACCTGGTCGTCCTCGCACCGCTGCGCGGTCGCAAGGCACCGGAGTTCTCCTTCGTGGTCGCGACGATCGGCGTCTCGCTGGTGCTCACCACGGTGCTGCGCACCTACACAGACGCGCAGACCGAGGCGTTCCCCCGGCAGGGTTTCCCGGTCGGCGCCTTCGAGTTCGCCGGCCAGAACGTGCCCCGGCTCCAGGTGGTCATGTTCGTGATCGCGGTGGTGGCGATGGTGGGCCTCGCGTACTGGCTGAACCGGACCAAGTCCGGCCGGTCCGTCCGCGCGGTGGCCCACGACCGGGAGACCGCCGAGCTGCTCGGTGTGAACAGCCAGCTCGTCTTCTCGATCTGTTTCTTCGTCGCCGGCGCGCTCGCCGCGGTGGCGGGCATCTTCGTCGCCGCGTCGGCGGCGCAGGTGTCGTACTCGTCCGGCGACGGGCTGCTGCTCATCGCCTTCGCGGTGATCATCCTCGGCGGCATGGGCTCGGTGAAGGGCGCGATCATCGGCGGTCTCGTCCTCGGCGTGGTCGAGGTCTACGCCACCACCTACGTCTCCAGCTCGTTCAGGGAGATCATCGCGTTCGCCGTCATCCTCGCGATGCTGGTCGCGCGGCCGTCCGGGTTCTTCGGCAAGAAGGAGGCCGCCCGTGTTTGAGTGGCTCGAACCGCTCCAGCTGTTCCGGCTGGACACCGCGCTCATCCTCACCCTGCTCGTGATCAGCGTGCACATCACGTTCCGGGTCGGCATCATGTCGCTCGCCCCGATGGGGTTCGCCGCGGTCGGCGGCTACACCGCGGCCCTCATCGCGACCAAGTCCGAGCTGCCGTTCGCGATCGGCCTGCTCGCCGCCACGGTGCTGGCGGGCATGATCGGCGCGCTGTTCGCCCCGCCGGTGCTGCGGTTGCGCGGCATCTACATGGCCCTGGGCAGCCTGGCCCTCGCCCAGGCCATCGTGGTGCTGATCCGGATCAACGACTACACCAACGGTCCGAACGGCATCGCCGGCATCCCGGTCGAGGTCAGGACCGAGCACCTGGTCGTCGCGCTGCTGGTGGCGTTCGTACTGCTTGAGCTCAGCCACCGCTCCTACTTCGGCCGGGCCGCCAAGGCGGTACGGCTGGACGAGCGCACCGCGGAGGGCATGGGGGTGAACGTGTTCCGCGTCCGGTTCGTGAGCTTCACCGCGGCCGCCGCCGTCGCCGGGTGCGCGGGTGCCCTGGAGGCGCACCGCACCACGGTGATCAGCCCCGACCAGTACGGCTTCGCCACGCTGGTCATCGTGTTCACCTACGTGCTGGTGGGCGGCAACGGGCACTGGGCGGGGCCGATCCTGGTCACCTGGGGGCTCACGATCCTGCGCGACTCGCTGCACTTCGCGGGTTCCAACTGGGAGGACGTCATCTACGGCGTACTGCTCGTCGTGATCCTGCTGGTCGCGCCGAACGGCCTGTCCGACCGCTCGCTCTACCGGGGCCTGCGGCGCCGCTGGCGCGGCAGACGGGACCAGCCCGCGCCCACCGTCCAAGATCCTGCCGAGAAGGTGGCGAGCCGATGACCGCGCTGCTGGAGTTGTCCGGAGTCAGCAAGCATTTCGGCGGCATGAAGGCCGTGAACGACGTCTCGTTCTCCGTGGGAGAGGGCGCCATCTACGGCCTGATCGGTCCCAACGGCGCGGGTAAGACCACGGTGGTCAACCTGATCAGCGGCTACCTGAAGCCCACCGCCGGGCGGATCACCCTCGCCGGGTCCGATCTCGCCGACCTGCGCCCGCACCGGCTCGCCGCCGCGGGCATCGCCCGCACCTACCAGAACCTGAAGCTCTTCGACGAGAGCACCGTCCTGGAGAACGTGCTGATCGGCCGGCATCTGTCCTTCAAGGGCCGCCGCTGGCAGCTCGGCCGGGTGCGCAGACGTGAGGAGGCCGAGCAGCACGAGGTGGCGCGGCGGCTGATCGACCGGGTCGGCCTCACCTCGGTGATCGACGTGGACGTGGCCGAGCTCTCCTACGGCATGCGGCGACGGGTCGAGATCGCCAGGGCGATGGCCACCGAGCCTCGGCTGCTGCTGCTCGACGAGCCGACCGCCGGAATGAACCGGGCCGAGTCCGACGACATCGGACGGCTCATCCAGATGATCAATGACGAGGGCGTGACCGTGCTGCTCGTCGACCACAACGTGCGGCTGGTCACCGAGGTCTGCCACCGGGTCGTCGTCCTGGACTGGGGCAGCGTGCTCACCGAGGCCGGCCCGCACGAGGTGTGGCAGGACGAGCGGGTCAAGACGGCCTACCTCGGCGTCAAGGAACGTCGCACAGCGGACACCGTGGAGGCACCGGATGCTGGTCGTTGATTCCCTGGTCACCCGTTACGGCGCCGTCGAAGCGCTGCACGGGGTGAGCCTGGAGGTCGGTGCGGGCGAGGCCGTGGCCCTGGTCGGGCCGAACGGCGCGGGCAAGACGACCCTGCTGCGCACGATCTCCGGTCTGGTACGGCCTACGGCCGGGACCGTGACGATCGACGGCAGGGCGACCGGGCGCCGCGCCGCCTACCGGGTCGCCCGGCTGGGCGTCAGCCACGTGCCCGAGGGCCGGGCGATCCTGTCCCCCCTCACCGTGAAGGACAACCTGCTCATGGGCGGCAGCCGGCTGCCCGGCTCCGAGGCCGGCGAGCGGATGGACGAGATGATCGAACTGTTCCCGGTGCTGGGACGGCGGATCGACTCCCTCGGCGGTGTGCTGTCCGGCGGCGAGCAGCAGATGCTCGCGATCGCGCGCGGGCTGATGGCCCGCCCGCGGCTGCTCATGATCGACGAGCCGTCGATGGGGCTCGCCCCGCGCATCGTGGGCGACGTGCTGGACGCGCTGCACCGGGTGGTCGCCACCGGCACCGCGGTGCTGGTGGCGGAACAGAACGTGGGCCTCGCGCTGGAGGTGGCCGACCGGGCGTACGTGATGGTGGTCGGGGACATCGTGGCGTCCGGGCGCAGCGAGGACATGGACGAGAACAGCCTGCTGGAGACCTACCTGGCCTGAGGCTTTCCCGTCTTTCCGACGTCCCGGTGGTCCGGCCTCCCCCGGCCCGGACCACCGGGGCTCTCTCTACAGTCGCTCGATGATCGTGACGTTCGCCTGGCCGCCGCCCTCGCACATCGTCTGCAGCCCGTACCTGCCGCCCGTACGCTCCAGCCGGTTGAGCATCGTCGTCATCAGCCGCGCGCCGGTCGCCCCGAGCGGGTGGCCGAGCGCGATCGCCCCGCCGTCCGGATTCACCTTGGCCGGGTCGAACCCGGTCTCCTTCAGCCAGGCGAGCACCACCGGCGCGAACGCCTCGTTGATCTCCACGGTGTCGATGTCGTCAGGGGTGAGCCCGGTCCGCTCCAGTGCCCGCCTGGTCGCCGGGATCGGCGCGGAGAGCATCATCAGCGGGTCGTCGCCCATCACCGTCATGTGGTGGACGCGCGCCCGCGGTGTCAGCCCCAGATGCCTCACCGCGCGCTCCCCGGCGATCAGCAGGGCGGCCGAGCCGTCGCTGATCTGGCTGGCGCAGGCGGCGGTGATCCGGCCGTCGGGCAGCAGGGTGGGCAGCGACCTGATCTTCTCCCAGTCGGGCTCGCGCGGGCCGTTGTCGGCGGACAGGCCGCCCAGCGGCGCGATCTCCGGCTCGAACAGCCTCTCGGCGTTCGCGCGCAGCGCACGGGTGTGCGACTCGACCGCGAACCGCTCCATTTCGTCGCGCGAGATGTCCCAGTGTGTCGCCATCATCTCGGCGCCCCGGAACTGGCTCACCTCCCCCTTCCCGAACCGGCTCGTCCACCCCTCGGAGGTGGAGAACGGGTCCTCGAACCCGAGTGCCCTGCCGGAGTCGGCCGCCGACATCAGCGGCACCATGCTCATGTTCTGTACGCCGCCGGCCACGACCAGGTCCATCGTGCCGCTCATCACGGCCTGGGCGGCGAAGTGCACGGCCTGCTGCGCCGAGCCGCACTGCCGGTCGACGGTGACCCCCGGCACGTGGGCCGGGAAGCCCGCCGCCAGCCAGCAGGTGCGGGCGATGTCGAAGGACTGCGGGCCGACCGAGTCCACGTTGCCGAACACCACGTCGTCGACGAGCGCGGGGTCCACCCCTGCTCGCTCGATCAACGCGCGGATGGCGTGCGCTCCCAGGTCTGCCGGATGGATCGTGCTCAGCGGCCCGCCGCGCCTGCTCACCGGAGTGCGGACGGCGTCGATGATGAATGCTTCAGCCATGCCGCCGACCGTACGGACGGAACGTTAACCGGCCGTGCGCCACCGGATCGGGCGGCGTTACCCCGCCCCTGTCCCCGTACGGCCGGATCGGCTGCTCGAACGTCCCGCGCCCTCGCGCGTGCGCGTCGTCGACCGCGTCACGCCCTCGTCCTCGTCCGGCCGGGCGAGGGTCAGATGACGGACCGGGCGGCGAGGTCGGCGATCTCCTCCGGCGAGCGGCCCAGCTCGGCCAGTACGTCGGCCGTGTGCCGCCCCAGCTCGGGCACCGGGTCCATCCGCGGCTCGGCCCCGTCCAGGGAGATCGGCGGCAACAGTGCCCGGATGGGGCCACCGGGTGTGCCGACGTCCCGCCATCGGTCACGCTCGCGCAGCACCGGGTGGTCCAGGAAGTCGGCCACCGTGTTCACCCCGGCGTTCGCGACCCCGGCCTGGTCGAGCAGTTCGGCGGCGTCGGCGCCGTCCAGCTCGGCGAAACGCGCGTCGACGATGGCCTCCAGCGCGTCCCGGTCGGCCACCCGCAGCGTGTTGGTGGCGAAACGCGGGTCGGTCGCGAGCTCGGGATCCTTGAGGAACACCGCGCAGAACCGGATCCACTCGGCCTCGTTCTGGATGGAGAGCAGCACGGTCCGCCCGTCGCGGGCGGTGAACGGTCCGTACGGGGCGATGGTGGCGTGCCGGGCACCGGCACGCGGCTGCTGGCGCCCGCTGCCCGCGGTGTAGTTGGCGGGCTGCCCCATCCACTCGGCGAGCGCCTCGAACAGCGACACCTCCAGCGTGGCCCCCCGCCCGGTGACCTGCCGCTGGTACAGGGCCGTCAGCACCGCGCCGAAGCCGTACATCCCGGCGGCGATGTCGGCCACCGAGACGCCGACCCTGGCGGGCTCGTCCGCCGACCCGGTCAGCGAGACCAGCCCGGCCTCGCACTGGACCAGCAGGTCGTACGCCTTGCGCCCGGCCCACGGTCCGTCACCGCCCCACCCGGTGATGCCGAGCACGATCTTGCGTGGGTCCCGCTCCCTGACGGCGGCGGCGGCGAGCCCGAGCCGGTCGGCGGCGCCGGGGCCGAGGTTCTGGACGAGCACGTCGGCCCGGTCCACCAGCTCGTGCAGGATCTCCCTGCCGTGCGGGGACTTCACGTCCAGGGTGACCGACTCCTTCGAGCGGTTCAGCCAGACGAAGTAGCTGGACTGGCCGTGCACCGACTCGTCGTAGCGACGGGCGAAGTCGCCGGAGCCCGGTCGCTCGATCTTGATCACGCGGGCGCCGAGATCGGCGAGCTGGCGGGTCGCGAACGGCGCGGCGACCGCGTGTTCCAACGTCACGACGGTGATCCCGGTCAGCGGCAGCACGGCTCCCCCTCGGTTGATCAATATAAAATATAGAGTTTTACTCTAGGGCATCAGGGTGATCAGGTTTTACTCGGGTATGCCTTCTGATCAGCCGATTCATGACCGAGGGCGTGAACGGAGAGAAAATATCCTATGAGGTCCCTGACGGGGTCTCATCGTCCGCGGCCTGCCGATCGAACTGCCTGGCCAGCAGGTCGCCGGAGTTCACGATGTGATCGTGCATCGCCCTGCGCGCGGCCTCCGCGTCCCCGGCCCGCAGCCCCGCCAGGATCCCGGCGTGGTCGTGCAGGGTCGCCTCGGGCCAGCCCTCGATCGCGGAGTAGAAGCGGGTGGGAATGTAGCGGCCGGTCAGGCCGAGCACCCAGGTGATCTTTCTGGCGCCCGCCACCAGGTTGATGTGCCGGTGAAAGGCGTGGTTCCTCTCCTCAAGCAGAGTCAGGTCCTTGCGGTGCGCAGCGGCCAGCAGCTCGTGGTGCAGCGCTTCCAACTCGGCCAGATCCTCCGGCGTCGCCCGTACCGCGGCGCGGGCCGCGAGCTCGCCCGAGATCAGCGCGTGCGCCTCGAACAGGTCGCGGACGTCCTGACCGGTGAGCGGCGCGACCTGGAAGCCGCGCCGGGGCAGCAACTGCAGGAAGCCCTCCACCCGGAGCACGTGCAGCGCCTCGCGGGCCGGCGTCGCGGAGATGCCCAGCGCCTGGCCCACCGCCTCCGGCCGGACCGAGTGGCCAGGACGCCACCGGCCCGACATGATCATGCTGCGGATGTAGGAGGCGGCCGCGTCGCTGAGCTGGGGGCGGTCCGCCTCGGAGGTCCGGGGCGCCCCGTCCGTCGGGGCCGTTCTCGCGCCCCCGGTCACTCTGCCGCTCATCGCACGACCTCTCGCCTCGATCGGGGCTTCTTCCCGGCGTCCCACCTGCGCCGACGATCCTAGGTGGATACGAAGGGCCGCGACACGGCCTCGACGAGCGGACGCTAGACGGGCCGGGGCACGGAGGCCCACGCGGGAAGGGTGAACCACCGGGGCACGGCGCGGCGCAGCGCCTCCGGCCCCTGCACCTCGACCTCGTGCAGGCGCAGCGCGTCCGGCCAGCTCAGCTCGCCGCGCCAGACCTCGACCATGCTGCGCACACCGGCGGTCACCGTCACGGTCACGGCGTGGCCGGGGTCCGTGTCGCAGACGTCCACCTCGTCACTTGTGATCACAATCCACCAGCGCCGACTTTTGGGCGGAACGTCCGGGAAGCGGAACTCGATGACCGTCCGCCCGTCGGGAACGACGCTCCGGTCGACGTTGCG
This sequence comes from Streptosporangium sp. NPDC000563, assembly GCF_040299985.1. Taxonomy (NCBI): domain Bacteria; kingdom Bacillati; phylum Actinomycetota; class Actinomycetes; order Streptosporangiales; family Streptosporangiaceae; genus Streptosporangium; species Streptosporangium sp. NPDC000563. Next base: position 1,339,060 of record NZ_JBEPDA010000001.1, on the reverse strand, counting down.
GTGCATGTCCCACAGCAGCAGCTTCGGGTCGAGGTCCTCGTCGCCCAGCTCACCGATCCAGCGGATGCCCCATGCGGCGAGCGCCTCGACCACCGGTCGCAGTTCGTGGCCGGCCGGGGTGAGAACGTAGCGCACGTCGTTGTTCTTGACGTGCCTCTCCACGATGCCGGCGCGGGTGAGCTGGTGCAGCCGTCGGGAAAGCAGCGTGGGGGACATGCGCGGCAGGCCGCGGCGCAGCTCGTTGAAACGCTCGGTCCCGCACACCAGTTCCCGGATGACGAGCAGCGTCCATCGTTCGTCGAGCAGTTCGACGGCCTTGGCGACCGGGCAGAACTGGTGATACGAGGAGCCCATACCTCGGAGTCTAGATTCAGCCGTCACGAACGCCAGGGGGCGACGACGGGGGGCGGCGGGGACAGCACCGGACGGCGGTACAGATCGTGTACTGGATGGCGAATCCAGCACTCCCTACCGTCGATTCCAGTCCACCGCGGATCACGACGAGGGAGCAGTGCGATGACGCCACAGAACGACCCGACAGAGGCCGACCGTGCCCTGAAGGCCAGGCACCGCGACATGTGGGCGCTGGGTGACTATCCCGCGGTCGCCGCCGAGATCATCCCCGATCTGGGCGCGATCCTGGTCGAGGCCTGCGGGGTGGGACGCGGCGACCGTGTGCTGGACGTGGCCGCCGGATCGGGGAACGCCGCCATTCCCGCGGCGCTCGCCGGGGCGAGCGTGGTGGCCGGCGACCTCACCCCGGAACTCCTGGAGGCCGGACGCGCCCTGGCGACGCGGCGCGGCGCGGCGGTCGAGTGGCGGCAGGCCGACGCGGAGGCCCTGCCGTACGCCGACGGCGAGTTCGACACGGTCATGTCCTGTGTCGGGGTCATGTTCTCTCCCGACCACCGGGCCAGTGCGGGCGAGCTGATCCGGGTCTGCCGCCCGGGCGGCACGATCGGCCTGCTCAACTGGACGCCGCAGGGGTTCATCGGTCAGATGTTCGCGGCGATGAAGCCGTACGCGCCCCCGCCCCCGCCCGGCGCACAGCCCCCTCCGCTGTGGGGCGACGAGGATCACGTCCGCGCGCTGCTCGGCGACGCGGTCACCGACGTCGTCACGCGCCGGCGGACGGTCACGATCGACCGGTTCGCTCACCCCGGCGCGTTCGTCGACTACTTCAAGGCCAACTACGGCCCGACCATCGCCGTCTACCGAGGGCTGGCCGGGGATCCCGACCGGGCCGCCGCCCTGGACCAGGCTCTCACCGAACTGGCACGCGGCCATCTCCAGGGGGAGGAGAAAACGGTGATGGAATGGGAGTATCTCCTGCTCACCGCCCGCAAACGCCACTGACGAGCTCCCCTTCTCCGCGCGGGAATCGAACCGAGTGGGGACCGAACCGGGAGCCGACCGTCGGCGGTCAGGTCGTCGTTCTCTCCTTCGGATCGGTCAGGCCGGTCATGACCAGGTCGGCGAGTTGCCGGTACGCCTCGGCGGCGTCGAGGCCGGTGCTCGACTGGATGGTCCCGCGCTGGATCGCGCCCATGATCTCGGCCGCGACGGCCCCCACGAACGACGCGTGCACCGGGCGCAGCGCACCCGCCCGCACTCCCTCGGTCACCAGGGCCTGTACCCGCCTGGCCGCGTACCGGGTGTTCTCCTGATACACGTCGTTGGCCGGGCCGAAGTCGGCCACGTCGGCGAAGAACCTGGCCGAGGCAGGTTGGAGCTCCGAGGCGACGGCCTCCAGATAGATCACCAGTCGTCGCGCCGGGTCGTCGGAGGCCGCGACCCGGGCCTCGATGCGTTCCGCCGTGTGCTTGAAGAACGAGCGCACGGCCGCGACGACGATCTGCTCCTTGCTCGGCGCCACGGCGTACAGGGTGGTTCTCGAACACCTCAGCCGTTCCGCCAGGTCCCCGATGCCGAACGAGGAGAATCCCTCACTCAGGAACAGCTCTCGAAGCTGGACCAGCGTCTCCTCGCGGCGCATGCGAGCCTTCCCCGGAATCGGCATGAGGCCGACTCTACGGCAGAGTACCGAAACTGATACCGTGGTACTCATATCGGTTTCTGGAGGATCACATGCCCGCGTCACGTGTCATGCCCACCAGCGAGAGCGCCGACCTGATCACCCTCGTCCGAGACCTCGCCGCCAAGGAACTCCTGCCCAGGGCCGCCCAGGCCGAGGCCGACGAGGAGTTCCCTCGCGAGGTCTTCAGGACCCTCGGCGCCGTCGGCCTCCTCGGTCTCCCCTACCCCGAGGAGTACGGTGGCGCGGGTCAGCCGTACGAGGTGTACCTGCAGGTGCTCGAGGAGATCGCGGCGGTCTGGTCGAGCGTCGGTGTCGGCGTGAGCGTGCACGCCCTGTCGTGCTTCGGGCTCGTCAGGTTCGGCACCGAGGAACAGCGGCGAGAGTGGCTGCCGGACATGCTCGGCGGCGACCTGCTCGGCGCGTACAGCCTGAGCGAGGCGCACGCGGGCTCCGATCCCGCCGCGATGAGCACCCGCGCCGTACGGGACGGCGACGACTACGTGCTCGACGGCGCGAAGGCGTGGACGACCCACGGCGGGCACGCCGACTTCTACCAGGTGATGGCGCGGACCTCCGACGACCGCAGGGGCATCTCCTGCTTCCTCGTCCCCGCCGACGCCGAGGGCCTGAGCGCCGACCCGCCCGAGCGCAAGATGGGCCTGACCGGATCGGCGACCGCGACCATACGCCTGGACCACGTCCGCGTTCCCGCCGGGCGCAGGATCGGCGCGGAGGGCGACGGCCTCAAGATCGCACTGGCCGGCCTCGACTCCGGCCGGCTGGGCATCGCGGCGGTCGCCACCGGGCTGGCCCAGGGGGCGCTCGACCAGGCCGTGGCGTACGCGAAGGAGCGGCAGACCTTCGGCAAGCCGATCATCGAGCACCAGGGCCTCGCGTTCCTGCTCGCCGACATGGAGGCGGCCGTCCAGAGCGCCCGCGCGACGACGCTGCACGCCGCGCGTCTGAAGGACCGAGGGCTCCCGTTCAGCCGGGAGGCCTCCATCGCCAAGATGGTCGCCACCGACAACGCCATGAAGGTCACCACCGACGCCGTTCAGGTCCTCGGCGGCTACGGCTACACCCGGGACTTCCCGGTCGAGCGCTACATGCGCGAGGCGAAGGTCATGCAGATCTTCGAGGGCACCAACCAGATCCAGCGCCTGGTCATCGGCCGCGCGCTCGCCGGGAACCCCGGCGGAACGATCACCACCGCCGACGGGGAGCGGAGCTGAAGCAGAGCGGCGGGCCGGTCTCCCATCGGCCCGCCGCTCTTCTCTTCTCCAGTGGGTTTTCAGCGGGTGGCGGCGATTCCGCCGCCGCGGGGGAGCGGGATGGTTCACATCTCCGCGGTCGAAGCGGCCTGCTCGCCGGTCGGAGCGGCCTGCTCCCCCGTCGGGGTGGCCCTTTCCGCACTCTGCCGGATCCGCTCGATCTGCGCCTGGGTGACGTTGAGGGTGCCGAATTCCTTGACCGCCTGGTAGTAGGTCCAGGCGAGGCTGTTGCAGGTGCCCCTGGGAATGGTGGAATATCCCGCGCAGACCTGCCTCATGTCGAAGTAGAACGCGTCGTCGATGCGCGCCTTGTTCGCCGGGAACTGGCTCACCGCCTTGTAGTTGCGGTAGCCGAAGTCGTGGCGTCGGCACGACATTCTGAAGTCGAAGCCGAGCGGCTGGTCGGGGCTGGCCGAACACAGGTCGGTCGACCAGTCGAAGTTGTAGTCCGCCCAGCTTCCCTGGTTCTGCCAGGCGGAAACCCAGCTCGCGGCGCTCGCCGCCGTAGGCTGACTGAAATTGGAAAGTGCGGCGAGTTTTTGCTGCAACGTCACCGCGTAGGCGGGCAGGGTTAATCCGAGTAGTACGGCGAAGGAGAGGGAGACGGTTGCGAGGGCGCGCTTGACCATGGACTCTGCCTTTGTCCGGGGGATACCTCTCGCGGCGGGACGCCGCCACGGCCTAACAATGAGGCGAAATATCCTGTGACGCCGAGACAGATCTCCGTGAAGATCTGCGCCGATATTCGTTAACGGCGGCTCTTTACAGCTTTTACGGCGTGAAGTAAGGGCGATCGGTGCCGGGGAGTTCCTCGCCCTCGTGGCCGACCACGGCGGGCCGACGTGCCGACGACAACCACCTGTACGAGATCGGTCCGGTAGGGCCGGTTCTTCGGCCGGGCGGCTCGTTTCCGGTGGCCCTCGCTTCCGGCGATCCCTGCCGGGAGAGGTCGGCCCTCGTCGTCACGGATGATCGCCGATAGCTGAACCAAGTGAGCGAGCGTGTGGCGGTGAGCCACAATCGCCTCATGACGGCACCACTGACCGGCGCGGTCCAACTCCCCGACGGAACCTGGGTGCGCGGCCGAGGGCTGCGGAACGCCGCCCCCACCGGCCCGGCCCCCGACTTCGCGCTCTACCTCGGCTCCGCGCGCCTCCGGCAGCGCCACCAGAGCGATCTGTCATGGCCACACGAATGGATCCGCTGGCCGGACTTCCTGCTGCCCGTGGACCGGCACGCGGCCGCCCGCTCCATCGTCCACCTGCGCGACCAGGCGCGATCGGGACTCGCCGTCGAGGTCGCCTGCGACGGCGGGGTCGGCAGGACCGGCACCGTCATGGCCTGCCTCGCGACCCTCACCGGCCTGCCCCCTCGGGAGGCCGTCGAGTGGACGCGCGCGCACTATCACCGCCGCGCGGTCGAAACCCCCTGGCAACGACGGTGGGTGGCGTGGTTCTCCGCCCGGCCGGAAGCGTGATCCCACCAGGCCGCCGTACGCCCCTGAGGACGTACGGCGGCTCGCCGAAGGAGGGCTCTCCCGGAGAGCCGTGGACACCCGCTCGTCACGGACGTACCGCGACTCCCCGAGAGCGACGCCCTTCGCCCGTCACGGACGTGCCGCGCCCCCTGTCAGGTGAGAAGACCGTCCCCGATCCAGCCGTTCGGTGAGCAGCCCGGCGGGACGGCGAAGACGGCCGAGCCGATCGGGGTCGTCCACTCGTTGAGCAGGTCGGCCTCGGCCAGCCTGCGCTGGATCGGCAGGAACTGCCGGGAGACGTCGGCCTGGTAGGAGGCGAACAGCAGCCCGGAGTCGGCGTGTCCTTCCGAGGTGAGCCCCTCGTCGTAGTTGTAGACCCTGCGGAAGATCCGCAGGTTCGGGTCGGCGACATGGGCCCGGCGGATATGGGCCTGCTCGGAGATGACGGGGAAGCCGATCGCGTTGAGCTTCTCGAAGTCGGCCTCGTCGTGCTCGTCGCGCCCGGTGAGCGGGGCGCCGTTGTCCAGGCGGCGGCCCACGGTGAACTCCTTGCCGACCCGGTCGACGGCGTCCCAGGTCTCCATCTCCGCCCGGATGCGCCGCAGCACCAGCGTGGTGCCGCCGCGCAGCCACTCCGGGCCGTCGCTCACCCACACCGCCCGGTCGAACTCGGCAGTGCCGGGTACGGGGTTGACGGTCCCGTCCAGCTGGCCCATCACGTTGCGCTGGGTCAGCCCGGCGGGCTGGGTGTAGGCGCCGCGCCGGAAACCCCGCTGGATCCAGCGGACCTTCGCGAAGGAACGGGCGTCCTTGACGACCATGCGCAGGGCGTGGGCCAGGGTGAGTGCGTCGTCGGCGCAGATCTGCAGCAGCAGGTCCCCGCCGCTCCACTCCTTCCTGAGCTTGTCGATCGCGAAGGCGGGCAGCGGCGCCGCCGCCTCCGGAGCGCGGCCGGTCAGCCCGGCCGCCGTGAGGAAGCCGGGGCCGAACCCGAAGGTCACGGTGAGCCGGGCGGGCAGTACGGCCAGCTCAGGTTCGGTGTCGGCCAGGGCGGGCCTGCCCTGGGTGAGCCGCCGGGCGTCGTCGGTGAGCAGCCGCATCATCCGCGCGAGCGCCTCACGGTCGACCTCCGGCCGCAGGTCCAGTCCGACGAACACCCCGTACGTCTGGGGCGCCGTCGCGATCCCTGCCTGGTGGAGGCCGTCGAAGGGCTCCGTCGCGGCACCCGCTGAGCTTTCGGGGCTTTCGGGACCTCCGGACGCCGGAGCGGGCTGGGGGGCGACCGGGGGGACAGCCTGGTCGGGGGCGCACGCGGCGAGGGCGCCGACCGCGGTGGCGGCGCCTCCCGCGAGCAGTCCCCTGCGGCTGAGTCGGGGTTCTGGCATGGGCTCTTCTCCGTTTCCCGCTCAGCCGTCGCTCTCGCCCATGTGCATGTCCCCGTCACCGTCGCCCTTGTCGGCCTTGTCTCCTCCCATGTCCATGCCGGGCTGGTAGTCCTCCTTGCCTCCGGCGAAGTCCTTGCCGACCGCGGTGAACTCCACGGTCCGGCCGTCCTTGAGGGTGAGGGTGAAGGGGATCTGCGCGCCGGGCCTCACCGCTTCGGTGACGCCCATCAGCATGATGTGGTCACCACCGGGCTGGAGCTGGTGGGTGCCCTTCGGAGGGATCACGATCCCGCCCTCCTTGGGACGCATGATCATCTTTCCCTTGGAGTCGACGACCTCGTGCAACTCGATCACCGGTGAGATCGGCGAGACGCCGGAGACGATCGTCACCTCGGCGTCGGTGTTGTTGACCAGGGTGCCGAACGCGGCACTCATCCCCTTCTTCGTGGTCTTCACCCACGGATCGGTGACCGTCAGCACGGAGGCGGCCGCGGAAGGGGTCGCGGAGGGGGCGGCGGCGGGCGCGGCGGTGCCGGGGGCGGCGGCCGGTTCCTGGACGCCCTGGGAACCACATCCGCCCAGGACCATCGCGACCGCGACCAGAAGTCCCGCGGGGGTGGTCCGGCGAACTCCGTTACGGGGGAATCCAGTGGTTCCGGCACGGGTGATACGACGAGCAGGCACGTTGACGCCTTTCTTCTGGCCGGATCGGCAGGCCGCGGCCGAACGCCGCCTCGATAGGGCCATGCCGGACACGCGGCCGGGATTGTCACGCTGGTACAGGTCCGCCGAGCAGCCGGGAAGGCCGCGTCGGCGCAGGACCGCGCGTACGATGCGTACGGCGGTTGGGAACGGGTCAGGTGCCCGGATGACCCAGAGCGGTCAGCCGGTCAGCCGAAGGTGGCGGTGACGATCCGGGGTGGGCCGCGCCGGCTGACGACGTGGCGCAGCACGGCGGAGCGCAGGGCTCCCGGCTCGATCGCGCCCGCGGTGAGGAAGGACGTGTACGCCGGGGTCACGACCGCGACGAGCACCCGGCACAGCCGGACACCGAGCCGTCGCAGCAACTCCCAGAGCACCGCCTCGCCGCGCGCCAGCCACAGAGCGGTGAGCCCGACGGCCCAGCCGTGCGCCACCAGCATGCCCAGGCCGGGCAGCAGCCCCGAGTGGACGTGCCCGATCATCTGGGCCATCTCGGCGGGGGACGCGGCGTGCGCGAGGGAGAACATCACGTGCACCCCCGCCTGCACGCCCGCCAGCAGCGGCAGGATCACCGCGAGCGTCCGTTCGCGCCCTGAGACCGCGAAGGCCGCGAGGAAGGCGAGAGCCAGCGCGGCGGCCGCGCTCGGCACGGAGACCGAGCCTCCCGCCAGGACGTGCGCCAGCACGCTCAGCCCCAGGCAGACCGCGGCGAAGGCGGCCGCGCGGGCGAGGCGGAAGGGCAACGTCGCGGGCATGATGGGGAAATCATCCCACGCCACCCCGGCGGTGCGAAGTTCGAGACCCACCGGGTGATCCTCCCTCGCCACGTCCGAGATCCACAGGCGGCCCGGGGTCAGAAAAAATCTTGAAAGAAAATCCGGCCGCCGTGTCGAATCGGTCCGTGCTCGTTCGAAGCGTGGTCAAAGGCCGGAGGATCACGAGAACCGGCCGTCCCGTTCGAAAACAAGATCAAGGAGAGACACGATGCGATACATGATCACCCTCAAGGTCACCCACCGGCCCGACACCCCGCCGCCCGCCGAGCTGATGGAGGCGATCATGAAGCTCGGCGAGGAGGGCACCGGAGCGGGCGTGTTGCTCGACAACGGCGGGCTGGCTCCGAGCGTCGAGGGGGCGCGGGTCGAGCTCACCGAAGGCAGGATAAGCGTCACGGACGGTCCGTTCGCCGAGGCGAAGGAACTGATCAGTTACGCCCTCTACCAGGTCCGGTCGAAGGAGGAGGCCGTCGAGTGGGCCTCCCGCTTCATGAAGCTCCACCGCGACCACTGGGAGGGCTGGGAGGGCGAGGCCGACATCCACCGCGTCTTCGGCCCCGAGGACTTCGCCGCCCCCGCGTGAGACCGTCCTCGACGACGCCCCGGTGAGAGTTCCCACGAGAGGACTCTCACCGGGGCGTCGGACGAGGTGGTTGGATCGGGGGCATGACGGTTGGAGATCCCCACCGGGTCATCGAGGCGGTCTGGCGGATCGAATCCGCGAGGGTGATCGCGGGACTCGCCCGGATGGTGCACGATGTCGGCCTGGCGGAGGAGCTCGCACAGGACGCCCTGGTCATCGCGCTGGAGCAGTGGCCCACGGCCGGTGTGCCCGACAATCCCGGCGCCTGGCTCATGCTCACCGCCAAGCACCGGGCGATCGACCTGCTGCGCCGCAGGAACCGGTACGAGCGCAAGCTCGAAGAGGTCGGCCGGGACATGGAGATCCGCCAGGAGTCGGCGGAGGCCGAGCTGGACGACGCCCTCGACGACCACATCGGCGACGACGTGCTGCGTCTCCTCTTCACGGCCTGCCATCCCGTACTGTCCACGGAAGGGCGAGTGGCGCTCACCCTCCGCCTGCTCGGCGGCCTGACGACGGAGGAGATCGCCCGCGCCTTCCTGGTGCCCGAGCCGACCGTCGGGCAGAGGATCTTCCGGGCCAAGCGCGTCCTCGCCGACAGGCGGGTACGGATCGAGATGCCCACCCCGGCCGAGCTGGGCGACCGGCTCTCGTCGGTCCTGGAGGTCGTCTACCTCGTCTTCAACGAGGGATACTCGGCGACCGCCGGTGACGACTGGATGCGCCCCTCGCTCTGCGAGGAGGCGCTGCGCCTGGGCCGGATCCTGGCGGGTCTCATGCCCGAGGAGTCCGAGGTGCACGGCCTCGTCGCCCTGATGGAGATCCAGGCGTCCCGCACGCGCGCCAGGACGGGCCCCGGCGGCGAGCCGGTCCTCCTCCTCGACCAGGACCGGGGCCGGTGGGACCGGCTGCTCATCCGCCGCGGGCTGGACTCGCTCGCCCGAGCCGAGGCGCTCGGCACACTCGGCCCGTACGGTCTGCAGGCCGCGATCGCCGCCTGCCACGCCCGCGCGCTGTCCCCCGGCGACACGGACTGGGAGCGGATGGCCGCCCTCTACCGGGTGCTCGCCCACGTCGCCCCCTCGCCCGTGGTGGAGCTGAACCGCGCCGTCGCGGTGGACATGGCGTACGGCCCCGAACGCGGTCTGGAGATCGTGGACGGGCTGGTGGCCGAGCGCGCGCTCAGGAACTATCCGCTGCTGGCGGCGGTACGGGGTGATCTGCTCGCGAAGCTGGGCCGCCTCGACGAGGCGCGCGCGGAGTTCGAGCGGGCCGCCGCGCTCACCGGAAACGAGCGCGAACGGACCCTCTTCCTCGCCCGCGCGACCGCCGAGCACTGACCGCGGATTCCGCACCCCACGCGATGTGACGAGCGCCGGCCACCGATTCCGCGCCCGCTCGGCCTCGCGGGCGGCTGAGGGCGCGGGCCGCGGGGGATGCCCGGCACCGTGAACCGGAGTCCCCCTGTCGAGAGTTCCAGCTGTCGTACTCACCAGTAACTAAGTAGCGGCGCTCACGACCCGGGAACCGATCGTCCCGAAGATGATGTGCATGACACGACCGGTGAAAAACACGACGACGTCCGCTTTCTACGCGCAGGCCGTCATCTCCTTCGGACTGTCGGTGGCGGCCCTGGGGATCGGCATCGCCTACCTGCCGGTGAACACCTGGGTCCGGTCCTTCATGGGACTCGGGCTGCTCTATGTGGTGACCTCGACCTTCACGCTCGCCAAGTGCGTCCGGGACCGGAACGAGGAGGCCGCCGTGGTCAGCCGCGTCGACCAGGCCAGGCTGGACAAGCTGCTGGCCGAGCACGACCCCTTCAAGAACGACTGACGGCGACGCCGTTCGTGGTGCCCTCGCACGTTTCAGTGCCCGTACCGTTCCGCGCGCACCCGGTCGGGGGAGGTGGCCGGAGGCTCCGCCCCCGGACCGGGGAGCACGTCGACATCCGCGGCGTTCATCGGCCGGTCGCACACCGCGCAGCGCAGTTCGACGTGGCCGATCTCGCCGCAGGCGTGGTGGCGGTAGAGAACCGGCGGGCCGGCCTCGCCCGCCGTCCACCGGTCGCCCCAGCGCACCATCACCAGGAGCAGGTCGCACAGCTCCAGGCCCTTGGTCGTGAGCGCGTACTCGTGGCGAGGCGGTCGGCTCGAATACTCGCGCCGCTCCAGCACACCGTTCTCGACCAGCCACCTGAGCCGCTCGGCGAGCACCTTGCGGGAGATGTCCAGGCTCTGCTGGATCTGGTCGAAGCGGTTGATGCCCACGTAGACGTTCCGCAGGATCAGCGGTGACCACGGCTCACCGATGACGTCCAGCGTGCGGGCGATCGAGCAGGCCATATCACCGAATCGGGTTCGCTGCATGGGGGCAGTCTAGGCGAGAGGGTTCCCTGAGGAAACGGTCTCCTGCTACCGTTCCCTTGTTAGTTCCTTGAGGGAACCCAATGGAGGGGGAGCATCATGGACCGTCCTCAGGTCGTCTCGGCCCAGGATTGGCAGGCCGCGCGGGAAGCGCTGCTGGCGAGGGAGAAGGAGCTCACCCGCGCGCAGGACGCGCTCGCCGCCGAAAGACGCAGGATGCCGATGGTCCGGATCGGGGGCGAGAACGGCGGGGGCGGGGCCGGCGGGGGGTACGTGTTCGAGGGTCCGGACGGGCAGGCGAGCCTGCTCGACCTGTTCGAGGGACGGCGCCAGCTCATCGTCTACAGCTTCATGTGGCTGGGGGCCGACACCTTCTGTTCGGGGTGTTCGATGTTCACCGACAACATCGGGCACCTGAGCCACCTCCACGCCCGCGACACCACGGTGGCGCTGGTCTCCCGTGGCCCGATGGCCGAGATCACACCGTTCAAGGAGCGCATGGGCTGGACGATCCCGTGGTTCTCCTCGCTGGGCAACGACTTCAACGACGACATGGGAGCCGGTGACGGGTTCGCGCTGAACGTCTTCCTGCGCGACGGCGACACCGTCTACCGCACCTACCTCACCACGGGGCGGGGAGTCGAGCGGCTCGGCAGCGGCTGGACCTTCCTCGACCTGACACCGTTCGGCCGGCAGGAGACCTGGGAGGACTCCCCGGAAGGCCGGCCGCAGACCTCGCCCTACATGTGGTGGCGCCTGCACGACGAGTACGAGGTCTGAGCATCACCCGGTCGACGCACCCGCTCGTGCCCTGCCCGTCGCCCGCGCGAGTAGTTCTTGATCGCCCGGAGCCGGCCCGGCGGAGGCGACTCGTCGGAGGCCCGCACAAGTCTCCACCTGTCGTCGAACCGGTCGCTCTCCCCGTGCCGATACCCTTGGCCCGAGCCCAAGGACGCCCGCGCGTACGGGAGACCCGGCGCGAGGACAGGAGAGAACAACAGGTGGCGAGGCCGTCCGACACCAAGGCGCGCATCCAGGCGGTCGCACGAGAACTGTTCGCCGAGAAGGGCGTGCAACAGACGAGCCTGCGGGACATCGCCCACCGGCTCGGGATCACCAAACCCGCGCTCTACTACCACTTCACCTCACGGGAGGACCTGCTCCGCAGCATCGTCCAGCCGCTGATCGACGATGTGGACGACTTCCTGGCCGACATCGAGGCGAACGCCCCGCAGAGCCCTCGCGACCTTCTCCAGGGCTACTTCGACATCACCTTCAGACACCGGGAGGTGACCGTGATGGTGGTACGCGATCTGTCCACCCTGGCCCACCTCGACCTGGGGTCTCGCATGGGCCACTGGCGTCGGCGGCTCATCGCCCTGCTGCTCGGCCCGGACCCCGACCTGGCCGCTCGCGCCCGCGCGGTCGTGGCCATCGGCGGACTCTCGGACTGCACCGTGGAGTTCGCCGACGTGCCGGCCGCGACACTCGGCCCTCCGGCGGTGGCCGCCGCGCTGGCGGCACTCGGGGCCGCCCCGTCGGCAGCCGGATGAGACCCGCTCCCCTCAGGACGCCGGGGATTCGCGAATCTCGGCCAGAGAGATCCTCATGGCGTCGGCGGCACGCGTGAACCAGTCGGAGATGGCGGCCAGTTCGTCCGGGCCATAGCTCTCGAAAAGCTCGGTGAGCCGCCGATAGGTGGGCTCGTACGCCGTCGCGACACGGGCGGCCGAGCTCTCTTCCGGGACGATCCGGACGCGGCGGCGGTCACGGGGGTCGGCGACGCGCCGGGCGTAGCCCGCGCTCTCCAGGCGGTTGACCACCCCGGTGACGGCCCCGGTGGTGAGACCGGCCAGCTCGGCGAGGCGTCCCGCGGTGAGCGCCTCCTCTCCCGCACCGAGGATGAAGCCGAGACACGTCAGATCCGTGACGTTGACCCCGAGGCGCTCGGCGATCGTGTGCTGCCCCACGAGGCTCAACGCGATCAATTGGTCCATCCGGGCGAGGACCTCCGGCGGCGAGACGACGGCTTCGGATTTGCCTTCCACCACAAAATCCCCTTACTATCTAAGAAGCTTAGCTCGTGAGATAAATTGTACGGGCCGACCCAACCTAGCGCCCGCCGTCCCCGCGATCCGCCGCGACCCCCCGGGGACGGTGCTTTTCGATGGAGGAGACGTGGGGATCAGGAAAGACCTCGCGGAATTGGCCGCGATCCACGAAGAGCACGACATGGGACACACCGTGGCGGGCTGGACCGGCTCGATCGTCTGCATCATCGGATTCGCGATCTCCGGGGTGGCGATGACGGCCGCCGGCGTCCTCTTCTTCTGGATCGGCGCGGGGGTTGTGATCCTGGGCGGTGCGCTGGGATGGCTCCTCCACCAGTTGGGCTTCGGCAAGGAGATCGGGCCGCGACCGATGTCGGAGCGCGGCATGCGCCGCCGCCCGGCACCGAGGACACCCGAGGTGGAGGAGGTTCCCGGAGAAGCGGCACGATCCCGTACGGAACCTCACACCTCCGCCCGCCCGGCTCAGCCCGCGACGACGGCCCAGACCGCATCGGGCACGCCCCTCGGCCTCTGATCGGGCCGTCCCCCTATCCGAGCCGGCAGGCCGGTCCCTCGAACGAGGGACCGGCCTGCCGGTTTTTCAAACCTCTTCAGGGCCTCTTCCAGCCTGCCCCGGTCCGCTCACCCGGTTTCCGGCCTCCCCGGCTCACCCGCATCCGGGCCGGTCAAGTTCGCGAGGAAAGGCGCCCGTCCGAGCGAGGGACCGACCGGCCAGGGCGTCGGGCACTCATCCCACATCCGCCAGATGGGACGAAAGCGTGCAACTATAGTGTAATTCTCCTACCGGGGCCGCCCAGGCCACATACCTGGTAAGACGGAGGGAACGCCCGCCCTGTGAACTGCGGGTCTAAGGAGTCTTTCCATGTCACCCGAAGGTGTGAACACGCTCTCGATCTTGGCCGACGTACGCGGAAACGCCATCGTGGTCCGTCTGATCGGCGAGCTTGACTACGACTACGCGCCGATCTTGCGGAGGGAACTCACCCAGGCCTGGAGCCTGGGAACCGGCAACCTGTCATCCAGGCTTACACCGCCCGCGGCACCCGGCACACTATCGGAGCTTCCAGCGTCCCAGACCCCCGACGCGTCGTCCGACCTCGCGGCCCCCTCGTTACTCGACACACCACCGGGGTTGCCGGCACCCTCGGCACCCGGCACACCCTCCGAACTCGCGGCCTTTTCGGCACCCGGCACGCCCTCCGAACTCGCGGCGCCCCCGTCACTCGACGCACCGTCCGGGTTGCCGGCACCCTCGGCACCGATGGACGCGCCCTCCGAACTTCCAGCGCCTCCGGCACCGCTTCTCCCCGAGACACCGCTTTCCCCCGAGGCGTCACTCCTCTCGGGATCGCCCTTCCTCCCCGAGACACCACTCCTCCCGGAAACCCCCTTCTTCCCGGAGAAACCGCTCTTTTCGGAGTCCCCTCTCCTCCCGGAGACACCACTGCTCGCGGAGACGTCACTCCTCTCGGAAGGCCCGCTCACCCCGAAAGATCCGCACCCCTCGGGCCCGCCTCCACCGCTGTCGCCCGAACCTCCCTCACCGTTCTTCCCCGGGAGCCCGCCTCCCCCCGCCCCGGGAAGCCCGCCACCGATCTTCCCCGAGGAGCCCTCTCCCCTCCCCCCGGACACGCCACCGGCGGACGGGCCGTCATCGGCCCCCACGATGACCTCGCCTTTCTCCCCGCCACCGGCCTTCCCCGCCCCGGCGGCGGGAGCCGAGGGCGCGCCCTGGCTCATCCTCGATCTGGAAGGGCTCACCTTCTGTGACTCCACCGGGCTCGCGGAGCTGCTGTGGGTCATGCGCAAGAGTCAGGAGACGCGGACCCGCCTGGTGCTGGCCGGAGCGAGCCGGACACTGCGTCACATGATGGCCGTCACCGGGCTCCTCGCTCACTTCACGCTGGCCACCTCCGTGGAGACGGCCCTCGCGGGAGAGGAACTCGGGGCGGCGGAAGAATCCTGACATCGGGGGTGGCTCCGGGGCACCCCGCAGCCACGCCCGCAAAAGGCACGCCCCGGGAGGGGCCTCCACGGACATCAGAAGTCTGAGACGTATATCGTTAAAAAGCGCTCATTCGCCTGACAAATAAGTCAACATCTTCATACGGGAAAATCCACTATCCCTCGAAAGTGGGGTCCCGATGCGGAGGATGTCACCGCGGATGACCGCGGAAGCACTACCCGAGACCATGGACGGGCTCCCCGTCAAACCCGGGGAATTCCTCGCCCTCGTGTCCGTGGACTTCACCGGGACCTACCAGGTCTACCTGGCGGCCAAGGACGAGCGGATCAAGATGACCCGGCTGTCCATGAGCCTGCTCGCCGCCCCGTTCGCCGCCGCGGTCGCCCTGGCCGGCGCGAAGGTGGTCAGCCCGGCGATGCTCACCACCTGGCACAGCGTGCCCTGGTACCTGTTCGCGATGACCGCCGCGTTCGGGCTGCTCAGCGTGCTGCCCTTCCTCCGGCTGATCGAGGCGGTCAACGCGCACATGAGGACCGCGCGGGCGCTCAACAACTTCCGCCTGCTCTACACGGTCCACCTCAAGGACCAGTTCGCCGCCCTCGGCTGGACTCCCAACCTGCCGGTGGATCCCCGCTACCCGGAGACGTACGCGCCGCTCGCCTGGCCGGGGATCAACGTGATGATGCTCGCCCTGGTCAACAGTTCCTACATCGCGGTCGGCGTGCTCGGGATGATCGGGGCCGCGCCGGCCGTCGCCCTGCTCCTGGTGGTCATCGGACTGCTCGCGCTGGTCCACTATTTCGTCTACTACGTCCGCGCCAATGTTTCCCGGCAACGCCGGCTCCCACACAATCCCTTCCATTTCCCCAACGTGGAGACCTGAATGCCCGACCTCCTCAGATTCGCGTCTTGTGGGGAGACGTGGATCTGGCTGATGCGACACGTGACACACAACGGCGGGCCCGCCCTGGACGACCGCGGCCCGATCATCGAGGCTCCGGCGGTGCTCTTCGAGGTCACCAGCCTGGCCTGGGACGATCCCGTCCTGAAAAGCTACGGCGAGGCCGGAAAGATCCCGCTGTACTCCAGCAAGTTCAGCGAACGCTCGATCGTCCCGCCGTTCAAATACAGTTACGGAGGGCGACTCCGCCAGTTTCTCGGCGTCGACCAGCTCGGCTGGATCACCGACGTGCTGCGCGCCAAGCCGTACACCAAGAGCGGCTGGATCTCGCTCACCGCCCCCGGCGAGTCTCCCGACGCGGTGCCCTGCCTGACCAGCCTCGCCTTCAGGCTCCGTGCCGGGCGGCTGGTCATGACCGCCGCCTTCCGGTCGCAGAACGTCTACACGTCCTATCTGAACTACGTACCGCTGCGCGGCATCCAGCACGAGGTCGCGGACGGCCTCACCGTGGGCTGCGGATCGATGCGGGTCTTCGTCGACGTGCCGCACATCTACGCCGCGGACGAGGCGACGGTCGGGGAGATCCTCCGGCTCTCGGAGGGTGACGGGCCCGGCGAGAGAGCACCGGGCCCCGATCATCGGATCTGCCCCGTTCCCTGATCGCCCCACGAGCGTGTCCCGGCAGGCTGCCGGGACACGCTCGTGATTCCCTTCATCTCACCTGAAGCGGCGCAGTCGCAGGCTGTTGCTCACCACGAACACCGAGGAGAGCGCCATCGCACCCCCGGCGATCATCGGGGTGAGCAGACCGAACGCGGCCAGCGGGATGGCGGCGACGTTGTAGGCGAAGGCCCAGAACAGGTTGCCCCTGATCGTGCGCAGCGTGCGGCGGGACAGTCTGATCGCGTCGGCGGCCACCCGCAGGTCGCCCCTGACCAGGGTGAGGTCGGATGCCTCGATCGCGACGTCGGTGCCGGTGCCCATCGCCATGCCGAGATCGGCCTGGGCGAGCGCGGCGGCGTCGTTCACCCCGTCGCCGATCATGGCCACGGTGCGGCCCTCGGACTGAAGCCGCTTGACGACCTCCACCTTGTCGGCGGGCAGCACGTCGGCGATCACGTCCTCGACGCCGACGGCCTCGGCGACCGTACGGGCCACCGTCTCGTTGTCGCCGGTGAGCAGGATCGGACGCAGGCCGAGCGCGCGCAACGCGGCGACCGCCTCGGCCGAGCTGGGCTTGATCGCGTCGGCGACGGTGAGCACCGCGCGGGCCTTCCCGTCCCAGCCGACCGCGACGGCCGTCTCCCCGCGCGCCCGTGCCCCCTCCAGTTTCTCCTCCAGCTCCGGCGGCAGGTGCTGCGACCAGTCGGCGAGCAGCTGGGGACGCCCGACGAGGACGGCGTGCCCGTCGACGACGCCCTGGACGCCGAGGCCCTCGATGTTCGCGAAGTCCTCGACCTTGGCGGTGGAGTCCGCCGCGCGGGCGACGGCGCGGGCCACGGGGTGCTCGGAGGCGCCCTCCAGGGCTCCGGCCAGCCTGAGCACCTCCTCGCGCTCCTCACCGGCGGCGGGGAAGACGTCCTTGAGGGTCATCGTGCCCGACGTCACGGTGCCGGTCTTGTCCAGGACCACGGTGTCGATGCCGTGGGTCGACTCCAGCGCCTCCGGACCCTTGATCAGGATTCCCAGCTGGGCGCCCCGGCCGGTGCCGACCATCAGCGCGGTCGGTGTGGCGAGGCCCAGAGCGCAGGGGCAGGCGATGATCAGTACCGCCACGGCGGCGGTGAAGGCCGCGGCGGCGCCTGAACCGGTCCCGAGCCAGAAGCCCAGGGTGGCCACGGACAGCGCGATCACGATCGGCACGAACACCGCGGAGATCCGGTCGGCCAGCCGCTGCACGGCGGCCTTGCCGTTCTGCGCGTCCTCCACCAGCCTGGCCATCTGGGCGAGCTGGGTGTCCGAGCCGACCCTGGTGGCCCTGACCACGAGCCGCCCTCCGGCGTTCACGGTGGCGCCGACCACCGCGTCACCCGGCCGTACCTCGACGGGGACCGACTCGCCGGTCAGCATGGACGTGTCCACGGCCGAGGAACCCTCCTCGACCACGCCGTCCGTCGCGACCTTCTCCCCCGGCCGTACGACGAAGAGGTCGCCCGCCTTGAGCGCACCGACGGGGACGAGTTCCCCCGAGGCGAGCGTGACCTCCTTGGCGCCCATCGACATCAGCGCGCGAAGCGCGGCACCGGCTCGGCGCTTGGAACGCGCCTCGAAGTAGCGGCCCGCGAGGATGAAGGTGGTCACCCCGGCCGCGGCCTCGAAGTAGATGTTTCCCGAGCCGTCGCCCCTGGACAGGGTGAACTCGAAGCCGTGTCGCATGCCCGGCATGCCCGCCGTGCCGAAGAACAGGGCCCAGAGGGACCAGGAGAAGGCGGCGATCGTCCCCATCGAGACCAGCGTGTCCATGGTCGCGGCGCCGTGCCGCAGGTTGGTCCAGGCCGCCCGGTGGAAGGGCCACCCTCCGTAGACCACGACGGGACCGGCCAGGGCGAGGGAGAGCCACTGCCAGTTGTCGAACTGAAGCACCGGGATCATCGCCATCGCGATGACCGGCACCGAGAGCACGACGGAGGTGATCAGGCGCTGCCTGAGCGGGGTGAGCACGTCACGCTCCCCCTCCTCCTCACCGTCCGCCCCTTCCGTCTCCCCGGACTCCCCCGACGCCGGCGGCGCGGGCGGCTCGGCGGTGTATCCGGCCTTCTCCACCTCCGCGACGAGGTCGTCGGGGGTGATGGCCGCGGGGTAGGTGACCTTCGCCTTCTCGGTGGCGTAGTTGACGGTCGCGGTCACGCCGTCCAGCTTGTTGAGCTTGCGCTCGATGCGGGCCGCGCAGGAGGCGCAGGTCATACCGCCGATGGCGAGCTCGATCTCGCCGCGGGCGGATGCTTCGCCGGTGGTCATGGACATCACGACCTCTCCTCGTCCCTTGCCTCGTGTCCCGGTCGTCGTGCGTGGTCCGGGGTCGTCACCGGACGGCCCGCCGGGGCGAAAACCTCACCGTCCGGGAGCGGGCCCGTCCACCGTCCCGGCACGTGATGGGTGTGCCCAGACATATGTCTCTCCTCGTTATGAGAACACGTAACCCCTATGGGGTATTTCACGGTTGGTGGCTGTGCCCGTGGCCGTCACCCGAGGAGGCTCCGCCACCCTCGGGGTCCGGGCTGGTGGCGGCGGTGAACGCGGCGGTGCGCACGGTCCCGCCGTGCTTGAAGTCCAGGTAGAGGCCGTAGGTCCCCGCGCTCGGCACCTCGGCGTAGAAGGTGATGTTCGGGCCGGGCGTGGTGCGCCCGTCACCGGGCTCGCCGTCGGGGTGCACGTGCAGATAGGCCAGGTCGCCGTCACGCAGCGCGACCAGGTGCCCGTACGCGGCCAGATAGGGCTCCAGGTCGGTGACCGGCTCGCCGTCCTTGGCGACCGAGAGCGTGAGCATGCTCGTCCGGCCGGGGATGAGATCGCCCTTCAGGGTGACGGTGTAGTCGCCCACGGTGGCGGTCTCGGCCGGGACCGCGAGCGGCTCGGGCCGGTAGTCGCCCGCCACCGACAGGTCCATGCCGAGCGTCAGCGGCGCCGCCCCCTCGGGGGCGAAGTCGGCGAACGCGCGGTACTCCCCC
Organism: Streptosporangium sp. NPDC000563; assembly: GCF_040299985.1. Lineage (NCBI taxonomy): Bacteria > Bacillati > Actinomycetota > Actinomycetes > Streptosporangiales > Streptosporangiaceae > Streptosporangium > Streptosporangium sp. NPDC000563. The sequence continues at coordinate 1,319,855 of NZ_JBEPDA010000001.1, read as the reverse complement.
GCGGCGGGAAGCTTGAGCGGGACCGACCACACCCCGCCTCCCAGCAGGGTGGGATGCAGGTGCTGGAAGCCCGTCAGGTCGCGGCGCACCACGATGAGGTGCAGCTTCTTGTCGTGCTGCGTGGTGAACCCGGTGACGGGAGCGCCGTCGGGGCCGATCACCGTGAAGCGGAAGTCGGTCCGCTCGCCCACCTTGACCTCGTCGGTCTCCGGCATGAGCATGTATCCGTCCTGGGAGACCTGGAGTCCCGCCGGAACCGCCGGCGCCTTCGCGGCCGTCGCGTGCTGATGCGCTCCACCCTCCGCGCCCCCGCCCTCGCCGTGCTCCGCGCCGGCGCCCTGAGCGCTCTGGGCCTCCGCGTCTCCGATCGGACCGGCCATCCGGCCCGCCCCCAGGGCGCCGCCGAACACCACGGCCAGCACCAGCGCGTACGCACCCACCTTGAGCGCGCCGTTCATCGCGATCACCCCTCTCGGATACCCATAGGGGGTATCCTTTCGCTCGCCTACAGTGCCACACCACCACCCTTTTCAGCAACCCCTGGGGGGTATATCTGACGCCGGTCTCCAGGTCACAGGATGACCGATGCGCAGGAGGATGAAGGGACTTACCGGAATTCTGAGAACGGCAGACGCCGGACACGCTCCGAGGACGGGTCGTAGAGAGGTTCAACGGTGACGGCGGCGCCCACCCAGGTCCCGGTGACGCCGACCTCGACCCGGTCGCCGGGGGCGGTGCCCTCGGGCAGGTAGGCATAGGCGATCGAGCGGTCGACGCGGTGGCCGTACCCGCCACTCGTCACCCGCGAGGCGGGCAGCCCACCGACGCGGACCGGTTCCCCGCCGAGGCAGACCTGGCGGGGGTCGTCGAGGACCAGGCAGAACAGACGTCGCGCGGTACGAGCGCCGGCCGCTCGGTCGACGGTCGAATGGTCGACCGTCGAGTGGTCGTCGGCGGGACGGGCATCGGCCGGGCTGTCCGCAGCGAGACGATCGCCGGACGAGCGGTCGTCTGCTGGACGGTCGCCGGTGAGACGGCGGGCGGATTCCAGGGCCGCGCGGCCGACGAAGTCCTTGTCGCGGGCGACCGCGAACCCCAGACCGGCCTCGTAGGGGGTGGTCTCCGGGGTGATGTCCATGCCCCAGACGCGGTAGCCCTTCTCCAGGCGCATCGAGTCGATCGCGCGGTACCCGGCAGGCCGCATACCGTACGGCGCTCCGGCCTCCATGAGCGTGTCCCACAGCGTCAGCCCGTACTCCGACGGGCAGTACAGCTCCCAGCCGAACTCGCCCACGAACGTCACCCGCTGGGCCAGCACCGGGACGTTCCCCACGCTGATCTCCCTCGCCTTCATGTAGCCGAAGGTGAGGTCGTCGCCGGACACGGAACCGAGGATGTCGAGCGCCCGCGGCCCCCACAGGCAGTAGCAGGCGTGGGCCGAGGTGACGTCTCGGACGTCGAGACCCCGGCCCCGGAGCCAGGCGGCGTCGTGAACGCCGAAGGCGGTGCCGGTGACCAGACGGAAACGGTCGTCCGCCAGGCGGGTGACGGTCAAGTCGGCCTCGATGCCGCCGCGCCCGTTGAGGAGCTGGGTGTAGACGATCGAGCCCACGGGCCTGTCGAGCTGCCCGGCGCAGGCCCGCTGCAACCCCTCCAGAGCTCCGGGCCCCGAGACCTCCAGCTTGGAGAACGAGGTCTGGTCGAACAGGCCCGCGGCGTCGCGGGTGGCCAGGCACTCCTCGCGTACGGCGGGCGACCAGATCCGGCCCGCCCAGCCGTGCGGGCGAGGGCTGCGGCCGTCCGGGGGGACGTCACGGACGTCCGGGGACACCTCGCGAACGTCCGGGGAGACACCGTGGCCGGCCGGAGCGACCTCATGGGCCTCGCGGACGTCCGGGGAGACCTCGCGGACGCCCGGTTCCGGATCCCGGGTGACCGGGGCGTCCACGGGAGGAGTCTCACCCGCCCCGACCGGGCGCCCGCCGGGTTCGTACCAGTTGACCCGTTCCCAGCCGGACTTCTCGCCGAACGCCGCCCCCAGCTCCACATGCCGCACCCAGGCGGGAGAGCGGCGGAGCGGGCGGGCGGCGGTACGCTCCTCGCCGGGGTAGACGATGTCGTAGTACTTCGAGTACGAGTCCAGGGCCTTGGCGCGGGTCCACGATGCGGAACGGGCATGGGATCCGAAACGCCTCAGATCCATACCAAACATGTCGTACTCCGGCGAACCATCCACGATCCATTCGGCCATCACCTTGCCCACGCCGCCGGCGGCCGCCAGGCCGTGCACACAGAATCCGGCCGCCGCCCACAGCCCGCGGACCGGGGTCTCACCGAGCAGGAACTCCCCGTCGGGGGTGAACGCCTCGGGGCCGTGGACGACCTTTGTGATCTCGGCATTGGCCAGGTCGGGAACCCTCCGCACCGCCGATTCCCACGATTCTTGAAATTTCGGCATATCAGGGGTAAAGAGAGTCCGAGGCTCCTCCAGTGGAGCAGCCGTGTCCCATATCTCGGGGTTCCTGATATATCCGCCTACCAAAATGCCGGCATTCTCCTCCCGGAAATAGACAATGTTGTCCGGATCCCGCACCGTAGGCATGGACGAAGGAACCCCGAATGGTTCGGTGACTACATATTGATGTTTTATCGGCACAACCGGAATGTCCACCCCGGCCATCCGCCCGACCCGCCCGCTCGCCGCGCCCGCCGCGACGACCACGGTCTCCGCCTGGACCGACCACTCCTCGACGTCGCCGGAGCCCTCGGCCCCCGACGCGAGCCGCACCCCGGCGACCGTGCCGTTCTTCACGTCGATTCCCGTCACCCGGGTGCCGGTGTATATCCGCACGCCCAGCTTCCGCGCCCCCGCCGCCAGTGCCCTGGCCAGCAGCGCCGGGTCCAGCCAGCCGTCCCCCGGCAGCCAGAGCGCGGCCCGCACGTCGTCGGCGCGCAGCAGCGGGAGCATCTCCTTCGCCTCGGCACCGGAGATCATCTCCAGGCCGAGCCCGTAGGTCTCCCCGGCCCCGGCGAGCCGCAGCGACTCCTCCACCCGCTCGGGCGTGGTCGCCAGGCGGAGGCCGCCGACCCCGCGCCATCCCGGGTCCAGCCCGGTGAGCTCGGCCAGTTCGGGGTAGAGACCGGCCGAGTACATGATCATTTTGGTCTGCGTGACGGTCGAGCGGAGCTGGCCCACGAAACCGGCCGAGTGCCAGGTGGTGCCCTCGGTGAGCTCGTGCCGCTCGACGAGGATCACCTCGCTCCAGCCGAGCCTCGCGAGGTGGTAGGCCACGCTGCAACCGGCCACTCCACCGCCGATCACGACGGCTCGCGCGGATCCGGGAAGTTTCACGGCAGGGAACCCCTCTGTAACAACTAGTCCACAGAATCGGATCAATGGTATGAAGGTAGGCCAAAGGAGGGCGGCATGCCAGATCCTCGAGCGGACGTCCGAAAATGGGCTGGTCAGCCCATAACCGAGACCCCGATCAAGGGTGGCCTCAGCCACCGGATCTCGCGGCTCACCACGGCCGACGGGCAGCGCTGGTTGCTGCGCGTGCTGGATCCCCGGGTGTCGGAGGCCGGCCTGGGCATACCTCTCGACCAGGAGATCGCCAACACGGTCCACGCGGCGGACGCCGGGGTCGGCCCCAGGGTGCTGCACCGGCTGCCGGACGCGCTGGTGCTGGAGTATCTCGACGGCGTCACCCTGGACGCCCACGCCGTACGGACGATTCCCGGCCCCATCGCCGCGGCCTGTCGCCGGCTGCACGCCGGACCTCGGTTCGTCAACGACTTCTCCATCTTCCGCAAGCTCGACGAGTTTCTCGCCCTCTGCCGTACCCACGAACTGAGCACACCCGACGGCTACCGGGACCGCCTTCCCGCGGCGGCGGAGATCGAAAGGGCGCTCGCCGCCGATCCGCTGCCCACGGTGCCGTGTCACAACGACCTGCTGCCGGAGAACTTCATCCGCTGCGGCGATGAGGTGCGGATCGTCGACTACCAGCTCTCGGGGAACAACGACCCGGCCTTCGAACTGGGCGACATCGCCGCCGAGGCGGACTACGACCCGGACCTGACCGCCCGGCTCGCCCGCGCCTACTTCGGCACCGACGACCGGCGGCTCACCTCCAGGGTCCGGCTCAACCTGATCATGTCCAACCTGACCTGGACGCTCTGGTTCTCCGTACACCACGGGCTGCTCAAGGAGCAGGCCGCCGACGCCGACTTCGACTACGAGGCCGAGGCCGCCGACAAGTTCTCGCAAGCCGTGCGGGACCTGGACGACCCGGGGTTCGGACGGCTCGTCGACGACGTCCGGGGCGCGAGCTCCGGATTTCCACCCCCCGCATAACCCCCCCAAGGAGGCTTGAGTGACCAAGCCAACGTCGGTCGACGAGGACGCGAAGCGTCTCGCCGAACTCGGTTACAAGCAGGAGCTCTCCAGGACCTGGAGCGGCTTCTCCAACTTCGCCATCTCCTTCTCGATCATCTCCATCCTGGCCGGCTGCTTCACCACGTTCGGCCAGGCGTGGAACAACGGTGGACCCATCGCCATCTCGTGGGGGTGGCCGCTGATCTCGATCTTCATCCTGATCATCGGGCTGTGCATGTCGGAACTGGTCTCGGCCTATCCGACCGCCGGTGGCATCTACTGGTGGGCCGCCAAGATGGGCAGGCCGATCCACGGCTGGTTCACCGGGTGGTTCAACCTCGTCGGCCTGATCGCCGTGACGGCCTCGGTCGACTACGGCTGCGCGACCTTCCTGAACATCACCCTCAACCGGTTCTTCCCCGCCTGGGACCCCAGCCTGACCAACGCGTTCATCCTGTTCGCGGTCATCCTCACCCTGCACGGCCTGATCAACATCTTCAGTCACCGGCTGATCTCGACGCTGCAGAACGTCTCGGTGTGGTGGCACGTCTTCGGCGCGGCGGTCGTCGTACTGATCCTGATCTTCGGCCCCGACTCGCACCAGTCGATGTCGTTCGTCTTCACCGAGACGATCAACAACTCCGGCTTCTCCGACTCGTCGTACTGGTTCTACGTGCTGCCGCTCGGCTTCCTGCTCACCCAGTACACGATCACCGGGTTCGACGCGTGCGCCCACGTGTCGGAGGAGACCCAGGGCGCCTCCACCGCCGCCGCCCGAGGGCTGTGGCAGTCGATCTTCTACTCGGCGATCGGCGGCTGGATCCTGCTGCTCGCCTTCCTGTTCGCGGCGACCGACGTGGACGCGGTGAACGAGGCGGGCGGCTTCGTCGGCGCCATCTTCGACAGCGCGCTCCCCGGCAACCTGGCCACCGCGATCTTCACGATCTCCACCATCGGCCAGTTCTTCTGCGGGATGAGCTGCGTGACCTCGATGTCCCGGATGACCTACGCCTTCTCCCGCGACGGCGCCATCCCCGGCTGGCGCCTGTGGTCGAAGGTGGACGCCAACCGGACCCCCGTCAACGCGATCGTCTTCGGCTGCGCGGCCGCGCTCGTCCTCACCCTGCCCGCGTTGTACGAGGCCCCCGGCGGTCTGCCGCTCGCCTTCTACGCGGTCGTGTCGGTGGCGGTCATCGGCCTCTACATCGCCTTCGCGATCCCGATCTGGCTGCGGCTGCGGATGGGTGACCGGTTCGAGCCCGGCCCCTGGACGCTGGGGTCGAAGTACAAGGTCATGTGCTGGATCGCGATCGTCGAGATCGTCGTCGTCTCGATCTACTTCATCATGCCGCTCGTCCCGGCCGCCGTGCCGTTCAGCGACGACTTCACCTGGACCGCGGTCAACTACGCGCCGATCGTGGTCGGCGTGATGGTGCTGGCCGTGGGCCTGTGGTGGGTGCTGTCGGCGAGGCACTGGTTCACCGGCCCGCGCCGCACGATCGACATGAACGAGGCGTTCGACCCGGCCGGCACGACCGGCGGGGAACCGACCGGCTGACCGCCCCGCGGGACCTCCCCGCCGACCGTTCCCCGAAAAGACCGGGAAACGAGCCCCTGAGAAGACCGGCAAACGAGCCCCGCACCGCCTACCGTTCCCGGAGAGGGCCGGGAAACGAGCCGACCGGCCCTGGAGAGGGCCGGTCAGCTCGCCTCGAAGGCCTCCGCCACCGCCGCACGGACCCGATCCATCGCCGTGGCGGCGGGGGCTCCGCCGAACATCGTGAACGTCGTCCCCCCGGCGGCCGGGGCCTCCCGTCCCACGGACGTCATGTCCACATCCGGCATGCCGCAGGCCACGGCCCAGTTCCACGGGGTCAGGTCGCCGTCGACGTTGAGGGCGAACCCGTGACTGGTGACACCGCGGCTCTGCCGCATGCCGATCGAGACGATCTTGCGTCCCGTCTCGGCCGTCCACACGCCGGTGAGCAGTTCCGAGCCCGGCGGGGTGTCGCGGCGCTCGGCCGGGACACCCAGCGCGCCGAGCGCGCCGACGAGCCTCAGCTCGACCTCGCGGACGTAGTCGACGATCCCCTCGCCCTCGCCGAGCTTGACGATCAGGTATCCGACCAGCTGGCCGGGGCCGTGGTAGGTGAGCTGCCCGCCACGACCCGTGCTCACGACCGGGATGCCGTGAGCGGGGTCGGGCAGGTGCTGCTCAGGGGTTCGCCTGCCCACGGTGTACACCTGCGGGTGGCTGAGCAACCAGAGCGTGTCGGAGCGCTCGTCGCGCTGCCGTTGACCGACCATGTCGGTCATCCGCTCCATCGCCTTCTCGTAGTCGACCAGGTCGTCCTGGACCAGGGACAGTGGGCGTCGCCTCATGCCCCCAGCTTAATTTCACCGGGACGCGTCGCGACCTGGGGGCCGGAACACCGGCCCTCGTCCTAGTAGCGGGCCGCGGGCGCCTTGGGGACGAAGATCCACATCAGCACGTAGGCGACCCACAGGGGCCCTGGAATGAGCGAGAGCAACAGCCAGAACACCCGGACAAGGGTGGGCGGCATGTTGAGACTGTCCGCGATCCCGCCGCAGACTCCGGCGATTATCTTGTGATTTCTCGAACGGTACACGTTGCCTCTCTCGAATCGATGTTCTTCGTCCTTTCAAACGAACGACCGGAACCCATCCGTTCCCGAGACACCCCTGAGAAAACCCTGTCAGGGTCGGCTTGATAACTTTTTTCGCACCCGAACGTCGGCACATCTAGGCGAAACCGGTTGATCACGGTACGTTCCGCCATGTACCTAATAGGGGATTCCCCTCCGTTCCACCCCGAGGAGCGCTATGCGCCTGAGGTTACGACGCAGCCTGGCCCAGACCGCCGCCCTGGTCACGGCCCTCGCCCTCCCTCTCGCCCTCACCGCACCGGCGAGCGCGACCACGTCCACGGACGTCACCGACGTCCTCGCGAACGTGTTCGCGACGCAGATCAAGGGCAGCAACGTCAAGAAGCACCTTGACAAGTTCCAGCAGATCGCGACCGCCAACGGCGGCAACCGCGCCGCCGGCTCTCCCGGTTACGACGCCTCCCTCGCCTACGTGCAGGACAAGCTGCGCAAGGCCGGATACAAGACCTCCACGACCGACGTCGAGTTCCCGCTGGACTGGGAGGAGGCGAGCCCCTCCGTCCTGCAGCAGACCGCTCCCGTGGCGAAGACCTACGCCAACCCCGCCGACTTCGTCACCGTCATCTCCTCCAGCCGAGGCGACGTCACCGCGCAGGTGCAGGTCGTCGACGCGGTCCTCCCGCCGCCCCCGGTCGCGAACACCTCGACCGCGGGTTGCGAGGCCTCGGACTTCGCCGGGTTCGTCCCCGGCCGGATCGCGCTGCTCCAGCGCGGCACCTGCCCGTTCATCGACAAGGCCACCAACGCCAAGGCGGCCGGCGCGGCCGGTGTGATCTTCTTCAACGAGGGCCAGCCCGGCAGGACCGACCCGCTCGTCTTCGACATCCGCGAGTGGCGCTTCGGCTTCCCCATCGTGATGACGAGCACGGCCGTCGGCCTTGAGCTGGCCGCCGCCCCGAACACCACCGTCCGTCTCAAGGTCGACGCCGAGACCGAGGTCGGCCGTACCAAGAACCTGATCGCCGACTCCCGCTGGGGCAAGTCCGGCGAGATCGTCGCGGTCGGCGCCCACCTCGACAGCGTGCCCGAGGGCGCGGGCATCAACGACAACGGCTCCGGCAGCGCCGCCATCCTGGAGACCGCGCTGAAGCTGGCCTACGTGCCGACCAAGTACAAGGTGCGCTTCGCCTGGTGGGGCGCGGAAGAGCTCGGCCTGCTCGGCTCCGACCAGTACGTCGCGGGCCTGTCCCAGGCGGAGAAGGACAAGATCAGGCTCTACCTGAACTTCGACATGATCGCCTCGCCCAACGACGTCACCTTCCTGTACGACGGTGACGACTCCGACGGCGAGGGCGCCCCGGCGGGTCCTGCCGGTTCCGCCCAGGTCGAGAAGCGCCTTGAGTCGTTCTACAACAAGCGCAAGCTGCCGTTCGAGGGCACCGACTTCGACGGCCGCTCCGACTACGGCGCGTTCATCGCCAACGGCATCCCGGCCGGCGGTATCTTCACCGGCGCCGAAGGCATCAAGACCCCCGAGCAGGCCGCCAGGTTCGGCGGAACCGCGGGCGTCGCCTACGACCCCTGCTACCACGCCGCCTGCGACGGCATCAACAACATCAGCGCCGCCGCGCTCGACCGCAACTCCAAGGCCGTCGGCTACGCCACCGCGTACTTCGCCTACGACCTGAAGGGCATTCCCGACCGCAACGCCGCGACCAAGGCACTCTCCAGGTCCGCGGCGCCGGCCGCGGCGGACCACCACCACGGTGAGGCCGCCCGCTAGGGATTCGCTCCGCAAGCGCACCACCACGCTGTACGGCGCGCACCCGCCACGGGTGCGCGCCGCTCGGGGACCCCCCACACCCCTCAAACCCGAGGAGCATGATGCGCAGTCTGTGGACCATGGGCATGGCGGCGATCCTGGCCATCCCGTTGGCGTTCACCGCACCATCGGCGTCGGCCGCCGTCCCACCGGACATCTCGCTGACCGCCGTGAAGGCACACCTCACACAGCTCCAGTCCATCGCAGGCGCCAACGGCGGCAACCGCGCCCACGGCCGCCCCGGCTACCTCGCCTCGGCGAACTACGTCAAGGGCCTGCTGGACGGCGCGGGATTCACCACCTCCCTGCAGTCGTTCACCTACAACGGCGCGACCGGCTACAACGTCATCGCCGACTGGCCCGGTGGCGACCCGAACGACATCCTCATGGTCGGCGCCCACCTCGACAGCGTGACCGCCGGACCCGGCATCAACGACAACGGCTCCGGCAGCGCCGCCATCCTGGAGACCGCCCTCGAGGTCTCCCGCCAGTCGCTGGCGCCCACCAAGCACCTCCGCTTCGCCTGGTGGGGCGCGGAAGAGCTGGGCCTGCGCGGCTCCCAGTACTACGTGAACAACCTCTCGGCCACCGAGCGCGCCAAGATCAAGGGCTACTACAACTTCGACATGGTCGGCTCGCCCAACGCCGGTTACTTCATCTACGACGGCGACAACTCCGACGGCGTCGGCTCGGGCCCCGGCCCGGCGGGTTCCGCGCAGCTGGAGGCGACGCTCCAGGCGTACTTCACCTCGATCGGCGTCGCCACCCGGGGCACCGACTTCGACGGCCGCTCCGACTACGGGCCCTTCATCGCCGTCGGCATCCCCGCGGGCGGCACCTTCACCGGCGCCGAGGGCGTCAAGTCCAGCGCCCAGGCCACCCTCTGGGGCGGTACGGCGGGGCAGGCGTTCGACCCCTGCTACCACCGGGCGTGCGACACGACGTCCAACATCAGTGACACCGCGCTGAACCGCAACGCCGACGCCATCGCCTACGCGGTGTGGACGACCGCGACCGCCGTACCTCCGACGGTCGTCTGGCAGGACACCTTCGAGACCTCGACCGGCTGGACGACCAACCCGTCGGGGACCGACACCGCCACCTCGGGCCAGTGGGAGCGCGGCGTCCCGCAGGCCACCAACTCCAGTGGCGCCAAGCAGCTCGGCACCACCGTGAGCGGCACCAACGACCTGGTCACCGGCAGGCTCGCGGGTTCCGCGGCCGGCGACTACGACGTCGACGGAGGCATCACCAGCGTCCGCTCCCCGGCCGTCGCCCTGCCGTCGACCGGGACGCTCAAGCTCGCCTTCTCCTGGTATCTCGCGCACGGCTCCAACTCCTCAAGCGCCGACTACCTGCGCGTGAAGGTCGTCGGCTCCACCACCACCCAGGTGTTCCAGCAGCTCGGTGCGGCCTCCAACCGCAACGGCGCCTGGGGTACGGCGGACGTCGACATCTCCGCCTTCGCGGGGCAGAGCGTCCGGATCCTGGTCGAGGCCGCCGACGCCTCGGGCGCCTCCCTGGTGGAGGCCGGGGTGGACGACGTCAAGGTGACCCGCCAGTGAGCGGGGCGGTGACCCGGCGGCAGTAGACGAGACCGGGTGCGGCCCGCGCCTTCCCCCTCCACGGGCCGTCCGGATCGCCTCTGGACGGCCCGCCACGCGGGTCGCACCCCTCCGGGTCTCGTGGACGACCTCTCGCGGCCCCTTTCGAACGAACCGACCTCGAACGAACCGCCTTCCGACGAACCTCGAACGAACCGCCCTCGAACGAACCGGCGTCCGCGGGCGGGAAACCCGCGTTCCGGGGCGAACCCCCGTCAGTCCGAATCGTCGAGCCGGGGTTTCTCGTGCGCGGTGCCCTTGAGCTCGTGGAAGCCCGGGGTTCCCGCCACGAGCAGCGTCCCGTCCCACAGGCGGCCCGCCTGCTCGCCGACGGGAATCCGGGAGATCACGGGGCCGAAGAACACGACGCGCCCGCCACCGGTGGCGGGGCCGGTGGCGGCGACCACCGGGGTGCCGACGTGCTCGCCGATCAGGCCGATGCCCTCCGCGTGCGAGGCGCGCACCGCCTCGTCGTAGGCCGTCGACATCCCGGCCTCGGCCAGTTCCGGCGGCAGGCCCGCGGCGGCGAGGGAGTCGTGCAGGGCACCGGCCCAGTCCTGCCCACGAGCGCGGCCGACGGTCCACATCGCGGTGTACAGCCTCCCGAGCGCCTCCTGCCCGTACTCCTGTCGTACGGCCTCGCAGACGCGCACGGGAACCCAGAGGTATCCCTCCGTGTCGCCCTCGGGATCCTCGTCACGGCCCTCGTTGAGCACCGCCAGGCTCATCACGTGCCGGCGCACCTCGACCGGCCGCACCCTCTCCACCTCCACCAGCCACCGGGAGGTGATCCAGGTGTACGGGCAGGAGGGGTCGAACCAGAAGTCCGCGATCGTCTTGATCGTCATTCCCAGCCCTCCGATCGTCGTCCTCGGACGACGCCCGAGTACTGTGCCACCCTCGCCGAACGGCGCTCAGGAGCCAACTCGACTCGCCATGTGATCTTCGTTGGCCCCCCACTCGGCAATGCCCTGAACGACCCGTGTCACACCGGCCCCGCTGCTCCGCTAGCCTCGCGTAGGTTACCCACGCGCAGGCACGGAAGGTGCTTCAAGTGATCAGCTGGTTCGAAGCGGTGGTCCTCGGGCTGATTCAGGGATTGACGGAGTTTCTGCCGATCTCCTCCAGTGCCCACATCAGGGTCGCGTCGGCGTTCTTCGGCTGGCCGGACCCGGGGGCCGCGTTCACCGCGGTCATCCAGCTCGGCACCGAGGCCGCGGTGCTGATCTACTTCCGCAAGGAGATCTGGGAGATCATCTCCACCTGGACGCGCTCCCTGTGGACCCCCGGCCTGCGCGGCCACCACTCCGCCCGGATGGGCTGGTACGTCATCGTGGGCACCATCCCGATCGTGGTGCTCGGCCTGCTCTTCAAGGACTCCATCGAGGGTGCCTTCCGCGACCTGCGGCTGATCGGCACGACGCTGATCGTCTTCGGCCTGGTCCTGTGGTTCGCCGACCACACCGCCCGCAACAAGCTCACCCTGGAGCGGAACCTCAGCTTCACCCACGCCATGATCTACGGCTTCGCCCAGTCGCTCGCTCTCATCCCCGGGGTGTCCCGCTCCGGCGGCACGATCAGCGCCGGGCTGCTGCTGGACTACCGCAGGGAGGAGGCCGCGAAGTACTCCTTCCTGCTGGCCATCCCGGCCGTGCTGGGCTCGGGCTTCCTGGAGCTGTTCAAGATCGGCGACGGCAGCGCCCCCGACTGGGGGCCCACGATCCTGGCCACCGTGATCTCGTTCGTCGTGGGCTATCTGGCGGTCTCGTGGTTCCTGAAGTACATCAGCACCCACCGCTTCACCGGCTTCGTGATCTACCGGATCGCCCTCGGGATCATCATCATCGCCCTGGTGAGCTTCGGAATCCTCGACCCGTCGGCCTAGCGGCCCGAAGGCGACCCCCGGGGGGTCGCCTTCGGTCTCCCCTCGTCCCGCGGCTCGCCAGCACTCGTTGTCGGCGACGACCCAGTGGCCACCGGTCCGCCTGAGGCCGTGCGTGACGAGGACGTTCCACAGGCCCAACGCGTCGTCGGACCCGTTGGCGTAGGTGGGGCGGCCTGACCGATGGCGGACTCGGGGACACTGGACGGGTGCGTTCCGACTCCTCCGGCCTGCCCGTACGTCACGTCCTGCCCGAGTTGCTCGCGGCGCTGGACGGGCGGGGCGTCGCCGTGCTCACCGCTCCCCCTGGCACAGGCAAGACCACGCTCGTCCCGCTCGCGCTCGCCGGGCTCCTCGACGGCTCGGGACCGAAGCGGGTGATCGTGGCCGAGCCGAGGCGGATGGCGGTGCGGGCGGCGGCGAAGCGGATGGCGTGGCTGCTGGAGTCCGAGGTGGGCGCGGAGGTCGGGTTCTCGATACGCGGCGAGCGCAGAACCGGTCCGAGGACGGTCGTCGAGGTCGTCACCACCGGAGTGCTGTTGCAGCGGCTCCAGCGCGACCCCGACCTCGAGGGCGTGCACACGGTCCTGCTGGACGAGTGCCACGAGCGCCACCTGGACGCCGACACCGCGCTGGCGTTCCTCCTCGACGTCCGTGCCACGCTCCGCCCCGACCTGCGGATCGTCGCCACCTCCGCCACCGCCGACGCCGCCCCCTGGGCCCGCCTCCTCGGCTCCCCCGGCGCTCTCCCACCGTCCGGCGGCACCGATGGCCCCCACCCGTCCGATACCCCGGGCGACCCCGCCGGCTCCGACGCCTCCCGCGACCCCGGCGACCTCGGCGGCCCCGACACCTTCCGCGACCTGGGCGGTCCCGGCGATCCCGCGCCGATCGTGCACGCCTCCGGGACCATGCATCCGGTCACGCCCGTCTGGGTGCCGCCCACCGGGACCGTCGCACCGCCCCACGGCATGCGGGTGGACCCGGCGTTCCTCACCCATGTCGCGGCCGTCGTACGGCGTGCGCTGGCAGAGCACGAGGGTGACGTGCTCTGCTTCCTGCCCGGTGTCGGCGAGATCGGCCGGGTGGCCGCGATGCTCCCCGGCGTCGACGTCCTCCAGGTGCACGGTCAGGCCCCGGCCCGGGTCCAGGACGCGGTCCTGTCCCCGGGGGACGGCAGAAGAGTGGTGCTCGCCACCTCGGTCGCCGAGTCGAGCCTCACCGTGCCGGGCGTGCGGATCGTGGTCGACTCCGGCCTGGCGAGGGAGCCCCGCACCGATCATGCCCGCGGTCTCGGTTCGCTCACCACCGTCCGCGCCTCCAGGGCCTCGGCCACCCAGCGGGCGGGGCGGGCGGGCCGTGAGGCGCCCGGCGTGGTCTACCGGTGCTGGTCGCGGGCCGAGCACGACCGGCTGCCCGAGCACGCGCGGCCCGAGATCGCACTCGCCGACCTGACCGGCTTCGCCCTCCAGGTCGCCTGCTGGGGCGACCCCTCGGCCACCGGCCTCGCCCTGCTCGACCCGCCACCGCCCGCCGCGATGGACGCCGCCCGCCGCACCCTGTACGCCCTGGGCGCGCTGGACTCCCCCGCCACCCCGCGGACGCCGGGCGGGCCGGAGCGCTCTTCGGGCCCCCCTCCCGGCGGCCGGGTGACCGACCGGGGACGACGAATGGCCGGGGTCGGGGTCCACCCGCGCCTGGCACGTGCCCTGATCGACGCGGGGACGGACACCGGCGCGGACGGTATCGACGCCGGCCCCCGGGCCGCCGAGGTCGTGGCACTGCTGTCGGAGCAGCTGCCCAGGGACGCGGGCGACGACCTGGTGGCGATCTGGCGCTCCGCGCGCCAGGGCGGCGACGGCTTCTCCGCCCGGTGGCGCCAGGAGGCGAGTCGCCTGGCCCGAGCCGTACCCGCCACCGACCGGCACCGGGGGCGAAAACCCGCCGACGCCGGTGCCGTCCGGCCGGGAAAAGGCGATGCCGCGGGAAGACCCGCGAGAAGCGGCGGCGCCGAGGCGGCCCGCGCCGGCAGCGCCACATCCACCGGCGCCACGTCCACAAGCGGCACATCCACCGGCGCCACGTCCAAGGGCGCCACGTCCAAGGGCACCACGTCCAAGGGCACCACGTTCACGGGTGCTCCGACGGCCGGGGGCGACGACGCCGTGGCCGGGATCGTCGTGGCACTCGCCTACCCGGAGCGGGTGGCGCGGCGGCGCGGCGGGTCGTACCTGATGGCCTCGGGAACGGCCGCCGAACTGCCGCGCGGGTCACGGCTGGGGACGGCGGAGTGGCTCGCGGTCGCGGTCGCGGACCGGCCCGCCGGAGCGGCGTCGGCGAGGATCAGGCAGGCGGTGGTGATCGACGAGGAGATCGCCAGGCTCGCCGCGGCCTCCCTGTACGTCTCCGGCGAGGAGATCACCTGGCATGTGCCGCCGGGAGAGCGGCGCGGAGACGTGTCGGCGCGCCGGGTGGAACGACTGGGCGCGATCGAGCTGTCCAGCGGCGCGCTCCGCGACGCCGACGTGCGGCCCGCCGTCCTGGAGGGCCTGCGCTCCGAGGGCCTGTCGATACTGCGCTGGACTCCCGAGGCCGTGGCCCTGCGCGAGCGGCTCGCCTTCTGCCGCCGTACGCTCGGCGACCCCTGGCCCGCGACGGACGACGACGCGCTGATCGAGGCGGCCGATCGCTGGCTGGAGCCCGAGCTGTCGCGGGCCCGCCGCCGGTCCGACCTGGAGCGTCTCGACGTGGTCTCCGCCCTGCACCGCCTGGTCCCGTGGAACGCACGGCTGGCGGAGACGGCCCCCGAGCGGGTCGAGGTGCCGAGCGGGTCACGGATCAGGATCGACTACTCGGGAGAGCGGCCGGTGCTCGCGGCCAAGCTGCAGGAGTTGTTCGGCTGGACCGAGACCCCGCGCGTCGCGGGAGTCCCGCTCGTGATCCACCTGCTCTCCCCCGCGGGCCGCCCGGCCGCCGTCACCGCCGACCTCGCCTCGTTCTGGCGCGAGGGCTACCGCGCGGTCCGTGCCGAGCTCCGCGGCCGTTATCCCCGGCATCCCTGGCCGGACGACCCCATGTCGGCCACCGCCACCCGCCGCACCAACCCGCGACGCTGACACGGCGCCGACCCGGAGCAGCGGGCACGATCATCGCCCGGCACACGCCTCCTCACCTCCCGTACCGGCCGGGCAACCGCTCCCGGCGCTCCCGGCGGCAAGCCGGAAACCTCGCCCGGCGACCCGCGCGGACGGCCTTCGTGAGCTATCGTAGTGATATCACTTCGATAGCAAAGGTGGCGTACATGGAACGACGTGCTTTCCGGGCGAGCGGATTCGGCGTCCTGATCGGGCTCCTGGCGCTCGGGGCCGTCCTGGCCTGGGCCGGGTGGGCGGCGGGGGAAACGGGGCTGATCGCCGCGGCGATCGGGTGGGGGGTCGTCGCGATGGTCGTGGCCACCGGATTCACGGTGATCAACCCGAACGAGGCGAAGGTCGTGCAGTTCTTCGGCCGCTACGTCGGGACCGTGAACCAGGCCGGGTTCCAGTGGGTGCTGCCGTTCACCAGCAAGGCACGTGTCACCCTCCGGGTGCGCAACTTCGAGACGACCAAGCTCAAGGTGAACGACGCCGACGGCAACCCCGTGGAGATCGCCGCCGTCGTCGTCTACAAGGTCTCCGACACCGCCAAGGCGACGTTCTCCGTGGACGACTACGAGCAGTACGTGGCGATCCAGTCCGAGGCCGCCGTCAGGCACCTGGCCACCAGTCACCCGTACGACGCCCACGAGGAGGGCCGTACCAGCCTGCGCGACGGCGCCGAGGTGGCCGCCGAGCTCACCACCGAGCTGAGCGACCGCACACAGCTCGCCGGGGTGGAGGTGCTGGAGGCGCGGATCACCCACCTCGCCTACGCTCCGGAGATCGCCCAGGCGATGCTGGTCCGGCAGCAGGCCGCCCAGGTGGTCGCGGCGCGCACCCACATCGTCGCCGGCGCGGTCGGCATGGTCCAGCTCGCACTGACCAAACTACGGGAGGATGAGGTGGTGGAACTCGACGAGGAGCGCAAGGCGCAGATGGTCTCCAACCTGCTGGTCGTCCTCTGTGGTGACAAGGCGACGCAGCCGGTGGTCAATGCCGGCAGCCTCTATGGCTGAGCGCAAGAAGATCCTGCTGAGGCTCGACCCGGCCGTCTACGAGGTGATCGCCAAATGGGCGGCCGACGACCTGCGAAGCGTCAACGCCCAACTGGAGTACGCACTCCGGTTGGCGCTCAAGGCGGCGGGGCGCGAGCCCCGGCGGGGCGAGCGGAATAACACCGACGAGCCGGACAAGTCATCTGATTGAGATGTAGGACGCTTCCCCTGGCGGACTCGCCGGACCACACTCGGTGCATGTCGTGGGTGGGAAGTTCCGCAGTGGAGATCGCGGATGCCGTGCGACGGGGGAAGGTCACGGCACCCGTGGTGGTCGCCGAGCACCTCGACGCCATCGCCGAGCGTGACGGACGCGTCGGGGCGTTCCGCGTGGTCCTCGCCGAACGGGCGCTGGCCGAGGCACGGGTCCTGCAGGAGCGGGAGGACCTCGCCGGGCTGCCGCTCGCCGGGGTGCCGATCGCGGTCAAGGACAACGTCGCGGTCGGGGGTGAGACGTCGCGCAACGGTTCCGCGGCGACGCCCGACGTGGCCGCGCAGGAGGATCATCCGGTGGTCGCCAGGCTCAGGGCGGCGGGCGCGGTGGTCGTCGGCATCACCAACGTGCCCGAGCTGTGCCTGGCCGGGGTCACCGACAGCGTGTACGGCGTCACGCGCAACCCGTGGGACCTGAGGCGCACCCCCGGCGGCTCCTCGGGAGGCAGCGCGGCGGCCGTGGCCGCGGGGATGGTCCCGCTCGCCCACGGCGCCGACGGGCTGGGCTCGCTGCGCATCCCGGCCGCCTGCTGCGGCCTGGTCTCGATCAAGCCCGGGCAGGGGGTGGTCCCACCGCCCGAGCACGACTGGTACCGGATGTCGGAGAACGGGCCGATGGCCACGACCGTCGCCGACCTCGCCCTCGCCCTCGCCGTCATGGCGGGTGACATGTCGCTGGCGACGCCCGACGAGAGCGAGGCCCTCGGCGTGGGCCGCGCCATCGACGACTATCCGGGCGGGCTCACCCTGTCGGATCCGCCACGGCTGCGGATCGCGGTCGCGCCGATGCCGCTGCCGCCGGGTTTCTCGGTGGACGCCGAGTTCCAGCGGGCGGTGACCGGGGCGGCGGAGGTCCTGGGCGCGGCGGGGCACACCGTGGTGGAACACACCGAACGGATGTCCCTGCGGCTCGGTGCCGCCGCCGTGACCACCTGGTTCGCGTGCGCCGCCGGCGACGTCGAAGGGCTCGAACCGCGCGGACTGGAGCGGCGCACCCGGTCCCTGGCGAGGGCCGGCCGGCTGCTCTCCAAGGTCGGGGCGGACGGCGCGACGGGCCGCGACCGCTGGCGCGCCTACGGGGCGGACCAGTGGTTCGGCAACGCCGACGTGCTCGTCACCCCGACACTCGCCGCCGTACCGCCGCCCGCCGAGCGCTGGGGCCGCCGAGGGCTCCTCGCCAACGCCCGCGTCAACCTCACGTACGCGCCCGCCACGGCGGCGTGGAACATGGCCGGCTGGCCCGCCATGAGCGTCCCGTACGGCAGGCACTCCACCGGCACGCCGATCGGTGTCCAGCTCGTCGCGGCCCCCGGCGGCGAGGCGCAACTCCTCGCCCTGGCCGGGCAGCTCGAGGCCGCCCGGCCGTGGACCCGCCACGCCCCGCTCACCTGAGAGCCCTGGAACCTCTCGCCTCACGCCCCTTCACGTGACAGCGGCTCGCTTGACGGCTCCTCGCCGGGCGGCAGCCCCTCTGACGGCCGCTCGTCCCCGTCGGCGAGCCCTCCGGACGGACTCCTCGCCCGATGACGGCTCGCCGACGGCGATCAGACTCCGGTGGGGTGCCAGACCGTCTTGGTCTCCAGGAAGGCCGTGAGGCGCCTGGTGCCGGGGTCGGCGGACCAGTCGGTCGCGGCGGGGCGGAAGACGCGCTTGAGGTTCTCCGCCGCCGCCTCCTCGCACGCGACCGCGAGGCTCTCGTCGGCGACCCCGGTGAGGTCGAGGGCGTTCACGTCCATGTGCGCGGCCAGCCAGGGGGCGATCTCGGCGACCGAGCCGGTGAGGATGTTCACCACCCCGCCGGGCAGGTCCGAGGTGGCCAGCACCTCGGCCAGGGTGATCGAGGGCAGCGGGGCGCGCTCGCTCGCGATCACCACGCAGGTGTTGCCCGTGACGATCACCGGGGCGATCACCGAGACGAGCCCGAGCAGCGGCTCGTCGGGGGCGACCACCGCGACCACGCCGGTCGGCTCGGGCGAGGAGAGGTTGAAGTAGGGCCCGGCGACCGGGTTGGCGGACCCGGCTATCGCAGCGATCTTGTCGGACCATCCCGCGTACCAGACCAGCCGGTCGACGGCCGCGTCCACGACCTCCCCGGCCTTCTTCGTCCCGGTCTCCGCCAGCTCCGCGACGAACTGTGCCCGGCGGCCCTCCAGCATCTCGGCGACGCGGTAGAGGATCTGCCCCCGGTTGTACGCCGTCGCGCCCGACCAGCCGCCGAACGCCTTGCGCGCTGCCGTCACCGCGTCGCGGGCGTCCTTGCGCGAGGCCTTGGACGCGTTGGCGAGGAAGTCGCCCCTTGAGGAGGCCACGGCGTAGGACCTTCCGCTCTCGGAGCGCGGGAACGCCCCGCCGATGTACAGCTTGTACGTCTTGCGCACGGCGAGCCGTGCGGGCCCGCCGCCCTCGCCCGCACGGGAGGAAGCCGTGCGCTCTCCTGTGGCGTCACCCGCGCGCTCTTCCGCGGCGTCACCCGCCCGCTTGCCGGCCCGTGCCCGGCTCGGCCTCTCCGCCTTACTCATTTCCCAGCCCTCTCCACGTGCTCTCCTGCTGTGCCAGCCGGGCCGGCACGAAGATCTGACCGCAGCGGCTCACCCCGCACCGGTGGGCGAACCAGCCACGCGGCTCCGGCCGTCCCGCGCGGGCGAAGCCGTGGCCTCTGGTGCTCTGGACACGCCGGCGGCGACGCCTGCCCCGGTGATGTTCACACATCGAGATACGCCTCCAGCCCGTGCCGGCCACCCTCGCGTCCGTACCCGGACTCCTTGTAGCCGCCGAACGGCGAGGTGGGGTCGAAGCGGTTGAAGGTGTTGGACCAGACGACGCCGGCGCGCAGCCTGCTCGCCATCCACAGGATGCGCGATCCCTTCTCCGTCCACACCCCCGCCGACAGGCCGAACGGGGTGTTGTTCGCCTTCTCCACCGCCTCCGCCGGGGTACGGAAGGTCAGCACGGACAGTACGGGGCCGAAGACCTCCTCGCGGGCGATCCGGTGCGACTGCGCGACACCGGTGAAGATGGTCGGCGGGAACCAGAAGCCCTTGTCGGGCAGCGAGCAGGCCGGGGACCAGCGTTCCGCGCCCTCCGCCTCCCCGAGGTCGGACAGCTCACGGATCTTGGCGAGCTGGGCCGCGGAGTTGATCGCGCCGATGTCGGTGTTCTTGTCGAGCGGGTCGCCCAGCCGCAGGGTGCCGAGCCGTCGCTTCAGCGCGTCGAGCAGCTCCGTCTCGATCGACTCCTGCACCAGCAGGCGGGAGCCCGCGCAGCAGACGTGGCCCTGGTTGAAGAAGATCCCGTTCACGATGCCCTCGACGGCCTGGTCGAGCGCGGCGTCCTCGAACACGATGTTCGCGGCCTTGCCTCCGAGCTCCAGCGTGACCTTCTTGCCGGTGCCCGCGACCGACCTCGCGATCTGGCGGCCGACCTCGGTGGAGCCGGTGAAGGCCACCTTGTCGACGTCGGGGTGGTTCACCAGGGCGGCGCCGGTCTCGCCCGCGCCGGTCACGATGTTGACCACGCCGGGCGGCAGGTCGGCCTGCGCGCAGATCTCCGCGAACAGCAGCGCGGTCAGCGGGGTGGTCTCCGCGGGCTTGAGGACGACGGTGTTGCCGCAGGCGAGCGCGGGGGCGATCTTCCACGCGAGCATGAGCAGCGGGAAGTTCCACGGGATGACCTGGCCGGCCACCCCGAGCGGGCGCGGTCCTGGGCCGTACCCGGCGTAGTCGAGCTTGTCGGCCCAGCCCGCGTAGTAGAAGAAGTGGGCCGCGACGAGGGGCAGGTCCACGTCGCGGGACTCGCGGATCGGCTTGCCGTTGTCCAGCGACTCCAGCACGGCCAGCTCGCGCGAGCGCTCCTGGATGATCCGCGCGATCCTGAACAGATACTTGGCCCGCTCGGAGCCGGGCATCGCCGACCAGACGCCGAACGCCTTGCGCGCGGCCTGGACCGCCCGGTCGACATCGGCCTCCGTGGCCCAGGCGACCTCCGCGAGGACCTCCTCGGAGGCGGGGTTGACGGTCTTGTTGCGGTTCTCGCCCTGGGAGTCGACCCACTCGCCGCCGATGAACAGGCCGTAGGACGGCCTGATGTCGACGACGCCACGCGACTCGGGCGCCGGTGCGTACTCAAACATGTGAACGCCTTAGTCGAGGGTGAAGTAGTCGGGACCCGCGTATCTGCCGGTGGTCATCTTCTGGCGCTGCATCAACAGGTCGTTGAGGACGCTGGAGGCGCCGAGCCGGAACCAGTCGGGGCTGAGCCAGCCGTCGCCGACGGTCTCGTTGACCAGGACGAGCATCTTGATCGCGTCCTTGGTGGTCTTGATGCCGCCCGCGGGCTTCACCCCGACCTTGCGGCCGGTCGCGGCGAGGAAGTCGCGGACCGCCTCCAGCATGATCAGCGTCACCGGGAGGGTCGCGGCGGGCTGGACCTTTCCCGTGGAGGTCTTGATGAAGTCGCCCCCGGCCAGCATGGCCAGCCAGGACGCGCGGCGCACGTTGTCGTACGTGGACAGCTCGCCGGTCTCCAGGATCACCTTCAGGTGGGCGGTGCCGCACGCGGCCTTGATCGCGACGATCTCCTCGAAGACCTTGAGGTAGTCGCCCGCGAGGAACGCGCCCCGGTCGATGACCATGTCGATCTCGTCGGCACCGGCCGCCACCGCGAGGGTGGTGTCGGCGATCTTGACGTCGAGCGAGGAACGCCCGCTGGGGAAGGCGGTCGCGACGCTGGCCACCTTGACGCCGGAGCCCTTCAGCGCCGCCACCGCCCCGGCGACCATGTCGGGGTAGACGCACACCGCGGCCACCTTGGGCACGGAGGGGTCGGCCGGGTCGGGGTGGACGGCCTTGGCGCACATCGCGCGGACCTTACCCGGGGTGTCGGCCCCCTCCAGGGTCGTCAGGTCCACCATGCCGATGGCGAGGTCGATGGCCTGGGCCTTGGCGGTGGTCTTGATGGATCGGGTGCCGAGCATCGCGGCGCGCTGGTCGGCGCCCACGCGGTCGACGCCGGGCAGGCCGTGCAGGAAGCTTCGCAGCGTGACGTTGGACGCGGCCACGTCGTTGAGCGAGGTCGTCATAGTTGACACCTCTCCAGCATGCCTACTGGTGTGATTACTTCCAAACTGGACCCTGCCCAGCGGCCTTGTCGGTTTTCGTCAACTTCCGCCGACCGGCCCGCACGAGAGCCGGCACCGCCGCCCCTCCCCGCCCCGCGAACCCCTGATGGCTTTAGCCAAATTTGTCCTATGTCATGACATAGATCTTGGACTTCCGCTTTCGTGCCTGTATGCAGGTGAACAGGCAAACATGGCGGGGGATTCGTTTATGTGGCCCTTTGGGGGCGATTGCTCGATCCGGGCGCGCTTCACAGTCCTTGCAGCGGTGGTGTCCCTGATCGTCTTCACCGTGATCGCGGTAGGTCTCGACATCATGATCCGTAATGAGATCCGCGACGACATATTCCGCGAGACGCAGCGGGTGGCGATCGAGTGGATCGCGTCGATGAAGCCTGGCCTTCCTCCGGCCGCGGTACCGAGCACCGAGGTCAATCTCCTGCAGCTCGTCGACTCACGTGGCCGGGTGGTGTCGGCCAGTCCCGCCGCCGCGGGGAGGCCGCCGCTCAGCACCGTCCGGCCGCCCCACGACGACCGCATCCTCCACCTCACCGAGTGCTCCCCCACCGGCTGCGTCCTGGTCACCGCCACCCGGGTCTCCCCACAGGAGGCCCGCTTCGTGTGGAACGGCGACTCTCACGTCGTCTACGCGGGAGTGGCCGAGCCTCCCGCGCTGGCCACGCACATCCTGGAGATCGGCACACTGACCGCGGCCCTGCTCACCACCGCCTTCACCACCTGGATGGTCTGGGCACTGGTCGGGCGGACACTACGGCCGGTGGAGGCGATCCGCGAGAGAACGTCGGAGATCGGCGTCGGCGACCTGAGCATGCGGGTGCCGGAACCGCCCTACGACGACGAGATCGCCCGGCTGGCGCGCACGGTCAACGAGACCCTGGCCCGGCTGGAGAAGGCGGTGGGACAGCAGCGGCACTTCGCCTCCATCGTCTCCCACGAGCTCAAAACCCCGGTGGCCGGCCTTCGGATACAGCTCGAAGAGGCCGTGCTGTACCCGGACCGCGTCGATCAGGGCGAGGTGATCCAAGCGGGCCTTGCGACGACGGAACGGCTCCGAGCCCTGATCGACGACATCCTGATCTTCGCCCGGATCCGCACGGTCGCTCCCGCCCCTCCCGAACCGGTCGACCTCGGGACGCTGGTGTACGAGGAACTGATCACCACGACACGGCCTGTGCCGGTGCGCACCCGGGTGAGGAACGAGGTGACGGTCCTCGGCAACCGCGTCCAACTCGGCGAGATTCTCAACAACCTGGTCGTCAACGCCCAACGGCATGCCAGAACCGGCGTCGAGGTCAGCGCCGAGCGCAGGGGTGACCAGGCGGTGGTCACGGTGAGCGACGACGGGGACGGCATCGCCCCGGAGGCCCGCGAACGGGTCTTCCAGCCCTTCGTACGACTGAGCGACGGGCGGCACAGGGATCCCACCGGCAGTGGGCTCGGCCTCGCCATCTCTCGCGCGATCGCCGCCGACCACCACGGGACACTGGAGATCGAGGACAGTCCGCGAGGCGCGCGCTTCGTCCTCCGGCTGCCGCTGCTCGGGCGTGACGTCACAGAGTGACTCCGGCTGCCGCCGCTCCAGCCTGGCGTCACAGCCTGAAACCCTCCGGTCACAGCACTAGGCAGTATCGGCACGGGACGGGCCCCATCTAGGTAGTGCCGCGGCGAGAAGTGCCCGGGAGATAGGACATCCTCCCGATGTGGGACCGGGGGCCTTAGGACGAATCTTGAGTCTGTAAGGAAAGCGTGCCGCGAGGCGCCCCATCAGAAAGGAACCCTCATGGGTCCCGAGTTCCATCTTGAGATGATCGCCCACCGGACCGCCGAGCTCCGCGAGGAGGCCGACGACTACCGCCGCGCCCGTGAGGCGGAGGAGGACAGGAAGGCCCACTCCTCGGAGAAGCGCCGCGGGGGGCTCTTCAGCAAAATCATTCCGGCATGACCCCGTCCCGAGAGCCCGGCCGCTCCCCCTCGCCCGGCCGGGCCTCCCTGCCTCCCTGACTCCCCGATTTCACCGAGCGAAAAATGAGGAGATCGCACCTTTAAGGCATGACATGCTGGCAGACATGGTGGGTCGGGCGGTAAGCCCCATCTTCGTGGGGCGGGAGAGGGAACTCGCGGACCTGGCCGAGGCGTTCGAGCAGGCCCGGAAGGGCGCGGCGGTGACCGTGCTGCTCGGCGGCGAGGCGGGTGTCGGCAAGTCACGCCTGATCGGGTGTTTCGCGGAGCGGGCCACGGCCGACGGCGCCCACGTGCTCAACGGGGGCTGCGTGGAGCTGTCGACCGAGGGCCTCGCCTACGCGCCGTTCACCGCGGCGATCCGCCAGTTCGTCCGCGAGTGCGGCGTCGAGAAGGTCGCGGCCCTGCTGCCCGAGGGAGGGACGCGCGACCTGGCCAGGTTGCTCCCCGAGTTCGGTGAGCCGAGCGGCGACACCGAGAGCGACACCGCCCGCGCGCGCCTCTTCGAACAGATCCTCACCCTGCTGGAACGGCTCGCCGAGCGCCACCCGGTGATCCTCCTCATCGAGGACGTCCACTGGGCCGACAGCTCCAGTCGCGACCTGATCGCCTTCCTCAGCCGGAACCTGCGCACCGCTCCCGTGCTGATGGTCCTCACCTACCGCTCCGACGAGCTGCACCGCCAGCACCCGCTCAGGCCGGTGCTCGCCGAACTCAGCCGGCTGGACGGGGTCCTCCGGCTGGACCTGCCCCGGCTCACCCAGTCGGAGGTGGC
Source organism: Streptosporangium sp. NPDC000563 (assembly GCF_040299985.1). NCBI lineage: Bacteria > Bacillati > Actinomycetota > Actinomycetes > Streptosporangiales > Streptosporangiaceae > Streptosporangium > Streptosporangium sp. NPDC000563. The sequence continues at coordinate 1,295,269 of NZ_JBEPDA010000001.1, read as the reverse complement.
CGCCCAGATGGCCGGCATCCTCGGCAGCGCCCCCGAGTTCGCCCAGGTCGACCGGGTCTTCCAGCGCAGCGAGGGCATCCCGCTGTTCGTCGAGGCGCTGATGGAGTGCGGCGGCGACTGCACCTTCCCCGACTCCCTGCACGACCTGATCATCGGCTCCGTGGAGCGGCTCCCGGAGGAGACCCAGCGGGTGCTGCGCGTCGCCGCCGCGGGCGGCATCCGGGTGAGCCACGCCCTGCTCGTCGCGGTCAGCGAGCTGTCGGACGTCGAACTCGACGACGCGCTGCGCACCGCGATCGCGGCCAACGTGCTGCAGGTCGCCGACGGCCGCGCCTACGTCTTCCGGCACGCGCTGATCCGCGAGGCCGTACACGACGAGCTCCTGCCCGGCGAGCACGTACGGCTGCACGCCCGCTTCGCCGAGGAGATCGGCAGGGACCGCACGCTGGTCCCTCCCGGCCGGGCCGCCATCGAGATCGCCCACCACTGGCACGCCGCCCGCGACGACCTCTGGGCCCTCATCTCCGCCTGGGAGGCGGCGGGCAAGGCCGCCAACACCTTCGCCTACAAGGAGATGATGCAGCTGCTGGAGCGGGTGCTGACGCTGTGGGGCAAGGTTCCCGACGCCGCCGAGCGCATCGGCGTGGACCACACCACCGTCCTGGAGCACGCCGCCGAGGCCGCGAGCGCGTGCGGAGAGGTCGAGCGGGGCGGCAAGTTCGTCAAGGCCGCGCTGAACGAACTCGACGAGCGGACCGAACCCGCGAGGGTGGCGAACCTGGTCGTCCGCAGATCGCAGTTCAGGAAGTCCAAGCGGCGCCCCGGGGTGCTCGACGATCTTCGCTACGCCGAGCGCCTCGTCCCGGAACCGGGGCTGGAACGCGCCGAGGTGCTGTCCAAGCTGGGCTCGTACCTCATATTCAGCGGCGAGCTGGAGGAGGGGACGGCGCACACCGAGGAGGCGCTGCGGATCGCGCGCGAGTACGGCGAGGAGACCCTGGAGGCGGAGCTGCTGCTCAACCTCGCGCTGGGCCACTCGATCGCGGGGCGCCTCGACGTCACGATCGAACTCAACGAGACCGCGAAGGCGATCGGCGAGCGCGTCGAGTCCGGCCGCAGCGTCCTGCGCGCCATCGCCAACAACGTGGACGCGCTGAACAACATGGGCCGCTCCACCGAGGCGATCGAGCTCGCGCTCGAAGGGGAGCGGCTCGCGAGGAAGTACGGCCGCCACCGTGACCAGGGCACGTTCATCGCCAACAACCGGGCCGAGGCGCTGGAGGCGCTGGGCAGGTTCGACGAGGCCGCCCAGCTCGTCGAGCGGCTCCTCGGCGCGGACCCCACCCTGCGCACCCGCCACCACCTGCGGCGGATCCGCGGGGACGTGGCGATCGCCCGCGGCGAGACGGACGTGCTCAGAGCCGTCCTGGACGAGGTGGGCGCCTTCGGTAACGCCCCCGAGGAGTTCATGCAGGAGCTGACGGCCAACGCCCGGCTCACGATCGGCCTGCATCTGCTCAGCGGGGAGCCGCTGGCCGCGCTGGAGGTCGCCGAGCGCGTCACCCTCGAGGCGCAGATCACCAGCAAGCCCATGCTGGGCTGGCGGGTGCTCGGTCTGCTCGGCGGGGTCTGCGAGACGGCCGAGGCGCTCGCGCCCGAACGGGTGGCGGCGCTGCACGCCCACGTCGAGAAGGCGAGGGAGGCGATGACCGTGGACAGTCCCGTCGCCGAGGCATACCGGCTCGGTCTCATCCGCGACCACGACGCCGCGGCCGCCGCCTGGGAACGGCTGGGACGCCCCTTCCTGCGGGCGAAGTCGCTGCTCCTCGGCGGGCGGACGACGGCCGGCGCCGGTGACCGCGACGGTGCCGCGTCCCGGCTGCGCGTGGCCCACCCGATCGCCGTCGCGCTCTCCGCCCGGCCGCTCGCCACCGAGATCGAGGCGCTCGCCCACCGGATCGGGATCTCCCTCACCGAGCAGGCCGGAGACACCGGGCGGGCAAGAGGCTCCGAGCCGCCGCTCACCCCGCGCGAGCTGGAGGTGCTCCGGCTGGTCGCCCAGGGCAGGTCCAACCGCGAGGTCGCCGTCGAGCTGTTCATCTCGGCGAAGACCGTGAGCGTCCACGTCTCCAACATCCTCGGCAAGCTGGGTGTCTCCACCCGTGGCGAGGCGGCCGCGGCCGCCCACCGCCTCGCCCTGATCGGCTGACCCCTCACCCGCCGCCGCTGACGCTTCACCCGTCGCCTCGCCCTGATCCCCCTGCTTCACCGCCGCCGACCACACGCGGTCGTACCGGCTCCGATCAGGCGAACAGCGGTTCGAGCAGCAGGATCACACCGAAGACGGCGAAGGCCGCGGCGGCGCCGTACCGGATGATCTTCTCCGGCAGGTGCTTGCCGAGCATCCGGCCGACCACGATGGCGAGGGCGTCCGCGGCGACCATGCCCACCGTCGAGCCGATCCAGGTGCCGAACCAGCCGTACTGGGTGGCGAGGGTGATGGTCGCGAGCATCGTCTTGTCCCCCAACTCGGCGAGGAAGAAGGCGACGGTCACGGCGATGATCGCCGACCGGGTGGTGCGCTGCGCCTTCTGCGACTCCTCGTCGGTCAGCTCGTCCCCGCGCAGCGTCCACAGCGCGAAGCCCAGGAAGGCGATGCCCGCGATGATCGTGATCGCCGTGGTGGGGAGAAAGTCGCCGACCAGCCCGCCCAGGGCGACGCTGAACAGGTGGACCACCGCGGTGGCCAGGGTGATTCCGGCGAGGACCGGCCACGGCTTGAACCGGGTGGCGAAGGTCATCGCCATGAGCTGGCTCTTGTCGCCGAGTTCGGCCACGAAGATCACAGCAAGACTGATCCAGAACGCTTCCAACGAAGGTGCCCTTCCCGCGTACGCAGCCGGGCGGAAGGGGATACCCGGGGAGTTTCGGGCACGTCTTCGGCCCGGCGGCATCCAGTTAATGCCTGCCAGGCCGAAGGTCTCGTCCGCCGCGAAGCCGGGCCGAACCGGCCGGATCCGAGGCCCGCGCGACCGGGCGCCTCAGGCGCCAGCATGTCGATCACGCGATTGGGACTACTCCCCTTCGGGTCTTTCCATCAGACCATAGCAGCAGAAATCGAATGCCCATTCCCCGCTCAGAGCCGGGTGCCGACCATCACGGGCTCGTTGACCAGGGTGACGCCGAACTTCTCCAGGACGCCGTCCCGCACCTCCCGGGCGAGGTCGAGGAGTTCCTCCGTCGAGGCCGTCAGCTCCGGATTCGTCATGGCGAGGGTGTGCTTGGTGGAGATGCGGGCCGGGCCGCGCCGGTAGCCCTTCGGGAACCCGGCGTTCTCGATCAACCACGCCGCCGGGACCTTGACCGCCCCGTCCGGCATGTCCCAGCGGGGAAACCCCGGCGCCCGCGACTCAAGCTCGGCGGCCTGCGCCGCGGCGAGCACCGGGTTGGTGAAGAACGACCCCGCGCTGCGGGTGTCGGGGTCGGCGGCGTCCAGGACCATGCCCTTGCCCGCGCGCAGCTCCAGCACCGCCGCACGGGCCTGGGCGAGCGGCACCCGCTCGCCCAGGGCGACACCGAGCCGGGAGGCCAGCTCCCGGTAGGCGACCGGGCCGGACAGCGCATCCCCGGCCAGCTCGTAGGTGACCGCGAGCACGACGTATCGCCCCAGATCATCCTTGAAAGCGCTGTGCCGGTAGGCGAACCCGCACTCCCGCGCGGTCAGGTCCCGCACCTCACCGGCCCGGCGGTCGTAGACGCGGACGGCGGTGATCGTCTGGGAGACGTCCTGCCCGTAGGCTCCGACGTTCTGGATCGGCGTGGACCCGACCAGCCCGGGAATGCCGGAAAGGCACTCCACACCCGACCGGTCCTCCCGCACCGCGCGCTCGACCAGGGCGTCCCAGTCCTCGCCCGCCTGCGCGGTGACCAGGTCCCCCTCGATCTCGACCCCCCGGGAGGCGACGCGCACGACCAGGCCGTCGAAGCCCGCGTCGGAGACGACCAGATTGCTGCCGCCCCCCAGCACGAGCACCGGCTCGCCCGCCCGGTCGGCCGCCGCCACCAGCTCGACGATCTCCTCGGACGACCCCGCCTCCACGAACGCCCCGGCCGGTCCCCCCAGCCCCAGCGTCGTGTACGGCGCCAGCCGTACCCCCGCCACCCGCTCCGTCATGCGCTTCCCCACCCGCCACCCGGCCGAAATCCGCGACCAGCCTACGGGGAGCGCAGCAGCTTCAGCACCCGGTCATAGGTCCGCCGGGACTCCCTGTCGCGATATTCGGGGTCCGCGCCGTCGTCGCGGCGGTGCCGTTCCTGACGGACCGGGAGATCCTTTCCCAGGGCGACGAGCGTGCCGGGCAGCCTGAGCGAGAACTCCAGGTCGGCGTTGCGGTAGTAGCGGGCGTCGGCGGGGAACCCCCCGGCGGCGAGCGCGGTGTCACGCCTGATCGCGAACAGGTGGCCGAGCAGCCCCCGGACCTCGCCCGGCTCGGCCTCCAGCCATTCCCTGTCGTCCTCGCGGGGGTTCACGCCCTTCCACCCGGCCGCGGTCACATCGTCGTCCAGCGCCTTGACCAGCGGGGTGACGGCGTCGCCCTCCAGGATCACGGAGGTGTCCATCACGACGTGCACGTCCGAGGTGTCGAGACGCAACAGCTTGTCCCTGCTCTCACCCCATCCCGCGGAGCCTCCCCTCCAGTGCGGCGACTCGGCCACGTGCCAGGACTCCACCCTGCGGGGAAACTCTTCGGCCAGCTCCTCCAGGACCTCTCCCGCGCCGTCCACGTTTCCCAGGTCGAGGGCGAGGATCCTCGCCTCCGTACGGGCGACCAGGGCGCGTACGCACTCGCGAAGCTCGTCGGGGTGGCCGTCGACGAGCAGCGCGACGGTCACCGTCGGCCGCGCCTCCGGTGGCTCCTCGGCGTCGGCCGGCGGAGCGATCGACTCGTCGAGCCGGGAGATCGACAGGCTGGCGTCCCACAGCAGCTGGGAGGAGACCGTCCGCTCGGGGTGGCCGTCGAGATCGTCGGTCCGGCCGACCAGCTCCGAGCCCTCGGGCCTCTGCTGGGGCGCCGCCTCGGTCTCGGCGACCCGCTCGGCGTCCAGGTCGCCGAGTCGGCCGGGGTCGCGTCCGGGGTCGGCGACCTCGGCGACCCGCCCCGGATCCGCGGAGTCTTCCCGCCCCGCGGCGTCCCCGCCATCCCCGGCGTCGACCCGTCCCTCGGTCGTGGCGGCGTCCGGCTTCCCTGCCGAACCGTCCCGCGCCGCCCCCTCGGGCAGGGCACTCACCGTGGGCCACACCTCGAAGGAGGGAGAGGGGATGAGCTCGAAGCCGTCGGCGGTGTCCCGGACGAGCCAGCCCTCGCTTCTGATCTCGTCACGGAGCGCGTCGGCGGTGGCGTGGTCCCGCTCGGCTCGCGCCTTGGCCCGCCGCTCGGCGAGGCCGGTCACGTTAGGAGGTACTTCGCTCATGCTGGGGAGCTACCCCGAGACAGGAGGAAGATTCGGCCCCTGCCCAGGAGCATGCCGTGAACCACGGGCCGTTCCCGTGAACCACGGACTCCGCCGGTGAAACACGGACCCTGCCGGTGAAACACGATCCGTGCTCGTGGATCACGAGCCGAACCGTCACGAGCCGATGAGCCGCGTCCCGAACCGGCACGGACCGCATCCGGTGAATCCCGGGCGGAGCCACGCCGTATGAGACCGGCCAGGCCATGCCTGGCCATGCCGTGCAGGGCGGGACCGCGCCCGTGCCGGGGCGCCTACGACAGCTGGACCACCGCGCGGGCCTTGGAAAGGACCCGGGAGTCGTTGGACTTCGCGGTCAGGGCGACCACCACGCGCTTGTCCTCGAGCTTCTCCTCGATGAGCCCGCTCACCGTGATGACGGCACCCTGCTCGTCGTCGGGGACGACCACCATGGAGGAGAAGCGCACCCCGTAGTCGACGACCGCGCCGGGGTCGCCCGCCCAGTCGGTGACGAACCGGCCGCCCTGCGCCATGGTGAACATGCCGTGCGCGATGACGTCGGGGAGCCCGACGGTCTTGGCGAAGCGCTCGTTCCAGTGGATGGGGTTGAAGTCGCCCGAGGCCCCGGCGTACATCACCAGGCTGGCTCGGCGCACCGTGTATTCGGCGGGCGGGATCTGCTGGCCCGTCTCGACCTCGTCGTACTTGACCGTCGCGGCCATGTCAGCCCGCCCCTCCACGCTCGACGATGGTGTTGTAGGTCGTGCACACGGGCTCACCGTCGACGGTGCTGACGTCGCTCTTGACGGTGATCAGCTCGTTGCGGCCGACGCTGCGGATGTCGGTCACGGTGGAGACGCTCACCAGCTCGTCCCCGGCGTGGATCGGCCGCCGGTACTCGAAGCGCTGCTCGCCGTGGACCACCATGGCGAGGTTCAGGCCGAGCTCGGGGTCGGTCAGGATCGTCCCTCCGACCAGGCTGAACACGATGGGGAAGGTCGGCGGCGCGATCACGTCGGGGTGCCCGGCGGCCTGGGCCGCCTCCCTGTCCCGGTAGATCGGGTTGTCGTCCCCGATCGCCGTCGCGAACTCTTTGATCTTCACGCGACTGACCTCGTACGGCGAGGAGGGCGCGGACGCCCGCCCGACGAAGTCACGGTTCAGGGCCATCGTGCTCCTTTGCGGATACCGACGCGACGAGACCGGTCCGTGGACCGGAGTGGAAGCGAGACACTAACAGAACAAGATTCCAAAGCGTGCCCCGGACCCCGCCCGGACCTCGGCCGGCCACCTGGAAGTGTGCCACCAGCAAACCTAGCCCGGCTCGCCCTCCCGCAGGTTCTCTTCCCCGGTCAACGCCCGCGGGAGAAAACTGTACGGATACGACAAACCGGCGCCTCGTTGGAGGACGCCGGCTTTCGTGGAGTGTGTGCGTGCCGATGAAGCACTCATCTCCCGCCCACGGCGGAAGGCTTCGCGCAGACTAGCGAGTCTCGCGGTGCGCCTGGTGCGTCTTGCAGTTGGGGCAGTACTTCTTCAGCTCAAGCCGATCCGGGTCGTTACGCCGGTTCTTCCGCGTGATGTAGTTGCGGTGCTTGCACTCCTGGCAGGCCAGCGTGATCTTCGGCCTAACGTCGGTGGCAGCCACTTGGGAGTGCCTTTCTACGTTCTGGACAGTGGACAACCCACGACAGGACTTCTCTGGTGGGAGAAGCCCCTGTGGGTAGTAGCGGAGGCCGGACTTGAACCGGCGACACAACGATTATGAGCCGTTTGCTCTGCCTGGCTGAGCTACTCCGCCTTGAGGCCGACGAAATCGACCGACCCCGCAAGGATACCCGACCCGCAGAGTGCCTGCGTACTTGTGCAGGTCAGGGCGACCTCTTCTGGGTTGCCCCAGTATGCCCGCTCGCGTGTCAGGAACCTTGAGTATTTTCTGGCTCGCCTTTGCTTGTTTAAGGCCAACCAAGCCGAAAGCCCTAACCGGGAGGTTAGGGCCTTTAGGCTGTTGAGCCCCTTTACGGAATCGAACCGTAGACCTTCTCCTTACCATGGAGACGCTCTGCCGACTGAGCTAAAGGGGCCTGTCCGTGTCGCTCTCGCTTGCGGACAGGTGTAACCATACACGGCTCCGCAGCGGGATGCGAAATCAATAGAGGTCCGCCCGGACCACCACACGCTCCCCGCGACGGACCCCGCCCGATCTTCGGCCCGCCCCCTCGAATCCCGCCCGGGAACGCGGGGGAAACGGGCGCGCCGACCGGTCACGGTTCGCCACCAAGTGACCACCAAGTAGCCCATAAGAGGACCGTCGCATCGTGGTCGGGTAAGCAGCCCGCACCGACCGAGGAGCCCTCGACATGACCCCGGAACTTCTGGGATTCCAGATCACCCACCGCGCGATGCGCGGTGACGTCCGCCGCCTGGCCGCGCTCGCCACCCAGCTGGCCGAGGGCCGGCAGTCGGCCGACCAGACCCGTGCCCGCGCCATCGCCGATTTCATCACCACGCTGAACCGGGGCATCCACCACCACCACACGATGGAGGACAAGGTGCTCTGGCCCGTCCTCGAACGGTCCGCCGGAGCCGAGGTGGACCTGCGCGACCTGAGCGACGACCACGCCGACCTCGACCCGCTGCTGGCCGAGATCGACGGCCAGGCCGCCGCGTTCGCCTCGACCGGCGACGCCTCCGCGCTCGCCAAGTCCCTCACCCGGCTCGCCGACATGCTCGACGAGCACATCACGGAGGAGGAGCGGCTGCTCTTCCCGATCATCAGGAAGTACGTGTCCGTCGCCGACTGGCACCGGGTCGAGACGGAGGTCCGCAAGGGCGGGAACGTCAGGATCGACCTGCCGAGGATGGAGCAGTACGCCGAGCCCGACGAGATGGCCCGGCTGCGCAAGCTCGCCGGTCCCCCGCTGACGGTGATGCTCTCCCTGTTCCGGCGGGGCCACCGGCGGCGGCAGCGGCTGATCTTCGGCCCCCTCGCCGTCTCCTGAACGGGATCCTCACCGCGTCCTCGGCGTCTCCTCGGCGTCTCCTCGGCGTCTCCTTGAGACGGATCCTCGCCGCGTCTCCTCGTCCCGGCCCTTCAACGCGTCCCCTCGATCCGGGTTCTCACCGCCCAAGCGCCTCGGCGGCCCTGCGCGCCCAGTGCGGTGATCCGATCCGCTCCGCGACGGCCACCGCCCGCTCGTAGTGTGCGGTCGCGTCCCGGCCGAGGAGGACGGCCAGGTCGCCCAGGATCTGGGCGACCGGCCCGAGGGTGATCGACCCCGAGTGCATCCCGGCCGGCTCGCCGTCCCAGGGCAGCAGGACCTCGTAGCAGTGCTCGGCCGCCCGCCGGTCGCCCAGCGCGATCGCGTTCTCCCCGCGCAGGCCCTGCCAGAGGAGCCAGTAGTAGTCCAGGCGGGGCTCCTGATCGGCCTGCCAGTACGTCCGCGCCTCGGCCAGGCGCCCCTCGGCGATCAGCGCCCTGACCAGGATGTCCGAGAGCCCTTCCGGGACGAGCTCGTGCAACGCCAGCAGCTCGGGGATGTCCTGCGGCAGGCCGCCCGCCAGCCGCGCCGCGAACCGGCCGATGGGCCCCATGACGTGGGCGTTCGCCCCTCCGGCGGCTCTCATGCGTTCGGCGATGGCCAGGTAGGACCGCTCCGCGCCCTCGAAGTCACCCTTGATCAGCAGGATCAGCGTGTCGAGCATGGACAGCACGCCCAGCGCGAGACCGAGCTGGCCGGTGGTGGAGTGCTCCAGGGCGCGGTCCGCGTGGTGCCTGGCGGCGGCGAGGTCGCAGCGGCCCAGGCTGACCATGAACAGGGCGTGGTGTCCCTGCATCGCGTACCCGGGCAGCCCCGCGCGGTCGCCGAGCTCGACCAGCTCACGGGCCACGACCTCCAGCTCGTCGCGGCGGCCGGGGGTCAGCAGCACGAAGTAACGGGCGTTGAGCGCCAGGCAGACGAGGTCCGTACGCCCCAGGCGCCTGGCGATCTCGACCGCCTCGGCGCTGTAGGCCCGGCAGCGCTCGTCGTCGTGCCCCTCCAGCTCGAAGACGAGCGTGGCCAGCAGCCGGCAGCGGGTCTCGTCGTCGGCGCCGTCCAGCGCCGCCACCAGCGCGTCGACGAGCGGCCGGTCCACGTGACGGCCCGGCTGGATCGACCAGGTCACCGGCGCGTCGTACGCGGTCAACGCCCGGTTCAGGCCGCTGCCCAGCCGCCGCGCGAGGGCGACGGCCCGCTCGCGGTTCTCCCTGGCGGCCAGTACGTCGCCCTCGTGCGCCTGTACGGCCACCAGCGAGCAGAGCAGGTCGAGCCGGAGCGCGTCGTCGTCGACGTGTTCCAGCGCTCCCCGGTAGAACGCCCCCGCCTCCCGATAGGAGTGCATCCCCCTCGCCTGCTCGGCCGCCGCCCTGGCGTAGGGCACCGCCCACCCCGCCGAGCCCGGGGTGGCCGCGGCGAGCGCGTGGTGGCCCAGCGCGGTGACCTCCCCCGGCCTGACCCGCTCCAGCGCGCCGACGACCCTGCCGTGCAGCCGGGTACGGCGCAGTACCGGCGTGTCCTCGTACAGGGTCTCCCTGACGAGCACATGGGCGAAGCGCACCCGTCCGGGGGCGGGTTCGGTGAGCAGCCCGGTCACCACGCCCGCCTCCAGCGCTTCGAGGGCGGCGTCCTCCTCGGCGCCCTCCAGGGTGAGCAGCACGTCGACGTCGACGTCCCTTCCGACGACGGCCGCGTCCCGCAGGATCCGCTGGGCCGTCGCGGGCAGTCTGGCGATCCTGCGGCGGATCAGGTCGCGCACGCCCGGCGGCAGCGCGCGGGCGGCCGAGGTACCGTCCGTGGTGATCAGCCGCGCGGTCTCGCAGACGAACAGCGGGTTGCCGCCGGTCCGCTCGGCCACGGTCCGGGCGGTCACCGCGTCCACCTCCCGCCCCGAGCGCTCACGCAGCAGCAGTGCCACGTCCTCGTCGCCGAGCCCGCCCAGGTCGATCCGGTGGGTGTCACGCCCGGCCAGGGCCGCCCAGGTCGCCCCCAGGTGCTCGACGGCCTCGGTGGGCCGGTAGGTCGCGACGATCATGATGTCCGCCTCCGCGCCCCCCGTGGCGAGGTGACGCAGAAGCTGGAGCGTCTCGCTGTCGGCCCGGTGCACGTCCTCCATGACCACCAGCAGCCGGGTGCCGCGCCCGACGACCCGGGAGAGGTAGTCGCCCACCGCGCGGGCCAGCAGGAACGGTCCCGCGGGCGGGGCGTCGTCGTCCAGCAGCGGTGCCAGCCGGACCGCCAGATCACCCTCCGGCGGCCGTTCCACGGCCAGGGCGCGCAGCACCTCGCTCCACGCCCACGCGGGCGGCGCCCCGCCGTCGGTCTCCGGGCACTGCCCGGTCGCGGTCAGCCAGCCGCGCTCCGCGAGCCGCCGGGCGAACGCGGTGGCCAGGGTGCTCTTACCCGCTCCCGGATCACCGCCCAGCCACACCGTGCGCACACCGCCCCGGCGCGCGACCGTTTCCAACGCCGCCAGTTCCTCGGTACGGCCCACAAGACCGGAACCGGGGTCGTCAAGGGCCTCGGGGACGTCGAGAGCACGACCTTCTCCCCTGTCACGGCCCGTGTCCCTGTCCCTGTCGTGCTCCTGGCCCTTGTCCCCGTCCCGACCTCGGTCGAGCCCCCGACCCCGGTCGTGGTTCGGGCCGCGGTCACGCCCCGCCCGGTCCGGCCCCGGCCGTCCCCGACCTCCCTGATCCGGCGCCCTCCCCCCGTTCCCCACGGCGTCCGAGCGCGGCGTCCGTACCCGGACGGGCGCCTCCACCCGGTTCAGGGAGTCGGCGTGGGCCAGGATGTCGGCCTCCAGCGAGCGCAGCGCGGGGCCCGGCTCGATTCCCAGCTCGTCGGCGAGGGTCTCGCGCGCCGTCCTGATCGCGCCCAGGGCGTCGGCCTGCCGCCCTGCCCGGTAGTAGGCGAGGGCGAGCAGCCGTACCGCGTTCTCCCTGAACGGGTGGGCGCGGACGTGCCGCTCAAGCTCGACCTCCGCGTTGCGGCCGAGCGCCAGCAGTGCCTCCGCCCTGTGTTCCACGGCGACGAGCCGCAGCTCCTCGAGCCGCGCGGCCTCGGGCTCGGCCCACTCGTCGTCGGCGAACTCCCCGTACGCGGGTCCCTGCCACAACCCGAGAGCCCGGTCCACCGTCTCCAGTGCCCGTGCCCCGTCCCTCTCGGCGAGCGCGGTCCCGGCGGCCTCGACCAGCCGGGGGAAGGACCAGGCGTCCACCTGATCGGGATCCAGCCGCAGACGGTAGCCGGGTACGGCGCTGACCAGCACCGTGGCGGGCGTGCGCGGCAACCGGCCGGGTTCGAGCACCCGCCGCAGGTTGGACACGTAGACCTGGAGGGCGGCGAGCGCCTTCGGCGGCGGTTGCCCGCGCCACAGGTCATCGATGAAACGATCGGTGGAGACCACGTGCCCGCCCGCCGCGACGAGCCTGGCCACCACGGCCCGCTGCCGGGAGGTGCCGAGGTCCACCGTACGGCCGTTGATCTCCGCCTGGAGCGGACCAAGAACACGCAACATAACAAAAGGCAGGGTATGCGCCCTTCGGCTGCTTCTGGCAAGCCCTGAGCCCTTCCTCGCCTTCGACGAACACCCAAACCTCTGACGAACACCGGGGAGCACGATGTCGCAGGATCGCCGCAGGGAAACGATCCGGGCGCTCGACGAGAGCGACCGGCCACACCTGTACTGGCACGGGGTGGACGGCGACGGCCACGTGTGGCTGTTCGAGACCGTCATCGACAGCGGCGGGGAGTACTGGCCGGTGAGACACGCCGAGCTCGGCTCGGACGGCATCGCCCGCACGTACTCATGGCGGCACATCGAGGACGAGCACGGTTTCCTGGCCGAAGGGCCGATCTATCCCGGCGACTTCGGCCTGAACGCCCTGACCTCGCAGGAGTTCGACACCCTGTGGGCCGCGATCGGCGGATGAGTGCCCTGGCGGTGACCCGGCTCACCCGCCCGGAAGCGTGACCGAGTCTTCGGCAGGGAAGCCTCTCGCACGACTCACCCGGCCGGGGCCGTCGCCCGGTTCCCGGCCGGAAGCCCCTCGTACACCTCTCGGCTCACCCGGCCGGAACCATGACCAGGATCCCGGCCGGAAAGCCCTCGCACACCCCTCGGCTCACCCGGCCGGGGCCGTCGCCGAGGTCTTGGCCAGCAGCCCCCTCACCCGCGGCACGACCTCCTCGCCGTAGAGGCGGATCGAGTTCATCAGCTTCTCGTGCCCGAGCGTCCCCGAGCTGTACTTGAGCTCGAAACGGTTGACGCCGAGCGTGCTCACGGTCTTCGCGATCTTCGCGGCCACCGTCTCGGGTGATCCGACGTAGAGCGAACCCTCGTCGGCCTCCGTCTCGAAACCGTCCCGGGACGTGGGACCCCAGCCGCGCTCACGGCCGATGCGGTCGTGCAACGCCCGATAGTGCGGCCAGAGTTCTTCGCGGGCCTGCCGGTCGGTCTCGGCGATGTGCCCCGGCGAGTGCACCCCGACCGGCAACCGCTCGACCTCCAACTGGGCGAGGGCGCGGTGGTACAGGTCGACGTACGGCGCGAAACGCGCCGGCGCACCGCCGATGATCGCGAGCATGAGCGGCATCCGGTAACTCGCCGCGCGCACCACGGACTGGGGGCTGCCGCCGACGCCGATCCAGGTGCGCAGCCGGCCGGACTCCGTCTTCGGATACACGTGCTGGTCCTTCAGCCCGGCACGGAGCCGGCCCTGCCACGTGACGGGGCCCTCCTCCAGGAGATGGGAGAGCAGGTCGAGCTTCTCCTCGAACAACTCCTCGTACTGGGCCAGGTCGAAACCGAACAGCGGAAACGACTCCGTGAACGAGCCGCGGCCGAGAATGATCTCCGCGCGGCCCTGGGAGACCGCGTCCAGGGTCGCGAACTTCTCGAAGACCCGTACCGGGTCGTCCGAGCTGAGCACGGTCACCGCGGTGCCGAGGCGGATGCGTTCGGTGCGACCGGCGATCGTCGCCAGCACGATCTCCGGTGCCGAGATCGCGAAGTCGTCCCGGTGGTGCTCCCCGACGCCGATGGCGTCGATCCCCACGCTGTCGGCGAGCACCGCCTCCTCGACGACGTTGCGGATCACCTGCGCGTACGGCAGCCGGTTTCCGTCCGCGTCGGCGGTGACGTCGCCGAACGTGTCGATCGCGAACTCAAGCGGTGCGACCATGATCCCTCTTTCCCAACGGTTTCCCAACCGCCTCTCAACAGCCTCTCAAGGCTCTCACCGGCACGGGCAGTAGACGAAACCACGGCACCGGGGCGAGAATTCCGGCATCCCCACCCCGCCTCTGACCTGCTACTTCGTGCTCCGGCACTGCGGCAGGAACTTTTTTCCGCCGAATGTCGGCCAGAATGTCGAGAACACGGTCGCCTGCTTCTACCTGTGGGTGAGAGCGTCGAGGAGGACGCTCGAACGTGAGGAGCGATGGCATGAAGTACATGATTTTGATGCAGTTCAGCGGTCAGATGAAGGACGCGGTGCCGCCGATCGACACCTGGCCCGTCGGGGATCTCCAGGCCCACATCCAGTTCATGCACGACACGAACGGCAAGCTCGTCGAGTCCGGGGAGTTCGTGGACGCCCAGGGACTCGCGGCCCCCGACCAGGCCAAGATCGTACGGGCCGGGGAGGGCGGCGCGGCCGTCGTCACGGACGGCCCCTTCCCCGAGACGAAGGAGTTCCTGGTCGGCTACTGGATCGTCGACTGCGAGAGCCCCGAGCGGGCGATCGACCTCGCCGCGCACATCTCGGCGGCCCCCGGCCCCGGCGGCCGGCCGCTGAACATGCCGATAGAGCTGCGCCAGGTGATGTCGGACGCTCCCTCCGAGGAACTGTGACCGCTGAACGGCCCGGTCCCCGGAGGACCGCGACCACCGACATGCCTGGCACCCAAAGGGCCGTGGCCGTTGGATAGCCCTGCCGCCGACGCCGTCGACGACCTGCTGCGCCCGCTGGTGCCGCAGGTCGTCGGCGTGCTCACCCGGCGGTTCGGGGACTTCGCCGCCGCCGAGGACGCGGTCCAGGAGGCACTGATCGACGCCACGGCCCAGTGGCCGGACGAGGGCGTCCCGGCCAACCCGCGCGGATGGCTCATCCAGGTCGCGTACCGCCGGATGACCGAGCAGGTACGCAACGAGCAGGCGCGGCGCCGCCGGGAGGAGTTGGCCGCCACCCGGGAGCCCTCCGACCGGCGGACCGCCCCACCGGCGGACGACGCGTACGAGACGGACCGGGACGACACGCTCACCACCCTGTTCCTGTGCTGCCACCCGGCGCTCACCCCGGCGTCGGCGATCGCCCTCACCCTGCGGTCCGTGGGCGGCCTGACCACGGCCGAGATCGCCAGGGCGTTCATGGTGCCCGAGCCGACCATGGCGCAGCGGATCAGCCGGGCCAAGCAGCGCATCAAGGCCTCGGGGATCCCGTTCCGCATGCCGGCTCCCCGGGAAAGGGCGCGACGGCTCGGCTCGGTGCTGCACGTGCTCTACCTCGTCTTCAACGAGGGCTACGCCAGCAGCGCCGGACCCGACCTGCAGCGGGTGGAGCTGTCCCGCGAGGCGATCCGGCTGACCAGGATGGCCCACGACCTGCTCCCCGACGACTGCGAGGTGGCCGGGCTCCTCGCGCTGATGCTGCTCACCGACGCCCGGCGTCCCGCCCGTACCGACCCCGGCGGCACCCCGATCCCCCTCGCGGAGCAGGACAGGAGCCTGTGGAACGGCGCCGCCGTCGCCGAGGGCGTCGCGCTCGTCACCGCCACCCTGTCCAGGGGCGCGGTCGGCCCCTACCAGCTCCAGGCGGCGATCGCCGCGGTCCACGACGAGGCGGCGACGGCCGAGGAGACCGACTGGCCGCAGATCCTCGCGCTGTACGGCCTGCTGGAACGCATGTCCGACAACCCCATGGTCTCCCTCAACCGCGCGGTCGCCGCCGCCATGGCGCACGGTCCGGAAATCGGCCTCGACATGCTCAGAACACTCGGCGCCGACGACCGCCTCGCCGACCACCACCGCTTCTACACGGCACGTGCCCACCTGCTGGAGATGGCCGGTGACCGGCGGGCGGCCCTCGCCGACTACCGCGCGGCGGCGAGCCGCACCACGAGCGCCCCGGAACGCGACTACCTCACCACCCGCGCCGCCAGACTCACCACCCCGAACCAGCCGGAACTCAGCCCCAATGGCCTGCCGACTCTCTTCGGCACCTGTCAAACAGGTCGGGGCGACACCTCGGAACGAGTGGAAGAGATCCTGACCGAAGGCCACGGTCACGAAGCGTGATCGACACGGCCCCGATCATGGCCGTGACCTTCCGGGACCACAAGAACCACGAACGCTGTGAACGGTTGACGTGGCCGGGTGCCCGGGTCTCTAGGGCCGCACCGAAGGCTCGGCTTCCCCGCCGACCTCTCGCGCGACATGCTCCAACCGGTCTCGGTAGCCCTCCCACCATCCCTGGTCACCCAGTGCCATGGCATCTCTGTTCTTACTCAGTCCGACGGCTCCGTCGATGATCTCCCTGACGATGTCGGCGTGCCCGGCGTGGCGGTCCGTCTCGGCGATCATGTGTATCAGGATCCGGTGCAGTGTCACCTGACTCCGGTCATCCGGCCACCACGGCACCCGGCCGATCGCGTCCAGCGCCAGTGCCTCGATCGTCGCGTCCGAGTGCGTCCACGCGCGGTGATACAGCCCGACGATCTCTTCGCGCGATTCATCGGCGGTCGCCCACATGTCCGCGTTGGGTTCGGCTCCGTCCTCGAACCAGGGAAGCGGCTCCGCGGACGGCCGCCCGAAAGTCTCGCCGAAGTATCCCAGCTCGACACTGGCCACATGTTTGACCAGTCCCAGCAGGTTCGTACCGGTCGGCGTCAGCGGGCGGCGGATGTCGTACTCCGAGAGCCCGTCCAGCTTCCACAGCAGGGCTTCGCGGGCGATCCGCAGGTAGTGGTGGAGGTCCGACTTCATGTCCGATTCAGCCATGGCGGACATCCTTCCACTCCGGCGCCGGCGGCAGTCTGTGGGCCCTGAACCTTCCGGACAGGCGCTCGTCGCCTTACCGCCCCATGCCGAAAAAACCGCGCCTGTGCGCTCTCGACAGGGGCTCCGTCATCCACACGTCAGGGACGAGTCAGCCTGACGGAGAGAAAGGACGGCGTCCGGTGCAGTTTGTCGTATCTGGCCTCGTCGATCTCTCGCAGGCCGGGTACCGGGCGCGGCTCGACGAGCCGTTCCAGGACGAATCCGGCGGTGAGCAGCTCACCGAGGAACGTCTCCAGCGGCATGCGCTGGTAGCGGATGGAGAACGAGCCGCTCTTGAGGGGAAGATCGACCCAGTCGTCGGCGTAGTACGAGCCGCCGAAGTGGCGCCAGTCGGCCGTCGGATGGGTCGTCGAGACCAGCAGCCACCCGCCGGGCCGCAGCACGCGCCGCAACTCGCCCAGCAGTTGCGCGCGACGAGTGAGGTGGTGGAACACCAGCGCGCACACGGCGCCGTCGAACGACGCGTCGCCGGCGAAGTCCAGCGGCTCCTCCAGGTCGTGCAGCCGCAACTCGGCCCGTTCGCCCACCCGTGCCCGCGCGTGATCCAGCAGCGTGGCGCTACCGTCGACACCGACCACCTCGGCGCCCCGCGCCAGCAGGTCGGCGGTGTAGTGCCCGCCTCCGCAGCCGACGTCGAGGACCCTCGCACCGGCGACGTCACCCGCGAGTTCCAGCATCGCGGGCCGATCGGTGTAGGCGTTGTAGGGGCTGATGTCGGCGTGGCCGGCGAAGTAGTCACCGAGGGCGTCGTGGTACGCGGTCTGCTGAGGCATCGACACATCATGACGACGACGGCCGTTCGTCCGCGAACGAATTTCCGGGACGACACGAGGTCGGCGCCGACGGCCCTCCTCCCTGCGCCCACACCCCACCTATAGTAACCTGTAAAAACGCTATAACAGTTATTCGCATTCGGAGGCGCGCGCCAGGAAACGCTCACGTACGTCAAGCCTTCAACCCCAGTCGGAGGATTCGAGATGACCACCCGTAGCGATCGGAAAGCGTCCGGCCCCCTCACCGCCAAAGAGCTGTCCAAGAAGACCTGGAGCGATTTCGAGACGGTTCTCGGGAGCAACGGAGGTGCCCGCGGGTGCTGGTGCATGCACTGGCGGCTGTCCATCGCGGAGTGGACGGAAGGAAAGGGCGAGGGGAACAAGCAGGCGATGAGTCGTCTCGCCCAGCGTGACCCGGCCCCCGGCGTGGTCGTCTACGAAAACGACACGCCGGTGGCATGGTGCTCGCTCGGGCCGCGTTCGTCGTTCCCTCGGCTGGAGCGCTCGCCGCTCCTCGCGAGCGTCGACGACGAGCCGGTCTGCGCGATCGCGTGCGTCTACGTCCAGAAGAAGCATCGCGGCTCCGGGCTGCTGCCGGCCGTTCTGGAGGCCGTCTGCGACTACGCGGCCTCCGCGGGCTACGAGGTCGCCGAGGGCTATCCGGTCGAGCCTCGCGAAGGGAAACGCGCGGGTGCGGACACGGCGATGACGGGAATGGCGAGCGCCTTCCTCGACGCCGGATTCTCCGAGGTGGCCCGCCCCCGCGACGATCGGCCGATCATGCGACGGAAGCTGGGGTGACGCCCCGCATGATCGGTCGACCGGTGAATCCCTCTCGTGCGTCCGGCGGAGCGGGACGCACGCCCGCGTCGCGACGTACCGGCACGTCACCGCCCCCTGCCACCGGCCGGTAAGCACGTCACCGCCCTCTGCCGCCGGCCGGTAGGACGGTGGCACGCGCTCGCGTCGCGTCACCGCCCCCGGCCCTACCCGGTCACGTCACCGCCCCCCGGCCTTACCCGCAGGTGAGGCGGTGGCGCGCGAGTTCGTCGTAGAACGGTTGGTGATGCTCGGCGACGCGGCGCAGGTGTTCGTTGGTGTCGGGCGTCTCACGCCGCTCGGGCGCCTTGGCGACGAGCCCGCTGCTCTCGGCCACCTCCGCGTGCCACCGGTTCGTACGCTGCCAGTTCGCCTGCTGGCCGGGGTCCCAGCGCATCGCCTCGGGCATGAACTCCAGCCCGACCCGCTCGCAGTACGCCCGGACCGTCGCCTCCGGACTGGCCACCAGGTCGTCGCCGTCGATCACCAGGGGGATCTCGCCGGTCGCCGACCGCACGGCGTCGAAGATGGCGTGCAGGTATTCGAATCCGTACTCCTCCAGGGTGGCCTCGGGGTTGACGGCGTAGTGCGAGGAGATCGCGCTACGCGGTTCCCGGATCATGAAGGTGTTGATCACGTCGCCGAACAGGCGCTCGTCCTCGAACAGCGGGGTGTAGGTGTAGTCGGAGGTGTCCTTGGCGAACACCCGCCGCCCTTCGGCGTTCACCTCGAGCATCGCGTCGAGCAACTCGATCGCCGACGTGGCGCGCCTGCCCGCGAACTCGAAGTGGCCGTCCGTCTGGAGGTACGAGAACGGCTCGTGGGCCACCTCCAGGTCGCCGCGTTCGAGCATGATGCGCAGGAACGCCGTGGACCGGGATCGGGGCACGGCCCACAGCACGATGGGCTTCGACGCGGCGCTCATTGCGACCACGCCGTCGGCCGGCGGTCCCAGCGGTGTTCGCGCAACCGCGCCATCAGCTCCTCACCCAGGGGTTCGGCGTCACTGGCGGCGATGTTGGCGCGTACGTGGGCGGGCTTGCGCATACCCGGGATGACGGTGGTGACGTCGGGGTTCCGCAGGATGAAGCGCAGGGCGAGCTCGGGCATGGTCATGCCCTCGGGCACGATCCGCGCCAGCCGTTCGGCGCGCTCCACGCTCGCGACGAGGTTCTCCGGTACGAAGTAGGTGTTGCGCCAGTCGCCTTCCGGCCAGCGGGTGTCGCGGGTGAGGGTGCCGGTGAGCGTTCCCTCGTCGAAGGGCACCCGTGCGATCACCGCCACGTCCAGCTCACGGCATGCCGGGAAGAGCTCGTCCTCCGGGGCCTGGTCGAAGATGTTGTAGATGACCTGTACCGCGTCGATCAGTCCGGTCTTCAGGGTCTCCAGTACGTTCCAGGGTTCCCAGCGGTTGACGCTGATGCCGACGCCTTTGATCAGCCCGCGTTCCTTCATCTCGATGACGGCGTCCTGCCACGCCGCGTCGTGTGCCCAGGCGTCCTCCCAGACGTGAAACTGGAACAGGTCGACGGACGGGGTGCCCAGCCCTTCGAGGCTGCGGTGCAGACACTCCCAGAGATAGTCCGGCGGGTACACGTCGGACAGCTTGGAGTCTCGGGTGGACGGCCACTCGCGATCCTTCGGCGGGGGTTTGGTCGCGATGCGCAGGCGACGCTCCGGGTGCCTCCGCACCAACTCGCCGAGCATCCTCTCGCTTTCCCCGCGGCCGTAGATCCAGGCGGTGTCGAAGAAGTCGCACCCGAGCCGGACGGCCTCGTCCAACGCGGTGTCGCCCGTCTCGCCGTCGGCGCCGGTCCATCCGCCCTCGCCTCCGGCTATGCCCCACATTCCGTAGCCGACGTCGCCGACCATCCAGCCCAGCCGGCCGAATCGACGCTCACGCATCGCCTCCTCCTTTCATCCAGACGGCTCGTTCATACGGTTCTTTCGGACGGTCCTTTCAGACGGCGACCACCTCGCTCCAGCGGTTGCCGCCCGAGCCGAACCGTGTCTGCTGCACCACGTGACCGGCCACCTTCATCCGCTCGACCCTGACGACGCCGCGGTGGACGGAGAGGGTCACGCTGCCGCCGAGCTCGCCGACGAGCCGGTCGATCGCGTCCCGCGCCGCGCACGCGGCGGGATCGAGCCACCGCGCCTCGTACAGCGCGGCGCCCAGAACGCCTGCCAGCCGGTCGTGGAGTTCGCGGCCGGCCGCGTCGAGGCCGGCCTGCAGGACGCGGGTCCACGCGCGTTCGAGCAGCTCAAGCCCCGGCGCCTCGTAGACGCCCCGGCAGACCGTGCCGATGATGCGCCGTTCGACCACGTCACGGAGCCAGACGCCGTGCCGTGACCCGATCTCGTTGGCCCGCGTCATCCACTCGACCGGGTCAGGCCCGCTGCCGTCGACGTCGGCGACGCGTCCTTCGTGGAAGACGACGGTGACGGTCTCGGGCTCGGCGGAGGTATCCCCCGGCCATCGGCTCCACCGCGGCCGAAGGCGGGTGACCGGCGTTTCCAGGTCTTCCAGCTCGGCCGACTCGTGCGAGATGCCCGCGAGGTTGGCGTCGGTGGACCGGTCGGCGCCGCTGCCGTGGTCGAGGTGCAGCCCGTGCTCGGTGACCGCCGCGAGCATCGCGTCGCGATCGGGGAACCTCTCCAGCGCCCGCGGGCTCGTCCACGGCTCGACGACGGACATCTCCGGGGCGACCTGGGTGCCGTAGCGCGCGAACCGGCGCTGGTCGTTGCCCCCGCCGACACAGCCGTGGACGAACGTCCGGCATCCGTCCGCCCGCATCCTCGGCAGGATCTCGTTGACGAGCACGAAGCGGGACGCGCCGGTCGTGTTCCAGTAACCGCCGTCGTGACGGGCGCCGTACCGCAGCAGGTCCGACGCCATGGAGGCCATCGACGATCGTAAATCCATAACGACGACCTCGTCTCCGAAACTTCGTAGAGAAGAAACGAGTGCGTCCATATTCGTGATATCTGATTGACCGATATCGGCGAGATAGTGCCTCGCCGGAGTGGACGTCTCGCGAAGCCAGACTCCGACGGCGAGGGAGGAGAGCCCTCCCGATTGGAATAATCCGACCCGCGTGTTGTCGTTGACCTGCTCCACAGTCTCCTCCTATATCCCGCCGGGCGAGATGCGACGCGATGATCAATAAGCCGACACTCACCCACACTACCCATGCACGACAATCCCTCACTCCTTGCTGGCCGACGAACTCCGCATCGAATCCCGGCGACCGGAAGCGATCTTTACGGGCGCCCTTACAGGCCATTCAGTTAAGTCGATCAAGAGCGCCGGGAGGTGCCCCGGATTGCCCACCGATAATTTATCGGCCACGATGTCGCATTGATCATTCTTTGATCCTCCGCTGGTCATCGTCCATTTTCGAGCGGATCTGACAGAAAAACGCGATCGGTGGATTAGCGGGCATCGGGTTGGGTACGGACGGACATGCCTTTCACACCCCCTCTGGGCGACGACGTCCTGTCGCACCGGCACCGGAGCCTTTTGTTCCGCATTCCGGGTGGTCGGACCGCACATCCGGAATCAGCGTTTGTGTTGTCACCGATTCGGATGGGGGCGCGAAGCCGTCACGACGAGGAGCACCCGGACGCCCGTCGCCGCTCCACGCGAGCCTGGCGCTCATTTCCCCAGTTCACAGCTACTGTCAGCCGACCGCAGCGACGCCCGAGCTTGCGAACCCGGAGCAGGTGTCCCACTATGGAAGTAACCCGTAAATTAGTTAACGACGGTTACTTAATATTTTGTGCAGCACCTAAACCGACTGGCGTTGGGAGGAAACGCGTGGTCACCGCACGCACGAGCCGTCATGGAACGAATACCTATCGGCTTCGCATATTCGACCGAGAGCCGGGCGGCCGCCAGGCGCGCCGGAAAAACGCGGTGAACACCCCTTCGCCACCCTTGTGACGCTCGCCGAGAATCGGCCACGGCTATCTGAAGCCCACCTATCTGAATAGTGATCGATCTGCCTGACAGAGGACCTGTTGCCAGCCGAGACCATGGAAGCACGATGTCAAGCCATCAGCAGACGCACTTGATTGACGATGCCCGAACCGCCATTCACTTATCACTGGGTCCGCAGCATGCGTTCCCCCGGCAAAGCACAGTTCTCGACCTGTTCCACGAACAGCGGGAGAACGCACCGGACCGTCCCGCGATTCGCTATCGGGACATGACGATGAGCTACGCAGCCCTCGACGCCGCAGCCAATACAACGGCCAATCGACTGATCGGCGACGGCGTACTGACACGACATTTGATACCCGTGCTGATAGCGGAAGGGCGCGAATTCCCGGCCGCGCTCCTCGGAGTGATGAAGACGGGCTCGGCGTTCGTTCCACTGGATCCCTCCTGGCCGATCGACCGGCTCAGGACGATCGTCGCCGAACTGTCGCCACCCGCCGTCCTGGCGTCGCCGGCGACGGTGGAGACAATCACCGAACTGCGATTGTCCATTCCGACGGTGATCGTCGACTGCTCGAAACCTCCGCGTGATCCGGCCGACCTGGAACCGCCGCCCGCCGACCGTGCACCCGGGCCGGAAGACCTGATCTACGGGTTCTACACCTCCGGTTCGACGGGCACGCCCAAGTGCGCGCTCAACCACCACCGCGGCCTGGTCAACAGGTTGACCGCGATGTCGCGCCGGTTCGGCGACGGGGCCGGCCACGTGACGCTGCAGAACAGCCGGTCCACGTTCGACTCCTCGATGTGGCAGGTGCTGTGGCCGCTGACATCGGGTGGGCAGGTCGTACTGCCGGACCGCGACGGGATCCTCGACCTTGAGGAGACCGCGATGACCATCGGCCGCTACGGCGTCACGATGACCGACTTCGTCCCCTCGGTGCTCACGGCGTTCGTCTCCCTGCTGGAGACGCGCGAGGATCTGCGCGCCGCGACGTCGAGCCTGCGCCGCATGCTGATCGGCGGGGAGACGGCCGGTCCCGCCGTGGTGCACCGGCTGCGCGCGCTGCTGCCCGACCTCGAGGTCACCAACACGTTCGGGCCGACGGAGTGTTCGATCGGGTCGGTGTTCCACGACGTCACGGACGCCGACGTCGACCGGATCCCGCTCGGGCGCCCCATCGACAACACCGCCGCGATCGTCCTCGACGAGGATCTCAGGCCCCTCCCGAAGAACACCCCCGGCGAGCTGTACCTCGGCGGCGAGTGCGTCGGAGCGGGCTACCTCAACGATCCCGAGCGCACCGCGCGGGTGCTCGTGACCAACCCGTTCCCGGAGATCCCCGGCGAGAGGCTGTACCGGACGGGCGACCTGGCGCGGGTCGGCGAGGACGGGCTGCTGCACTTCAACGGCCGGCTCGACGAGCAGGTCAAGATCGGTGGGGTACGGGTGGAACTCGGCGACGTCACCTCCGCCCTCGCCGGCCATCCGCTCGTCGGCGACGCGATGGCGGTCGTGCTCGGCGAGGCGCCCGAGGCCACCCTGGTCGGTTGCGTCACGCCCCGCTCACCGGACGAGACACCCTCCGTGGAGGAACTTCGCGCGTACGCGGCGGAGAAACTACCGGCCGAACAGGTCCCGCACCGGATCGTGGTGCTCGACGCGCTCCCGCTCAACCGCAACGGCAAGGCGGACCGCAAGGCGCTGGCCGCGCTCATCGTGGCCGAGACGGCACGGCAGGAAGGCCCGGCCGAACACATCGAGCCGCCGGCCAACCCGATGGAGGAGCTGCTCTGTTCGGCGTGGCGCGAGGTGCTTGAGCGGGAACAGGTCTCGGTGGTCGTCCCCTTCTCCGACTACGGGGGCACCTCGTTGAGCGCCTACCGGCTCACCACCGCCGTCAGCGAGCGGCTGGGCAGGCCGGTGCGGCCCAGGGACCTGCTCGTCGAGTCGACCGTACGCGCACAGGCCGCGCGGCTGGCCGAGGGCGTCGACGACGACAGCGCCGAACTCGCCTACATCAAGCACGACCTGACGTGGCGCCCGCCTCGGACGCTGCTGCTCACCGGCGCGACCGGGTTCATCGGGGCGCACATCTTCGCCGAGTTGCTGACCCGCTCCGACGTCGAGCTGATCTGCCTGGTGCGGAGCCTCGACCCCTCGGAGGGCGCCCGGCGGCTGACCGAGGCCCTCGACCGGTACGGGCTCACGTCCGCCTGGCAGCAGCTACCGGCGGCGAT
The DNA here is from genome assembly GCF_040299985.1 of Streptosporangium sp. NPDC000563. Classification (NCBI taxonomy): domain Bacteria; kingdom Bacillati; phylum Actinomycetota; class Actinomycetes; order Streptosporangiales; family Streptosporangiaceae; genus Streptosporangium; species Streptosporangium sp. NPDC000563. Next base: position 1,270,921 of record NZ_JBEPDA010000001.1, on the reverse strand, counting down.
CAAGGCAGGACGGGTCGAGGTCGTTCCCGGCGACCTGGGCAGCGAGCTGCTCGGCCTGCCGCAGTGGCGCTTCGACGCGATCGCGTCGGCCGTCTCCGGTGTCGTCAACGCCGCGGGCGCGGTGAACTTCCTGTTCGGCTATCTGGACCACCGCCCGGCCAACGTGCTCGGCGTGCAGGAGCTCATCAAACTCGCGTCGAGTGGTGCCCGCCTGCACACCCTGTCCACCCTGAGCATCTTCGCCCCCGGCGAGCAGGCCGCCTCCAGCTTCACCGAGGACCAGATCCCGGTGCTGGACCAGGTCGCCGCGGACGGCTACAACAGATCGAAGTACGTCGCGGAGAACCTCCTCGCCGACGCGCACCGCCAGGGCGTCAGCTCGGTGGTGTACCGCCTCGGTGAGGTCTGGCCGCACCGGAAGACAGGCGTGGCCAACCCCGATTCACTCGCGCACAACCTGTTGTACGCGTGCGCGCGCACCGGATGCGTGTTCCCCACGGAGGCCGAGGCCGACGTGACGCCGGTGGACGTGGTCGGCCGGTTCGTGGCGGGCGCCGCGATCGGCGACATCGAGGTGCCCGACGGCGCGATGCACGTGCTGTGGCCGACGAGGCTGCGCTTCGCCGACGCGTTCGACGTGCTCACCGCCCGATGCGGGCTCGACCGGGTCGGCTACGCGCGGTTCCGCGACCGCCTGGAGGCGATCGCCGAGCCCGACGAGCGGCTCGCCGGGCTGCACCTGCTGCTGCCGCCCGCGGCCGCCGGCCGTGACGCGGCGCCGGTCGAGTTCGACCGGATGTTCACCGACTGCTCCCGGCACTTCGACACCCGGCGGTTCGACCGGCACGCGGCCTCGCTCGCGCGGCCGACGGTGGACGGGCTCGGGACGCTCGACCGCTACCTCAGTCAACTAACCGATATTTCCGCCTTCGTACCTCAAGAAAGGTAGGCGTTGTGGAAGAGAAGTTCGCCGTGGTGATCAACCACGAGGAGCAGTACTCGATCTGGCCCGCCGGCCGGGAGATCCCGCCCGGCTGGCGCGAGGCCGGGGTCGAGGGCGACAAGGGCGAGTGCCTGGAACACATCGCGCGGGTGTGGACCGATCTGCGACCGCTGAGCGTGCGACGGTGAAGGAGGAGAAGGAGATCATGGCAAACCCCGAAGAGCGTGACGTCGCCGACATCAGACGCGCCCTGCTGGAGAGGAAGGTCCGCCAGCGTGTGGCGGAGAAGGCCGAACGGGAACGGATCGTCGCCGTCCCGCGCACCGGCAAGATGGCGATCGCCGAGCAGCAGCGATTCCTGTGGTTCCTGCACCAGATGGTCGCGGGCGCACCGGTCTACAACGTGCCGTTCGCGATGCGCCTGCGCGGGCCGCTCGACGTGAACGCCCTGTCCGAGGCGCTGCGCGGGATCGTCGCGCGGCACGAGAGCCTGCGCACCCGGTTCGGCGACGAGCACGGCGTGCCGTTCCAGGTGGTCGACCCGCCGCCGGAGACGTGGGAGCTGCCGGTCGTCGACGGGACCGAGGAGTCCGTCCAGGAATGGATCGACGCCCAGGTGCGCGAGGAGTTCGACCTGCGCAACAGGCCGCCGTACCGGTTCGCCGTACTGCGTCTGGGTCCCGAGGACCACGTGCTGTCCATCGTGTGGCATCACATCGTCATCGACGGATGGTCCTCGCGCCAGTTCGCCGAGGAACTGACCGCCCGCTACACCGATCCGAGCGGCTCGCAGTTCCCCGAGCTGAGCCTCCAGCCCGCCGACTTCGCGGCCTGGCAGCGGCTCTGGCTGCTCAGCGAGGAGCCGGCCAAGCAGATCGACTCCTGGCGTTCCGCCCTGGACGGGATGGAGCCGCTGGAGTGGCGCGGCGACCGGGAGCGTCCGTCGGCGCCCACCGGGGCCGGCCGCATCTACGAGGGCCGCCTGCCCGACGAGCTCGCCCGAGGGATCCGCGACCTGGCCCAGGCGGAGAACGTCTCCCTGCTCGCCCTCACGATGGCCGGATACCAGGTCGTGATCAACCGCTACACCGGCCAGGAGGACATCGCGCTCGGATCGGTCTTCTCCGGACGGACCCGCTCGGAGACCGAACCCATGATGGGGTTCTTCGCCAACACGGTGGCGGTCCGCGGGAACCTCGGGGGCGATCCGGTGTTCCGCGATCTGGTGCACACCACCAACGACACCGTCCTGGACGCGATGGCCCGCCAGGACATGCCGTTCGGCCGGATGATCGAGGAGCTCGGCCCGGAGCGGATCCCGGGACGGAATCCGCTGGTCGCGCACCTGTTCACGCTGCTGCCCGAGTCGATGATCGCGCGCTGGAGCCTGCCCGGCGTGGACGTCGAGATGCTGACCCCGCAGCCGGAGACGACCAGGTTCGACCTCACGTTCCAGATCAACGACCTGCCGGACGGCGGACTGGGCGTGTGGATCGAGTACTCCTCCGAGCTGTTCGACCACGAGCGGGTCGAGCGCCTGGTGGAACACTTCACGACGGTGATGACCGACGCGCTGTCCAGGCCGGACGCCCGGATCGACTCGCTGGACATCATGCCCAACAGCGAGTACCTGCGCGTGCTCACCGAATGGAACCCCGAGCCAGGCGAGCGCGACGAACGCCTGCTGCACGAGCTGGTCGCGGCGCGCGTGGCCGAGGCGCCCGACGCGGTCGCGATGCGTTTCGCCGGAGAGGACCTCACCTACGCGCAGCTGGACGAGCGCGCCAACCGGCTGGCGCACGCGCTCGTCGAGGAGTTCAAGGTGGCGCCGGGGAGCGTGGTCGGGGTGCTGCTCGACCGCGGCTTCGACCTGCCGGCCGCCGAACTCGGCGTGCTCAAGGCGGGCGGGGCGTGGCTGCCGCTCGACCCGCAGTATCCGCCGGAGCGGCTCGCCTACCAGCTCGAAGACGCCGACGTGGCCGCGGTCGTCACGACCTCGGACCTCGTGGACCTGCTGCCCCCGAACGTGGGGCGGATCCCGCTGGACACCGACGCGCTCGACGGCCGGGAGGTCTCGCCGCCCTCGGTGCACGTGGCGCAGGAGGACACCGCCTACGTCATCTACACCTCGGGCTCGACCGGCACCCCCAAGGGAGTGATGGTCCCCCACCGGGCGGTCGCGAACTTCTGCACCACCTTCCGGCGGATGTTCTCGGTGACGCCGGACGACCGGATCCTGCAGTTCTCCAACCCCGCCTTCGACGTGAGCGTCTCGGACGTCTTCTCGACGCTCACCGCCGGCGCGACCATCGTGGGCGCACCGCGCTCGGAGCTGCTCGACCCCGAGACGCTGCAGGCGCTGCTCGCCCGCGAGCGGGTGACGATGGTCGACATCCCCCCGGCCGTGCTCGGGCTGCTCGATCCGTCCGCCCTGGACGACCTGCGGGTGTGCTTCATCGGCATGGAGCCGTTCGGCCCCGACCTGGTCAACAGGTGGCGCAAGCCGGGACGCGAGTTCCACAACGGATACGGCCCGACGGAGGTCACCGTGACGTGCGTGGACTACCTGTGCCCGCCGGAGCCGCTGGACGGACCGCCGCCGATCGGCCGGGCGATGGACAACCAACGCGCCTACGTCCTGGACAAGAGGTTGCGGCCCGTGCCGGTCGGCGTCCCCGGGGAGCTCTACATGGCGGGCGCCGGTCTCGCCGTCGGCTACCTCGGCCGGCCGGACCAGACCGCCGAGAAGTTCCTGCCCGACCCCTTCGCCCCCACACCGGGCGAGCGCATGTACGCCACCGGTGACCTGGCGCGCTGGAACGGCGAAGGCAACCTGGAGTTCCTGGGCCGGGTCGACCGTCAGGTGAAACTGCGCGGGCTGCGCGTGGAGCTCGGCGAGATCGAGCACGCCGTCGAGAGCTTCGAGGGCGTACGGCAGTGCGTCGTGACCGTGCGCGACGCGGGCACGACGTCGGCGTGGCTCGCCGCCTACGTGGTCGGCGAGTTCGAGCCGGACGCGCTGCGCGAACACCTCGCCGGGCGCCTCCCCCTGCACATGGTGCCCACCGACTACGTGCGGCTGGAGCAGCTCCCGCTCACCTCCACGGGGAAGGTGGACCAGACGAAGCTGCCCGACCCTCGCCCCGAGGGCGACGCGGGACAGGTCGAGCTGACCACCGAGACCCAGCGCCGGCTCGCCGAGATCTGGCAGAGCCTGCTGAGCCTCGACCCCGGGAGCGTCGGCGCGCAGGACAACTTCTTCGTCCTCGGCGGCAACTCGCTGCAGGTCACCCAGATGATCTCGCGGGTACGCGACGCCTTCCAGGTGACGCTCGACCCGCGACGGCTGTTCAGCTACCCGCTGCTCAGCCAGTTCGCCGCCCAGGTCGACGACGCGCAGCGCGCGCTGCTCGGCGACGACGAGGTGGCACAGCTGGAGGCTCAGGTCGCCGATCTGTCCGAGGAGGAACTCGACCGGCTGCTGAAAGAGTCGAGCTGATGGGCGGTTCGCGTCCCTCCACCCTGGAGGAGAAACGAGACGCGCTGCTGAGGCTCCGGCTCCGGCGCAAACGGGAGGAGGCCCTCTCCCTGCGGAGGGCCCCCTCCGCCCCGGCGGAGGGGCGGCCGCCCGCGTCTCCGCTGGTGCCGCTCAGTCGCGGGGGCACGAAACCACCGCTGTTCCTCGTACACGCGGCGGGCGGATCGGTGGCGCCCTACGTCACCCTCGCCGCGCTGCTCGGCGACGACCGGCCCGTCTACGCGCTGGAGGACCCGGGCCTGCACGGCGGCGTGACCGAGGGGCGGCGGCTGTCCGACCTCGCGGCCACCTACCTCGCCGCGGTCCGCGAGGTCCGGCCCGACGGGCCGCTGCACCTGGGCGGCTGGTCGGTCGGCGGAGCGGTGGCGCTCGACATGGCGCGCCAGGACGGCGACGTCGCGGTGACGTTCGCGCTCGACACCGCCCTCCCCGAGGAACCGTCCCATCCCTGCGACGACGAACTGCGGGCGTGGTTCGCCGCCGACGTCGCGGAGATGGGCGCGGAACCGGACACCACCGAGATGGCCGAACGATTCCCGGTGTTCGCCGCGAACGTACGCGGACTCCTGACGTTCCGTCCCACCCGGGTGGGCGGCCGGGTGGTGCTGCTGTGCGCCGAGGACGCCGACCCGGACAAGCTCGACGGCTGGCGTGCCTACGCCGACGAGATCCAGGTGGTGCGCGGCGACCACTACACCATGCTCCAACCAGCACACGTCGAAGCCCTGGCGGACGTGATGCGCGACAGATTAAGCGAGGTGAGTGTCCGATGATGCCGGCCTTCACGCCAGAGCAGGACGGCTTCCGGCAAGAGGTCTGCGGGCTGTTGTGCGAGGACGCGGTGAGCGCGGAGATCGCACAGTCCCGGCGGATGCCGTACGGGCAGGAGAGCGGCCTGCTCGACGTGCATCGGCGGCTGGGCAAGCTCGGCCGGCTCGCGATCAACTGGCCGGAACGGTACGGCGGATCGGGCGCCACGATCGTGGAGAAGGCGATCCTCACCGAGGAGATGATCCGCCACGGCGTCCCCGAGAACGTGCACTCGCTCGGCGTCGACATCGTCGGGAACGCCATCCACCTGTTCGGCACGCCGGAGCAGAAGGACCGGTTCCTGCCTGGCCTGGCGCGCGGCGAGATCACGGCCAACGTGCTGTTCAGCGAGCCCGACGTCGGCTCCGACCTCGCGTCGCTGACCACGCGCGCCGAGCCGGACGGCGACGGCTGGCGCCTGTACGGGCGGAAGATCTACAACATGAAGGCGCAGCACAGCGAGTTCGCGCTGTGCGCGGCCCGTACGTCGACCGGCCCGGTGAACTTCTCGGGGATCACGCTCTTCCTGGTACCGCTGCAGAGCGTGGGCACGGTCATCGAGCCGGTGTGGAACCTGTCCGAGGAGCGGTTCGACCTGGTGACGCTCGACGGGATCCGGCTCGGGCCCGAGGACGTGCTCGGCGACGTCGACGACGGGTGGCAGGTGCTGGGCAAGGTGCTCCCCCTGGAGCGCACCGGGCTGGACCACTCGGCCAAGGCCGAGCGCACCCTGTCCGCGCTGCGCGAGCACGCGCCGCCCGGCTGCGAGGAGCGGCTGGTCCAGCTCGAAACCCGGGTGCGCGCGGCCCGCCTGCTGGCCTGGCGGTGCATAACCAACCTGCACGAGGGACGGCCCGACGAGGTCCACTCGGCGACCGCCAAGTGGTACACGTCGGAGACGGCCAAGGAGGTGTCGCTGGCGGCGGTCGAACTGCTCGGACCACGGGCGCTGCTGGACGCACGCGACCCCGAGGCCATCGCCGAGGGTGTCTTCGACGCCGCGTTCCGCGAGGCTCCGGGACTCACGCTCGCCCAGGGCTCCTCGGAGATCATGCTCTTCTTCGTCGCCACATCGAAATTGGGGTTGCCGTCATGACCACAGTGGAGACCAGAGCGGAGAGCACGGCGTTCGCCGACTTCTTCGACGGAGATCTGGCGCCGCTGGTGCGGCGGATGACCGATCGGCCTCGCCCGGCGGGTGGGGAGACCGACGACGACAACCGCGAAACCCGCGCGATGGTGTGGGAGGGGCTGGTCGGGCTCGGCGCGCTGCACACCTCGGACACCGTACGGCTCGCCGAACTGCTCGGGTCGGTGCTGTACCAGGGGCCGCTGCTCGACACGCTCACCGCGCGGGAGCTGTTCCCCGACGACATCGGCGAAGAACCGGTGGCGCTCGCGGTCGCGGCCGAGCCATGGTCCGACCAGGACGGTGCGATCTCCGCGCGGCGGGCCTTCGTCGGGTTCGCGGCGGAGGTCGACCACTTCGTCGTGGGCGAGGTCGGCGTGGGTGGAGCCGACGTGAACGGAGCCGGCGTCGGCCAAGCCGACGCGGATGGAACCGACGCGGGCCGAGCCGACACGAACGGAGCCGACGCGGGCGGCGCCGACACCACCGGGCCGCGCCTCGCGCTCGTGCGTGCCGGCCATCCGTCCATCACGATGCGGCGCCACGAGGAGACGAGCCGGGGCGAGACGTACCGGGTCGAGTTCGAGGGCACGCCCGCGGTGGCCCGGGCCGACTCCTCCGCCGCGTGGGAGGCGGCGCTCGCCAACGCGCGGGTGCGCCAGGCGGCGTATCTGGTGGGCCTCGCCCAGGCGGCGCTCGACCACGCCGTCGACCACGCCAGGACACGCCGCCAGTTCGGCCGGCCGATCGGCAGGTTCCAGGCCCTGTCCTTCCGGCTCAGCGAGCTGTCGATGCACATCGACGCGACGCGCCTGCTGGTGCACGACCGCGACGCGGCCTCGCACGCGGCGGCCAACCTCGCGGCGGCCTCGGACCTGGCCCGTACGGTCACGACGCGGACCATGCAGATCCACGGTGCCGCGGGCATGCGGTCCGACAACGACGCGCAGCTGTACTACAGGTGGGCGGCGGCCGAATCGGTACGGTTCGGCACACCGTCCCGGCTGCGGCGCGAAAGCCGGGACACACGATGACGGAGGCCGCGGCGGCCGGGAGGCCGTTCCGCACCCGCGGAACGGCCTCCCGGCCGCGACGACACCTCGCGCGTCGACCGGCCGACCGTGTCGGCCACGCCGACAGGGCCGGTCGGGCCGGTCACTTCGACCGCACCGGCCGCGCCGGCCGTCGAGCCGGAAACCCGGCCGAGCATGCCCGGATGGTTCTCAAGGAAGCACGTGACGCAGGAGTGAACGATGGGCCTGGTGATACAGAAGTACGGCGGAACATCACTGGGTGACGTGAGCAAGATCAGTCACGCAGCGCAGCGCATAGCCGCCGCCGATGGATCCGTGGCCGTCGTGGTGTCCGCGATGGGCGGCACCACCGACGCCATGCTTGAACTCGCACGCGACCTCACCGACAATCCACACGCCCGGGAACTGGACATACTGCTCAGCACCGGTGAACAGGCCTCCGCCGCCGCACTCGCCATGGCGCTGCACGAGCTGGGCGTACCCGCCCGTTCGTTCAACGCCCGCGACGGCGGCATCATCACCGACGGAGTGCACGGCTGCGCGCGCATCGTCAACGTTCACCCCGAACAGATCCGCGAATGCATCCAGGCCGGCTATGTCCCCGTGGTGACCGGCTTCCAGGGCATCGCCGCGGAAAGCGGCGAGCTGACCACCCTGAGCCGAGGCGGCTCCGACACCACCGCCGTCGCCCTCGCCGCCGCGCTACGGGCCGAGGTGTGCGAGATATTCACCGACGTCGAGGGCGTGTTCACCGCCGATCCGCGATACGTCGCCGAAGCCCGCAAACTGAGCCACCTCTCCTACGAGGACATGGCCGAGCTGGCCGCGGGCGGCGCCACGGTGCTCGCCCACTCCAGCGTCCAGTACGCAGGTACCCACCGTGTTCCCCTCCACGTCCGGTCCAGCACGACCGAGACCACCGGCACCTGGGTGACCGGCTCCCGCTCGACCATCCCGCCGGACGGCGAGCGGTTCACCGCCGTCGGCGTCGCCCACCGGACGGGTCAGCTCCGCTGCCGACTCGACGGGGTCGTCCCCACCGCCCTCACCACGGTCGCCGCCATGCTGGCCGACCCCGCGCTGTCCGTGGACATGCTCGACCACCTGGCCGCCGACGGCTCCGGTCACTCCCTGCGGTTCGTCGTGAAGGCCACCGACCAGGACCAGGTCAACGGGGTGCTCGCCGACCTGCGCGCGGCGGGCGCCTTCGGTGAGTGCCACTGGTCAGGGCCGGTGGGGAAGGTGTCGCTGGTCGGCCACGGGTTCTGTGCCCGCCACCCCCAGGTGCGACTCCTGCCGGGCGCGCTCGCGACCCACGGCGTCACGGTGCGGGACATGACGGTCCGTACCCGGCGGATCTCCATCACCTGCGCCGAGTACGAGGTGCTCAACGCCGTAAGACGGCTTCACCGGATGTTCCTCTCCACCGACACCCACACGGATCCCTACTCCCACGCGGGTCGTTCTCCCGGCGGCACCCACGCGGACCTCTCCTCGTACCCGGATCGTTCTCCCCGCGACACCCATGCGGCCCCCTACTCCCACGCGGGTCACCCGGCACGCGGAACCCCGCACGCCCGCGCCGAGGCTCCAGCGGGAACGGGCGAGATCCGGGACACGACCGCGCAGGAACCGGCCCAACCCCATCTCCTGGAATCTCCGGCCCGATGGTCGGCAGAGACGAAAGGCGGGTGAGATGAAGACGACATCGTCACACACGACAGGAAGCGCCGAGATCGCGTTCGGGTCCCGGCGGTTCTGGCAGCTCACCGTCATCTGCGGCACCCAGTTCCTGGTCGCCGTCGACTATTCGATCATCAACGTCGCCGCCCCGAGCATCCGCGAGGGCCTGAACTTCGGCTCCGGAGGTGACATCGCCTGGGTGCTTTCCGGCTATCCGCTCACTTTCTGTGGCTTCCTCCTCCTGGGCGGAAGGGTCGCCGATCTTTTCGGAAGAAAGCGGGTGTTCATCTGGAGCCTTGTCGGCTTCGGCCTCGCCTCGCTCCTCGCGGGCCTCGCCTGGTCACCGGCCGCGCTCATCGCGGGCCGTGCCCTGCAGGGCGTCGCCGCCGCGTTCATCGCCCCGGCGGGTCTGGGGCTGCTCCAGGCGGCCACTCCGGAAGGACCGCAACGCGAACGCGCTCTCGGCGTCTACGGTGCGGCACTGTCGGCGGGGTTCGTCTCCGGTATGGTGCTCGGGGGTGTTCTCACCGAGTACGCCGGATGGCGGTCCGTCTTCCTGATCAACATACCCGTCGTCGTGGCCGCCGGTCTCCTCGCGAGGGTCCATCTCGACGAGAGCCGGGACACGCGCGCCTCCCGCCACCTCGACGTCATCGGCGTCGTCCTCGCGACCACGGGCATGGTCGCCCTCGTGTTCGCCCTCACCGAAGGTGAGAAGTACGGCTGGTCGTCGGCTCCGATCCTGCTCTCAGCGGGGATCGCGGTGCCGGCGATCGCCCTCTTCGTCTGGACTCAGTCCAGAAAGGACGACGCGCTGGTGCCGATCCCCATCTTCCGCACGGCCGCCATCGGCGCGGCCAACCTCGTCACCGTCCTGCTGGTCTGCTCCTACGGTGGAATGCTGTTCATCCTCACCCTCTACCTGCAGACACATCTCGGTCTGGGCGCGCTCGCGACCGGTCTGGCGTTCGCCCTCTCGGGCGTGATCGCGGTCGTCACCGGAATCTACGCGGGAAAGCTCGTCGAACGCTTCGGGCTGTACCGTGTCCTCCTCTACGGAATCGTCGTCGAGACGATCGGCATCGTGGTGATGGTCGGCCTGCCGGAAGACCACGGACTCACCCTCATCCTGATCGGCACCTCCGTGAACGCCGCCGGTCACATCCTCGCGCTGATCACGACGAGCATCGCCGGCACGAACGGCGCCGAGGAAGGGCGACGGGCGACGGCCGGCGCGCTGATCAACGCCTCGCAGCAGCTGGGACTCGCCGTGGGGGTGGGGGTCGTGACCTCGGTGGCCGCCCACTTCGCCGCCGGATCCGCCGGCCCCGAGGCCGTCCTCATGGGCTGGCGCTGGTCCCTCTGGTGCTCGGTCGGGTTCGCCGCCGTGGCGATCGTGACGACCGTCCTTCTCAGGAGGCGTTTCAAGGGAGATGCCGTGCGGGTCACGTAGGCCGTGCGGGTCACGTAGGCCGCGTGACCGCGGCTCCCACACGATCGCCGCACGCCACCTCGACGCCCCACCCGCCGCTCCGAGTCGCACGGCAGACCAACCCCAACCCCCGACACCACCACCGACCACCGACCACCGACCACCGGCTTCGGCCACCGGCCACCGGCGGAAAACCATATACACTCAGTACAATGGTTACTTTGACCCCCCAGGCCCGGCCGCCCTGGCAGGACACCCATTTCGTCGGCGGCCATCCGGTCCTGGACCTCACGAACACCGTCTTCGACCGCACGCTCCCGGCCGAGGACGTCGAACTGCTGAACACCCCCTCGGACGTCCTCACCTGGTGCGCGTCCGCCGGCCTGTTCGACGAGGTGCCGTCCTTGGCGGAGGACTCCGTGAGCGGTCTCGTACGTGAGGTCCGGGCCGTTCGCGAGCAGGCGTGGGCCGTGTTCAGCGCGATCGCCGACGGCGAGACCGTGCCGACCGAACCCTTCGGCGCACTCCTGCAACGAGCCGGTAAGGGAACGCGAGCCGGGCAGGTCCAGCGGATCGACGCCGCGCTCGACGGCTGCACCGCCGACTGGACGGCACCCGGAGCCATCCCCACGACACTGTCGTTGCTGACCGTTCACGCGGTTTTCACCCTCCCGCCCGGTCGGATCAGGACGTGCGGGCGATGCGGCTGGTTGTTCCTGGACTCCTCGCGAGGCGGACGTCGCCGCTGGTGCAGCATGAGCGTCTGCGGAAACCGCGAGAAGGCGCGCCGCCACCGCCAGACGTACCGCTGACGCCCCTCACCCACGGGGTGAGACCATGCGGCGGGATCCAGGGCGGCACATGCGCGTATGAGGCGCACGCCGCGGAAAACCCCGGGCTCGTGATGATCGAATTGTTGTTTCACCAGCCCCACGTACATCTTGTGCAAATCTCCTCGATACCGTAACAATTGCATCGTTCCAATACGCTGCCGGAAAGGTGTTTTAGTACTGTCCCGATCTATCAGGTAAGGGACCTTTCCTCCCCGCAGCCGCACGAGCATCTTGGGGCGAACACGCCCAGAAGGATCAGTGGAATCCGCCGTGAATTGGTTTGATGCTGCCTACGAATGGATCGTGCGATCCAGTGCCAACGGAACCTGGCGGGATCTGATTCCGCTGGGCTTGGCGGGTCTGCTCGTCTGGGGCCTGTGGGTTTATCGGGTGGTGTTGTCCCGGCTGGCCAAGCCGGTCGTGAACGGCTACCGGACCACGGTCTCCGTGGTCGTCCCGTCCTACCGGGAGGATGCCGAGATCCTGGTTCGCTGCCTGGACAGCTGGCTGGCCCAGAACCCCCAGGAAGTGATCATCGTCGTGGACGTCGGGGACACCGACTGCCACGCCAAGCTCCGCGAGGTGACAGACCCCCGGCTGCGTGTCCTGGTGTACGAGCACTCGGGCAAGCGCTCCGCGCTCGGGGTCGGCATCCGGGCGGCCCAGGGCGAGATCGTGGTCTTCGCCGACTCCGACACCTGGTGGCAGCCCGGTCTGCTGGACGCCGTACAGATGCCGTTCGAGGACCCGTCGGTCGGCGGGGTAGGCACCCAGCAGAACGTGTACCAGCGGACCAGCAGCGTCTGGCGGCGCATCGCCGACTGGCTGGTCAACCTGCGCTACTACGACTACGTGCCCGCGATGGGCAGCAGGGGTGGGGTGGCCTGCCTGTCCGGCCGCACCGCCGCCTACCGGCGCGAGGCCATCCTCCCGGTGCTCACCCACCTGGAGAACGAGTTCTTCCTCGGCCGCCGGTGCATCGCCGGCGACGACGGCCGGCTCACCTGGCTCGTCCTCGCCTCCGGGTACAAGACCGTGCACCAGTCCTCGGCCCGCGCCATCTCGATGTTCCCCGACTCCTTCCGCGCCTTCGTCAAGCAGCGCGTCCGCTGGAGCCGCAACTCCTACCGCTGCTACCTGACCGCGCTGTGGAAGGGATGGCTGTGGAAGACGCCGCTGGTCACCAAGGTGACCGTGCTGCAGATCCTGCTCACCCCGGTGACCATGGGCGTCACACTCGCCTACCTGTTCTTCAGCAGGCTTGAGCTCACCCCGCTGGGCATCGGGCTCGCCGTCGGCTGGCTGCTCCTCGGCCGGGGCGTCCGCGGCTGGTCGCACCTGCGCCGTCACCCCGGCGAGATCCTGCTGCTGCCGCTGCTCTGCCTGGTGGTCATCATGATCGCGCTGCCGATCAAGCTGTACGCGTTCCTCACGATGAACAAGCAGGGCTGGCTCACCCGTACCTCCGACCAGGTGGGCGGGGCGGGCCAGAGCGCTGCCACCCTGCAGGGAATGAGCTGAGATGGAACGTTCTATTTCCGTGCTGCTCGGCGCGGTGGCGCTGGCGGTCGGGCTGGGGGGCGGGCCGGCCGTCGCCCTCTCCTCCCCCACCCCCGGAGGGAATTCCGAGGCGGTCTCGGGGCCCAGCGCGTCTCCGACGGGCAGCGCCCCCTCGGACGACAACCCGTTCCTCGCCGACCCGTCGCCCGAGCCCAAGCCCTCCACGGAGGACGACCCCCCTCCGAAGGCCACCCGGACCCCCACCGCCAAACCGAGGCCGACGGCCACCGCAACCCGGACAACCGACCCGGCCACGGGAGACGGCTCGGAGCCGACGTCCGCTCCCACCTCGCCGACCCGCCCCACCCAGACCTCCGGCCCGGCCCCGACCTCCGCGACGGACGACCCCGAGCTGGAGGAGAGCCCGGCTCTGGTCGAAGACGCGATCCTGGCGAACGACGCGATCCTGGAGGCCGGCACCCTCGCCGCGGAGGACGCCGAGGCGCAGGCGATCCTGGTGGACGTCGAGGACCAGCGGATCATCCAGACTCGCGCCGCGCTCACGGCCATGCTGCAGAGCGGTGGCATCGCGGCCGCCCAGCGCAAGCAGCCCCAGGTCTTCGTGTCGGCGCACGGCAGGACGCTGGTGCTGCCCGCGCGCAACACCGAGGCCGCGTACACCCTCAGGGATCTGGCGGCCGTCGAGAAGGGCCGGTACCTGCGGCGGCTGAAGGACGGTTCCTACCTGCTCGGCGTCCACGTCTTCGTGGCCGACGGGGCGCGCCTGCAGTTGCGCGGCCCGCTGACGCTGCGGATGGGCAGCCTGCCGGGTTCGTTCAGCTCGATCATCACGTTCGGCGGCGGCATCGAGATCAAGGGCACCGCCAAGAGGCCGGTGCGGATCACCAGCTGGGACGTGCGGACCCAGAAGCCGGACACGACCACGACCGACGGCCGCGCCTACATCCGTGCGGTCGGCGGCGAGTTCGAGATGACCCACACCCAGGTCTCCCAGCTGGGATTCTGGAGCGGCCGTACCGGGGGCATCGCGCTCACCGGCACCGAGCGACCGGCCAGTGTCTACCGGCACCGGACGAAGGACCAGCGTCACCAGGACAAGCGGGAACGGCTGGCGAACACCAAGCAGGGCGAGCGAGGTGGCAGCAACTTCGGCGACGTGGAGACCATTCCGATCGGCCCCGGCACCGCCTCACACGTGCTCGCCGACGAGCTGGTCTCCGGATCGATCAAGAACAGCGTCATCACCGGCGACGCCTACGGCGTCTTCGTCTCCGGCTCGAACCAGACACAGATCATCGACAACAGGATCGTCGACAGCCTGGTGCACGGCGTGTTCATGCACCGGTTCGCCAAGAACGCGACGATCGAGAAGACCGAGGTGATCGGTAGCGGCGGCGACGGTTTCGTGCTGTCGCGGGCGACCGAGAAGGTGAAGGTCGTCGACTGCCTGGCCGAGCGGAACGGGCGCAACGGCTTCACGCTCAACGGACGGGCGCTCGCGAGCGGTCCGTCCGCGAGCGGCGAGTCGCTCGCCGTCTACGGTGACAGTTCGGTCAGCGGCAGCACCGCCCGCGACAACGGAAGGTACGGCGTCGAGGTGCTCGGCGGCAGCCGGCTGGCCGTGCAGACCAGCGAGATCATCGGTGGTGACATGGGAATCGTGGTGCGCGAGGGCGCCAGCGGTGTGCAGATCTCCGGCAACAGGCTGACCGGCCAGCGCCGACAGGCGATCGCGCTGCGCGACAGGGCGACCGGCGCGCATGTGGCCGGCAACACGATCGCCGGGACCGTCACCGGGATCTATCTCCGCGACTCCGCCGGCATGATCATCGGAAACAAGATCACAACCCTGTCGCATCCCAAGGCCCACGGGATCACCGTGGTCGGCGACGCGGCGGGTTCCGAGATCACCCGCAACACCGTCATCGGTTCGGGGACGAGCGCGATCAGCGTCGCACGGGCCGCCGACACGGTGAACAAGCACAACAACGACGAGGACCAGTGGAACGACACGTCGTCGTTCTGGGTCAAGGCCAAACGCTTCGTCAAGCCCATGAACGTGATCTGGGCCGCGGTCATCCTCCTGGTGATCGTGTCGGCGATCCGATCCCGCGCTGTCGTGGAACGGACGCAACGGCGCAGGGAGATCCGCAACCCCTACGAGCAGCAGCGGCTGCTCGCCGAGGGGCGGTTCCAGGTACTGCGCCACGCCGCCGTGCCCGCGCCGGACCATCCGGTGCCCGCCGACGGACGTCTTGCACGGCGCCGGCGGCCGTCCTCGCCGCGCCTCGACCCGGTCCACATGACGGGCCCCTCCATCGGCGGCCCCTCCATCGGCGGTCCCTCCGTGGGCGGCGCTCCCGTGGGAGGCAGGGGATGAGCCGGCCACCCCGGAAGAGGAGCCGTACCCTCCTCATCGTCCTGGCCCTGTGCCTGTCCGCGGCCGGTACCTGGACATACCTCTCCTACATCGATCGCCCCGTGCCACCTCCCGGCGTGAACGAGGTGCCCGCGGTGGAGGCACAGCAGCAGTCGGCCCTGGTCGACCAGGAGGATCTGCGGATCATGCAGACCCGGGCGACGCTGACCTCGGCGATGGCGCGGGGCGGCCCCGCCGCCGCGAGATCCCGCGTGCCGCACATCTCCAGCTCGGCCAACGGCCAGACGCTCGTGCTACCGCAGCGCCGCGAGCCGTACCGGGTCGCCGACCTGGAACGCCTCGGCCAGGAGCACTTCCAGAAGCAGTCGGACGGCTCCTACGTGCTCGGCATCAACCTGTTCGCCGGTCCGGGGGCCAAGGTCGTGCTCCAGAACGCGACCGGCCCCCTGGTGATCCGGATGCGCAGCGACCCGGGTGCCTTCGTGTCGATCGTGAGCTTCGGCGCGAACATCAAAATCAACGGTTCGGCACGAAACCCGGTGCGGATCACCAGCTGGAACGCGCACGACAGGACGGCCGACACCAAGGTCTCCGACGGACGCGCCTACCTGCGCGTGATCGGCGGGGAGCTCAAGATGAGCCACGCGACGGTGGAGCATCTCGGATTCTGGAGCGGCCCGACCGGCGGGCTCGCGTTGACCGGCAGTGACCGGCCGACCACGAACGCCGATCTGGTGACCGTCCCCGCCTCCCTGCCGGGGGCGTCGCCCACCTCCTCGCCGAACCCCACCTCCCGGCCGAAGCGGGCCTCCTCCCAGCAGCGGGCGCTCCTGCCCAACGGCCTCCTCGTGCCGAGCAGGGGCAGCGGTAACGAGGTCGAGATCACCAACGGAGCCGGCCGGGGCAGGGTCGCCTACCGGCTGCCCGAGGCCAATCTGGTCACCGGCGACATCACCGACACCAAGGTCACCGGCAACGCGTACGGGATCTTCATCACGGCCTCCAACGAGACCCGGATCATCAACGTCTCGGTCACCGGGAGCCTGGTCCACGGGATCCTGCTGCACCGGTTCGCGCGCAACGCCACCATCGAGAACACCACCGTGACCGGCAGCAGGGGTGACGGGTTCGTCCTGTCCAGGGGCACGCAGAACGTCACGATCACCGGTTCGGGAGCCGAGCGCAACAACGGCAACGGCTTCACCATCAGCGGCCTGCCGCTCGCCCGGGGGCCGTCGGCGTCCGGGGAGTCGCTGCGCAGCTTCGGCGGCAGCTCGGTGACGAGCAGCACGGCGCGGGACAACGGCCGCTACGGCGTGGAGATCCAGGGCGGCGTCAAGCTCGTCGTACAGACCACCGAGGTGATCGGCGGGGAGATGGGCATCGTGGTGAGCGAGGACGCCACCGGGGTCCGGGTCTCCGGCAACCGTCTCACCGGCCAGCGCAGCCAGGGAATCGCGCTGCGCGGCGGGGTACGGGGGGCCCGGATCAGCGGCAACATCGTGCGGGACACCCAGACCGCGATCTACCTCCGTGACTCCGAGGCCACCATCTCCGCCAACACGGTCGAGTCCGCCTCGCTGCACGCGATCTCACTGCTCGGCGCGGCCGAGGGCACCACGATCACCGGGAACACCCTGGGCGGTGCCGGCCGCAGCGCGCTCGACACCGGCCGGGCGAAGGGAGCCACCACCGTCGCGCAGAACAACACCACCGGCTGGCAGGACACCGCCGGCTTCTGGACGATGGTCAAGCGGATCGCCAAGCCGATGAACCTGATCTGGCTGGGAGTCATCTCCCTGATCGTGCTCTCGGCGCTCCGGGCACTACGCGGCGACGGCCCGCGGGCCGGCCGGCGGTTCGTCCACCCGTACGAGAAGCAGACACTGCTGGAAGAGCGACCGGCCAAGCTCCTGCGGACCGCCGCCCACACTCCAGCCGAGAGAAGTTGAGCGATGCGCCTGGACATTGACAGGAAGACCCTGGTGGGGATGCTCGCCGGGGCGGTCATCACGGTGATCGTCGTAGTGCTGCTGCGCGGGCTGTTCGGCGGTGCGGAGGAGCCGGGCACCGCGATCGAGGACATCCGGCCGAAAAGCGCGGACGCGCCGGCCGCACAGCAGGAGGACGACACCGCGCGGGCGGAGGATGACGTGAACGAGGACAGGGACGCCGAGGAGTTCGTCGCGTCGCAGGAGCCGCCCGACATCGCCGTACCCCTCGGGAAAGGGCTGGTCGAGTGCCCCGAGGCCACGGTGACCGTCACGGACGCCACCGAACTCGCCGAGGCCCTTGAGGCGGTCGAGCCGGGTGCGGTGATCAGGCTGGAGCCCGGTGTCTACAGCGGCCGGTTCGTGGCGGCGGTCTCCGGGACGGAGGCCGAACCGATCTTCGTCTGCGGCCCGCCCGAGGCGATCATCGACGGCGGCGGGATCAAGAAGGGCTACGCCTTCCACCTCAACGAGGTCGATCACTGGCGGCTGGTCGGCTTCACCGTCCGCAACAGCCAGAAGGGAGTGATGGCCGACCGTACCGGCAACACGATCATCCAGCAGCTGACCGTCCACCACATCGGGGACGAGGCGATCCACCTGCGCAACTTCAGCAGCGACAACACCGTCCAGTACTGCATGATCTACGCGACCGGCCTGCGCCGGGAGAAGTTCGGCGAGGGCGTCTACCTCGGCACCGCGGAGAGCAACTGGGCGGCCTTCTCCGGCGGGCAGATGGACCGCAGCGATCGCAACACCGTGCGCGGCAACGTCATCCGGGCCACCGCCGAGGCGATCGACATCAAGGAGGGCACCTCGGACGGCCGCATCCTCGACAACGTCTTCGACGGTTCCCGCCTCGGCGGCCACAAGCACAACGATTCATGGGTCGACGTCAAGGGCAACGGCTATCTCATCCGCGGTAACACCGGTAGCCAGAGCAACGGGGACGGATTCCAGACTCACAAGATCGTAAATGGCTGGGGCACCGGAAACGTGTTCCAGGCCAACACCATCGATCTTGGTGGTTCGGGCGGCTTCGGCATCAACGACACGGTCGGCGGAAACACGATCACCTGCGACAACAACGTCACCGGCGGGGCCCTTTCCAAGGCCGACGACTGTTCCTGAACAAGAGCCCGAAGACAAGTAGTAGATAGGACGACGGATATGGGCGAAGCCGAGCTCCCCCGATTGACCGTGATCGGAACCGGCTATCTCGGCGCGACGCACGCGGTTTGCATGGCGTCGCTGGGGTACGACGTGGTCGGCCTCGACGTGGACAGCAAGAAGATCGAAAAACTACAGGCCGGGGAGGTGCCTTTCTTCGAGCCCGGCCTGCCCGAGTTACTGGGCAAGGCCCTGGAGTCGGGCCGCCTCCGGTTCACCACCTCCTACGCGGAGGCCGCCGAGCACGGCGACGTCCACTTCGTCTGCGTCGGCACCCCCCAGCAGCCCGGCTCGGACGCCTGCGACCTGACCTACGTCGACGCCGCCGTACGCGACCTGGCCGCCCACCTGACCCGGCGCTGCCTGGTGGTCGGCAAGTCGACCGTCCCGGTGAACACCGCCACCCGCCTGGCCGGCATGCTGCGCGAACTCGCCCCCGCGGGAGAGGAGGTGGAGCTGGCCTGGAACCCCGAGTTCCTGCGGGAGGGCTTCGCCGTCGACGACACCCTCAAGCCCGACCGGCTCGTGTTCGGCGTCACCTCCGAATGGGCGCGCGAACGCCTCACCGCGGCGTTCCAGCCGATCCTCGACCTCGGTACCCCGGTGGTCGTCACCGACCTGGCCACCGCGGAGCTGGTCAAGGTGGCCGCCAACTCGTTCCTGGCCACCAAGATCTCCTACATCAACGCGATGGCCGAGGTCTGCGAGGCCACCGGAGCCGACGTCCGCGACCTGGCCAAGGCCCTCGCCTACGACGACCGGATCGGCGGCCGGTTCCTCCAGCCCGGCCTCGGCTTCGGCGGCGGCTGCCTGCCCAAGGACATCCGGGCCTTCGCGCACCGGGCCGAGGAGATCGGCGTCGGCCAGGCCGTGTCCTTCCTCCGCGAGGTCGACGCGATCAACCGGCGCCGCCGTTCCCGGACCATCGACCTGGTCAGGGAACTGCTCGACGGCCGGCTCGACGGCAAGAGGATCGCCTGCCTGGGCGCGGCCTTCAAACCCAACTCCGACGACATCAGGGACGCCCCGGCGCTGGACGTGGCCAGGACCATGCACGGCCTGGGCGCCAACGTCCGGGTGTACGACCCGGCCGCGATGGACAACGCGCGCCGCACCTATCCGGAACTCAGGTACGGCACGAGCGCGATGGACGTGGCCCGTGACGCGGACGTGGTCGTCCTGCTCACCGAGTGGGCCGAGTTCCGCGAGATCGAGCCCTCGGCACTGGCGAGCGTGGTCAAGCACCCCCGGATCGTGGACGGCAGGCACGCGCTCGACGCGGACACCTGGCGTGCGGCGGGCTGGGAATACCGCGCCCTGGGCAGCCCCTGACCACTCGCCCACCTCACCCACCCGCTCAGCGGTACATCCCCTCCACGTCCACGCAGGAGGGGATGTGATTCGTGATTTCCTGACAGAGCACCGTCAACGATCGGATGCATCCCCGATCCAGGTGTTCTGCTCGCGCGCAGCCTTCCGGGACGCCAGCCGCTTCGACGGCTCGGCGTTCGGCGAGGCGGCTCATCGAACGGGCGTCGTCGGCGGGTTCGCGGCGGGGGGGCCGGAGTCGTCCTGCCCCCCCGCTGGCTATCCTGTGGCGCGTCGAGCCGGGTACGGCTCCCCCACCACGAGCCCACAGGAAGGCGACGACCGTGACAGCCTCCCAGCGCCGGAGCGCGTGGCCGACGCCGGTGGCGGTGACGGCGCACCTGGTCGTCGCTCTCCTGACGGTGATCATCCTGGTGGGCGTCCGGCACCTCGGCGCGGACCTGTGGCAGATCTTCGCCTCGGCGGGTGCCGCCGGCCTGCTCCATGCGGGAGTGGTCGTCGCCGATCGACGGCCGTGGGCGGGGTACGCGATCGGCGCGCTGGCGATGCTCGTCCTGGTGACGATGCCCCAGCTGGGCTGGTCACCGAGCATGCTGCCCTCGGCCGTGTGCTTCCCCCTCATGTTGTGGCGGCTGACCGGCCTGGTCCCGGTCAGGTCCTCGGTGGTCGCGTTGGCCGTCGCCGCGCTCGGGATCGTGCTCACCGAGCTGGTGGCGTGGGCCCGGCTGCCCCCTGACACCCCCGGGTGGACCCCCCTCGTCGAGGGTGGCCTGCTCATGCTCGTGGTCGGCGGCGTGTGGCTCGCGGCCCTGCTGGTACGTCGCAGGCACGAGGCCCGGCAACGGGCCGAGAGCGAACGGCTGGCCGCGGCGGTCGCGGACGAGCGGGCCGGCATCCGCCGCGACCTGCACGACGTGATCGCCCACACGGTCACCGTCATGGTCGCGCGGATCGAGGCCGCGGCGGTGACGACGGCGGATCCGGCGACCCGCCACGAACTCGGCGACATCGCCGAGGCCGGCCGGGACGCCCACCAAGGTCTGCGGGCGATGCTGGCCACCTTGGCGCCGCGCGCCGGTTCCCGGCCCGGGGAGGTCCCGATCTCGCTCGACGCCCTCCCCGACCTCGTGGCCTCGGCGGCGAGCCCGCTCCACGCGGTGACGTTCGCGGAGGTGGGCGAGCGACGGCCGCTGAGCCTGAGCGCCGAGGTCGCGGCGGTCCGGACCGTGCAGGAGGGCATCACCAACGCGCTGCGCCACCTCGAACCGCCGGTCGAGGTGACCGTCCGCCTGCGCTGGACCCCGGCCGAGGTGATGGTGGAGGTACGCGACGACGGCGGTAAGGCGCTTCGCGACATCGGCGGCCAGGGGACGGGATTGATAGGAATCGAGGAACGTGTGCGTACCGCGGGCGGCACCCTGTCGGTCGACGGCGGGGACGACGGTTGGGTGCTGCGGGCGCGGCTCCCCACGAAGGAGGGGCATGACCCGGCCGCCACCGAGTCCCTTCACCGAGCACCGTAGTGGTGCCCGCGAGAAAGACGGTGCCCCGGTGACCGGGATCCGAGTCATGCTCGTCGACGACCAGGAGCTGCTGCGGGCCTCGCTCCGTACGGTGCTGTCGGCCGACGAACGCATCGAGGTCACCCACGACGTCGCGAACGGCGGCGACGCGATCGAGGTCGTCCGGCGGCACCGTCTCGACGTGGTGCTGATGGACATCCGCATGCCGCGCATGGACGGGGTCGCCGCCACGGCGGAGATCGTCAGGATCGCGCCCGCGACCCGGGTGCTCATGCTGACGACGTTCGACGACGACGAACTGGTCGTGGCCGCCATCCGGGCCGGCGCGAGCGGCTACCTGACCAAGGACGTCCGGCCCGCGGCCCTGGCCCAGGCCGTGTGCGACGTCGCCTCCGGGACGGCGGCGCTGGCTCCGGGAGTGGCCGCGACGATCCTCGATCTCGTACGACGGGTGCCGACGCGAAGGACGACGGCCCTGGACGGCCTCACCCCCCGCGAGGTCGAGATCTTCGGCCTGCTCGCCCGCGGCAGGTCCAACAACGAGATCCGCGCGGAACTGGTGCTGAGCGAGAACACGGTGAAGTCGCACGTCCGTGCCGTCCTGCAGAAACTGAACCTGCGCGACCGCGTGCACGTGGTGATCCACGCGTACGAGAACGGGCTTGTGGGGCGCGGCGATCTGCCCGGCTGAGATTCCATCCTGCCGAGTGGTGCCGTCTCCCCCCTCGGGGTGATGTCGGCCGGTGACGCCCGGCCTACGTTCGACGTCGTGCATCTCCTCCATCTGTTCTTTCCTCGGGTGACCGCCCTCCTCGTCCTCGGCGGTGTGCTCGTCGCCGTGCTGCTCGGCTGGACGGCACCGGCCCATGCCGTCGGCGAACGGCTGGTCGACGACTACCGCTCCGTCTACGGTGCGCCGGGGGTCGCGGCGGCCGTGATCGACGGGCCGTCGGTCGAGACGATCGTCCGCGGCCGGGACGGTGACGGCAACGCGGTGACGGTGCGGACCCGCTTCCGGATCGCGTCGATGAGCAAGTCGATGACGGCTGCGGCGATCATGCTGCTCGTCGACCGTGACCGCGTCTCCCTGGACGACCCGGTCGTCAAGCTGCTGCCCGACTTCGAGATGGCCGATCCGCGCTTCACCAGGATCACCGTGCGCCAGGTCCTCAGCCACACCTCGGGGCTCTCGAGCGACACGAACAACGAGTACGTGTTCCCGCCTCCGCGCGGCGCGCGGGAGGTCGTGGCCAGGCTGGCCGACAAGACCCTCGCCGCCGATCCGGGCACCCGCTCGGAGTACCACAACACCAACTACTCGATCGCGGCGAGGATCGTCGAAGTGGTGTCGGGCAGGTCCTTCGACGCCTTTCTCCGCAGCGAGCTGTTCACGCCGCTGGGCATGACCGGCACCGGCTCGACCTCGGGGTGTTCCGATCGTGCCGAGGGCCTGCCGTCCGGGTACGAGGTCGTTCTCGGGGTCGCCGTCGCGGCACCGGAGATGCCGGGGTTCTGCGTCGGCAACGGCGGGGTGATCTCGACCCTGGACGACATGGTGCGGTGGCTGCGGTTCAACCAGGGAACCTTCGGGGCGGACCTGCTGAGCGCCGGCTCCCTGGCCGAGTTGCACACCGTCCAGCCCAAGGCCGGCGCCTACGCCCTCGGCTGGCAGTCCCGCCCCCTCACGGCGGACGCCCCGCCGTCGGTGATCGGCCACGGCGGAACGCTGGCGACGTGGACCGGGGACATGGTCTTCTCCCCCAAGACCGGTGTGGCCGCCATCGTCCTCACCAACAGCGGCGGCGATCCCGGTCTGCTCTCGACCAACCTTCTCGCCGAACGGATCGGGGCGCCGACAACACCGATGAGCAACCCGCTCACCGTCG
Organism: Streptosporangium sp. NPDC000563; assembly: GCF_040299985.1. Classification (NCBI taxonomy): domain Bacteria; kingdom Bacillati; phylum Actinomycetota; class Actinomycetes; order Streptosporangiales; family Streptosporangiaceae; genus Streptosporangium; species Streptosporangium sp. NPDC000563. The sequence goes on along the minus strand of NZ_JBEPDA010000001.1, from coordinate 1,247,719 downwards.
TGAACGCGGTCCTGCTCGGGCTCACGGCGGGAATGACCGCACTGCTGGTCACCGCGATCGTCCGAGCGCGCCGCTGGGCCTCGCGACGCCGCGCGGCGCGCCGGCCGAGGCTGGTCCCGCGGCTCGTGCCCCTCGCCCTGGTGACGGTGCTGGGCCCGGTGCTGCCGACGCTGATCTGGGGGGCGTTCAGCATCCACTACTGGATCGTCACCGCCTGGCTGCTGCCACTGCTGGCGCTCTTCTGTCTCACCTGCTGCGTGCTCGGGGCGGTCGCGCTCGGCCGCCGCCTCTGGTGCTTCCACCGCGCCGGTCAGGTCGCATAACACCCGGCACGACCTGGGGAAACCCGTACACCACCTCCGTGGACGGTGGACGCGACCCACCCGCCCACTCAGCGGTACACGTGGACGCGCCCCCGTCCCCTCAGCGGTACACGTGGACGCGACCGCCCGTCCGCTCAGCGATATATCCCCTCCGCGTAGGCGGGACCGTAGTAACGCTCCAGTTCCTCGATCGGCTCCCCCTGCCGTTCCAGCGCCTGGGCGATACGCGCCCGCGAGGGCACGACCTGCGGGTTCCAACTCTCCGGGCGCCACAGTTCCGAGCGGAGGAAAGCCTTGGAGCAGTGGTGAAAGATCTGCTCGATCTCGACCACGATCGCGAGCGACGGCCGGTGCCCCTTGACCACCATCCGGTCGAAGAATGGGGCCTCGCGCACCAGGCGCGCCCTGCCGTTGACCCGCAGGGTGTCGCCGCGACCGGGGACGAAGTAGATCAGGCCGACGTGCGGGTTGCGCAGGATGTTGTGGAATCCGTCCGCCCTGCGATTGCCCGGCCGTTCGGGAACCGCGATCGTGGAGTCGTCCAGGACCAGCGTGAATCCGGGCGGGTCACCCTTGGGCGAGACGTCGCAGTTACCGTCGGCGTCCGAGGTCGCGATGAGGCAGAACGGCGAGGCGGCCAGCCAGGCCCGGTCCAGCTCGTGCAGGGTCCTCCGCTCCTTCGCGAGCGCGGCCGGTTTGGGTGCGCCAAGCACCTCCCGCAACTCGTCCGCCGACTCGATCGATTCCCAGCCCTCGGCCCCCATGATTCCCCTTCGGTGATCCGTTTCTTCGCGGAGGGCGTGTGGTCACCGACCTGGCAGGTAAACGTCGGGATCGTTGCCGTTCACACCGTGGACCATGAACCTACGCCCTCATGCAGCATAGGCCCATGGAAACTCATTGGGAAAGATCAGTCATAGAGCATCGTTAACGGCCGGACATACGAGAAGAGCCTCCTCACCACGTTTCCACCGGCGAGGGAGCTCTTTCTACCTGCGTGGCGGGTGCGGTTTGAATCAACACAGGCCGAGCCGACGACGTTACAGGCCGTTCCCGACGACAGGTGAAGAATGACCTCTGGATGACGTCTGGATTTTAGTGCTCAAGGGTTGACGAGATCCCGTCCGATCACCTCGATCGGGCGGGACCTCCTTGTTCCTCCGGAGCCATGGGCAACGGGCGGCAAACTCCGGCGGTGTCCTCGTGACGGTGGACACGGTCATCAGGTTCACCCGCCACACAGCGGGTGGGGCGCGGCGAGATTCAGCAGCACCTCATGAAGCTAGCTGTCGCACACCTTGGAAATGCGCTTCCCGGTCTTGGCGTCCGTACACGTCTTGCACGTGCGGTTCGGGCTGGTCGTGGTCGGGTCCTTGGTGGTCACGCATTCGACCTCGGTCGACGTCTCGGACTCGTCGTGCTTTCGCTCACAGTACTGCTTCTTGTATCCACTGCCTTTCTTGTCGCGGCAGTAGTAGCACCTCCTCCCTCCCTCATCGAGCCATTTACATTTCGGGGCCTGCGAGACGGAGTGATCGGTGGACGAGACGACGGTGCCGACGCTTCCGGACTGCGCCTGCGAGGGAATCGAAGGGGCGAGGGCGGCAGCCACGAGAGCGCCGACAACACAGGCTTCCTTGAGCACGTTTCCTCCCAAGGTTCGCGTTCCTCTGACCCTCCCATCATGAACCCCCCTATCTGAGAGGCGTCAAGGCAGGCACTGAACTTATTTCTCAATCGCCACGTGCACATTTTTACGGCCAAACGTACGCGGTCGATATCCTTTCGATCCCACGGCCGTTCCCGGAAGACTTTTTTACGTTCTCATAATTTTCTTTCCATATGGCCCTTGCGTTTTTTCGGTCTCGATGACGGTTCTCTCCGGCGTCGGCGTGACTCTGATCCGGCACCCGCCGCACATCCTCGAACAGGTCCGGCGAGTCGGCGGGAAACCGAGGCCGACGAGACCACGGTGATCGCCACGCCGCGCCACAGCCACGGATGGGCCGCTCGCCCTGCCACGGCACCTTCTCGCGCAGCGGGTCCTTCCGTGATCCGCGCAGGCCGATCACGGGGTTGGTGATGACCTCGAGCCCAGGACCCGTCGTCCAGGTCACGCAGCCAGTACGGGCCCGGTCCGGCCCGAACCCGTCGATCGCCATCGGCCGCCGCCGGCCGAGCCACGCTTCACCATGGGCGGCATGGTGCCGGTTTCGCCACGGGTGGCATGGTGCCGACAGAGCTCAGCCGGTGAGCGCGGCCGGGAGTTCGGCGAGGGACTGGATGACTCGAATGCCGCTACCGATGACCGTGTCGGCGCTGACGTTCGCCCGGTCGAGCCAGTAGGCGTGCAGCCCTGCCTCGTGGGCTCCCACCGCGTCCAACGCGTACTTGTCACCGACGTAGGCCACCTCATGCGGCTGGAGGCCGAGGGAAGCGCAGCCGGCGACGAAGATGCTCGACGCGGGCTTGGCCACGCCGTGCTGCTCGGAGCACACAAGCGTGTCGCCGAAGTAGGGCAGAAGGCCAAGGACGTCGAGCTTGTGACGCTGGTGATCGGCGGATGAGTTGGAGACGACGCCGAGGCGGTAGTCGGGTGCGAGTTTCCTGAGGACCGGCTCGGCGTCGGGGAACGCCGCCCAGGCGGCCCTGCGGTGAGCCTGGTATCCGGCGAACCACGCGGAGGCCTCCTGGTCCGACAGACCGGCATGCGTGATCTGCCCGAGGTGGGAGAGGAATTCCCTGGTGCGTTCGAGCTGCTGTTCGGTGAAGGTGAGCTCGCCGTTCAGAAAGCGGGCGTACTGCCTCTCCATGACATCCCGCCAGAGCGCGAGCGCCGTGGTGGAGTCGGGGAACCTCTCAAGCAGTCCTTCGGCCCGCAGGTGGGTGAGCACGCCTACTTCTTCCGAGGTCGAGTAGTCGAACAGGGTGTCGTCCACGTCGAAAAGCACACCCTGGATCGGCATGAGGTCGCCCCTTCTGGTCCTGGTGTTGCCGGGTTCCGCCACGCCGAGCATTCCACCGCTGTACGCGTCCATCGGCCACCTCGCCGAGGCCGTGCGCCTGCTGATCAATGCACCGCCCCTGATGTTCAACGTCGTTGCTGCCACCACGGCCACTCGGGCGAGGCATGCGGGTCCGGCGATGTTCGGGCGAGAAATCGTCTGTCGATGGGCAAGACCAGAGCGTACAGATACGGCTCGGCCCAACGCGGCAAGGCGATGAGTGCCTGTTCGAGCCGCTGGCGTGGCGCGTCTCCGCACTCGGGACACATGCACCGGGGTCCGATCCGGTCGACGGTGCCGGGAACGACTGCCTGCGTCCAGGCCAGCAGTGCCTCAGCAACCGTTCCGGGCCGCATCCGGGTGTGCTCCAGCGCAATCACCGCAGCCATGGGGCGACGTCCGAGACCGGGAACCTGATGAATCGAAGCTCTGTGGGTTCCGCACACCGATTCTCGTGCGCGAACCTCCGAAGGCCGCCTACGAGGCATGGCCCTTTCTGATCGATGTCATGGCGTCGATGATCGCACACTGAATCGTCCCGAGTTCGATGGAGACTCTGGTGTGCCCTTGGTCCGCTCGACTTGTTCCGGGTCGACGGCAGACGGGATGAACAGGCCCCTACCCCAGCCACTGACAGGCCAGCGATGATGAGCACGCCCTCGATGGTCATCCCGGAGTCGGAGCGCCCCCGCCGAAGGCGTTGTAACGTCGCCAAGTGGATCTCTACCTCGCCGATGTCCCTCCGGGGCTCACTCGTAGGGCACGCAACTTTGTCCAGGTTCACGGCCAACGGGTGGACTTCCTAAAGGTTGATCAGTACCGGGATAGTTGGCTCTCGTCGGGCATCCCGGAACATGAGATCGATCGGGTCGCGGAGTATGCCGCTCGCTGGGGTGGGCTTCTGCTTCCTCCGGCGCCGCATTACGACGGTGGTCCTCGGGTCCTGTGTCCGGATACCCCAGAAGGTTCACCGGCTGAAGGTTGGTGGTTCGAGGCCGGTGTGCAGCGGACGGCGGTTCCCTATTCATTCATGATCGGCCCTAGTGGTGAGTTCGGTGTCCTGGGTGATCGTTGGGTGCCGCTGCACGCGACGGTCGAGGGCTGGGTGGAATCGGTGGCCCTGGCCTATCACGCGGCTATGTACGCCAAGAGGATCGTGAAGGTTACGGCTGACGAGGTCGAAGCGATCCGACTCGAAGGTCATGAGCCTGTGCAAGAGGTTGCAGGACTGGCAGATACCTGGTGGAGGGGACCGGATTCGTTGGTAGCCATCTACAGAGGAGAGGCGGAGTGCCTGTCTGCCCCTGTGTGCCGGATCGCGTTCGTCTATACGGGCCTGGACCGCTGGGGTCTGCATGGTTGAGATTCACCGTGGTGGTGAGCGCACGTAATCCGTTTTAGGGCGGCGGTGCGGCCCCAGGACGGCGACCAAGGAGTGGGTACGGCGAGTGTGTGATGCGGCGGGCGGCCCGCGGTCCCGCCGCCGTTCGGGACCGGTTCCTACGCCGCACGCCCGGACGGTGAGGTGGGCGGCGGGACCGCGCTGCCGCCTTGATACCCAGGTGTCAACGATGTCCGTCAGTTTTAGATCAAGCGTTGCGCCAGGCATCGGTGACACAGGAAGCCTCGAAGTGCCACCAACCATCTTCCTCACCACGAATCAGTAGAGCCTTTATCTGGCCGAGTTCGGCGTCGGGCGGCACGTTGAAGGCAACCAGCGGTAGTTCCTTGCTGAAGACCTCTCCGCCCAGACCGAACGGCGCCAACCGCTCGTGCACGGCCTGGGCACTTGGTCCGAGTGGACCGCTGGGAACGGCCAGGACCCGCACGGTACAGCTTCCCGACGCCTCCGCACGTTCCTTGGCCCAGTGGAGTCCCTCGGCATCGGTAGCGAATCGCACGACATCTCCCATGGCCACCCCCTCCTGCAGAAAGGGGACGTTTTCCAGACAGGCGGTGTCCTCGCCAAGCCGCGTGGCCCAGAGTCCTTCGGTGCTGTAGGGAAGCCCCCCTTCTCGCGGCACGAACCGGAACCAGACCTTGATCCGGTTGTCCTCGGTGGTGTCGTGCTCCGGTGAAGTCGTGGAGGCCATGACCGACATGATCGCGCATTCTTCTCGGGCATCGAGCCCTGCCAAGACGCCCGAGGAGACGAACCAGAACACCGGTTAACCTCTCCTCCACCACCACTACGCCCGTGACGGACACCTGGTGACCTCCTTCAGCCCCTCCGAGCCGGAGTTGTGCTTCGGCGACGACCCGTACGCGCTCGATCACCTGATGGACGTCCGACGCTTCCAGATCAGCGCTGACGACGTCTTCGAGGATCGCGTGGACCCGAAGAGCGTCAACTCGGCCTTGGCGCTGATCGGACGCTTTACGAAAACCGATGTCGCCACCGACTGGTTCGAAGCACGGTACTCCTGCATCAGACCCACCTCCTGACGGCCTGGGAAGTACCTGAAACCCTGGGGGTCCGCTGTGTTGGATGCTGTGATCAGACTCGGAACATGGACAAGGGCGCCATGCAGAGGGTCTGCTCAGCGCCGAACTTCTCGAACGTGCTGATGGGGCAGAAGCCAAGGCGGGCGGCGAGTTTCAGAGATCGCTTGTTCGCGGTCTGGGTCACGAGCAAGACCGGCTGGTCGGGGAGTTCGTCAGCCGCAGCGCGCAACGCGGCTGTTGCGGCCTCGAATGCGAACCCCGCGCCCCATGCACTGCGCCGCAGTACATAGCCCAGCTCCAGTTCCTCGCCATCCTCGGTGACATGCCCGGGGCCATCGGTCGACCGGCGGGCGAGCATCAATGTCCCGATAAGTCGGTTCGTCGTGTTGTCCGCGATGACGTAATTGCCGGGCCTGGATGTCGCGTTGGCGATTGCTGCATCGAAGCGCTGCTCGACGTCATTCCGAGGCTGGGGACCACCGATGTATGCCTGAACCTCGGGGTCGGTCGAGAGCTCGATGAATCCTTCACGGTCGGCATCGTGTAACACACTGCGCAGCAGGAGTCGTTCCGAAAGGACCTCCGTGGCAGATAGCGTGCGCAAGGGGCTCATAGGCCCGTGATCATAGAACAGACCCTTGCACTCGTCTGCGCCTATGGCGTCGATCGCGACCTGTTCGGCACCCGCTACGCCGCAAGTCCGGCCAACTGCGCCGACCTCCTCGAATCCGCTGTTCTGCCCACTGTCGAGCCGTCACATGATCACCATTCGGCCAGACGATGTCGCCACCATGCGGCTGACATCGACGAGCGTCCGTCGTCTGCCCTTGGATCAGGCAGGGTCCGGTCGCGGAACTTCGTGTCCAGAGGCTCCACGATTCGCCGGAGCTCAGATCGAGCGAACGAAGGCAGGGCGTGAAGGGCTTTTTCCAGGAGGTCACGGGCTTCTAGGGGGTCGCAACACGGCAACCCGTTCGGACGGAGGTAGAGGTACCGGCCAGGGTGCCGGAGAAATTCCGCGTACTGGTCCGAGGCGTCGACCAGGGCGTTCAACCACAGACGCTCGGCTTCCAGCCGTCGTATCGCGGCATGGGTTTTACGAGAGATTCCAGGTATCTGCCTGGTCGGGGTGGGGTCGGATGATCGAGGGCACCCTGAACGCAGAGTGCCGGGCGGCCTACGCGGCACGGTTCCTTCGAGTCAGCATGCAGCCATCCTGTCACGTCTCAGCAGGCCGTCGAAAGGCCCATACCCGTCGCAGAGCCGCCGGAAAGCCCAGCGCGACCGGGGAAAGCACGGTCAAGATCATTCTATGCATATTGCATGGAGTGGTGACATGCGACTGCTTCCGGCTGCCTGTCCCGGAAACGCAAAAGAGGCCCCGGAGGGCCTCTGAGCTGCCAGTTTGGCTGGTGGCAGGTGCAGGACTTGAACCTGCGTAGGCTGAGCCGACGGTTTTACAGACCGCTCCCTTTGACCACTCGGGCAACCTGCCATGTCTTCCGCTTGCGGCGGCGACAGGAAGAAGAATAGCGGACTTCCGGGGGTGACGTGACATCGGCGGAGGGCACCTCCGGATACCCGCCCCTATCAGGACTTTTGTGCCTATACCGCTGCTCGGATCGGTGCCTTCTGGGGAAGAAGAGGCGCGAGAGGCGTCGCGGTGCCGGGGTGTGAGGAGGCCCGATGGGGGTGAAGGCCGAGGACGGGCAGGGGGCGCGAAGGGCTGAGGAGGAAAGACGCGCAGGGTGAGTGAGGGGCGGGAGGGGGGAGAGGGGAGATGAGACGCGCCGGGGTGGGAAGGACCCGTGGAGGACGGGTGAGGACACGCTGCCGCCTCGGCATCGGCGGGAGATGCTGGCTAGGCTGATCCGTTACGTACGCGTCTACCGAACCGGCTCGCGGACGTCGCCGTGATTCGCGGTCCGTGGTCTGCGGGAGCCGGGGAGTGATTCATAGTTCTGGCAGGTCAGAGGGGATTGTGCTTTGGCGGATTCATCGTTCGACATCGTTAGCAAGATCGACCACCAGGAGGCCGACAACGCGCTGAACCAGACGATCAAGGAGATCGGGCACCGATTCGACTTCAAGGGCACCGGCGCGGCCATCGCCTGGTCGGGTGGGCAGAAGGCCGTTGAGATCAAGGCCAACAGCGAGGAGCGCGCCAACGCGGTGCTCGACGTCTTCAAGGACAAGCTGATCAAGCGGGGGCTCTCCCTCAAGATCCTGGACGCGGACGAGCCCAAGCTGTCCGGCAAGGAGTACCGCCTGGTGGTGACCCTCAAGGAGGGCATCGACCAGGAGCACGCCAAGAAGATCTCGAAGATCATTCGCGATGAGGGGCCCAAGGGCGTCAAGGCTCAGATCCAGGGCGAGGAGCTTCGGGTGAGCTCGAAGAAGAGGGACGATCTGCAGGAGGTCATCGCCCTTCTCAAGGGTAAGGACCTGGAGATCGCCCTTCAGTTCTCGAACTATCGCTAGCGGATGAGCGGTCGCGACCCCGGCCTCCGGCTCCGGGATCCAGCCCGCCGCAGAAGGCGTATCCGGGCACACGGCCGGGGGCATACGCGCACGCGCATGCCTTCGCGTGTGCCCCGGCCGCTTCACCTTCCCGGTCCGTGAGCGGAGGTACGGCCTCTCGGCGAGGGAGAGGGCGGGGAAGGCGGGAGACGGGGCCGGGAGGCAGGGAAGGCGGGAAGAGCCGAGAGCGGGAGGGCGGGAGCGGGGAGCCCGAAGGAGAAGGGTTGTCCGTGGGCGAGAGGGCTCACCGGTTGGATACAGCTGTTGGACGCGGCGCCGACCGGCGAACGGCAAAGAACTATCGTCCTGTTCATGGGGAAAATTCACGACAGGATCAACGACCGGCTGCGTGAGTTCATCGGAGCGCAGCCGGTCTACTTCGTGGCCACGGCTCCCGAGAAGGGGGGTCATGTCAACATGTCCCCCAAGGGGTACGCCGACACCTTCGCCGTTCTCGACGACACCACCGTCGCCTACCTCGACCTGGACGGCAGCGGGGTGGAGACGATCGCGCACCTCCGCCAGAACGGCCGCATCACGGTCATGTTCTGCGCCTTCTCCGGCCCTCCCAACATCCTCCGCCTGTACGGCACCGGCCGGGTCGTCGTACCGGAGAGCCCCGACTTCGCAACACTGATCAAGAATTTCGGCCCGCATCCGGGTGTGCGATCGATCATCGTCGTCGACTGTGACCGGATCTCCGACTCCTGTGGCTTCTCGGTGCCATTCATGTCCTTCGAGGAGGACCGGACGCTGCTGGACGAGTGGGCGGGGCGCAGGGACGTCCAGCAGCGGCGCGCCCATCGGGCGCAGAAGAACCGCGAGAGCATCGACGGCATCCCCGGTCTCTCCGCGGAGGAGACCGACCCGGTCACGCATCACTCCTGAGACGACCTTCCCGGCCGGGACCGGCCCTCGCAGGGCCGGTCCGTTCGCCCCGCGGGGGAAGGGGTTTCCGCTCCTGCCTCGGCCGGATGACCTTTCCGATGGCATCGCCGACCGGAAGACGCCCCTTTCGGCGACACCACCGAACGGAAGCGGTCTCCGCTTCACGCCTTGGCCGACTCCCCCCGTACGGCGGCACCACCGGCCGGAAGGGATGTCCGCTCCACGCCTCGATCTGCTTCCCCGTACGGCGGCACCACCGATCGGAAAGGGTGTCCGCTTCGCGGCGAGGTCGGGTGACACTCGCGGCGGCACCGCCGACCGGCCTTCCCCGAGGCGTACAGTGAGCCCCGTACGTGACGGACGTCCCCCGCTGTCCGGAAAGACTCGGGAGGGCGCCAGTGGGGTTGTTCCGCCGCTTGAGTGTTTGCGTCGGTGCGGTCGCCGTGGTCATGGGAGCGGGCGGCCCGGCGGGGGCCGCGAGCGCGAGGCCGCCGGTCCGGTACGCGGGGCTCGACGGGTGTGTCTGCGCGCCGTGGAAACTCTGGGTACGCGGCGGCAAGGTGGTCGCCCTCCGCGACGCCCGGGTGTTCTCCGTGCGCGGGCAACGAGCACCGCTCGCCCTGTCGCCGAACGGCAGGTATGTCGCGTACTTCCAGTTGAGGGACGGGGCTCTGGTGGTGCGGGAGATGGCCACCGGCGAGGTGCGGGTGGTGCCGGGGGTGATGTGGTCGAACGGCATGCGCACGGCACGGGTCGAACTCTCCCCCGGTGGGCGGTACGCGGTGCTGGGCATCGGCGGGGACTATCAGATCCTGGACACCTACAGCGGGGAGGGTGTCCCGTTGCCGCCCGGACTGCGGCCGTGGAGTTTCAGTCCTGACGCGAGGTTCGTACTCGTGGTGGATGACATGTTCCAGGCGGGGATCTACTCGCTCTCGCCCTTCGCCGAGCGGGGGCGCGTTCCGGTGGGAGGGGCGCTCGGCCCGGGCGGCGAGGTCGTCGCTCACTTCACGGCCCGTGACGCGGGGATCCGCCTGTGGGACGTGTCCACCGGCGGTATCCCCAGGCGCGACCCCGTCGCCGTGCCCGTCGGCAGGACCCCGACCCGGATGCGCTGGAACGGCGCGGGCCGTCTCGACCTGCAGACGGTGATCCCGCGCAGGCTCAGGAAGGGAGGAGGTGCCCGCTACGCCTGGTATCGGGTCGATCAGGAGTCGGGCGGTACGGAGCGAATGGGGGGCTTCGTCGTGCCCGGATCCGTGCACAATCCGATCGTCACCGGGCTGACCCCCTGAGCCGCCCCGAACCGTGGAGGTTTCACGGGGGCGGGCAGGGGCTCAAGCGCGAGCGTGCGGTCAGCGGCGGTAGCCGGCCATGCGCTCCAGGCGGGCGACCCGCTCGGCGGTGGGCGGGTGGGTGGAGAACAGCCTGCCGATCCCGGCGCAGCGGAAGGGGTTGGCGATCATCAGGTGGGAGGCGGAGGCGATCCGGCTGTTCTCCGGGAGGGGCAGCTGACGGGTGCCCATCTCGATCTTTCTCAGTGCCGAGGCGAGGGCGAGCGGATCACCCGTCAACCGGGCACCGGACTCGTCCGCCTGGTATTCGCGGGAGCGGGAGATGGCCATCTGGATCATTCCGGCCGCGACCGGGCCGAGCACGATCATGAGGAGCGCGCCGATGAACCCGGGCCCCTCGTCGTCGTCACCGCCGCCGAAGAACAGCCCGACGTAGCCGAGGTAGGTGATCATGGTGGCGAGGGCGCCGGCCACCGACGAGATCAGGATGTCGCGGTTGTAGACGTGGGAGAGCTCGTGTCCGATGACCCCGCGCAGCTCGCGCTCGTCGAGCAACTGGGTGATCCCGTAGGTCACGCAGACCGCGGCGTTGCGTGGGTTGCGCCCCGTCGCGAAGGCGTTGGGCTGCATGGTCGGCGAGACGTAGAGCCGGGGCATGGGCTGGCGGGCCTCGGTGGAGAGCTCGCGCACGATCCGGTAGAGGACCGGTTGCTCGACCTCGCCCACGGGCCGGGCACGCATCGCGGACAGCGCGATGCGGTCGGAGAAGAAATAGGCGACGCCGTTGGTCGCCAGCGCGATCAGGACCGCGATCTGCACGCCGAGGCTGCCTCCGAGCCACGCCCCCGCCGCGATGATCACCGCGGACAATGCTCCGAGAAGGACCGCGGTACGCAGACCGTTGTGATGCACTACATCCCCCTCTCGGTTGATGCTGGTTCACCCGTGACAACGTCCCCGGCCAGGTCGAACGTTCCCGAACGGTTCAGCCCACGGCGATGAGGCCCGAGGGGACGAGGTCGAGGACGAGCTGCGGGGCGACCGAGAAGGCGATCGCGACGATCGCCGCCACCGCGATCGCCGCGGTCGCGGGTATCCATCCGGCACCGCGGCCATCCGTTCTCACGCCCCCCACCACGACATCTCCGGCCACAGCGCTTCCTGTCATGACACCCCCGGTCGCGGTGCCTCCCGCCACGGCGCTCCCCGTCGCGCCGCCTCCCGTCATGGCGCTCCCGGTCACCGAAACCGGAGTGAGGACCGGAACCGGAGTGAAGATCCGTACGACCCAGGCGACGTAATAGTAGAGGCCCACGACCGTGTTCACCGCCATCACGACGGCGAGCCAGCCACCGCCTCCGCCGAGGAGCTCCCGGAACACCACGATCTTGGCGAAGAGCCCGGCCAGCCCGGGGGGCAGGCCCGCCAGGCAGATGAGGAAGAAGGCGAGCGCCAGCCCGGCGGCCGGCCTCTGGAGCGCCAGGCCCCGGTAGTCGTCCAGCTCTCCCCCGCCCGACCGCCTCGGCACCAGCGTGACCACGGCGAACGCCCCGAGGTTCATCGCCGCGTAGAAGACCAGATAGGCGACCGAGGCGTTCATCGCCTCGTCGTTCCTGATGCCGAGGGGGGCGAGGATGTAGCCCGACTGGGCGACGGAGGACCAGGCGAGCAGTCGTACGGCGTGGCGTTGGCGCATGGCCAGGAGGTTGCCCACGGTCATGGTCAGCGCGGCGAGGATCGCGATCAGCGGGACCCAGGTGGCCCCCTGGCCGCCCAGGGCGACGACCAGGACGAGGATCAGCCCGGCGAACCCCGTCGCCTTGGAGACGACGGACAGCAGGGCCGCGACGGGGATGGGGGCACCCTGGTAGACGTCGCCCGCCCACGCGTGGAACGGCACCGCCGCGATCTTGAAGGCGAACCCGGCGATGACCAGGACCACGGCCACGGTGACCACGGCGGGCAGGTCGTAGCCGATCCGCAGCGAGGACTCGTAGGCGGTGCCGGCGCCTCCCGAGCCGGGTCCGAGACCGGTGGCGGCGGAGACGCCCTGCCGCAGGACGTGGGCGATGCGGTCGAGGTAGACGGTGCCGGTCGTCCCGTACAGCAGGGAGACCCCGAAGAGCATCACCGCCGTGGAGACCACGGAGACGAGGAAGAGCTTGACCGCCGCCTCTGAGCTTCGGCCGTCGTACCGCCTGAGCGCGGTGAGCGCGAACACCGGCAGCGAGACGAGCTCCAGAGCGACCACCAGCATGATCAGGTCACGGGAGGCGGGCAGGGCGACGGCGCCCGCCAGCGTGCAGAGCAGCAGGAAGTACCACTCTCCGACGGGGATGTCTCCCGAGGAGAGTTCGGTCGCCGAGAGCAGCACCACGACGATCCCGGCGAACAGTGCGAGCCCGGCGAAGACCAGCGTGAAGTCGTCGACCACGAACGAGCAGGGTGCCACGGCGGCCGTGGGCGCCGTCGGCTCGGTGACCGGGGGGACGATGGCCCCGATCGCCGCCTGGGGGGAGCCGAGCAGGCCCTCGGGCACGCAGAAGGTCCGCAGCGGGTCTCCGGCGCGTACGGCCTGCGAGATCACCACCGCGAGGGCGCCGATCACCCCGGCCAGCGTGACCGCGCCGAGTGCCGTCCGGACGTACGGCCTGCGGGGCAGGAAGGCGTCCAGGAGCAGCACGAGCCCGGCGGTGAGGGCGAGGACGAGGGGCGGTGCGACCGCGTAGTAGTCGATCGACTGGATCATGGCGCGCCCACCAGGGTCCGGACCACCGGATCGGTGAGCAGGAGGAGCGCCTTGGGCCAGAGGCCGAACAGCAGGATCAGCGCGATCAGCGGCACCCAGGCGGCCAGTTCGTAGCCCGTGACGTCGGGCATACGTGATCTGGTCGTGCTCGTCGTCCCCGAGGTCACCGCCGAGGCCGTCTCTGAAACCGTCCCCGCAACCGTTTCCGAAGTCGCCGCTGAGATCGCCCCCGGAGAGGAAGCGTCTCCCCCACCGCCTGTCGCCACGGGGATGCCCTCCTTCTCGTCGGCCTCGGGGGTGGGAGCGCCCTCTTCGCGGTCGTTCTCTCTGTGATCGGTCTCCTCACCGGTCGGGCCCGTGGAGGGGAGACCGCCCGTGGTGACTCCGGCCAGGACCGGGACGTGGACGGTCTCGGTGCTCCGGCCGTGGGTGACGCGGGAGAGCATGAGCAGGAAGTAGGCGGCGGTCAGCACGGTACCGAGACCTCCGAGGGCCATGAAGACCAGGTAGAGGGGGCGGGACAGGCCCGCGGCCGGTTCGAAGGCACCGAGGAGGGCGAGCATCTCGCCCCAGAAGCCCGCGAGTCCCGGCAACCCGAGCGAGGCGACGCAGGCGAAGGTGAGCAGGGAGGCGAGCCGGGGCAGGCGTGTCATCATGCCGCCGCCCAGAGCCGGCATGTCGGAGGTGCCGTAGCGCTCCTTGATCGCTCCTGCGACGAAGAACAGCAGGGCGGTGATCAGGCCGTGGGCGATGTTGCCGAACAGGGCGCCGTTGACTCCGGCCGGGGTGAGCGTGGCGAAGCCCAGGAGCACGAACCCCATGTGGCCGACCGAGGAGTAGGCGATCATCCTCTTGAGGTCGCGTTGGGCGAGACAGGCCAGCGAGCCGTAGACGATGCCGACCACCGCGAAGGCCCCGAGCCAGGGCGCCACCGCGACGGCGCCGTCGGGCAGGATCGGGATCGCGACGCGGGCGATGCCGTACGTGCCCATCTTGAGCAGCACACCCGCCAGGAGCACCGAACCGACGGTCGGTGCCTCGGTGTGCGCGTCGGGCAGCCAGGTGTGCAGCGGCCACATCGGGGCCTTGACCGCGAAACCGATGCCGACGGCGAGGAAGGCGAGGGTCTGCACCGAGGTGGACATGCCCGTCCCCCGTGCCTGCGCGAGGGCGGTCATGTCCAGGGTGCCGGTCTGCGACCAGATGAGCAGCAGGCCGAGCAGGAGGACCACCGAGCCGAGCAGGGTGTAGAGGATGAACTTGATCGCCGCCGCGCGGCGGGCACGCCCGCCCCAGACGGCGATCACGAAGTACATCGGGATGAGGACGACCTCGAAGAAGACGAAGAACAGCAGCAGGTCGAGCGCGAGGAACGTGCCGATCATGCCCACTTCGAGGACGAGCAGCGTGAACACCAGCGCCCGTGGCCGGTTGCCTCCCGGCCGCGGCGCCAGCAGCTGCCCGGGTCCTTCGGCGCTGCCCCGGCACAGGTAGACGAAGCACAGGAAGGTCAGCAGCGTGGTCAGCACGACCAGCGGCAGCGAGATCCCGTCCACGCCGAGGTGGAACCTGAGGTCGAGGCCGGGGATCCAGGCCAGGTCGGTCACGAACTGCGGCCGGGCGGCGTTTCCGTAGTCGAACGTGGCGGCGAGCAGCACCGACAGCGCGAACGTGAGCCCGGAGACGACCAGGCCGTGCACCCTGAGCAGCCGCCTCCTGGCCGCGACGTCCGCTCCGGGGAGTGCGAGCAGCGCGGCGGCCCCGGCGAGCGGCACGCCGAGGAGCGCGATCAGCAGCCAGCTCATGGCGTGACCACCTCACAGGGGCCGGGCACCGGGTCCGTCACCGTGACGGGCTTTGGGACCGGTGTCGGGGTCGGTCGCGGGGAGGGGGTCACCGGCGCATCACCGCCAGACGGATGAGGAGCAGCACCACGAGAGCGACGATGCCCCAGAACAGCAGAGAGATCATCTGAAAATCACCGCCCACGCCGCGATCAGGAGGACTCCGGCCAGCAGGCCGGTGATGTAGAGCTGGGCGTTGCCGTTCTGCATCAGGCGGACCAGTCTCGCCAGGCTCAGGGTCGCCTGGCCCGAGCCGCGCACGGCACCGTCCACCACACGGCTGTCGGTGCGGGCGACGAGGCTCGCGAAGAGCAGCGTGGGGCGGACGAAAAGCCTGGCGTACAGGGAGTCGACGTAGAAGGCGCGCTCGCACGGGGCTCTGAAGGGGCCGAGCAGGCGGGCCGGGTCGCGCATGGAGTCGGAGCGCCACGCCGCGTAGACCGCCCCCGCACCCAGCAGCGCCACCGCGAGACCGAGGGCGGCGGTGCCCCAGTGGACGTCGCCGACCCGGACGAGGCCGAGGAGCAGCGCCGGGACGGCCAGGACGAGGATGGGCACGCGCATGGTGGCCGGAGCCTCGTGAACGGCAGTGTGGGCGGCGGTGGGGACAACGGCATGGGCGGTGTGAGGCGTGCCCGGCGCGGGCTGGAGTTCGGGGAGGGTATGGGGCTGGGGGGCGCGCTGTCCGAAGAAGGTGCGCAGCCACGCCCGGGTGGCGTAGGCGCCGGTCACCGCGACCGTGGTGAGCGCGCAGCCGTAGAGCAGCAGGGCCGCGGCGCCGGTCAGTGTCCCGGAGGACGCCCCCGAGGACAGGGAACGCTCGATCGCCACCAGCACCTCGTCCTTGCTGAAGAAACCGCTCGCCGGGGGGAGGCCCACCAGGGCGGCGAAGCCGATCGTCGTCGCGGCGAAGGTGACCGGAAGATCCTTTCTCAGGCCTCCCATCGTGCTCATCAGGTTGGAGCCGACCGCGTGGATCACAGCACCGGCGCAGAGGAAGAGGAGTGCCTTGAAGGCGCCGTGGGTGATCAGGTGGAAGACCGCGGCGCTCCGGGACCCGGCGGCCAGGGCGCCGGCCATGTAGGCGAGCTGGCTGATCGTGGAGTAGGCGAGGACGCGTTTGAGGTCGTCTTGGGCGAGGGCCGCGAGGGCCGCGCCGAGCATTCCGACGGCGGCCAGGACCGCGAGGATGTCCAGGGTGGGTTGGGCGCCGAGGAAGGCCGGGTAGAGGCGGGCGACGACGAAGATGCCCGCGGCGACCATGGTGGCCGCGTGGATGAGGGCACTGATCGGTGTCGGTCCGGCCATCGCGTCGGGGAGCCAGACGTGCAGCGGCACCTGGGCGCTCTTTCCCGCGACCCCGGCCAGCAGCAGCATGGTGGCCGCGATGAGCGTGCCCGACGACATCTCGGGGACCTTCGCGATGACGTCGGCGATCCTGAAGCTGCCCGCCGCCGTCCCGAGAACGAAGATGCCGAACAGGAAGCCGACGTCGCCGATCCGGGTGACGAGGAACGCCTTGATCGCCGCTCGCGAGTTGGCCCGGTCTTCCCACCAGTGCCCGACCAGCAGGTAGGAGCACAGCCCCATGATCTCCCAGCCCACGTAGAGGACCAGGAGATCGGCCGCGTAGACGACGAGCAGCATGGCGCTGGTGAACAGGCTGATGAAGGAGCTGTAGGACGGGTAGCGCCGGTCACCGCGCATGTAGCCGACGGAGTAGACCTGCACGGCCAGCGCGACCACGCCGACGAGCACGGCGATCGACGCGGCGAGGCCGTCGACCAGCAGGCCGACCGAGATCGGCACCGAACCCGTCTCGATGACGGCGAACGTCGCGGTGACACCGTCGATCGCCCCCTGGGCCCCTGCCCCGGCCGGTGCGGGCGACTCGATCCCGCTCCCGCCCCCGCCTGCCGCCCAGGTGGCGTAGGCGAGCCAGATCGCCAGGGCCGCGGAGATCGCGGTGGGCACCACGGCGATCCAGGCGGCCCTGCGGTTGGCGTCGGTGTCGGGGGCGGGGTTGACCTCGGAGGTGGTGGGCGTGGAGGTGCCGGGCTTGGAGACAGTGGTCGTGGAAGCGTCGAATCCCGAGGCGACTTCCGAGTCGCCGGTCTCGGAAGTGCCGGGCTTGGAGATGCCGGGCTTGGGGGCGGTGCTGTCGCCGGCCTCCGGGGGCGTCACGCTTCGAGGACGCCGGGGGAAGCGGGAGCCGAGAAGCCCGACGGCCGCCGCGAGGAAGGGCAGGAGGATCACGAGCGAGGCGATGGTGATCATGGCGTGTCACCCTGCCCGGGGTCCGGCTCCCCGGCCGGGGCCGAGTCGGTCTTTCCGGCCGGGACAGGCGCGGTCTTTCCGGCCGGGACCGGATCGGTGGAGCCGGACAGGACGGGGTCGGGCGAGTCGGACAGGGCCGGGTCGGGCGAGTCGGACAGGGAGCGGAGGCGATCCAGGTCGACGGTCCGGCGGTTGCGGTAGAGCGCGAGGATGATCGCGAGGCCGAGGCCGACCTCGGCGGCGGCGATCACGATGACGAAGAGGGTGAGGACCTGCCCGCTGTGCAGCCGGTCGCGCAACCACACGTCGAAGGCGACCAGGTTGAGGTTGACGGCGTTGAGCATGAGCTCGACGGACATCAGCACGAGGATCGTGTTGCGGCGGGCGAGCACCCCGTACACGCCGATGGAGAACAGCAGTGCCGAGACGACCGCGGGATAGACGACGTGCACGTCAGTCCCTCCCTCGGATGTCGGTGCGTGACAGGACGATGGCGCCGATCAGGGCCGCGAGCAGCAGGACGGAGAGCGCCTCGAAGGGAAGCACCCAGTTGCGGAAGATGCTGGAACCGAGCTCGGCGGCCGAGCCGCCACCGGGCTCAAGCTGGATGTAGGCCATGCGGAAGCCGTCGACGACCACGGTGACCAGCACGGCCGCGGTGGCGATCGCCACGATCGCCGCGGCCGGACGGTTAGGGCTGTCGAGGTCGGCGCTTTTGCCGATCGGGGCGCGGGTGAGCATGATGCCGAACAGGAGAAGGACCACGATCGCGCCGACGTAGATCAGCACCTGGACCCAGGCGACGAACTCGGCGGTGAGAACCAGATAACACCCGGCCAGCGCGCCGAAGCAGACGACCAGCCACAGGGCCGCGTGGACGAGCTGCCTGGTGGTCACGACGAGCAGCGCCGACCCGACGGCCATCGCGCCCAGCAGAAGGAAGACGATCTCCTGCCCGGTCGGCGACAGGTAGGACGGCACCTCGGTCACCTCTCCTCCCCGGGCTCTCCACTCGGATCCGTGGGAGGAGTCTGCCCCGGCGCGGCCGTCGCCGGAGGCGCGTCGTCCCCGCCTGTGGATAACTTTTCGACGGACGACCCGCCTGTGGACGGATCGTTCTTCTTCGGCAGGGCCCCCGGCGGCCGGATCGCCCGGACGCTCGAAGCGGGTCTGGGAGAAGCGGCTCCGGAGGAGGTGGGCCGGGGGCGAACCGGGCGGGAGGCGGCCGCGAGCTCCTTCGGCGGATCGGCGTTGGGCTCGTGCGCCGGGGGCGGCGGGACGGTCTGCGCCCAGGCCGCGAGTTTGTCCTTCTCATGGAGAAGGTTACGGATGTCGCCGTCGGCGTACTCGAACTCCGGCGACCAGAACAGCGCGTCGAAGGGGCAGACCTCGATGCAGATCCCGCAGTACATGCACAGGGAGAAGTCGATCGCGAAGCGGTCGAGCATGTTGCGGGCCCGGGGGCGGCCGCCCTCCGGGGCCGGGAGGGTCTCCTTGTGGGAGTCGATGTAGATGCACCAGTCGGGGCACTCGCGGGCACAGAGCATGCACACCGTGCAGTTCTCCTCGACCAGCGCGATCACCCCCCTGCTCCTCGGGGGCAGCTCCGGCCGGACTTCGGGGTACTGCTGGGTCACCGACCTGCTCAGCATGTGGCGAAGGGTGACGGAAAGCCCCTTCGCCAATCCCACTCCTGGTATCCGTGCCACAACTCAACATCATGACGCACAGTGGGGCGCTCGGGAATGCGTGGAACCACGAGACCGTAATGACGGGGGAATCAGCGAGGGAACCGGGTTATCCACAGAAGTTATCCACAGACTGTGTGTTCGAGAACCGCCCTCCAATCGCCGACTCGCCACCGAAGCGTCTGCAGAGATCCGGAAAAAATCGTATTGTTCGCCCCATGTCCCACCAGTACGGGCCGGCCTGGCAGTCGCAACCACCGGCACGATCCAACACGGCGTGGAGCGTCGTGTGGACGCTGGTACCCCTGCTGACCTGCGGCATCGGGACGCCTTTCATCATCGGCCACGCCGCGCGCAAGCTGCGGAGCCCGTTACTGGCCTTCGCCGCCGCCTTCTACGGCCTCGGCGTCGGCATCTTTGTGACCGCCGCGGCCATCTACGGGAGTTCCGACGACATACCGATCGTGCTGGACACCGTCGCGACGATCGGTCTCGTCGGCAGCTGGCTCGGCGGGCTGGGCCACGCGCTGATCCTCAGGGGGTCGGTCTTCGCGCAGGGGCCCTCCCCCGCGTTCCATCCGGGGCCGTCGTCTCCCGGGTACGGCCACGTCCAGCGACCGCCCCGGCCGCCGTCGTACCAGACGGGTCCCACCGAGGTCTCGATGCTGCATCCGCCCGCGCAACGGCCGCAGCCGCGACTTCCCGAGCCGCCGCAGCACCACGGCGGGTACCGGCCGCAGCCACAACCCCGTCACGACGACCGGCCGCCCCGGTATGCGCCGCCCCAGCCCGCCCAGGGGCACTTCGTCCACGGCCAGCCCACCCACACCTCCCAGGACCGCTTCGCGCAGGGCGGGCCCGCGCACACCCCCCGGGACCGCTTCGCGCAGGGCCAGTCCACCCACGCCTCCCAGAGCCCACACGTCCCCTTCGCTCAGGGGCAGCCCACCCACACCTCCCAGAACCCGAACACCCCCTTCGCCCAGGCCGGGCCCACCTACCCCGCGCAGAACCGGAACACCCCCGCCCCTCAGGGCTGGCTGGGGCCGTACCGGCTCATCGGTCACCTGGGGAAGGGCGGCCAGGGAACGGTTCACCTCGCGCTGACCCCGCAGGGACAGAAAGTCGCGATCAAGGTGCTGCACGAGCACTTCACCGGCAACCAGGTGGTGAGGGAGCGGTTCCTGCGGGAGGTGGAGGCGACGCGCAGGGTGGCGACGTTCTCCACGGCGCGGGTGCTCGACGTGAACATCAACGAGGACCAGGCGTACGTCGTCAGCGAGTACGTGGAGGGCGACTCCCTGGAGCAGCTGGTCCGCGACAAGGGTCCGCGCGACGAGGACGGCCTGACCCGGCTCGCCCTCGCCACCGCGGGCGCGCTCGCCGCGATCCACCGGGCCGGCGTGGTGCACCGGGACTTCAAGCCGGCCAACGTGCTGATCGGCGCCGACGGCCCCCGCGTCATCGACTTCGGTATCGCCCGAGCCCTCGACCAGGTCACCTCGACGTCGGGCAACATCATGGGCACCCCCGCCTACATGTCGCCCGAGCAGCTCGCGGGCCGGACGATCGGCCCGGAGACCGACGTGTTCAGCTGGGCCGCGACCATGATCTTCGCCGCCTCGGGAAAGGCCGCCTTCGGGGAGGACACCATCCCCGCCATCCTGAACCGGGTGATCAACCATCATCCGGACCTGACGGCCCTGCCCCAGTCGCTGCGCCCGCTCGCCGCCGCCTGCCTGGACAAGGAGCCGGGCAACCGGCCCACGGCCTCCGACATCATGCTGCGGATCGTGCAGTAGTGGACCGCGACCACCGGGGCCCGCACCGAGCCGGGCGCGGAGAACCGCGCCCGGAGGGTCGTGCCGGGAAGGCGGCGCCCGGGAGGACCGTCCCCGGAAGACCGGGCCGGGGCACCGACCGTCTCTCGGAGACCGTGCCGGGACACCGGGAAGACCGCCTCTCGGGGGCCGTGCCGGAGAGGTGGCCACCGGAAAGGCCGTCCCCGGGAGACCGTGCCGGGGAAACCCCGCCGAGCTCGGCTCCGGAGAGCCGGTCAGATGACCGCGCAGAGCATTGATCGACATCGGATGCGGCCAGACCGATCCGTTGCGACCCGCGGTTCACCGATGGCCGGACATCGCCTGTTCCTTACCTGATCGGCGTTCTAGGGAACCGCGTCCTTCGCCCGCGCCGTCAGGTCCAGATACTCCTCGCGCGTCAGCCTGCGGATCGTGAGCTCCAGGCCGTTTCCCGTGGCGAAGCGCTCGACCTGCGTCTCGTCCCAGCGTCCCGGCAGGTGGAACAGCCCCCCGCCCACCAGCAGGCCGGTCTCCCCTGTCTCCACCGAGTACAGCAGGAGTTCGGACGCCTCAAGCTCGCGGGTCCTGCGCGCGGTCTCCAGCAGCAGGCGGCCGTGAACGGCCACCAGGCGGCAGTGCGGCTGGCCCTCGCGCCTGAGAACGCGTCCCTGGGCGGTCTGGTTGCGGGACCTGCGACGGCCGACCCCGACCACGACGACGGCCCCGACGACCGTCAGCGCGGCCAGCACGAGGGCGGCGACCCCGAGCGGCCCCATCCCCCGGGTGACGTCGGCCCGGGTCTCGGTCAGGTTGAGGAGCACGAGCGTCACGAAGACCGCACCGTAGGCGAGCACCGCCCACATGAGCACGTACAGCAGTTGCTCGCGCCACCACACCTTCGGCGAGCTCAGCGGCGGTCTGAGGCTTCTCACGCCGGGCACGCGCAGGCGCGGCAGGGGCGCGGGCGCCCGGCGCCAGGTCACCGCGCGCCATCTCGGCGACCGGCGGGCGAGCGCGACCCTGGCCTGCTGCGGGGTGTCGAAAGCCCTGAGTTCGAACTCCAGCCCGTTGTCCGCGGCGAACGTCTCCACCGCCCTCCTCGACCGGGAGCCCGGGGCCTCCAGCATGACCAGGCCGGACTCGTCGAGTATCGCCAGGCCGTATCTCGTCCTGCCCCTGCCGGGATATCCGAAGATCAGCAGTGTGCTCGCCCGGCCCTCCCCGGTGAGCGGCAGCCGCACCGGCGAATGTTCCGGCACATCGACGACCAGTTCATCCTTGTCCACGGCGAGCGCGAGGGTCATGCATTCCGTCCTTGGCAGGTGGTGTCACAGAGTGTAACTCCCTGCCCTGTGAGGAGACTTCGAACGTCAGATCATCCGGTAAAACGCCCCGGACGGCACGGAAAAGCTCGGGTGAATGGGACGAAAAGGTTCATCCTATGGCGATAGCGACGATTCCCGTCAGTGCGAGCTGGACGAGCGCCAGCGGCACCAGGACGACCCAGGCGAGCTTCTGCAGCTGGTCCTCACGGAGTCGGGGGTAGCTCACCCGGAGCCAGATGATCACGAAGACCAGCAGGAAGACCTTGAGGAGCATCCACACCGGCCCCGGCAGGAAGGGGCCGTGCCAGCCGCCGAGGAAGAGCACGCTGGTGAGCGCGGACACCACGATGATCCCCGCGTACTCGGACAGCATGAACAGGGCGAACCTCATGCCGGTGTACTCGGTCATCGGGCCCATGATGAGCTCGGAGTCGGCGATCGGCATGTCGAACGGCGGACGGCGCAGCTCGGCGAGCCCCGCGACGAAGAAGACGACGCCGCCGATCGCCTGCCAAGGCAGCCACCACCACTGCCAGGCCTCCACGATGCCCGGCAGGGAGAGCGTGCCCGCCGCCATCGCGACGCTGGAGGCCGCGAGGACCAGCGGCAGCTCGTACGCCATGAGCTGCGCGGCCGAGCGCATCCCGCCCAGGGCGGAGTACTTGTTGCCCGAGGACCATCCCGCCATGATCGAACCGAGCACGCCGACCCCCATGACGGCGAGGACGAAGAACAGCCCGGCGTCCAGGTCGACCCCGACCAGCCCGGGTCCGATCGGGATGACGACCATCGCGAGGAGATAGGGGACCAGTGCCACGCCGGGGGCGAGGGTGAAGACCCGGCGGTCGGCCGCGACCGGGATCACCTGCTCCTTCTGCATGAACTTGACCCCGTCGGCGATCAGCTGGGCCCAGCCGTGGAAGCCCCCGGCGTACATGGGGCCGAGGCGCGCCTGCATGTGCGCCATCACCTTGTGCTCCATCTGCCCGGCGACCAGCGGCAGCACCAGGAAGACCGCGACGATCACGACGAGCCGTACCACGACGTCGAGCACCTCGGCGATCACGGGCACCTCCGGTCCCTCGGGGAGACTCCCCGGCCACCACGGATCACGCGGGTCGCGCGGGCGCGAGACGGCCGGGCGGACCCGTCGCACGACAGCGGATCGGCCGCCCCTCCGCGCGGCATGCGCGGTATCCCGGGAGCGCGAGACGCCCGGGCAGGGCCGTCGCATGACAACAGCCTGGCCGATCCGTCGCGCGGCACGCGCGGTGTCTCGCGGGTGCGAGACGGCCTGCGGAGTGTCTCAGTCGTCACGCTCGCGCCCCCAGTCGGCGGGCACCCCCGGCGGGAGCGTCTTGCGACGGCTCGGCGAGCCGTGGCCGGACTCTCCCGGCTCCTTGGCACCCGGCCACGCCTTGGCGACCCGGGCGGCCAGTACGAAGTCCTTGCGCAGCGGGAAGCCCTCGAAGCCCTCGGGGAGCAGCAGCGGCACCAGGTTCGGGTGGCCCTCGAAGACGACGCCGAACATCTCGAAGGTCTCGCGCTCGTGCCAGTCGGCTCCGCGGAAGACGCCGACCGCGCTGGGCAGCCGGGGGTCGGCGCGTGAAACCCGGGTGCGCAGCAGCAGGTGGGCGCGCGAGACGGGGGCGAAGAGGTGGGCGACGACCGCGAAGGCGTCCGGCGGCTCGTCCACCGCGGTGAGCCAGTCGAAGAACTCGTAGCCCTCGGCCCTCGCGGACTCCAGCAGGCCGAGCCAGCCGTCGGGGTCCACGTCGACGGTGATCTGGCCGAAGGACTCCGACACCCGGGCGCCCTCGCCGTACGCGAAACCGAGCGCGGAACCGGACGCGGAACCGGACGCGGAACCGGACGCGGAACCGGACGCGGAACCGGACGCGGAACCGGACGCGGAACCGGACGCGGAACCGGACATGGAACCGGGCGCGGGTTTGGGGGCGGGCCCGGAGCCGGGTGAGGACGCCGGTGAGGAGCCGGGCGCGGAGCCGGATACGGAACCGGGCTCGGAGCCGGGCTCGGAGCCGGGGGTGGCGGGGGTCGGGGACTCGGGGAGGTCAGGCATAGCGATCACTCAGGTTCTCCGCGGCGATCTTCTCCTGGAGCATCATGATGCCGTGGAGCAGTGCCTCGGGCCGGGGAGGGCAGCCGGGGACGTAGACGTCGACCGGGATGATCTGGTCGACCCCCTTGGTCACGCAGTAGGAGTCCCAGTACGGGCCGCCGGAGTTGGAACAGGCTCCGAAGGAGATCACGTACTTCGGGTCGGGCATCTGCTCGTAGAGCCGCTTGACCGCGGGGGCCATCTTGTCGGTCACCGTGCCCGAGACGATCATCAGATCCGCCTGCCGGGGACCGTTCGCGAACGGGATGACCCCGAACCTGATGAAGTCGTGCCTGCTCATCGAGGTCGCGATGAACTCGATCGCGCAGCAGGCGAGACCGAAGTTGAACGCCCACAGTGAGTAACGGCGCCCCCAGTTGAGGATGAAGCGCATGGGCTTGGGGGCCAGACGCGAGACTGGCCCCACGGTGGGCATCGGGAGATCCGCCATGGCACGCATTCTCCTTCAGAGTCGGTGCTCGCGCTCGCCCGGTCTCACGGGCCCTCAGGTCCAGGTGAGCACGCGCTTGCGCCAGGCGTAAAGGATGCCGAGCGCGATGAAGCCGAGGAAGACGAACATCTCGGCCAGGGTGGTCATCCCGAAGCCGGGCTTGGCGAAGATCGTCGCCCAGGGGAACAGGAAGACCGCGTCCACCGCGAAGACCACGTACAGGTAGGTGAACACGTAGTAGCGGATCTGGGACTGCGCCCACCCGTCGCCGACCGGGTCGACGCCGCACTCGTAGGTGAGCAGTTTCTCCGGGGTGGGGCGGTTGGGCCGGAGTCCTCGGTTGACGAGCAACGCCCCGGCGACGATCAGCAGACCGATCGCGAACAGGGCGAGGACAACCACATATGAGCCGAAATATCCGCTCATGTCCTCTCCTCCTCGGGATCGCCGCACGAATCCTCGGAACCGCCGCGCGACCACTCGGAACCGCTACAGAGCGGTCCAAGACCGACCGTACGAACCCGGTCGGGGACCCACCGCCGCACGGAGGTTCTTCGCTTACCTATAGCAGTATTCGCCCTCCCCGTCACGCGGCGGAACCATCGGCCGCGCGACGGCTAAAGCCTCTGTCCACTTCACATCAAGCAACAGCAAAACACTCCATTAGGCCCTATAACGTCGCTTCATGCCTAAAGTGCGATTCATCGGAGGAATCGCTTGGATGGCCGCGATGCTGGCCGGTTGCGGCGTGGCCACCGCCTCTCCCCCTGCGAAGTCCCCCGTCCCCTCAGAGCCGACACTGATCAATTACGTGGACCCCTCCATGGTCCAGGGCATGAGCACGAGAAGCCTGACCCCGGAAGGGAGCAAGGGCCGGCGCGTGCACGCCACCTACCCCGCCATCTCCCATGCCCCCCTCCTCACCGAGAAGCTCCGCGAGACGGTGGCCGAGAGCCTCGACCGGTTCACCCGGCGCAAGGTCTCCCGGGGTGCCCTGCCCAGGCCCGAGTTCAACGTGGACTGGCAGCTCGCCGCCGCGTCCCCCGAGGTCCTGGGGGTACGGCTGCGCATCGGCCAGTCCATGGGCTCCGGCTGGCGGGAGTCCAGGACCACCGTCTGGTACGACCGGATGAGCAGGCGCGCCCTGGACTCCCCCGACCTGCTCAGGGACGGCACGGCGCTGGCCACGCTGACCGGGCTCGTCAGGAAGGAGCTGGCGCTGCGGGGTCCGCTGGTGAATCCCAGCGCGCTCAAGCCGACCACCGCGATGTTCGACTCCATCGGTTTCAACCCGCGCGGCGATCTCGTCGTGGAGTTCGACGACGAGCAGGTGAGCCTCGGCGTGACCGGCCGGGTCGCGGTCGCCGTACCGTCCGCGACCGCGGCGCCGCTGCTGTCGGCGACCGGGCTGCGGGCGCGGGACGCGGCCGTGGGGACCGCGACCCTCACCTCACAGGAGGACCTGCTCGCGGCACGCGGGGACAGGCCCGCCGCGCACAGTTCCAAGGCGGGCGGGGTGGACTGCGCGCGGGTCAGGTGCGTGGCGCTGACCTACGAGGACGGGCCTGGCCCCGAGACCGGGCGGCTGCTCAACATCCTCGGCGCCCACGGGGCGCGGGCGACCTTCTTCGCCCTCGGTTCCAACGCCTCCGCGCGTCCCGAGCTGCTCAGGCGGATGCGCGACGAGGGCCATCTGGTGGCCAACCACAGCTGGTCCCACCGCGACCTCACCGCGCTTCCCCCCGCGCTGCTCGCCGACCAGCTCACCCGCGCGCAGTACGTGATCACCCAGGCGATCGGTCAGGTCCCCACGCTGATGCGCCCGCCGTACGACACGGCCGACGCGCGGGTGACCTCCACCGCGCGCCGGCTGGGCATGTCGGTGGTGCGCTGGAGCGTGGACGCCGAGGACCTGCGCGACCCCGACCCCCGGGCGATCGCCCGTCGGACCGTCGACCGGATCAAGCCGGGATCGATCGTCCTCATGCACGACGTTCACGACGCGACCGTGGACGCGACCCCCGAGATCCTGCGCGAGATCGCCGCCAAGGGTTATACCTTTGTCACCGTTCCGGAACTGTATGACCCACACGCGATGGAACCGGGCCGGACCTACGACTCCGGGACCGTGTCGGACGTGCTGAAAAATCAATCCATGCCATAACCTGTGGCTATGGGGCCATAGCCGGAGGCGATGAGAGCGTCTCCGCGACGGGACATATAGTTGGGCATCGTGATCCCAACTGTCCTCTTCGGCCGCCTGCACGTTGACCTGTGTCGGCTCGCGGCCGGGCTGTGTCAGGCCGGCCGTCCGTGATCGCGACTTCTCCGTAGACCGTACGACGCAGACCGTACGACGGCCGCGACACCGACGTCCGTGCCCAGGCTTCGACTCAGATTCGACTCAGCGGCACTAAGGATATGGGACAAAGGTCACTTTCCTCCGCCGAGTGGAACGCGAAAAGACTACGCGTGACCCCGAGGATCTAGCATGGAAAAAAGAATGTGCCACGAGCAACGGCGCCCTGTCGCGTCGAGGAGGACTGAGCTGTGACCAAGCAGGTTCAGCAACTCGACCGCGTGATCATCCGGTTCGCGGGCGACTCCGGCGACGGCATGCAGCTGACCGGTGACCGCTTCACCGCCGGGACCGCGGAGTTCGGCAACGACCTGTCGACACTGCCCAACTTCCCCGCCGAGATCCGCGCCCCCGCAGGCACCCTGCCGGGTGTGTCGAGCTTCCAGCTCCACTTCGCCGACCACGACATCCTCACGCCGGGTGACGCCCCCAACGTCCTGGTCGCGATGAACCCCGCCGCGCTGAAGGCCAACCTCTCCGATCTGCCGCGCGGCGCCGACATCATCGCCAACACCGACGAGTTCACCAAGCGCAACCTGCAGAAGGTCGGCTACGCGGTCAGTCCCCTGGAGGACGACTCGCTTTCGGAGTGGCGGGTCCACTCGGTGCCGCTCACCTCGCTCACGGTCAAGGCGCTCGAAGGTTTCGCGCTGTCCAAGAAGGACGCCGAGCGGTCGAAGAACATGTTCGCCCTCGGGCTCCTGAGCTGGCTCTACCACCGGCCCACCGAGGCGACGATCCAGTTCCTGGAGACCAAGTTCGCCAAGAAGCCCGACATCGCCAAGGCGAACATCGCCGCCTTCCAGGCGGGCTGGAACTACGGCGAGACCACCGAGTCCTTCTCGGTCTCGTACGAGGTCAAGCCGGCCAAGCTCGCCCCCGGCGTATACCGCAACATCTCCGGCAACCAGGCGCTCGCCTACGGTCTGATCGCCGGTTCGGTGCAGTCAAGGCTGCCGTTGTTCCTCGGCTCGTACCCGATCACCCCGGCCAGTGACATCCTGCACGAGCTGTCCAAGCACAAGCGGTTCGGCATCCGCACCTTCCAGGCCGAGGACGAGATCGCGGGCGTCGGCGCGGCGCTCGGCGCCGCCTTCGGCGGGGCGCTCGGCGTCACGACGACCTCGGGGCCGGGCGTGGCGCTGAAGGCCGAGACCGTCGGCCTCGCGGTGACCACCGAGCTGCCGCTCATCGTGGTCGACGTGCAGCGCGCGGGTCCCAGCACCGGCATGCCCACCAAGACCGAGCAGACCGACCTGCTGATGGCGATGTACGGCCGCAACGGCGAGTCGCCGCTGCCGATCGTGGCGCCCTCGACCCCCTCCGACTGCTTCGACGCGGCGGTGGAGGCGGTGCGGATCGCGGTGAAGTACCGCACCCCGGTCATGCTGCTCTCCGACGGCTACCTCGCCAACGGCTCCGAGCCGTGGAAGCTGCCCGACGCCGCCGACCTTCCCGACATCTCCACCGAGTTCGCCACGGGGCCGAACGCCGAGGACGGCGTCACCTTCCTGCCGTTCAAGCGCGACGCCGAGACCCTCGCCCGCCCCTGGGCGATCCCCGGCACCGCGGGCCTTGAGCACCGGATCGGCGGCATCGAGAAGGCCGAGAACACCGGCAACATCTCCTACGACCCCGACAACCACGACCGGATGGTCCGGGTCCGCCAGGCCAAGATCGACGGGATCGCGAACGACATCCCGCCGCTCACCGTGGACGACCCCGAAGGCGACGCGCGCGTGCTGGTGCTCGGCTGGGGGTCGACGTACGGGCCGATCGCCGCGGCCGTGCGGCGCATCAGGAGGGGTGGGGGCAAGGTCGCCCAGGCCCACCTGCGGCACCTCAACCCGCTGCCCGCCAACACCGGCGAGGTCCTGCGCGCGTACGACAAGGTCCTCCTGCCGGAGATCAACCTCGGCCAGCTCGCGCTGCTGCTCCGCGCCCGCTTCCTGGTCGACATCATCAGCTACAACCGAGTGCGCGGGCTTCCGTTCAAGGCAGAGGAACTCGCCGGCGTGATCCAGGACGTGATCGACAGTGAGTAGTGCTAAGTTGCCCGAGATCTCCACCCCTTCGAGGGGCGGTGCGCTCTCGCTCGTCCCGAAGTCCGAGGTGAAACTCGGCATGAAGGACTTCAAGACCGACCAGGAGGTCCGCTGGTGCCCCGGATGCGGTGACTACGCCATCCTCGCCGCGGTCCAGTCGTTCGTGCCCGAGCTCGGGCTCAAGCGCGAGAACATGGTGTTCGTCTCGGGCATCGGGTGCTCCTCCCGGTTTCCCTACTACATGGACACCTACGGGTTCCACTCGATCCACGGCCGCGCCCCGGCGATCGCGACCGGTCTGGCCGCCTCGCGTCCCGACCTGTCGGTGTGGGTGATCACCGGTGACGGCGACGCGCTGTCCATCGGCGGCAACCACCTCATCCACGCGCTGCGCCGCAACGTCAACCTGAACATCCTGCTGTTCAACAACAGGATCTACGGTCTGACCAAGGGCCAGTACTCCCCAACCTCCGAGATCGGCAAGATCACGAAGTCGACCCCGATGGGTTCGCTGGACAAGCCGTTCAACCCGATCTCGCTCGCCATCGGCGCCGAGGCCTCCTTCGTCGCCAGGACGATCGACTCCGACCGCAAGCACCTCCAGTCGGTGCTGCGCGAGGCCGCCGAGCACCGGGGCACCTCGCTCGTCGAGATCTACCAGAACTGCAACATCTTCAACGACAACGCCTTCGAGCAGCTGAAGGACCCGGAGCAGCGCGACGACATCACGCTGCGCCTGGAGCACGGGCAGCCCATCGCCTCGGCCTCCAAGGCGGTGCGCAGGGCGGCCGACGGCGGCATCGAGGTCGTCCCGAGGTCGTCGGTGAGCGAGGAGGAGATCCTCGTGCACGACGTCCACCGCGCCGACCCCTCGCTCGCCTTCGCGCTCTCCCGGCTGGACGAGCCCGCCTTCGAGCACGTCCCGATCGGCGTCTTCCGCAACGTCGACCGCCCCTCCTACGACGAGCTCATGGCCGAGCAGCTCCAGGAGGCCGTCGGCGCGCGGGGTCCCGGTGACCTGAACGACCTGCTGCTCGGCGGGGACACCTGGCGCATCAGCTGATCCGAAACGAACACACGGCATCACCCGGTAAGGCCCGCTCTTCGGAGCGGGCCTTACCGCTTACCTGCGGCAAATCCCCCTAAAACAGGAGAAAAACGCATGGATGGCCCGGTGGCGGAAGAATACTGGCGGGCGAGGCCCGTACTGGTGACGGGTGCCGCCGGCTTCATCGGGGCACATCTGGTGCGACGCCTGTGCGCGCTCGGCGCGCGGGTGCACGCGGTCGGCCGCCGCCTGCGGGAGAGCGCGTACGGCGAGACGTGGCACGTCGCGGACGTCGCCGACGCGGGCGAGGTCGAGTGGCTCGTCGAATCGACCCGCCCCGCCGTCGTGTTCCACCTCGCCAGCGAGGTCGCCGGGGCGAGGGATCCGAAGCTCGTGCTGCCGATGCTGCACAGCAACCTCACCGGCGTGGTCAACCTGCTGACGGCGGTCGCCGCCGTCCCCGAGACCAGGGTGGTGCTCGCGGGCTCGCTGGAGGAGCTCCGGCCGGAGGAGGGCGACAAGGCACCGTCCTCGCCGTACGCGGTGTCCAAGTGGGCCGCCGACGGCTACGCGCGGATGTTCCACCACCTGTGGGGCGTCCAGGTCAGCAACCTGCGGATCGGCATGGTCTACGGCCCCGGCCGCCAGGACACCCACAAGCTGGTCCCCTACGTGGCACTCGCGCTGCTGCGCGGGCGAGAGCCCGAGCTCGGCAGCGGGACGCGCCACCTCGACTGGGTGTACGTCGACGACGTGGTCGACGCCTTCCTCGCCGCGGGCGAGACCCCGGAGGCGGCGGGCCGCGCCTTCGACATCGGCACCGGGACGGGCACCTCCATCCGCGACACCGTGGAACTCCTCTCCGAGATCGTCGGCGGCCGGACCCGGCCCCGCTACGGCGTGCTCGCCGACAGGGCGCTGGACAGCGCCAGGATCGCCGACCCGGCCCTCGCCGCCGAGATCCTCGGCTGGCGCCCCGCCGTCGGCCTGGAGGAGGGGCTGCGCAGGACCGTCGACTGGTTCGCCCGCGAAGGCCGCTGAGCGCATCCCTCGTTCAGACCACCCCACACCTTCCCATCGAGCGGCCCCATTTTGACACCGGCCGAATTCAGCGGGTCGCGAGGTCGGGAAACGCCCCGGGAGCGAGGTGAACCCGGCCGACGTTCGTCTTGGGGTGGTAACCGAAAAACGAACGCCGGGCCGTCCCGTCGAGGTTCGTGGTGTAGAACGCGCTGTGTGACGCGGTCGGCTCCTCGTAGGCGGCGACCTCATGAAGATGACGTCCGCCGACGACCCCCCAGAGCCTGCCGGTGAGCTCAGGCGTGGTCCACACCGTCCCGGTGCGCGGGTCCGCCACGAAACGGCGGTTCACGTCGTCGTATTCGTGCCGGTAAAGGAGTTCGTGGTCATTCGCCCAGGTGGCGTAGGTGGCTGCGGCGATCGTGGCGATCGGGTAGGACGCCAGGACCTGTCCGGTGGCGGGGTCGAGGACCACGGTCGACAGTGCGTCGTCGTCGCGTTCGTCGTCCCAGATCATGTAGGTCACGGCGAGCAGCCGCCCGTCCGGTGACCAGCACAGCCCGCACTCCCAACTCGCCGCCCCGACCGCCGACCAGAGGCGGCGGCGCGCTCCGGAGGCGGGGTCGAGCAGGCTCACCACCGCTGTGCCCGGCTCGTCTCCGTCGTCGCCGCTGAGAACCGCGATGGTCGTGCCGTCGGGTGATGACGTCGCATGCCGGTCGTGCTCGTACTCGGGATCGGGGCCGTCGAACCATCGCGGTTCGCCGCCGCCGAGAGCCCGCACCCCCACGCCGCTGCCGGAGCGCGCCACCAGTATCAGATGAGTGCCGTCGTGCGACAGGGAACCGACGACCGTTCCGTCCGCCGACTCCGGCAGGCGGGCGAACTCGTTCCGGTCCGCGTCGAGCACTACGGACCGGTCGCCCTCCGTCTCGATGAGCAGTGCCGCCCTGCGAACAAGCCGCTCGGGCAGCGAATCGAGAGCGAATTCCGCAGGATAACGCGCCAAATCACTCTCCGCTGTGACCAGAAAACTCTTCGCACGCAAACTTCGTGCGCCAATTTGAAATGCATTCCATGTGACATGGATCACACTTCTTATTTTTTTACGACATTTTTAGCTTAACATCGCATCGCGCCTGATCATCTTGCGCACATCTCGCATACGGGGAGCTCATGCGACACAAGGGTTTACAAGTCATTGTCGTTGCGTTATCGCTGGTCGCCGGGCTGCTCGTGCCCGTGGGACCTTTCAAGGAAGCACAGTCCGCAAACGCCGCGGGGGCGGCGTGCACGAACGACACGAATTGGAGTGTACCGAATACCCAGGGTGAAAGACGCTGCGTGAACGGAGTGGTCGCGAACACCAGGGCCCGAATTTCAAAGGGTCCGGGCTGTCTACTCGGCAGACTCAACGGCCCGGTGGAGATGTACTCGAAGAACCAGTGCGGCCAGAACGGCCCGGAAACGAATTCCGGTATCGAGTACATCGGTCAGGCGCGAGCCATCTCCTACCTCAACACCAAGATCACCGGTGGTTCGGGGGAGGGGATCCACCCCGACCTTCAGTGGGAGACGACGTTCGGGCAGTCCAGGCCGGACATCATCTACTACAAGCACACCCTCACCCCCCAGCAGCAGCCTTTCGTCCAGGTCATCGAGGCGAAGGTCGCGACCAACTACAAGCCCAACGACTGGAACACCCAGGTCAAGAAGCAGATCAGGGAGATGACCAGCCGCGGCATGACCAACGTCGGCCTCGGCAACGTCCTCCGCGACTACGTCGACCAGTTCTGGGTGAACTTCGGATGTAGCCGGACCGAGTACGGCTACCGGATCCAGGCGTACACGGTCACCTCCCCACGCGATGGCCTCCTGCTCATCACGCTGGCGAAAGAGGTGAAGAACTGCAAGAAGAGGGTGCCCGGCGAGCCGGTCGACCCCCTGCCCGACCCTCTCCCCATCCCGGTTCCCGACCCGCTTCCCGTCCCGGTCCCGCAGCCCTGGCCGGTGCCCGTCCCGAACCCGATCCCGCTGCCCGACAACGACGTCAGCGTCATCACCATCGTCACCCAGGCCGCGTTCGCACTGGCCATTCTCCAGGCGCACACGATATGGGAGACCTACACCGACTTCATGGAGTGGCTTCGCGGCCTGAGGTTCTCCAAGGTCTGGGGTGAGCCGCACCTGATCACCATGGACCGGCTGGCGTACGACATGCAGTCCGTCGGTGAGTTCGTCCTGGCCGAGTCCGACAGCCACGATCTCAGGATCCACGCCCGGTTCACCGAGCGGCGCGACAACGTGTCGGTCATCGACCGGGTGGCCGTGGCGGTCGACGACCACGTCGTCGAGATCGGCGACAACCTTGTCATCGACGGCGAGCCGCGCACACTCGCGAACGGCCACGCGGTGCAGTTCGGCGAGACCACGGGCGTCCTGCGCGACGGGAACAGCTACATGGTCTTCTGGGGCGGTATGGACGGGGGCGTGTTCCAGTGGGACGGCAGTTGCTGTCACGCCGGGCTGGCCTTCGGACACGAGCCTCCCAGCGACCTCGTCGGACTGCTGGGCAACGCCGACGGCGACCCCAAAAACGACCTGAAACTCCGCGACGGCACCCAGCTACCGGCGAACGCCTCCGCGACGGTCATCCACGGTCAGTACGCCGACTCCTGGCGGATCACCAACGAGGAGTCGCTGTTCACCTACGCGCAGGGAAAGAGCACCGCGACCTACACCGACCTGACCTTCCCCTCCGAGATCGTCACCATCCATGATCTGACACCGGAACAGATCTCCGCGGCGAGCGCCTACTGCCAGGGGAAGGACGTTCCTCCCGGTCCGGTGTTCGACGCCTGCGTCCTCGACATCGCGCTGACCTCGGACGCCAGCTTCGCCGACATGGCCGCCGAACAGGTGACCACCGTCGTTGACCCGCTCACCGCGACCCTCGACGCCCAGGGTGGCCTGTCCGTCGACTTCCAGTCGGGCACCATGGCCAAGAACCTCCAGCCGGCCAGGGTGTCGCAGGACCCGGCGACAAGCGTCTTCGCCGGCCCGTTCGGCGGCACGGAGTCCTACCGTTTCTACGTCCAGCAGCTTCCCTCACATATCAACGGAACCCTGGAACTCGACCTTCTCACCATCGGTGACTGGGCTTCCGACAGCGACATCGAGACGGTGACCGTCAGAACAGACCGGAAAAATCCGGTCACGTTCACTCCCAGTCAGCTCACTCCGACGGCCACCGGAACACTCGCCGGCGGCCTGCCCTTCGCCAAGTACCGGCTGAACGTCCCCTTCGACCACAAGGAGAGCCAGGCCGAGTTCACCGTCGACGCCACCGGCGTCGCGGGGCTCTCGAACCAGGGGTTCGGCATCGACAACGTACGGTTGACCATGCCGGTGGTGCCCCCTCAGGAGTTCCAGACCTCCGTGCCGTTCTCCGTCTCCAACGGTGTGCCCGCAGCGGGTGCGGGCAACCTGGAGACGGTCGTGTCGGCGGATCAGTACCGGTTCACCCTCGACCAACCCGGCGCGATCTATGTCGACGTCAGGGAATGCCGCGATTTCAAATGGACACTGCTCGACCAGAGCGGCACAGCGGTCACGTACGGCTACTGTTCCGACAAGGAGGTCCGCAACCTGCCGGCCGGCACCTACCGGTTGAACATCCAGGCACAGGGTGAGGAGAGCGGCACCTACGCCGTGAGCGTCACCACCATCCCGGTCGACCTGTCCGTTCCGATCACCATCGGAGGCGCGACGGTCGACCTCAACCTGACGGCACCAGGACAGAACGGCGCCTGGACCTTCACCGGAACGGCCGGACAGCGTATCTTCCTCTCCTTCACCGACGGAACCTTCGGCAGCCTCAACGCGGACGCCACTCTCAAGAAGCCGGACGGATCCACGCTGAAGAGCTCGATGTTCTGCGGTGCCGAGTGCTTCATCGACACGATCACCCTGCCGGTGAGCGGGACGTACACGGTCGCCCTGAACCCCACCGGGTCCTACGTCGGAAAGCTCACCGCGAAGATCACCACGGTTGCGGCCGACGTGTCGCTGCAAGTGCCGACCAACGGCACCGCGGTTCCGCTCACCACCGTCGACGCCGGGCAGAACGGCAACTGGACCTTCGCCGGAACCGCCGGACAGCGCATGTCTTTCAAGTTCACGGCAGGCACCCTCGACGGCATCCTCGAAGCCCAGGTCTCGGTCAGGAAACCGGACGGGAAGAACCTCGTCAATTCGACCTACTGCGACGATTCCTGCTTCATCGACGTGACGGAACTCCCGGCCAGCGGTACGTACACGATCGTCTTCGACCCTGCCGGTGGCCTGACCGGCTCACTGTCGGCAGGCGTCCTGGAGATTCCCTCCGACGCCTCCGCCACAGTGACGGTCGGCGGCCCCGCCGTCCCGCTGGCGATAACGGTTCCGGGCCAGAACGGAGTGTGGACCTTCGCGGGTCTCGCCGGTCAGAGCGTCTCGTTCGGATTCACCAGCGGCACGTTCGGCAGCCTGTACGACGCCAGAGTCTCGGTCATGAAGCCCGACGGGGCGACACTCGTCAACACGGCGTACTGCGGCACCTCGTGTTCGCTGGCTCCGGCGAGCCTTCCGGTTGACGGCACCTACACGATCGTGCTGAATCCGGAGGGGAGCAAGGTCGGCTCCCTGTCGGCGAAACTGGATGTCGGCGACGTGACGAAGAACGTGACGGTGGGCGGTCCGGAGTCCACGATCACCCTCAACTCGCCCGGCCAGAACGGCGCCTGGAAATTCACCGGCACCCAAGGCCAACACGTCTCCTTCGGATTCACCAACGGCACCTTCGGCAGCCTCTACAACGCCAAAGTCTCCGTCAAAAAACCCGACGGAACAACACTCATCAACCCCACCTTCTGCGGCACCTCCTGCTCACTAACCCCCGCCACCCTCCCCACCGACGGCACCTACACCGTCGCCCTCGTCCCCGAAAGCGCCTACACCGGAAAACTCACCGCAACAATCGACACCGGATACATCACCAACAACATCACCGTCGGAGACCCCGCCACCACCATCACCCTCAACTCACCCGGCCAAAACGGCGCCTGGAAATTCACCGGCACCCAAGGCCAACACGTCTCCTTCGGATTCACCAACGGCACCTTCGGCAGCCTCTACAACGCCAAAGTCTCCGTCAAAAAACCCGACGGAACAACACTCATCAACCCCACCTTCTGCGGCACCTCCTGCTCACTAACCCCCGCCACCCTCCCCACCGACGGCACCTACACCGTCGCCCTCGTCCCCGAAAGCGCCTACACCGGAAAACTCACCGCAACAATCGACACCGGATACATCACCAACAACATCACCATTGGAGGCTCCCCTTCCACCATCACCATCGCCTCACCCGGCCAGGACGGTATGTGGAAATTCACGGGCACCGCGAACAAGAAGGTGTACCTGCGTTTCACCGGCGGAACCTTCGGCGACCTCTACGACGCCAAAGTCTCACTCAAAAAGCCCGATGGTTCGATACTGAAGAGTGATCAGTTCTGCGGGACGTCCTGCCAGTGGGACACCACGGTTCTTCCCGTGGACGGCACGTACACGATCCTCCTGGACGGGCAGGCAGCCGCCGTCGGCGCGCTGACGGCGACGCTCACCGAGGTCCCGGCGGATGTCACCACCGCCCTGACGGTCAACGGTGGCAGCCGCCCCGTCACCATCACGAGCCCGGGCCAGAACGCGAGCTTCACGTTCTCCGGCACGGCAGGCCAAACCGTCACGGTCACGTTGACGGGAAACGCCTACGGGAGCACGTCCTTCATCGTCCGCAAACCCGACGGCACTACGCTGACCAGCAAGTCCACCTCCTCTGCCAGTGTCAGTTTCCCAAGTCTCGCCCTACCGACGGCGGGTACTTACACGATCTTCGTGGATCCGTCCGGCCCGGCGATCGGCACCATCTCCGGAGCTGTCACCGGCTGAGTTCAGTTTGACGGCGCGGGGAGCGAGGCGCTCGCTCCCCGCGCCTCGGGGCGTCACCCAGCGGTATGGCCGGCTCACCACGGCATACCCGGGCAACGAGCGGTCTCCCCAGGTACGGCCATTC
The DNA here is from genome assembly GCF_040299985.1 of Streptosporangium sp. NPDC000563. Classification (NCBI taxonomy): domain Bacteria; kingdom Bacillati; phylum Actinomycetota; class Actinomycetes; order Streptosporangiales; family Streptosporangiaceae; genus Streptosporangium; species Streptosporangium sp. NPDC000563. The sequence continues at coordinate 1,210,401 of NZ_JBEPDA010000001.1, read as the reverse complement.
ACCGCGTCTCAGGTCACCAAACCCGTGCGGTAGGCGTAGACCACCGCCTGCACGCGGTCACGCAGGTCGAGTTTGGTGAGGATGCGCGACACGTAGGTCTTCACGGTCTCCTGGCTGATCACCAACGTCGCGGCGATCTCGCTGTTGGACAGGCCCTCGGCGATGTGGCGCAGTACCTCCAGCTCGCGCGGGGTCAGCGCGGTCTCGCCCTGCGCGCCTTCCGCGGGACGAATCCGCGCCGCGTACCTGCCGACGAGCTGTCGCGTCACCTCGGGTGCCAGCAGCGCGGCACCCGCCGCGACGGTACGGATGCCGTGCAGCAACTGCGCCGGTGGGGCGTCCTTGAGCAGGAACCCGCTCGCCCCCGCGCGCAGTGCCTCGTACACGTACTCGTCCAGGTTGAACGTCGTCACCACGAGGACCTTGACGGGGTGCGCCACTCCGGCACCGGCCAGCAGGCGGGTCGCCTCGATGCCGTCGAGCACCGGCATGCGGACGTCCATCACCACGACGTCCGGGTTCAGCCGGCGGGCGAGGTCGACCGCGGCGCGACCGTCCCCGCACTCGCCCACCACCTCAAGGTCGGCCTGCGCGTCGAGGATCGTCGCGAACCCGGTGCGGATCAGCGCCTGGTCATCGCAGACCAGGACCCGAATCGGCGCGTTCACGACGGGCTCCCCACCGGGATGCGTGCCCGCACGACGAAACCGCCGTCCGCCCGCCGTTCGGCGCCGAACTCGCCGCCCAGGGCGTCGACCCGCTCGTGGAGCCCGGCGAGGCCCCGCCCGCTCCCGCCGGGCGAGCCGTTCCGCGAACCGGATCCGTCGGTGCCGACCTGCACGGTGATCTCCTTCTCGCCGAAGCGCACATGGACCACGGTGCGGCTGCCGTGGGCGTATTTGAGGGCGTTCGTCAGGGACTCCTGCACGACCCTGTAGGCGACGAACTCGGCGCTGCCGGCGGATCGCGCCGGTCTGCCCTCCTCGGTGAACTCCACCGGCTGCCCGGCCAGGCGCGTCTGCTCCACCAGCGTGTGAAGCTCGCCGATGGACGGTATCCGCCTGACGGCCTCATCGTGGTCGGGGTTGAGCAGATCGAGCAGGTGCCGCAGATCGGCGATGGCCCGCCGGCCGGTGTCGGTGACGGCGCTCAGGGTCGCGTCAAGGCGATCGGGGGCGGCGGTCAGGTAGCGTGCCGCCTCGGCCTGCACGACCATCGCCGTCACGTGGTGGGTGACGACGTCGTGGAGTTCGCGGGCGATGCGGGTGCGTTCGGCCATGCGGGTGGTCTCGGCGACGTGGCGGCGGCGTTCGGCCTCGGCGGCCCAGGCGGAGCGCAGCCAGGCCCCGATGCCCCACGCGAGGACCAGCGCCAGGTAGAACGTCACGTACCCCTCCGGCCCCTCGGTCGAGCCGAGCCGGTCGAGCGCGAGCGCGAGTGACAGGTACGCCGCGGAGAGCAGGATCGCGGTGACACGCCGGTGACGTTCCAGATAGGCGCCCGCGCTCACGAGTGCGACGGGCAGGGCGACGCCCGCCACCAGGTGGTACGCGCGGAGCTGGTCGAGGGCGAAGCCGAGCGACACCAGGACGAGACAGACGGCCGGCCACCGTCGGCGTACGGCGAGCGGGAGGCACTCCAGGGCGATCACCGCGACGGCCGCCGTGTCGAAGGGGCGGCCCGGCAGGTCGCCGAGTTGCGTCCCGTTGTCGTGAAGCGCCGGCAGGAGTGACGCGACGATCAGCGACAGCGCGAACGGAAGGTCCCGGACCGTGACGTCGAGCCGCCGCCACAGATCCGGGAACCGCCACAGATCGATCACTGGGGGAGCGTAGCGGTCTCGCCGGACCGCGCACCGCGCCGGCGTGGGAACAGGTTGCCGCGCCGACGGGCCAGCCACATGAAGGCGATCGTCAGCAGCACCCCGAACAGGACCGCGTACGGGCTCGCCTCCGGCCCGAACTCACCGCCGGTGAGCAGGGCCGGGCCCGACGTCACACCGTTCAGCAGACCTTGCGACGCGCCGTTGCCCGAGACCTCGGTGCCGAAGATGCCGGCCGCCGCGAAATTCCAGCCGAAGTGCAGGCCGATCGGCACCCACAGGGTGCGGGTGGCGACGTAGGCGGCGGCGAGCATGCCCCCGGCCTCGACCGCGATGGCGATCGCGCCCCACAGGCCGGCGTGCTCGTTGAACAGGTGCACCAGGCCGAACAGCACGCTGGTCAGTGCCAGCGCGATCCACGTGCCTGCGCGTTCCTCGATGATCCGGAACAGGATGCCACGAAAGATCAGCTCCTCCGTCACGGCGGCGGCCGCCATGAAGCCGAACAGCGCGACCGCGCCCGTCACCGAGCCCGCACCGTCGATTCGGTAGCCGCCCAGCAGGGCGATGTTCGCGATGACCGCCGCGAACATCCCGACACCGATCAGCACCCCCCGGCCGACAGCGGTGGCGGCGCCTGCCCGAGCCACCTCGACCGGTACCCTGCGCTCGGACCAGCGCACCACCCAGGCGTACGCGACGACCGCGAGAACGGCTGTCGCGACCCCGAGAACCAGGGTGAGAAACGCGTTCCCCCGCACCGCTTCCACGGCCGCGCTGCCGACGAAGGCGACCGCCGCGACGACCAGAAGCTGCTTCAACAGGCGCATGACGACTCCCTCACGAGACACCGCGGCCGGAGCGCCGCGGTCACGTGGAGAACGCTATGGATTCGGCGCCCTGGAATCGTCACCGCGCGGTGGACACTCGCGGGTAGCTCTCACGGGGGACGAACGCACCCCGCGCGCAGGGTTGAGCGGGGTGACGCTCAGCCCGTCCCGCACCACCCGGTCGGCGACGTTCTCCCCCGCCGGGCCGGCCCCGAGGACGACGTCGCAGATGTTGCCGTCCGTGTCAGTCTCCCTTCGCGGCGCGACCGAGACGGAAGGCCGAGATGAGGAAGAAGATGCCGCCGGGGATGGCGTAGCCGGCCGCGTTGGTCAGCGTCGGGTTGTCCGCGGAGGCGCCGAGGATGAACGACGCGCCGGCGAGCACGGAGATACCGCCACTGATGATCATCGGCCACTGGCCGCCCATCCCACGGCGGGTGACACCCACGATCAGCTGGACCAGCCCGGCCACGACCGCCCAGGCTCCCCACACGCGCAGCACCGCCGGGATACCGGACGCGCAGGCGACGGCCACGCCGATGGCGGTGATCAGGCTGACCGCGATGTTCACGTACGGCAGGGCGGGTGATCCGGTGGTGCGCGTCGCGCGGGCGTCGACGACGGCGGCGGCCACGTCGAACAGCGGGTAGAGCACGAGCAGGGTGACCGCGACCGGGCCCAGTGCCGAGGCGGTGGTGAACATCGCGAGGGCCCAGGCGATGGCGAACACGAACCGGACGAAGTACAGCCGCCGCAGTGCGGACGCGGTCCCTGAGATGGCGGGCGAAGCAGCGATCGTGCTCACGATGATCCTTTCGGGGGACGGATGACGAGGAGAGCGGTTCGGCGCGTCCCGTGGCCGATCTTCTCGATCAGGTTGGCGACCGAGCCGGCGTGGGACCCGAGGAACGATCCTCAACAAGACAGAACGTTCTACCTTCACTGAGCATGGCCCCCTGTGTCATGAACTGTCAAGACCGAACGTTCTACCTACTAAGATGGCGGCATGCGCAGCCAATCCGAAGGCCGGCCGTCCGAAGCACGATCCCGGCTGCTCGACACGGCCACCCGGCTCTTCTACGCGGAGGGCATCCACTCCGTCGGCATCGATCGCATCGTCGCGGAGGCACAGGTGACGCGGGCCACCCTCTACCGGCACTTCCCCGGCAAGGAAGACCTTGTCCTCTCCTACCTGAACGTGGTCGACCGGGCCATGCGAAGCCAGGCGGACGAGGCCCTCGCCGCCGGGCTCCCTGCCGCCGGCACCGTCCAAGCCCTCGGCGAATCGATCGCCCGGGGCATCCGGTCTCCCGGCTTCCGGGGATGCGCCTTCCTCAACGCCGCCGCCGAGTATCCCGACCCCGAGTCCCCGGTGCACAAGGCCGTGCTCGCCCACCGCCAATGGTTCCTGGAAACCGTCACGGAACTGCTGGCCAAGGTCCGGGAGACAGACGCCGACCCCGCCGCCCGCCACTTCGTGATGATGCGCGACGGTGCCATGGCCGCCGGCTGCCTGTTCGACCCGGCGCTGGTCTGCGAGACCTTCCTACGCGGGGTCGAGAGGCTCGTGCAGGTTCATGCCACCACCGACGACGCCGGACCGGTGGGCTCCGAAGACGCCGTCAACCCACCTACACGTTGACCGGCTCCATCGCTGATCCCATTCCGCCTCTCCGCTGCCGACGGCACGGACGGAAAAGTCCTTGACCGAGAGCCCTCCGTATCACGAGATCGGGGGGCGGAAGTGGCTCGCCGGACGGGTCACCGCCTCAACGTGCCTGCCGGTGCACCATCTCGGTGATCCAGACGGGCGCGAACGGAGACGTGCAGCCCGGGGAGGTCGGATAGTCCTTGAGCACCTCCAGGCGCTCACCGATGTCGATCGCGCGGGCGCGGTGCTCGGCGTGCTCGATCCCGATCTGGGCCAGGCAGTGGTTCATCGCCCACTGCAGGCGATCAGGGGCGCCTTTCATCTCCGCCTCGATGACGTCGAGCAGTCCTACGAGGTCGAGGACCTCGGGCTTCTTCGCCACGCGCTCGACGGTGAGCGCCCACCCCGCACTCGCGACCACCGGATCCGGATCGGCCAGCCAGGCGAGCCGCAGCTCTTCGGAGTGCGGGCTCTTCTTCACCACGTAGTTCACGAGCCAGTCGTGCACCTTCGGTGCGCGTGCCTCGCGCACCATCGCGTCCAGCTCGTCACGTCCGAACGCCTTCGGGCGGCAGATCAGGAGCGCGAGCAGTCTCGCCGCGGTGTCATCGGTCTCCCAGAGCCGGACCGCGAGCTCCTGCTGCGTCTTCAGCCGCTTCGCGATCGCGCGCAGCCTGCCGAGGTTCACACCGTGATCGTCACCGTGTCTCTCGTTCACCTCGCGCATCCTCGGGTCCTCAAGCTCGGCCAGCTCGGCCATCACGTCGGCCACCGTCGTCTCGGCCACCTCGGGCTCCCTCCGTCATGGGCGAGGATCAGCCTACGACGGCCCCCTGTCATTTTCGTACGTTCCGGCTCGGCGGCCACCGGCGAGGAGGGCGGTTTCCCCGTCCGGCGACCGCGTGCTCAGTCGGCGCGGGTCCCGGAGGCGAGGAAGAACGGGATGGCGACGAACAGCCGGTCGTCGCGTGCCCGCGCGGCCTGGTCGTCGAGCCAGGCGCCTTCGCCCAGGGTTGCGAGCACCGGCAGGCCCTCGGTGCCCGTCCACACGATCGTGTGGACCTCGACGGTGACGTCGACGAACCCGTTCTCCAGCAGGAGGTTCCTGTGTCGGCGGGCGACCCGAGGGCTCGGCACGACGTCCGCGCGAGCGTGCACGAGCGTGCGGATGAGGTCGGGATCGTCGGAGTCGATCACGAGGGTGTCCCAGTCCTGGCCGACGAGCACCGCGCGGCCGTTCCTCGCCAGGACCCTGCGGGCCTCGGCGACGGCCCGCTCGGGCTCGGCGAGGGTGTGCAGGACCTTGTCGGCGCGGTAGCCGGTGACCGAGCCGTCGTCCAGAGGCAGGGCGGTGGCGTCGGCGAGACGAAACTCGCCCGCGGGCCGGCGCTCGGCGGCTATCTTGATCATGGCGGGATCCAGGTCGACGCCGATCGCCCTCACCCCACGGGCGGCCAGCTCGCCGACGGCGCGCCCGCTCCCGCAGCCGACGTCGACGACGGTGTCGCCCAGCGCCTGGTACGTGCGTTCCCGCAGGTGGCGGGCCTGAGGTAGGTCGTCATAGGCGTCAAGAACACTAAGTAACGTGGACATGGGCGTCATTGTGCGACTTAATGTCGACATGAAGTCAATTGGCGAGGTGGCGGCTCAGTTCGGGTTACCGGCACACGTGCTGCGCCACTGGGAGGCGGAAGGGCTGATGACACCGGCCCGCGCGGGCGACCGCCGCCGCTACACCGACGCGGACCTGCACCGGGTGGCGGCGATCCTGATCTCGAAGGAGGCGGGCTTCGGACTCGCGGACATCCGGACCATGCTGACCGCCCGGTCCGCACCGGCTCGCCACGAGGTGATGGCCCACCACCGCGAGAGGTTGCTGACCCGGATCGCCCGAGCACAGGTCGCGCTCGACATGCTGGAGGGCGGCCTGGAATGCCCGCACGACGACCTCATGACGTGCCCGCACTTCCAGAGTCTTCTGACCGACCGGCTGCCGCCGTCTCCCGCGACGGACACGGACCGGACGCGGCCGGACACGCCTGCCCCCTGAAGGCCCGCTCGGCTTTCCCTGCCGCGACGGACGCCTCACAGGTCGAGGGCGAAGTCCGGGTGCATCGTCTCCTTGTAGTGGTCGGCGAAGATCTTCGCGGTGAGTTCACCGCGGGTCGACACCTCGACCTTCTCGAATATCCGCTTGAGGTAGCCGCGCACGGTATGGGTGGACAGACAGAGCCTCACCGCGATCTCCGAAGTGGTCAGGCCCGCGGCGATCAGGTGGATGACCTGCTGTTCCCGTCGCCCCAGCTGGTAGGCCCTCACGATCAGGGGCGCCATCTCGGCGGCGTTGGCCGACTCGATCACCAGAGCCGTCCGGCCACCCTCGCTGCCGGCCTCCCGCAACACGAAACCGTGGATCACCACCCACCGCCCACCCACCTGTAGCCGGGCCCGAGCGGCGCCCGTGTCGCGCCCGGCGGCGATGGCGCGGGCCTTGTTCACCACCGCGCGCAGCTCGGCGGGTATGGGGGTGGCGCCGGGGTCGTCATGGCTCAACCGGGTGAACGGCAACCGCTGCAGCCATGCCTCCGCGGGCTCGTTGAGCGATTCGAGGGCCCCGGTCCGGTCGAACATGAGCAGCCCGGGGCCGTGGGGCACACCGATCACCGGGTTCGGCCGCGACAGCGCCGAGCGCCGGAAGGCCTCGCCGATCGGAGCGGAGAGGCTCGCGACCAGATGCTCCTCCCCGAGGTCGAACGGCCGCGCGTCGGCGGCTCGCCACAGGCACATGTAGCCCCAGACATCGCCTCCGGCCCGGAACACGCATCGCAGCTCGTCGCCGAGCCCCTGCACGATGTTCACGGTGCGGTAGCGGGAGCTCCGCGCCGGACGCCCGCCCGTGACGCGACACAGGGACGCGGCCGGCGTCGGCAGACCGGCCAGCGTGTGAAAGTGGTTGACGTCCTCGACGAAGAACTCGTTCTCCCAGTAGAGGTCGCAGTATTCACCGGACCCCAGGTTCTCCAGTCGCGAGGGCGAGGTGGCGAGCATCGTCACCGGATCGGCCCCCGTCCAGAACGAGGCGTCGAAAGGAACGACCTCGCGCAGCAGGCGCGAGAGGTCACCCAGGAACTCGCCGTCGGCGATGCCCGTCCGCGTCAGCCGCAGAATCCGCTCGAACGTGTGCCGGGCCGGCGCACGACGCAGGGCTGACTCCATTTCTTGACAATGAACGACCACATGTCGTCACGCAAGCCCTCAAATGGGGGTTTTCACAAGTCGTTCAGCACACATTTGCGGGGTCCCTCGACCGACGGGCCACACCGCAGTCTGGAAGCCGGCAGCAGGCCCGGGACGGGTGTCTCGGGGCCGAGGACCACCACGGATCCAGCCGTGGAGTCGCCTCCCCGGAAGCACCACAACTCTTCCTCACCGGCGCTCCTCCGCGGCCACGTCGCACCACGCCGACGACGCCGTACCGGATCCGTGCCCACCGACCGGACGACCCACGGGAGACGCCATGCCGAGACGGAGCGCCCTGCTTCTTGGCCCACTGTCCGTAACCTCCGCACTGCTGCTGACCGTGGCGGTGCCACAGCCGGCGCAGGCGTACACCCAACAGCACCAGGTCACGGTGGAGCGGGGAGCCTCCTTCTGTGTCAAGGCCACCGCGGGCATCGACCACCGCATCCCCGGCACGTTTTCGAGCAACCAGGCGTGGGCGAGCGCCTACGCGCTCGCGGGAGACTGCACCACCGTGCATGGCGCGCGGGCCAGGGTGCGACTTGAGGTGCAGAAATGGAACGAGTCCCGCGGCGCGTGGGAGGTGTGCGCGACCTCGAACCTGGTGGAGGGTACGACGGGCAGAAACGAGTTCGGCCTCACCGGACCCTCCATTTACATGCCCTACACCCCCTGCGGTCCCGGCTGGCACCGGACGAAGGCCGAAGCGCAGAGCTACCGCTACGTCGACAGCGCCGGCCGCTTCCTCTGGTTCGGCGGCACCCTCTACTCGGGCTACGAGTGGGTGGAATGAGCGTTCCCACGCGCGAGACGCCCGACTCGGTGGTGACATGCGCGATCGGACGTGTTCGGCGGCGTTCGACGAGACGCCGCCGACCCTCCGGGGGCGGATGAGCGTTGCGGTGAGCCGCCTTGCGCTCCTCTAGCGTCTCGGGTCAAGGGTGTGCTTGCCGCGGGTCAGACCTGCCCCGAGGTCTTGCAGGACCATCGGGCCCTCGTCGAGGGAATGCACCTGAGGGGTGCCGGGCAGGTAGACGCCCTGCGCGATCAACCGCTCGATCTCGTCGAGCACCTCCCGGTAGATGGAGGGCGCCGCCTCTGCCAGCGCGCCGATGTGGAGTCCCTTGATCTGCACCCGGTGGGTGAAGACCAGGTCATGGGTCGTCAGGCGGGCGTCTCCGGAGGCGGCGCCGAAGACGACGACCCGGCCGGTGAAGGGTTTGGTCACCGACAAACCGGCCTCGAAGGTGGTCTTGCCGACCGATTCGAGCACCAAATCGACACCGGCGGTCCGGCGCAGGATCTCCTCGGCCAGATCGCCACGCGAGGGATCCAGAACCACGTCGGCTCCGAGCGCCCTGACGTCGTCGTGTTTCGCCGGCGACGCGGTGGCGATGACCTGGGCCCCGTAGTGACGGGCGAGGCGGACGGCGGCCTGTCCCACGCCTCCCGCGGCGGCATGAACGAGCACCACCTCACCGGCCTTGAGATCGCCCAGTGGCCGCAGCGCCGCCAGGGCCGTCGCCCAGTTCAGCACCATGCCCAAGGCTTCGGCGTCGCTCCACCCAGAAGGAACCGGGAGGACACCCCTGGCCGGCATCAGCATGTACTCGGCGAAGGCACCGGGGCCGACTCCTATGACATGGGTGCCCGCCGGGAGCGGATCATCGATCTCAGCACCGGCGGCGACGATCTCACCGGCTGCTTCGAACCCGGCCACATAGGGAGGATGCGGCCCGCCACCGTAAGTCCCGTGGGTCTGCATCACGTCCGCGAAGTTGATCCCCGCCGCACCCACCCGGATCACGTAGTCACCCGGACCCGGACCGATGGGACGCGGATGGTCGACCACCAGCGCCAGGTCTTTCGGGCCGCTACGTGAGTATTGCACCAGGGCACGCATCGTTTCGGCGGATGTCACGTTCTCGATGTCCATCCCTGGAACGTAGAAGCCTCACGCTGGTGTCAAGGTCAAGTCGTTCGCTTCGGCCGGTGTGAACTCTCGTCCAGGAACGCGTCGAGCGCCGACAGTTGGGTGGTGAGCGCGGCAACGCGGGTCTTGAGTCGATCGCGATAGCGTCGGACCTCGGCCAGGAACTCTTCACACAGTTGATCGCGGCCCATGGATTCGCCCGTGACGTGGGGCAGCACGTCCCTGATCAGTCGCACGGACAGTCCCGAATCCAGCAGTGAGCGAATGACGATCACTCGGTCGATGGTGGAGCCGCAATAATCGCGGTATCCGTTACCGCACCGGCCGGGAACGATGAGACCTTCGTCCTCGTAGAACCGCAGCGACCTGACGCTGACGCCGCTGCTCCTGGCCGCCTCGCCGATCTTCATGCTCGATCCCAACCCACGAAGTCGCCACGATCTTCCCGGACCATCCCGCGACACACCCGAGAGCGGCCACGGGCGTCACGAACCTGCTGCCCCACGACGGCCGGAAGTCGACCCCTCCTTCACTCCGTCCACGAACGCGTCCCGCGTGCTTGCACTCATGAGGTGCTGGTGAACGGCCCAGGAAAAAGGCTCGCGCCGCCTCACGTCACGCTGAAGGCGTGCGTGCCGGACCCGACTTCCTGGTCATCCACCAGATGATCGCGGTGATGACGACAAGCCCGGCGCTCGGCACCAGGTTCCCGACCGAACCGACCGTCTCGCCACGACTGCTGAGGGCTCCGCCGAGGTCGAGATGGAGTGTCGTGGCGAGGACGAACGCCGTGGCGTTGTAGACGGCGTGCAGCACGACGGCGACCTCAAGCCCGCCGGTGCGCCAGGTGACGATCGCCAGTGCCGAGAACAGCACGAGATACGAGGTGAGCAGGTAGGGATCGAGCGTGCCGTGGAAGAGCGAGAACAGCACGGTCGTGACGACGATGCCGAGGATCGCCCCGGAGCGGGCGCCGCGGGTCCAGCCGCCGAGGACGCGGAACATCAGGCCCCGCAGCCCGTACTCCTCACCGGCCGCCGCCAGCGGGCTGAGCAGCGTGCTGATGACGATGAACGCGACGAGATCGGCGGCCGTCCAGGGGACCGCCTCGCCGGGCACGAGAAAGAACCCGACGGAGACGACGAGGAGGAGCAGCGGCCCGAAGACGAGCAGCGAGCGGCCGAGGACGCCATAGCGGAAACGTCCCGAAACGGAGTGCAGCGAACCTGCGGGCACACCGTAGAGCAGGCGCTGCAGCAGCATGCTGTAGGGGATGAGCACGGCGAGCGAGAGCGCGCCGGCGGCTTGTCGCAGCGGGGTGAAGCCCGTACGGCCGAGGAGTCGCGCGTCGATGACGGCGGCGCCGATCAGGAACAGCTGCGCGAAGCCGATGAGCCCGGCGAACAGCAGTACGATCGCGAGGATGCCGCGCGCGATCCGGCGCTTGTCGCCCGCGTAGATGCGGTGGTATTCGACGCCGGCAGGCACGCGAGTCGGGCGTTCGGGCTCGTCGGCTCGAAGGAGCCAACCCTCGGTGGTGTTCGTCATGGCGTCCTTCCTCGTGGTCCTCATGGTCAGCTCGCGAGAGAGTCGAGCCAGTTCGAACGCAGTCGCAGTGCGCGTTCGGTGCTGCCCGCGACCGCTGCGACGCCGGCGGCGATGTTCGCCTCGACCGGGATGTGCACAGGGAGATCGAATGTCCCGAGCGCATCCGCCACGGGCGGAATGTGCGAGATGGTCTCGACGAGTTGTGGCACGGCCACGCAGATCCCGACGAGCACGAGCAGTGTCGAGACGACGCCGACGAGGCGGCTCAGCTCCGGGTGCGTCCGATGCAGGTGAGCGCGTCGCCCCTCGGCGGAAGCGGGATGGGGCGTCAACTGCGCCTCAGTGCCGTCGGCCCGCACGTAGTGGCAGCGTCGTAAGCCGTAGGTGCCGACGACGACCTCGATGTGACCGCCCGGCACGGGGAAGCGGGCCGGTGTCGTCGAGAGCGAAACGAGTGCGCCGTCGCGATAGAGCCGCGCGCGTACCGCGCCGTCGTCGCGATCACCCAGCTGACGGACGTCGACCGCGTAGGTGGACACGGTGCCGTCCGGTGCGCGAAGCGTCAGCGTGCGTACCGACCTGCTCAGCAGCTGCCACCAGCGAAAACGTGGCAGCGGCACGCCGTTGCCAGGGCGCACGCGCCGTGCCGCGCGACGGTTGCTCCATCCTCCGAACGCCACCCGAGAACCTCCTGTCTTCGGTCACGCCATCACTAGTACACTGTGCTAGTTCATTGAAGCTAGCACACTGTGCTAAAAATGGGGCGTGAGGAGGTTCCGACGATGACCGACCGTCCACCGAAACGGGACACCCGCGACAGGATCCTGATCGCCGCGGCGACCATGCTCGGAGAGGACCCGGGCGCTCGGCTGAGCGTCCGAGGAGTCGCCGCCCGAGCAGGCGTCAGCATGGGTTCGCTTCGCCACTTCTTCCCGACGCAACGGGAGCTCATCGACACCGTCGTCGCCGGCGTCTACGACATCGACATCCCCGACGATCCCATCCTCGACATCGAACGAGCGCCGACGGAGCGCCTCGTCGAGTGCCTGCGACAACTGCTTTCACAGGTCGGTACCGGAAACCGGGCGCGCGAGTATTGGCGCACGGTCCACGAGACGTACATCGCGCCCGACCTGACGGATGATCAGGTCGCTACATACCGTTCGCTGGAGCGACTGGGCCTGCACCGCATCGAGCGCTGGCTGACCGTCCTCGCCGACGAAGGCGCGATCCCGGCGAACGACGTCGAGCGACGCGCACGGTTCCTGGCATCCGTCCTCAACGGCCTCCTCGTCGAGCGCGCGCTTCCCGCCGCCGCCTCGCGACTCGAATTCGAGACCGACACGCTCCGCATGGCCGTCGACGCCGTCATGAGCGACCACACCGGGGCCGAGCAGTCCGAGCACTGACGCACCCGGCCCATCGGCCCATCGGAAGGCAGCAGGTTGCCCGGCTCAGGTGCATCGCATGCCGCTGACCGGTTCCGGTCCGTGGGCGCCGGTTCTTCGGATCACCCAGGTCGAGATCATGGCCCTTGAGACGGTGGACTCAGCTCGACGCCCTCACGTATGCGGCGCCATCCCCCGCCGGTTCAGGCTCGGGCCGCTACCGCACTCCTGCGTCGGACGGGTTCTGCGTGATCCCCCCGCCGTATGCCGCGGTCGGCGCGCCTCGGAGGGAAGGACTCCACGACGACTTTCCTTAGAGGAAAACAGCTGCTACTTTCCTCACAGGAAAACAGTCATATCGACCACGAAGGTGGCCTTCTTGAACCCGCACGACGCTCAGTCCTCACTTGAGGACATCCGCCGACTCCAGGAAACGACCAAGAACGAGATCGTCCGCCGCAGCTTCGCGATGCCCCGCGTGATCATCGTCGCGCTCGGCCTCTTCGTCACCTTCGCCTCGATCGATCTGGAAACGCCGTGGCGGCTCATCGGCGGCGCACTCGGACTCTTCCTGTACGTAGCGGTGGGCATCGTTTACGAATATCGGGCCTCGGTCCAGAGGCAACCCATCATCCAGGAGGTGCTGTACCACGGCGCGGTGCTGATCGGCATCTGCATGATCTTCGGTGTCGGGCGGACCCTCGCTTTCGCGCTCCTTGACGCGCCCGCGCATGGTCTGATGTCGCAGGCCATGTTCGGCGCCATCCTGGCATCCCTCGCATATGTCGCGACCGCGCCCGTCAATCGCTTGGTCATGAGGTCGTTCGTCCAGCAGGGCGGCAGGCGGAGCTGATGGATCCGCAGTTCGACGAGTTCCTGCATGTACCGGCCAGGCTATCGATCGTGGCGGTGCTGGCGCCGGCCGACTGGGTGGACTTCGGCTTCCTCCGGGACGCGATCGGCACCAGCGACTCGGCCCTGTCCAAGCAACTCTCCGCGCTGGCCGACGCCGGATACGTCATCGTGCGCAAGAGCCAGGACAAGCGGGCGCGGCGTACGTACGCGCAGCTCACTCCTCAGGGCCGCGAGGCATTCGTGCGGCACGCGGCGGCGCTGGAGCGGATCGTCGCGCTCGCCCGTACGTTCGACAAGCAGCCCGCCGCCGAGTAGCAGTGATCGCCCGCCCACAGCACGGTAGATGGAGCGTTGAGCATCTGGCCAACCATGCACCCTGTGTGGTCCACCATCAGCTGGATCAGCCCGGCCATGACCGCTGGACGAAGGCGAACGCGGAACGGACGGGGTACAGCCACCGCGGTGCGGACGCGCAGGCCCTCGGCGAGGCCCTTGCCAGGGCATCCGGTCGATGCCCGAGCAAGGCCGCCCGGATGAGGCCGGGAGCCGGCACCTGGGTTCCAGGGTGGATTCAACCGGCCGTCGCAAAACCTTGATCGTGGAGGTGTAGAAGCAGCAGGCTGTCCGGCTCAGGTGCACTGCATGCCGCTGACCAGCTCCGGTCCGTGGGCGAGGAGCTGCTGGCAGAAGTGCTCGCCCGCGTAGTAGCCGGAGGTGATGGTGATCATGACCGGGCTCTCGGTTCCGCTGCCGGTGCACTGGTTCGCCAGCACGTGGTAGCCGAGCATCTCCGAGAGCTGGAAGCGGGTGCCGTCCGCGCAGACGTAGTGGCTGTCGGCGTACGCGGTCGCCGGGATGACGAACGGTGCGGCGAGAACCGTCAGAAGTAAGGCGGCGCGGCTGATGGTCGTGCGGGAGAAGGTCATAGGAAATGCCTTTTCGCGGGGGTTTGGCAACGTGCCACGACATACCCTTGGTGACTCACCGGCAACCAAGCGTGTCCGACATCGGCCATCCCTCGAACCCGAAAACCCGGCACCATCTCTCAGCCGGGGAGGTGGAAGCACCTCACCCGCCGCAGACAATGACGACTTCGCCGTCCGTCCGATCCTCCCCGGGCTTTCGAACGGCGGCACACACTGAAGCCCCGTCTCCTCCGAGGTGCGAGGAGCGGGGCTTCGTCAGGGGTGACCGGGACGCCTTTTCAGCTTCCGAACATGGCCGGACGCTCCCCCTTACACTTCGATGGCCGTCCCGGTGGGTGCTAGAAAGGACCGTCGGAGCACATCATCGGCTTGCCGTCGATGACGCACGGGTACCAGGGGAGCTCGCGCGGCTTAGCCTGGGCGGCGCCCGTGGTCGCGAAACCGACGATCATCAGCGCCACGGTGGTGGTGGCGGCGAGGGCGACCGTACGCCTGACAAAAGTCCTCATTCGAATCCCTTTCCATCGCTGTGTGCTGCTCCAGAATCAAACCAAGGGCCTCTGCAAACCCACTTGCAAGTCACTGGGAGGGACCGAAAGTCTCCGTCCTGCTCGACTTCGGCCGGCCCGAGCCGTACGCGACCGGAATTCCTCGTCGGCACTCCCACGGACGCGCCACGGCCGACGCGGTTAGGGTTCGTGGATGCTGCTGACGATCCTTGGCGGATGCGGCGCATGGCCGGGAGCGGGCCAGGCCTGCGGCGGTTATCTCGTGGAGCACGACGGGTTCAGGCTGCTCGTCGACCCCGGGTACGCGACGGTGCCGCGGCTGCTGGAACGGATCACCGCCGATCAGGTCGACGCGGTGTTCGTCAGTCACGGACATCCCGATCACTGCGCCGACCTGAACCCGCTGCTGCGGGCACGCGCGTTCCGTGACGATCCGCCGCCTCCCCTGCCGGTGTACGCACTGCCCGGCGCCCTGGACGCGGTGCTCGCGCTGGACCGCCCGGAAATGCTGGCCGACGCCCATGTCCTGCGCGAGTTCACCCCCGGCGACCGGATCGACATCGGCCCGTTCCACGCGCGGACCCGTCTGCTGCCACACTCGGTGCCCAATGCCGGCGTACGGCTGACGGCGGGCGGGCGGGTGCTCGCGTACACCGGCGACACCGGCCCGAGCCCCGAAGTGGTGGAGTTGGCGCGCGGCGCCGACCTGTTCCTGGCCGAGGCCACCTATGCGGACCGGGTCCCCGAGGTTTCGCGGCGCAACCTGTCGAGCGCCCGCCAGGCAGGTCGGCAGGCCAAGGAGGCCGACGTCCGGAACCTGCTGCTGACTCACCTGCAACCGGGGACGGACGCCACAGCCGCGCGAGCCGCCGCCGGGGCCGAATACGACGGCGAGCTCGGCATCGCCACTTCCGGCCTCGCCATCGATCTTTCCTGAG
This sequence comes from Streptosporangium sp. NPDC000563, assembly GCF_040299985.1. NCBI lineage: Bacteria > Bacillati > Actinomycetota > Actinomycetes > Streptosporangiales > Streptosporangiaceae > Streptosporangium > Streptosporangium sp. NPDC000563. Next base: position 1,194,761 of record NZ_JBEPDA010000001.1, on the reverse strand, counting down.
GAAGGTCTCCTTGGGCTTCGAATGCCTCGCGTGGTTCTCCGGCCTTCGGAATGCGGCGTACTTCGATGGCACCGATCATCATCTTCGGGACGGTTATCAGAAGTCCACGCCACCGCAACCACCAAGATCGCAAAGCGCTAGGGCGTAGGTAGCTTTCTCCCGAGGAGGAAGGCCGTCAGGAGCTCACGGTAGAGGTCAGGGCGGCCGTTGGCGATGGAGTGCCCTGCTCCGGGCACGTAGAGGAATGTCGAGTTCGGCAGAGTGCGCCGATATTCGTCGGTGACCTGCCACTTGAGGTAGTCGCACTGGCCGCGCACGATCAGCGTCGGCACGTGGACCTGACGCAGCTTGGGCCTGGGATCGGGTACGGTCTCCGCGTCTGCGGAGGTGACCTGGTTGACGTAGAAGCCGGGCTGGTTGGTGTGCGTGGGCGCGGGCGCCGCCCCCGGGCAGCCGGTGGCGTCCTTGACGGAGATGAGCAGTTCGCGGAAGTAGGCGTCCGCCTCGCGGTCGGGCACCATGCTGTGCGCGGCCGCCGGGTTGAGCCCGAGCAGGACGTTCTGGACGAGGAAGCGCAGCGAACCGTCGGGCCCGTCCCCGTTGCCCCAGGGCGAGCCCACGCCGTCGGGATAGGCAGGCTCCCAGATCGCTCCCGGCGAGGTCAGCACGGCCCTGGCGACGCGGTCGGGATGGGCGGCCATGTACGCGGCCGCCAGGGTGCCGCCCCAGGACCTGCCGACCAGGATCACCCGCTCGGCGCCGATCGCGCTGCGGACGGCGTCGAGATCGGCGACATGCCTGGCCACCGTGTAACCGCTGACATCGTCGAGGCGCGTGGAGCGTCCAGCGCCGAGTTGGTCGTAGGCATAGACGTCGAACCCCTCACCGGCCAGTTCCCGCCCGCCCTCCGGCACCCCCTCACCCGGTGTGCCGGGGCCACCGTGCAGAAAGATCACCGGGTACGGTCCGGCCGTACCCCTGGCCGGTTCGCTGACATAGGCCAGGCGGGAACCGGTGGGCAGGTCCCAGAACCGCACACCCGCCGGAATCACCGGCACCGGTGCGGGAGACGGGAGCATGACGGTGACGGCGGCGATGCCGCAGAGCACGACGGTGACACCTGCGGCATACAGCGCTTTTCGCGTGACCAGCCACGCGATCGCCACGATCGAGGCGGCGGCCGCTCCGGCGAAGACCGGGTATACGGGAACGACCATGGCGACGCCGAAGAAGACCAGCGGCGAGAGGATCAGGGCGAGGACGGCCCCCAGGACGAGCTTCATGGGATCAACGCTAGGAAGGTGAGAGGGCCGGCTCTTCCTTCGTCAGGATGGACTGCTCCCCCGCCGCGCGGCGGGGCGGACCAGGCCCGTCTCGTACGCGACGATGGTGGCCTGAAGGCGGTTGCGTACGCCGAGCTTGCCGAGGATCACCGCGATGTGGTCCTTGACGGTGGCCGGGCTGATGCCGAGCACCGCGCCGATCTCGGCGTTACTCAGGCCGGTGGCGACCTGCTTGAGCACTTCGGTCTCGCGCGGCGTGAGCACACCCGTGCCGCCGTTGTACGGCGGCGGCTCTTCCGCGAATCGGTCGATAAGCCGCCTCGTGATGCCTGGGTCGAGCATGGCGTCTCCGGCCGCGACCACCCGGACCGCGTCGATCACCCGCTCGGGCTCCGCGTCCTTCAGCAGGAACCCGGCGGCGCCGGCACGCAACGCGCCGAAGACGTAGTCGTCCAACCCGAACGTGGTCAGCACCACCACCCGCGTCCCGGGCACCTCGGCGGTGATGCGCGCCGTGGCCCGCAGGCCGTCGAGGCCGGGCATCCTGACGTCCATCAGCACCACGTCGGGACGCGATCGGAGAGTCGACTCGACCGCCGCCTGCCCGTCGGCCACCTGACCCACCACGGTCATATCGCGCTCGGCGTCCAGGACGGCTGCTATGCCCGCCCGCACGACCGCCTGATCGTCGGCGACAAGAATGGTGATCATTCGGGGAGCCATACCCGTATCGTGCCATCAGCCATGGTGATCAGTTCTCCCCCGACCGCGTCGGCGAGGTCTCGGAGCCCGGCCGTGGCCCTGCCCTCAATGCTTACGCCACCGTTCAGGTAGGCCACGGTTACCTCGTCGCTGTGCTCGAAGAATCGCTCCGCCGCTCTGAACGCGGCCACCTGAACCGCCGGGTCCACCTCGCGGCGCTCGCCCGTGAACTTGACGACGGCGCCTTTGCGGGAGGCCAGCGCCGCTACTCCAGCCAGCGTAGGGGCCGGATCTCCAGTTTCGCCCAGCTCTTCGAGCAGGTCTCTGAGCGCGGTGAGGCCCCGCCTGGCCTCGGCCAGCGCGTCGGCGAGCCGGCCCGCGTCCGCCGCCGCCACGACCGCCTTCGCGTGGCGCATCGCCGTACGCCGCAAGCCGTCCGCGATCCTGTCCCGCTCCGTTCGTACGGCTGCCGCCGTCAGCTCATCCGTCGCCGTGCGCACCTGCGCCTCTCCGACCGAACGCCGCGCCCGAATCGTCGCGACGGCCGCGCCAAGTGCCCAGGCGGTGACGGCGGGCACGGTGACACCCAGGCCCAGCACCACCCACGCGCCGAGCCGATCGCCCGTGATCCCCGGGCCGGCCGCCAGCGCCAGTCCACCTACCGCCGCCATGCCCAGGCAAGCGGTAAGGCCCTTCCCGCTCAGTCCGACGGCGTAGAGCAGCGCCAGTTCCACCCACGAGCACCACAGGAACACATCTCCCGCGGGCGGTACGCTTCGCGTCGCCACCAGCACCGGGTAGATCGACAGCGCCACCGCCAGCGCGAAGCCGGGTGCCCGTCTGCGCCAGCCGAGCGGCAGTGCGTGGAGTGCGCAGAGCGGAAGAAGAAGCAGCAGGTCGGCAGGGTCACTGTCGAGCAGGCTGGTCCCGACCGACAGTCCGACGGCCAATGCCACCAGCGCCCAATCCGCCCCCCGTCTCCCTCGCCACCCGTCCTTCCTTCCCGGCCCCCGGGTCGTCATCCGGAAGGACGCCACCACGGCCCACCCGTCGCCCTGGGGACCGGCGGTCAGCGTTCCCCCACACTCGGCCACGGCCACCCTGAGCCCGGCCAGCCCCTTTCCCGCCCCGAGGCCGTCCTCCGCCCTGCCGCCTTCCCCGGCCTGGTTGATCACCGTCACCATCAGGTCTCCGTCTGTGGCGGCGAGCTCCACCCGCACCTGCGCGCCCGGCGCGTATCGGGCGGCGTTGGTCAGCGCCTCCCGCACCACCCGGTACGCGACCGCCGCCACCTTCTCCGGCACCTCGTCCACCGTCCTGCGGTACACCACCCCTGGTCCGGCCAGCGTGTCGACGTCGGCCAGCCGCGGCACCCCGGGAACGCCATCCGTGAGCGCGGCCAGTTCCCTCACCACCAGCCGCCCCTCAGCCGCCGCGTGCTCCAGCGCGGACGCCACCAGCCGCGCATCCCCCAGCCGCAGCGCCGAGGCCGCACCGACCACGATGCCGGTGAGCCGATGAGCCGCGGTGTCGTGCAACTCACCGGCCAGCCGAAGCCGCTCCACCGCGGCAGCCGTCGCGGGCACTGCCTCGACCCCCGCCAGAAAAGCGGCGAGCGCGTTCCGCTTGGCGAGGACCCGCCGCCGCCACCGCCCCAGCGCCCACGCCACCGCGGCCAATCCGGCAGCCAGCAACAGGCTCCCGACGACATCGCGGACCCGCCACCCCGGAAAACCGGAGACCCCACCCGCAATGACGACAAAGGCGAGCGCCACCACCCCGGCCGTCTCCGCGGTGCGCCGTACAGCCGCGCCGTACACGATCAGCATGGCCAGGACGAGCGCAACCCACTGCATGGCGGTCAGCAGGGTTCAAGGCGGCGGTAGCGCGAAATCCGGTCGTCCAGGGTCCCGGCCACCAGGACGACCAGCCTGATCATCATGGTCACGACCGCCGCAACCAGGATCCGCCGACTTCTACCGATACCTACGTCCCCCATCGTGCATGAGTAGCACATCTGACCGCCCGACCCTCATCCAGCATTCTCGGGGTCTGAGGACATCGGAACGGTGACCGGGAAGGTTCGCCGGTCACGGCACCGGGTGTCCCCCGGGGCCGGCCCTTGAGGCGCCGAGAGCTCCCGACCATGACCGGAAGCTCTCGGCGTTGAGCGGTCACCCGTGCCGGCGGGGACCGGCTCGGCCGGTGAAATCGTTCTGCCACGGCCGGAACCGGGCCGGCGCGACGGCGCGCTCACGAAACTCAGGCGAGGTGTCCGTCCTGCGGGGGGAAGCTCATCGGTTCGAGGGGGGTGCCGGCACCACCCTCAAGTGGGAACGCAGCACCATCGTTCGCCGGGCCGCGAGTTCCTACCTTTGAAGCATGAAGAAGATCTTCGGAGCCACCGCCCTGCTGGCTGCTGCCGCAATCACCGGGGGCGCGATGCTGATCCACAGCAACAGCCGCGAGCCGATTGTGCCCGCTTCGGAGACCACCCGCGGCACGTACCGACTGACCGGAGACGAGCTGGAGGTCGACTCCAGCGGCCCGGTGACGATCACCGTGGTCACCGGGCCGGCGGGCGAGGTCGTGGTCGACCGCAGGCTGCGCTGGACCGGCCCCAAGCGCCACACCGAGTCGTGGAGCGAGCGCCGCATGACCATCGACTACGAATGCGGGGGCGGCGACTGCGGCGCCGACTACCGGCTGAGCGTGCCTGGCGGTACCCGGGTCAGGTTCGGCGGCGCGAAGGTCAGCTGCCCGCCCGAGATCGCATGCGAGGAGGCCTGAACCCGACGCCGTTCAGTCAGCGTCGGGACGGTGGTGTCAAGGGCTGGCCGGGAGCATGTTGGTGCTGATGGTGGCTTTGTAGGTGGTCCGGTCGATGGCGGGTCCGCGGGCGTTGTACTTGAAGATTGCGCGTTTGACGATGCGGTCTTTGGTGCGGACTCGCCGGGCGGGCAGGGGATGAGCCAGGACGTGACGGACGATGGTGCCGATCAGGTCGATGTCGGTGCCGGAGACGACGCCGGCGGCCAGGACGAGCTGGTCGCGGGCGGCGGCCAGAGCGGTGGTGAAGCCGGCCCGGTCCGGGTCGGTGCCCGGGACGCTGTCGGTGGCGTCGGTCATCGCGGTCCGTAGCACCTGGTAGACGGTCAGCGCGCTTTCATCGGGGCTGACCCCAGTCTCTGGCGAGCCTGGCGAAGAGCGCTGCCGCTGGGCCGTACCAATGCCAGGCCCGCCGGCCCGGCACACAATCGGTCGAAGACCTGCCGGTAACCCAAGTCGGTGAACAAGCCCGCGGCCGGCAGCAGGTAGACCGTGACCCGAGCCGGCACCAGCCACACCCTGCGCTCCTGCGCACGAGTCTCTGCCAGCACCTCATCGACCATCTCGAACGGGACGATCCGGGTCAGTTCGCCCAGGTGTCCCGGCGCGAACACCCCAGCGGCCACCCCGGTCGTTCGTTGCATGGCGACCTGTTCCAACAGCGGCGCTCCTGTAGTGAGGATGTCTTGGAGTGACAGACCTCCTCTACAGCGGCTCCGCTGTTTTGTTCACCGGTCTTGACGAACCGCCCTCTCCCCTAACTGAACGGCGTTGGTACTAGAAGTCGAACTCGCCCTTCTTCGCGCCGTCCACGAACGCGTCCCACACACTCGCACTCACCACGAACGGCGCCCGCTCCGGAGCCTCCGTATCCCGCAGACCCACCCGACCACCCGACAACGGAGCCACCTCCAGGCAGTTCCCTTGGTTTGACGCACTCTTGGTGGCCTTACACCAGGCCGCGCTCTTCAGCTCATCATTCAGATCCACGGCTTCCACCTTTACGCTCATCGGAGCTGCGCCTCCGCGCGCAGTGCCTTGCATCTGGCACGGACGGCTTCCACATCTTCTGGACAATCCATACCCACAAACGGTCACGAGCGGATGAGCCAGCAGAAGTGGAACGGGCGACTTACTCCTCTGAGCAGAGGACCACCTCCTTGCGCCACCTTAATGCCAGGGTTAAGCAATGGATGAGCGAGATGTCCCCGTTATGACACTCCTACATCGAGACGCCTCAACGAAGATCTTTCCGCTTCCAAGCAGCGAAAATCTACAATAAATAAGCATTTTTATCGAATATCGGCCGACCGTATCTCGCAGGAAAACGGGAGCAGGTGAACCTTCATGTGTCATTCTTGTCGAAGCTTTCCAGTGCCACATGTTTGCCGTGCTACGAGGCGTCTATCCTCCCGTCGACAGGATCATCGAAATGACCGCAAACGAGGACTTCTTTCGCGAAAAGCGCGCTGCGGCAGTGTTCAAGCATGGGATCTTGAAGCGATATCCGCCGGTGTTCGCAGCGAAGGCCGGATTCAGAGTGAAAGATCATCGAGTGGTCTTCGTGGACGGCTACGCCGGTCGAGGGCGGTATGAGGATGGTTCCCCAGGGTCCCCGCTACTCCTGGTGCAGGCTGCGGAGTTCGTCAAGGACTACCGAAACATCACCGGGCTCTTCGTGGAGAAGGATCCCCGGCACTACGCCTACCTGACACGCCTACTCACCGAGGAGGGACGCGGGCTCAAGCATGCGACTCTCCACGGCGACCTGGGGGAGCGTCTGCCGGAGGTGCTCACCGAGGCACGGGGAGCAGCGCTCTTCGTGTTCCTCGACCCGTTCGGAACGGCACTCCATCATGATCAGCTCGGGCAGATCCTCATGAGGGACGACCTCGCTCCGACAGAGGTTCTCCTCCATTTCAGCGTGAGCGGGGTCGCCCGACTCGGACCCGCTGTCAGGCAGGTACGCGACCACGAAAGCCCACCGCCGGAAGACATGAAGAAGATCGAACGACTGAACCGTTTCCTCGGCGGAGACTGGTGGCACCAGCATTTCGCACGCGTTGCCGGCGCCGATGACCTCGGCAGCGCCACCTCTGCGGCCCTCACCGTGAGTGACAGGTATCGCGAAGTCATCAGAGACGAGACCGGCTTCGACTCCGTGAGCATGCCCGTCCGGCCACATCCGGACAACCAGCCGAGATACGTCCTCGTCCTCTTCACCCGCCACGTGGAAGGCAAGTGGCAGTTCGCCGATGCCCTGGGGAAGGCGGGCATGGACTGGCATGAGGCATGGCGAAACGACCGGGTGACCAGAAATCGTCGAAAACACGAGACAGCCGGGCAGGCATCGCTCTTCGGTGACGAAGAACCACCGGCCTTCGACAGCAAAAGGTATCGGCAGGATGAAGAGCCGAAATGGGTCGCGGAAATCGAGAATAATCTTCAGAGATTACTGGCCTCACACGGAAGTTTTCGTATCGTCGACCACTTGACCGATGTCTACGGCACCACCCTCGGATCAGCGTGGATACCGCATATCAGAGAGGCGGTAAAACGCCTTAACAGTGCGGGAGTGATCGACAAAGACAGCAGAGGCAAATTTCACCTGGAGGTGATCAGCCGGGCTAAGCCGTCATAGGGCGGGCCGAACGTGAGGCGGCAGGACGGCGCACCGGCATCTCGTCCCAGGTGCGCTCGTCCAGCAGGCGTCCACCGGCCTTGGGAGTCCTGCCACCCCACTGCTTGAAGAAGAAGTCGACCCCGTCCCGAAGACACTGGTCACGGAGCTCACGCACCCACCGGGGGTCGATGGGCCTGGCACCGGCTCCGCTCTCTCCACCGGCGATCAACCAGTGAATGCCCGCGAGGTCGATGCCGCTCAACGAGCCCAAAAGGGGCTCCGCGGAGATGAACCTCACGGCGGCCGGCACCTGCCGCAGAGCATCGACCCGGGCCGCTACCTCCCGGTTCTCGACGCTGACGCCCATCCAGACGTTGTCCGGCCATGGGAGTTGGTCGGCGATGCGCGCGAGCCGGGTGGCACGCTTTGTCAGCACCTGGTAGGTGTGCTGAGGCGTCGCCGCCATGACGTCGAAGACCTGGCGGACGAAGCCGACAGGAACCCGTGCGTGGAACAGATCGCTCATCGAGTTCACGAAAACGATTCGTGGTTCGCGCCAGCGTAGCGGCGCCGCCAGCGTGTCCTCGTGCAAGGTCACCCCGAAACCGGGTCCACTGGTGCGAGGGTCGCCATCCCGCTGGTACTTCGCGGCGCCCATGGCTTTAAGTCGCTTCGCGAGCGTAAGCGCGTAACAATTATCGCAACCAGCCGAAACGCGATCACACCCGGTCGTGGGGTTCCAGGTAACCTCGGTCCATTCGATCCGGCTTCGGTCAGCCATTGGTCATTCCCTCCGCTCGGGCAATCCCGCCGAGTGTACGGATACCGACGTGATTATTGATACACCATATCGCCATCACTTTCTCTGCAACACTCATAATTAAGGATCCACGAAGTTATCTTTCCATGCTCCGATCTGGCAAAGCACGGCAAATCCGGATTTGAAATGATGCCGCAGACCTGAGCCTGTCCGAGGGAGCGAGGCACATTCGCCGATGAGCCGACGTGTCCGGAAGGGGTTCGTCTCCCACCCGGTCCCGGTACGCAGGCTGATCGCCCTCGGCCGGGACAGGTGAGATCACGGAGAGCGGATGTCGAGAAGACCGCCACGATGAGGATCACCATGGAGATCAGGCATGAGCAAGATCTGCCCCGGTGCGACGCAGGCACCGTCATGGAAGCATCCGGCCTGAAAGCCTCCGACACCGACCGCAAGTAGGCCAACGACGGAACCCCTGACCGAGCGGCCAGGGGTTTCGGGTGCTTCCGGGGGTGGCTCAGAAGTCGAACTCGCCCTTCTTGGCACCGTCGATGAACGCGTCCCACACGCTCGCACTCACCACGAACGGCGCCTGCTCCAGAGCCTCCGTGTCCCGCAGACCCACCCGACCACCCGACAGCGGAGCCACCTCAAGACAGTCCCCACCATTGGGGCCACTCTTGGTGGCCTTGCGCCAGGCCGCGCCCTTCAACTCATCACCCAGGTCCACGGTCTCTCCGCCTCTCCACTCGGATAACGGCGCACGGGAAAGCTCCCAGCAACGACCGGGAGCTTCCCCTACGACAGGGAGCGAGAATCAGAAGTCGAACTCGCCCTTTTTGGCGCCATCGATGAAGGCATCCCACACGCTCGCACTCACCACGAACGGCGCCCGCTCCGGCGCCTCCGTATCCCGCAGACCCACCCGACCACCCGACAACGGAGCCACCTCCAGGCAGTCACCCTGGTCAGATCCGCTCTTGATGGCCTTACGCCAGGCCGCGCTCTTCAGTTCGTCGCTCAAGTCCACAGCTTCGCTGCCTCTCTGATCAACGCGATGGATAGATGCTGAGGCTGTGCCTCAACTCGCAGGGTCTCGTATCTGCTGTATATAGCTTCAACATCTTTAGGGCGATTTGTCACGTACCCGTGAGTTGCCGACTGGATGTACACCGTATCTGCATTTCCTGCGATCTGTGCGATCGAGAATCCCCCAAGGATCCCAGTCGTTACCCCCAATGCCATGGGGATGATCTGAATGCAGATACGCGGAGACTCTATCGCCTCTGCGAGACGTTCGAGTTGACGATGCATTACTTCCTTGCCTCCGATAGGGCGGTACAGAACGCCTTCGTCCAGTACTACGCGAAACATCGGTGGTTTAGGGCGGTCAAAGATCGCCTGTCGTGCCATCCGAGCCACGACAGCCTTCTCTGCCTGCTCATCGCCTATATCTGGCTCTCCGCGAATAACCGCTCGCGCATAGTCCTCAATCTGCAGAAGACCAGGCACGACAAGCGGTTGCCAAGTGTGCAGCGTATGCGCTGATGGTTCAACGTCGAGCCAGTCCCTGAACCATCGAGGGCTCGTCCCCCGAGTCAGCTGCTCCCACAGAAGGACGAGCTCCCCGTTCGCCTCCAGGGCATCGTCGCAGCGCTGGGCGAAGCTACGGCCCGGATTGCGCTTACCTCTTTCGGTGAAGCCGATCAGGCTTTGACTGAATTGGGTGATTTCCGCCAGCCGATCTTGCGACAGTCCAGCCACTTTACGTCGCCTGCGTAGCTCTACACCGAAATCAGACAGAGGTCTCTTTAGAGGTCCAGAGTTGGGGGTTACGGACATTTAAGCTCCGTCCGACAGGGAAGGCCACTCCGTCAGCACAAGAGAGCACAGCCCAGTACAAGCTGTGTGGCAATGTGCTGAGGATTTCGATACCCAAAGTAGCCATCCGGGGGCACCCTGTGAAGTGATCTGGGGAAGTGGAAACGCTTCCGGAGTAGCCCTCCCCTGCCTGCGGAGAGCAACCTTCCAAAGCCATCGAAAAAATCACCACGTATGTCCGGATAAGAAGGACTGAAATGTCCATTTATTCATTGGAAAAGGCATCGATGGACGCGGCTCACACCTCTGCCGGACACACACCTGTCACCGCCAAGTAAGTCCTGCAAGGTGTCCGAAAACCACTTCGGGCAAGACGGAAATACCTCGCCCTGTTGCCCCTAATACCCACAACAAAGCGGGGCCTGCCACGGGACGACACGCCATGACAAGCCCCTCGACCGGACACCGGAGGTCCGATCTCATGCATCACCCTAGAGGAAACCCCAGGCCGATCAGGGTCCGTTGGCACGCGAACCGGCCGCCGATGCCGCTCGGTTGCCGCTGGTGCGGTCATCCCCCGTACGCGCACGAGGCCGACAGCCTCCCGCACCGCGCCCGCCACCACTGGGAGCAGCCCACCCCCGCCCAGGTCCACGCCCGGATGACCGTCCGCCGCCGCCTCAACCTCTCCAGCCGCCCACCCGTCTCAACGCCCATCCGCGCGATCCCCGGCCCCACGGCCTCCGCCGCTCTCCCCGCGCGGTCCGTGGCGGTCTCCCCCGGTCGGCATCGGCGACCGGAGCAGCCCGGGGTCACGGCTCCCGTGCCGTACCGGCGAGGACGACCACCGGGTCCCCGTACCCCCTCCGGCAAGCACACCTCGCACCGGCAGGGGGCGACGACATGAACGAACGCGTCCCCCAGCCCCGGCAGGGCGGGCGGCATCGGCGGGGAACGGCCATCGAGCGGGTCGACTCCCGGATCTGGGACCTGGCCGAGCGCGCCGCCGCCGAGCAGCTCGACCAGATCGAGCCCGCCTGGACCGTCTGGTACGGCACCGGCACCCGGCACTTCCACGCCGTCGCCGGCTGGCCCGCCCCCGAACCCCTCATCGTGCGAGCCCGCACCGCCGACGAACTACGCGCCTTGATGCGCGAGGCCGAGGACACCACACCGCCATCCCGAGGAGGAGCCATGCCCGAGACCCCGGACACCCCACCGGCACCGGACGACTCGCGGACTCCCGGCGACCCGCGCACCGTCTGCTGGGACCTGCCGCACGACCTGCCGATCGTCGGCAAGGCCCGCGCCATGGTGAGCGAGACCCTCGCCGCCTGGGCACTGCAGCACCTCGCCGACGACGCCGTCCTGGTGGCCGGCGAACTGCTCGCCAACGCGATCGTCCACGGCGAGCCCGTGGTCAGGCTCTCCCTGTGGACCAGCCCTGACGAGCTCCAGATCCAGGTCACCGACCGGGGCACCGGACAGCCACGCCACCTCACCCTGGACGCCGAGGCCACCCACGGCCGCGGCCTCGCGATCGTCGGCGCCCTCGCCCACGATCACGGCGTCACCCCCCTCCCCGACCGCCCCGGCAAAACCGTCTGGGCCCGCTGGCACCTACCCCCACGAGGTGCCCACCCCACTCCCTGAACCGGGTCCCCTGGCTCGCCGCCGGACAGGAGACCATCGCGCAGGGTCCTACCGTCGAACGCGGCCGACAGCCGCAACCGTTCAGAAAACTGATCGGGACAAATCCACGAAATGTCGAATCCAGCAAGAGCGCGATGACTTGCGAGCGTCCCTCAGATCATGTCCTGGTTGGCCGCCCACCGCTTGAAACCGCCAGGACCGAAAGGAAGACGGTATTCACCCTCGATCAAATGGTCGGCAACCGCTGAGACCAGGTCAACCGTGAGCAGTTCAGATCGAATACTCTCGCAAAGGAGAGCCAGTGTGCCCTGGTGATGCACGTTATGAGTCTTCGCCGCTCGACGTGCCGGACCGTCGTCAATGATCGCCGTGGCACCGTGTGCCTTGGCGTACGCGAGCACACCGGCCTCGCCCAGGTTGCGGTTACCGGATCCGACCAACAACGCGCTGAACGTCGCGAACTCTTCATATTCGTCGATGAGTTCGCGCTGCTCTATCCAGGACGCATTGAGCACAGAATGAAGATATGCGTGTTCGTGAACACCGTTTTGAAGCTCGTGGACCACGGTATCCGGGATCACAGCGGTTCTCTCGCCGACAACCGCACGCAGTACTCCGAGCCAGCTCTGCTTGGCGAAGTGGCTTAACGGGCCGGTGTCGAAAACCAGGATGTCAACGTGATCCGACATGGTCAGACGTACTGCCAGATCGCACCTTCGGAACGCCTGGGCAGCGGGGGCAACATGCTCTCGTCCCAGGTGTCGAACAGGAGGTCCAAGGCTCGTTCCGCGGAAATCGCCTCGCTACGATACAACCCCAGAACGGCACGCTCGTAATTTCGCGGCAAGCCGGGAGGAACGAGCTCGTCCTTCGCCACCACAAGGTCGAAATCTACGATATCCGCACGCGTCGTCCTGATAATTCGGATTTTTCCGGCATCGCCGTGAGTAATGAGGCCGAGTTCGTTGAGCCGTCGGGCGAGTGTCGTCATGTCGACGCGATAAGCGCTGGCAATGCGCACGGCAGCCGTCCGCAGTTCGCCTTCGCTGTCGGCCACAAGGTTCTTCCATTCACGCTCGATGCTCGCCTGCGGTAGCAGCAGAGCACGTGCAAAACGGTCGAAAAGGCTCTCTCGCTGTTCGACGTTCTGTTGCTCGGCGATACGCCAGTCCACCGTGTATTCGTCGGCCACAAGATAGTGACCGAGCTCATGAGCGAGCGCGAGACGCCTTCTGCCCACACGTCGCTGTCCGTTGATGAGCGCTACGCCTCCGCTGCGCAGCAGGACCGTCGCCGCGTCGGCCGTGTCGATGCCGAGGTCATATGAGAACACAAGCAGGCCGATCGAGGCCGCCTTCTCGTCCAAACCCACGATCGGACCGTCACCGTCCACACCCAGCAGCGCTCGTGCGTCCGAGGCGAGCTTCTCGGCCTGGGCATTGGTCTCAGGCATCTCCCTGCTCGGAGTGCCGGGCAGGGCGAAGTGCTCCGCCTGTTCGGCGACGAACTCGACTGCCCGGGTGAGCCGCTCGACCATCAGATCGATCTTCGGGCTGGGCGCACCCGGCTCCTGTGCGTTACGGCGGGAGACGATCGCGGCAGGCGCATCCTGGATGAACCACTCGATTCGCATGTCGATGGCGTCAGCCAGCTTGGCCAGCTCCAACGCCGAGATACGACGGTCTCCCCGTTCGATCTTCGCCAGAGCCGAACGATCCAGCGGGATCAGGGCGGCCAGCTCGACCTGCGTGAGACCGGCTCGCCCACGCGCCTCGGCGATCCGCCGTCCCAGCGTCTCCGCGTCAACCATCACGTGTTCGATAATAGAACATCGCCTCCCCGTCGCCGAGCGGGACACTCCATCTGCCGACAGCCCGACATCGCACAGCGTGACATGCGAGCCGCGCGCCATAGATTCACCGCCTCGGTCACATCTAAGCGGGTGAGACCAGAGGAGGCCTCTTGCATTTCGACCACCAAAGCGAGTTCGCCGAGTTCGTGGCGGCTCGTTCGGGCAGCCTGATCAGGCTCGCCTATGTGCTGACCGGTGATCAACACGCGGCCGAGGACCTGCTGCAGACCGCTCTGACGAAGACCGCGGGCCGCTGGCGCAAGATCCGCTCCGCCCCCGAGGCGTACGTGCGGCGGGTGATGTACAACGAGCAGGTCAGCCGATGGCGCAGCTCCCGCTGGGGGCGTGAGCGTACGGCGGCGAGCCTCCCCGACCAGCCCGAGGCCGAGCGCCCCGACGAGATCGAGACCCGCATCACCATGCAGCAGGCGCTGCGGGCACTCCCGGCCCGCAAGCGCGCGGTGCTGGTGCTGCGCTACTACGAGGACCTGCCCGAATCGGAGGTCGCGAAGATCATGGGTTGCTCGGTCGGGACCGTACGCAGCCAGACCCATCAGGCCATCACCCGACTGCGCGAGCTGATCGGCCGACCCGTCACCCTGGAGGCCTGAAATGAACCTGGACGAGCGGAACATCGCCGAGGAGCTTCGCCTGCTGGCCGACCAGGCGCGGCCGGTCCACCCTCGTGTCCAGATCGACAGGGCCGTCACCCGCTCCGTACGCCGCCGCCGGGTGTCCTGGTCCGTGGCGGGTCTGGCCGCCGCGTGCCTGGTGGGTACGGTCATCGCGAATCCGACGCTCCTGGCGGCCGGAGGGCGCGACGTCGCCGCCGGGGTGGCCGAGCTGCCGGACAACACCCCGCAACAGGCTCGGACGGTACGCGACTGCATGCCCAAGGGCGGCCCGGTGCACGAGATGGACTCCAACCGGCGGCTGCCCGAGCAGGGCGACGTCGACGACTTCCACCTGCTGGCGCAGTACGGCGACGGCGAGGGTTCGACGGCACTTCTCGGCAGTACGGCCGGGTTCGTTCTCTGCACGCCGGCGAAGGAGGGGAAGGAGGGCGACCCCGCGGTATTCACATACTGGGGCGGCAAGGCCCCCGGCGACCTGACGGCGGGCCTCACGGGTGACCTCACCGTGGACGCGTACGTGGTGCGGACGGACGGGCTCCCGGTCCGCGAGGAACAGGCGAAGACCGGGTATTTCCGCGTCGTGGCCGGACGTGTCGCCCCGGAAGTGCGGCGGGTGACGATCGACTGGGCGCCTGGGCAGCAGGCCGACGCCCGGGTGGCGAACGGGTTCTTCGTCGGACGGATCCCCGCGAAGCACAGCCCTGATCCCGGTGGCCGCGTGGACGCGTTCGGCGATCCACTGCGGGTCGCCGACACCCCGCCCGTCACCGTAACCGCCTATGACGAGGCGGGCGCGGTCGCCGGGCGGGTGCGAGACGTCACCTACCTGTGGACGGGCTCGGAACACGGAGACTGACCGTCCGCGTCCTCTCGCGTCTCATCTGACGGGCCTCGGCCGCCCTTTCAGCCAGGCATGCGAGCCTGGCCGGCCCTCTGACATCTCACCTGGCGAGGGCCGCCCGGCCGGGTGTTCCGGTGTCCTGTCCGGCGGGTCTCAGGGGCGCTGAGGCGTGATCCGGTAGATGTGGTGGGAGTGTTCGGCGGCGAAGGAGTCGGTGAACCTGCCCTGGGCGTCGACGGGGACCGTCCGGTTCTCGAAGAGGACCTCGGCGTGGGTGGCCCGCAGCCCGCGCGGCAGCGTGAAGGTGCGCCTGCCGGGGGACGTGGTCGCTTCGAGCATCGCGAAGACGTAGTACGAGCCCTGGTGGTGTTTCAGCATGGTGTCGAGGCCGGGGCCGAAGCGGTGCGCGTACGACTGGGTGTTCAGCACCGGGGCGAGCCGCCCGATCCGCCGGTTGATCTCGGCAACCGCGGGCCTGACCTCCTTTCCGCACGCCTCGCGCAGCACGTGCTGGGAGTGGCACGGCCCGCCGAAGTTGTGGTTGAAGTAGATGATGCCCCTGGCCTCGTGGATCAGCGAGCTCATCACCGCACCCGTCACCTGCTCCGGCCGGATCGCCCGGGTGTCGTTCTCGGCGGGCCAGCCGACCTCGACGAAGCCGTAGATCGGCTGGCGGCGGCCGTCCAGCGCGTCCAGTTCGCGCTGGCGGTCGAGGACGGCGCCGTAGTTGGCGGCCCTGCGGCACCTGGAGGCCGGCAGGGACAGGAAGTTCTGCCCGTCCAGGCAGACGCTCGCGCTGGTGTACCAGTAGACGTCGGAGGAGACGACGTCGGTGAAGCGGTTGACGAACGTGGCGGCGTCCGCGTCCCTCTCCCACATCATCACGCCCTTGCCGTAGTTGGCGTAGTGCATCCTGCCGTCGCCCTTCGGGACCTCCTCCTTGCGGGTACGCAGCACGGTGAAACCGCACCCCTTGTCCTCGGGCACACACAGGGAGCCCTCACCGGGGTGCTTGCCGGTCCACTGCGCGTCCCCCGCCTTCGCCCACATGTCGACCTCGTCGTTGAGCAGCCAGCCCACCGTCTCGTTGCCGTAGCCGGGCAGAGGGGCGCGGGTCAGCGCCGACATGCCGTTCCTGCGCACCAGCGCCATGTCGCTGGTCTCGGTCAGCTCCACGTAGGTGTTGATCCCGGCGGCCCGGTCCTTGTCCACGTCGCCCTGGGTGATCACGGACTCGAACCAGACGCCCACCGGGAAGAACGACGATTTCGTCCAGCCCGCCGCCGTCGGTGCGGCGAACCGCCCGTAGTAGGCGGGGCCGCCCTCCCACGGCACCCGCGCGGCCGTCGCGGGAGGCCCCGGGGCCCACGCGCTCCCGGCGTCGGCAGACGCCCCGGCGAGCGGGCCCCGGTCCTGGCCGTCGGGCGCGTCGATCAGGGTGAGTCCGAGCACCGCCACCGACACCGAGACGGCTCCCGCCCCGACCAGCAGCGGCAACGACCGTCTGGCCCGGCGTCCCGGCGTCCCGGCGTGGTTCTCAGATCTCATGACCCTGTCCTTCTCATCGCGGCCCCTCACCCCGAACCCTCATCGCGGACCCGGTGACAGCTCGGCGAGTGCCATCAACTGGGCGGCACGCGACGCCCAGGAGGCACCGAGCACGGATTTCCGCACGGCCTCGGCCGGTTGCAACCCGCCGTCGCGCAGCGTCGCACGAACAGCATCGACGAAAAGGCCGCCGTCGGCCGCGATTCTCACCCGGTCGGCATAGTTCGCGAGTTCCTGGAAGTCGGTGCTGACGACCGGCAGGCCCAGGGCGAGGTATTCCTTGAGTTTGATCGGGTTCGAGTGCCTGATCCACGGGTTGTCCAGCCACGGCATGATCGCGACGTCGAACCCCGATCCGTACGCGGGAATCCGCTCGTACGGCCTGAAGCCGAGCCAGTGGACGTTCGGGTGGCGGGTGAGCCGTTCCATCGGGACGGTCGCGTCGCCGATGAGGACCAGCGAGACGTCCGGCAGCTCGACGGCGAGCCGTTCGAGCAGGTCGAAGTCGACGAGATAGTCGTCCAGCGCGCCGAAGAAACCCACCCTCGGCCCGGGGATCGCGCGGAGGTCGGCGGGCTGCTCGCTCTCCGGGCGCCGCCGGAAGTGGTCGGTGTCCACGCCGTGGTCGAGGAAGTGCGCGCGCTCTCCGGTCACGCCCCTCTCCTCGCCCATCAGCGCGTTGCTGACGTAGATCACGTGGTCGGAGCGCTCCAGCAGGCCGCGTTCCAGCGCCTCGATGGTCGGCCGGTCGGACTCGGGGAATGACGAGTGCCGGTCGGAGCGGTTGAACACCAGCGCGCGCCTGCGCATCGGCCGCACCACGTCCCACGCCGTGGGGATGGTCACCATGATCACGGGTCGGCGCAGACCGAGTGCCCGCGAGACGGCGAGCACCTGGGCACGGACCAGCAGCGCGTTCACCCGCCTCGCCAGCGGCGACCCGTAGAAGGGCAGTGGCAGCGGGGACATCACGTAGAAGCCGGGCAGCTCCCGCAGCGGTCTCCTGACCAGCATCGCGACGCTGCGCAGCTTGCGCCCGACGCGTCGCAGCACCTGCGTGGACCTGCCCGGCATCGGCATGCGCATCCCGATGCTGTTGACGACGAGGACCTTCCTGTGCGCGGCGATCGAACGCATGAGCTGGAAGTCCGAGTGCGCCCGGTTGTGGTACCACCAGTCCTGCGCCGAGAAGCAGACGTAGCCGGGGGAGGATGCCGCCTCACCCGTCGTACGGGCGGGGGATGCCGGTCGGGGGGCCTCGCCGGGTAGGAGGGGCCACTCGCGCAGGGCGAACAGCTGTCGCAGGGCGGCCCGGTGCCGCCTCCCGCCCGCCCGGCCCTTCGCGACCGCGCGGACCAGCTCGTTGAGCCCGACGGCCAGCCGCATCAGCTGCCCGCGCGGGCGGCCGTACCGCTCCCGGTGCATCCGGACCCGGTTGGCCGACGACAGCGCCCACAGCGTGCTCGACGTGGACTGCTCGCCACCGAGATGCACGGCCACGGCACGGGGCTCGTACCGGACGGCGAACCCCGCCTCCCCCGCCCTGAGCATGTACTCGGTCTCCTCCGAGTACAGGAAGTAGCGCTCGTCGAGGGGGTCCAGGGCGTCCAGGCACGCGCGGGAGATCAGCCAGGCCGCACCGGACACCCAGTCGGCCGTCTGCGGCCTGTCGTAGGCGGCCGGGTCCACGACCAGCTCGCCGAGCGCCGGGATCCGCCCGGCCCTGTGCCCGCCGAGCAGCGCCTCCCCGAGCGCTCTCGGCACGGTGGGGCGCCTGCGCAGGGAGAGGTGGAGCTCCCCCGCCTCACCGGTGAGGCGGGGGGCGGCGATCCCGGTTCCCGGCAGGGCGAGCGCCTGCCTGAGCAGGAGCACGGAACCGGGCGCGAGCCGGATGTCGGGGTTCAGCACCAGTACGTCGCAGCCGTCCGCGGCGGCGATGCCCGCGTTCACTCCGGCGGCGAAGCCCGCGTTACGCCCGGTCTGGACCACCTCGGCCTCGGGAGCGACCTCGCGCACCCGCGCGAGGGTGTCGTCGGCCGAGGCGTTGTCCACCACCACGACCCGTGCGGGACCCGCGTCGGCGAGTGCCACGTCGAGCGAGCGCAGGCAGCCTTCGATGACCTTGCCACTCGAATACGTGACGATCACTATGGCGAGCGGGAGCCGGTCTGGAACAGCCATGTCGGAGCCGTTTCTCGTGGAAGAGGACCGTACGGGGAGAGCGAGCGGGGAGTCGGCGGTCGGGAAACCACGGATCACGTGTGGCCCCTCGACTCCTGGCGGGGAAACACCGGCTGTGCGCGGCGCCTCGGCTCCTCGCGAGGAATCACCGCTCATGAGCGACGCCCCGGTGTCAGGCGGGTGCGCAGGGCGCCCGCGAGGAGGGTGATCGCGAACGGCGCGTCGTCGCGCAGGTAGCGGCGGGCCAGGCGGCGCGGCTCCAGGGCGAGCCGGTACAGCCACTCCGCGCCCACCCGCTGCACGGCCCCGGGGGCGCGGCTGAACCGCCCGGCCGCCATCGGGATCCCGGCCCCGCAGCCGAGATACCAGGCGTCGGGCAGCTCCGCCCTGAGCGCCTCGATCACCCTTTCCTGCTTGGGGAAGCCCAGCCCGACGAGAACGAGGTCGGGTGCGGCGGCGACCACCTCCTCGACCACCGCGCGCACCCCGTCCGGTGTGCCGTCGAACCCGAAGGGGGGCGAGCAGGTGCCCGCCACGCGCAGCCCCGGGCAGCGTTCGGCGAGGACCCGCGCCGCGGCCTCCGGCACGCCGGGTTCTCCTCCGAGCAGGTAGACCGAACGGTTCTCGCGCGCGGCCCGCCCGGTGAGGGAGTGTACGAGCGAGGCACCGGTGACCCTTCCGGGAACCGCCAGGCCGGCGAGCCTCGACGCCCAGACCACCGGCATGCCGTCGGCGACCACGATCTCGGAACGGGTGACGAGGTCCGCGAGGGCGGGATCGCGCGTGGCGGCGCGGACGATGTCGACGTTCGCGGTGACGATCGCGCCGCCGCGTCCTCGCCGCCATCCCTCCGCCACGTGGTCGAGAAGCTCCTCCTCGCCGAGCGCCATGACCTCGACGGCCCCGACCCCGATCCGTGCGAACCCGGCCTCGGGCCTCTCCGGCGCCATCGGAGGGGACGGCCCGTCCGCGAGAGAAACGTCCCGCGGGGAACGTCGGTCCGCACCGTTTCCCGCTTCCTCATGGCCGGACGGCCCCGCACCCGGACCGTTTTTCGTTTCTTCATGGCCGGATGGCCCAATACCCGGACCGTTTTTCGTTTCTTCGTGACCGGATATCCCCACACCCGAACCGTTTTCCGCTTCTTCGTGACCGGGAGGTTCGGGAGCCGGAAGGATGGCCGCATGAGAGTCGAACGCGCCGAGATCGACGGTGTTCTGCTGTTCGTCCCCACCCCGCACAGGGACGACCGGGGCCTGTTCACCCGCACCTTCGACACGACGCTCGCCGCCGCCCACGGGCTGCGGCCCGAGGCGTTCGTCCAGGACAGTCAGTCGCGGTCCCGGCTGGGAACGATCAGGGCATTGCACGGCCGGGGCGGCAGGGGGGAGGCCAAGCTCGTCCGGTGCGCCCGAGGAGCCGTGCACGACGTGCTCGTCGACGCCAGGCCGGACTCCCCCACCTTCGGCCGCCGGATGTCGGTGGTTCTGGACGATGAGACGTTCGTTCACCTCTACGTTCCTCCTGGCTTGTTGCACGGCTATCAGGCACTGACCGAGCAGGCCGACGTCTGCTACCGGATCGACCGGGAGCACGACCCCGCCGAGGACGTCTCCGTCCGCTACGACGACCCCGACCTCGCCATCGGCTGGCCGCTGCCGGTCACCGCGATCAGCGAACGCGACCTGGCCGCGGGATCCTGGGCCGACCTGCGCGACCGACTGGCAGGGTGACCTTCCCGGCGACCTCATCGCCCTCGGCAGCCTCACCGAATGACTCACCGCATTCCCCGCCCGGCTTCTCCGCCCGGTCTCTCCGGCGGGCGGACGGCTCGGGTCCTCGGCTGCCGGGTGGCGCGCAGCAGCGAGCCGGCGGACCCGATGATCAGGAACGACAGGCCCGTCACGATCGCGAACGAGCGCAGGTCGAAGGTGGCCGCCCCGACCAGGGGGACGACCAGGCAGGCGGCCAGGGTGAGTCCCAGGTCCCGTACGGCGGGGTCGGAGCTGAGGCGGCGGACGCGTAACGCCGCCCAGATACCGGTGAGGAAGATCCCGGCGAAGGTGGCCATGCCGATGATCCCGGTCTCCACCAGCGACAGGATGTACTGGTTGTCGAAGATCAGGTGCTTGGGCGCGTACCAGGTGCCCAGACCTCTGCCGACCCAGAAGTGGTTTCCGATCTCGGTGGCCGCCACCGCGTAGTCGTGCGTCCGGTACTGGATGCTCGAATCGCTGGACAGGCTGGTGAACAGCCCGAGGAAGACGCTCATCAGGCCGGGCACGGCCACCTTCATCGCGACCAGGAAGCCCGCGCCGCCGATCGCCGCCCACAGCCGCCTGCGCGCGGGCCACCCGGTGACCAGTACCGCGCCGACGACGGCGATCCCGAGGACCGCGGAGCGCGACACGGAGAACATCAGCCCTGTGCCGATCAGCCCGCAGCAGACCCACCACCGCAGGGAGGGCTCACCCCTGTCCCGGGCGCCGAACGCGTAGTGCAGCGCGAGAGGAATGATCATCGCGCAGACCACGCCGAGCTCGATGGGGTGTCCGGCGGTCGCCGCGACCCGGCGCAGGGTGTTTCTTTCGAGGATCGCCGGCAGATCCGAGGTGAACCGGAAGCCGGGGAAGGTGAGGTACTTCGTCAGGTCGAATTCGAGCACGAACTGGAGCGCCGCGATGACCCCGACGACCGCACCGGCGATCACGAGACACCTCAGGACGAAGTCCAGCCGCGCCTTGCCCCGGATGCCGTCGCACGCCTGAAGTCCGATGCCCACCGTCGCCACCACGAGGACGATGCTGTGGTCGGCCATGTCGAGCTCGTCGGGCGGCAGGTAGGCGGCGCTGGAGTATCCGTAGGTGGCCAGCATCGCCACGCTGTACAGGAAAAGCGCGGTACGTACGGGATTGGAGCCCTTCGCCGCGCCGAGCGTGGTGGTGAGCTGCGCGCAGAACCACCAGAGCGCGGCGAAGAGACCGACCGCGTCGGCGGGCGTGAGCGAGAAGGGCAGGCCGCGGAAGACCAGCCGCGCCGGAGACAGCATCAGGACCACCGCGAACGCGGCGGCGAGGGTGGCACCGTCGGCGCGGCGGAGGCCGGGACGGTCGAGGGAGGCGACGGACACGGGGGGCGGAGCCGGGGCCGGGGCCGTGCGAAGTGTGGAGGCCAGGTCCCTCACCGCCTCAGGAGGGAGGGCTCGGCGGGCAGTCCGGACGTCGCCACGGGCACCCCTCGCCTTCGCCGCCTGGCGTCGAGGAAACTCTCCAGGGAGAACACCGAGGCGAGACTGGCGAGCACCCCGAGCAGCAGCGC
This sequence comes from Streptosporangium sp. NPDC000563, assembly GCF_040299985.1. Lineage (NCBI taxonomy): Bacteria > Bacillati > Actinomycetota > Actinomycetes > Streptosporangiales > Streptosporangiaceae > Streptosporangium > Streptosporangium sp. NPDC000563. The sequence continues at coordinate 1,172,715 of NZ_JBEPDA010000001.1, read as the reverse complement.
GGCGGCGGCCCCGCGCATCTTCCCCCCTCGCTGGGGTTGCGGCTCCGTCGGCGGCACCATCTCGTTCATCGTGATGTAGGTCGCCGGGGGCGCGTCGAGCTGTCTCTGGCGAGCGGCGAGCTCGCCCCTCGCCCGGTCCCTCACCCGTGTCACGATGTCCCGCGCCCCGGCCGGCGTTGTGCTCGTGCCCTCGATGTACACGAACGGCCCGCCGTCCAGTGCCTCCGGGTTGGTGCTGCCGTTGGTGGCCGTGAAGGTGGTGTCGCCCTCGGGGTGTACGCCGAGGGACTCCACCGTCTCCGGCGCGCTGATCGCCTGGATGAGGATCGAGGCGGACATGCTCAGGCCCCAGTCGAAGTTCAGCAGGGGGTTGGTCAGTCCGTTGGGGCGCTCGGGATCGCTCGGCAGGCTTCCACCGGTGGGCGGGATGGTCAGCACGAGCACCGCGTTCGAGACGTAGACCGTCGGGATCGACGAGTAGACGCCCAACGCGCCGCCGATGGACAGCAGGAACGCCGGCAGGGCGACGTACCAACGCCGTAACACGATGAGTACGGTCCCCCAGAAGTCCACGCGTTCTCCTCCGTCTGCCTGTCGCGGTCGCCTGCTCGTCGCCGTTCTGCGTGTCGTCGCCTGCTCGTCGTCGCCTGCGGGTAGCCGTTCACGTGTCGTCGCCGCATGTCGTCACTACGTGTCGTCGTCCGCGTGTCGCTGTCGTCCCGGTGTCGCCGAGGGCGCCGGGGACATCACCTCCGCCGGATACACGGTGACCTGGGGCTCGGATGCACCTCTGCCGTCACGGCCCCCGGGTCCCCTACCGCGCTTGCCGTCACGGCCGTTGCCCTCCCTGTCGGGCGCGGGCTCGGCGTCCTCCTCGCCGCCCTCGTGCGCCCGGGCCTTTTCCTGACGGTCACCGGGACGCGTCTCGTCGGCCCGGCCCGCCCCGGCCGCCTCCATGGACGGAGCAGGGGCCGTGTCCGGGCCCGGGCGGGACTCGTCGGACCTTCCTGCCTCGGCTCTTCGCCGGAACACCCTCCGGCGCTCCACCGCGTACGTGACGCCCAGGCCGAGAAAGACGACGACGAACGCCGCTCCGCCCGCGGCCTGCCACGTACCGCTCCGGTTCATCACGGGATAGGCGGCGGGCACCACCTCCACGAACCCGATGAAGGTGGAGCGTGGGGCGCCGAGCACCTCCTGCCTGCGGACCAGTTCGGTCTTGAGGCGGAACTGGGTCCTGGCCATGACCGTACGGGTGACCTCGGCCGAGTCGCTCTCCACCTCCACGTACACGAACGGGCCGTTCATGAGGATGCCCAGCATGTTGGGGTTGGTGCGCCCGTCGTTGATCGTGACCTCGACGGGACCGTCCTTCACGATCCCCAGCTCCGTCGCGACCGCCTCGGTGTTCATGGACAGGATGAGGATGCCCGCCGTGGTTCTGAGGCCGTCGCTGAACTGCAGCAGCGGGTTGCTCCGCCCCGGCGGCTTGGCCGGGTCCGTCGTTCCTCCCGCGGGGGGCGTGGTCAGCACCATGGAGGCGCTCGACACGTAGCGCGGGGGCACCAGGAAGAAGACGACCACGGCGGCGAGGAGCGCCAGGCCGACCAGCGGAAACCCGACCCGCTTCCTTTTGGCGAGGTCGAGGATGGTCTTCCAGAACTCCACTACGTCGTCCCCGCTCCCCCGAGCGCGCCAGACGCCCAGGACACGATGCGTATTGGTCGCGGCACACGAACTCCTTGTCACTACGGGCGTCACCGGGTTTTACCGGGCTTCACCGGGCGTCACCCGGCATCACGGCGTCGGCGTCACGGTCACGGCGTCACGATGTCGGCGACGTCACGGCGTCGGCGTCACGGCCGTGCGGCCGGGGATCCGCCGCTCACCCGACCCTGCTCAGGGCCTCCGCCTCGTACTCCAGCGCCAGTTCCTCCGGCATCGGGTCGAGGTCGGAGCAGCGTACGAAGTCGCGCAGAGTGGTACCGGTGCACTTCGCGTCCACGTTGCGTGCGCCCCGGCGGGTGCGCACGTCGTCGATGTTCACCGTGCGGAAGTCGATGCTGAAGCGGGTCCTGCCCGAGGTGTTGGGCACCGTGGAGTGCAGCTGGGCGCCGGAGAACACCATGACGCCCCCCGGCTCCGGCACCACCCGCACCTGCGGGTCGAGCACGACGGCCTCCTCGGGACGCGGCTGGTCCCTGGTGTCGCCGCGCACGTGCTGTGCGGCGGTGAGCCGGCTGGTCCTGTTCCACTCCGCGTAGTCGTAGCGCGCGCTGCCGTTGCGCACCGGGCTGGCGAAGTACTGGGGATGGAAGGCCATCACGTTCTCCGGGACCACCTCGAAGACGGGGATCCACCAGTTGAGCTGGTTGAACGGGGCTGAGTACCAGCAGTCGCGGTGAGGGTGGAAGGCGTAGGAGATGCCGGAGGTGAGGTAGTCGTGGGAGGTGGAGGTGCGCAACCGGGGCACGTCGAAGTAGGTGCGGTCCAGGTCGCAGCCCAGCTCCTCCAGCACCGCGGGCAGCAGTTCCTTGCACCGGGGGTGATGGATGAAGCGGGGCTTGAGCCGGGCGAGCAGGTCGGCGAACTCCTCCACCGGCATGTCGAACTGCGCGGTCTCCGGGTCACGTTCGCCGAACGCCTCGGCGATCAGCTCCCTGGCGAAGAGGGCGAGCAGGGTGGAGGCGGGCGTCGCCGAGTAGACGAAGACCTGCCCTTGGTAGAGCAGTTCCCTGCGCGTGTCGTCGTCCACCAGGCTGTTGGAGAAGACGGTGGTCACGGGGTTCTCCTAATGAGTGTCAGCGAGTCGCCATCCGGCGGACTCGGTGCCCGGTAGCCGCCCGTAGGTGAGCACTTTGTTCTCCTGGACCGCGAGTCCTGAAGAAGGATCGTGCCCCGGCGGGTCGGCCGGGAGAGTTGATCGCTGATGGGATGTCTTTCTGGCATCACCGGTCTGGAACCAGCCGGTCCGGGAGCGACGGGGCCGGAAGGTCCTGGGCCTCGGAATCCGAGGTCCCCGGCTTCGAGGCTCGGGCTCCGCGGCTCGGCGGCGGCCTCACGAGGGGACATCGCTCACCGCCCGCCCGGGACGAACCCCGAGGCGATCAGCGCGAGCCTGCGCCCCCGGCGGGCCGCGGTGAGCCGCTGGCGCCGCGCGTACATGCCGAGTACGGCGGCGCGGGCACGGCGGCGCTGGTCGGCGGTGAGATCGGCCTGCCGCAGCCAGCGGAACAGTTCCGCGCACTGCAGGAGGGTGGAGCAGCGGGCCCGCCAGGGCGGCACGTCGAGGCGCCGGGCGATCGCGGAGAGGCTGTCGTGCTTCCAGTTGCGGTGGGCGAGGACCTCGGGGACGTGCCCCCACGGTCCGGCGAGCGCGAGCTTCGCCGCGAACACCTCGTCCTCGCGCAGCATGTTCCGCCGGGGGATCCCCGCGAGGGGATCGCGCCGCAGCGTGCCGTACAGCGGGTCGACGAGCAGGTGACTCTCGTTGAGCAGCCCCAGCATCTCGGCGAACCGCTCGACCGGGTCGTCCGAGGTGAGTCCTGAGCGGTCGAGGGGAGCGGTGGTCACGGTCCCGTCGGGGCCGGTGTAGGCGACCTGCGTGGTGACCAGGACGAGCCGGTCGTCCTCCGCGAACGCCTGGAGAGACCGGGACACGCAGGTGGGCTCCAACCGGTCGTCGTCGCCCACCCAGCGGAAGAACGTGCCCGCGACCAGATCGGTCGTACGGACGAAGTTGTCGAACAGGCCCACGTTCTCCGGGTGCCTGCGGTAGACGATCCGGTCGTCGGTCGCGGCCAGGTCGCGGCAGATCTCCTCGGTGCCGTCCGTGGACGCGTTGTCGGAGATCACCAGCTGGAGGCGCTCGTGGTCCTGGCCGAGCACCGAACGGATCGCGCCCTCGATCCGTCCGGCCCCGTTGCGTACGGGAAGCACGATGGACACCAGCGTGTCGGAGTTCTCCATCCGACCTCTCCTCTCGCAGGTCTCGTCGGTCTCGTCGGTCTCGTGGGTTCGGGTGTTCCGTCAGCGGGCGCGGGCGGGGACCACCCGTGCGCCCAGCTGTTTGAGCCGTGTCATGGGTACGGCGATCAGGACGTACGCGAGCAGTCCCCCGCCGCCGGCCACGCAGAGCTGGACGAACGCGGAAACCGCGGTCATCCCGCCGCCCGTCGGCCCGCTCGTCAGGCCGACGAGCGTCGTCGTGACGGCCGCCGCGACCACGGCGCCCAGCAGCGGGCGTACGAGGGCGGGCAGGATGGGGGCGAGACGCACCCCCGCGCGGCTCAGCAGCAGGGCCGACACCGGCAGGGCGACCAGGACTCCGGCGAGCGCGTGCCCGACCGCCGCGCCGCGGATGCCGTACCAGTGCGTGCCCGCCCACAGCGCGGGCACCAGCGCCACGGCCCAGGCGAGGTTCATCCACACGGTCGCCTTGGTGGCGCCCGCAGAGGTGAGGATGTCGAAGGCGAGGGAGGTGAGCATCCGTACGACCATCAGGACCGCCAGCAGCGCCAGGACCCCGGCGGCCGGTGCCCACTTCTCGCCGTAGAGGAACGCCACGATCGCCGGGGCCAGCGTGGCCGTCACCACGGCGACCGGCAGCACGAACGCGACCAGCAACGGCACCGACCGCTGCACTCCCAGCGACAACGACTCGGAGCGCTGCTCGGCCAGCCGCGAGAAGCTGGGCACGGTGACGTAGCGCAGGGCGGTCCCGATCACGCTGGGCACCCAGCTGGAGACGTTGAACGCGAGCAGGTAGAAGCCGAGGGCGACGGGGCCGAGCACGGCGCCGACGATGACGTAGTCGGCGTTCATCAGCACCGCCTCGATACCGAGCCCCAGGGCCAGCGGCGCCCCGAACCGCAGGAGCCTGACCGCCACCTCCCGGTCGAAGCCGACGCGGAACGGCAGCCCGGCCCAGGCGAGCACCAGCGCGCCGGTGACCGTGTTGGCAGCCACCTGCCCGCAGGCGAAGCTGTAGGCGCCGGCACCGTTCGCGGCGAGCGCGATGGCCACCCCGGCGTTGACCAGCGAGCCCGCGATGTTGGCCTTGGTCAGCCTGTCGTGCCCGAACCCGCGCATCAGCGAGCCCGCCCGCACGGCGGTGACGCCGTCGATGAGGATGATCACGGTGAGCAGCCGGACCACCGGGGTGGCCTCCGCGCTGCCCGCCAGCTCCGCGAAGTACGGGGCCACCACCCAGAAGATCCCGTACATCCCCGCGCTGAACACCACGGCCATCACCGTCGCCGTCGGCGCCATCTCCTCGACCCTGCCCCGCCACTGCACGGTGGCGGCGATGATGCCGACGTCGTTGACGTGCATGACGAAGGTGGTCGCGGCGAGCGCGATGGCGTAGAGGCCGAAGTCCTCGGGCACGAGGAGCCGGGCGAGCACCAGTCCCATGACGAAGGTGGTCGCCTTCGTGCCCAGGTTGCCCAGGAGACTCCAGCGCAGCCCGCGACCGGCCTTCCTGCCGATCGTCCCGACCTGCTCACCGGCGTCCCCGTCCTGTTCACGGTTCGGCTCGGTCCGCTGCTCCATCCGCGTCTTCCGCCCGTCTCTCCGTCTGGTTCGTCTGGTCCGTCTGGTTCGCCGCCTGTTTCACGGAACGGCCCGCTCAGCCGGGCTCCTCGACGCGTTCGAGCCAGATCTCCCGCCAGAAGGGGACGAACTCGCGCGGGCAGCTGACGTTGTACGCGCCCGCGCAGATGACGCCGTCGAGGATGATGCAGGGGTTCTTCATCCGGAGCATGCGGCCGGTCTTCTCGTCCAGACACTTCTCGACGCGGGCGCTCACCCGCGCGACGTGGCCGCAGTAGCGCGACATCTCCTCCTCGAACCCCATGCCGCGGTTGAGCAGGTCGTCGTTGAGCGTCTTGAGGATCTCCTCCTTGGACTTCACCCGGACGAGCTCTCCCGGCCGCAGGTCCAGGCTCAGCGTCGGCGTGGTGCGTCCCGCCTCGCCCCTGACGAAACCCCAGCGCATCCCGCCCTTGATCCACATCCACCTGGGCAGGACGCGCTTCGCCACCTGCTGGAAGCGGTTGAACAGCCCCACGAGGAACGAGCGCAGCATCCAGGGCACGCCCACGTTCCCGCTGCGCACGTCGGTGACGTACTGCCTGACGTCCTTGAAGGGCAGGCAGGTGGGCGCGGCGCGCAGCAACTCGGTCGCCTGGCAGGAGAAGCGCTCCTCCCCGTCGGGGCCCGGCTCCTTCCTGGTGGCGGCCTGCAGGATCGGCAGCAGGGGCCTGCCCGCGGCGAGACCGTTCCCACCGACGAAGGCGGCGGAGGAGGCGAGAGAGGAGGGATCCGGGATCGGGGAGGTCGGGGTCAGGGAGGTCGGAACCGGAGAGTCCGAGGCAGGGGAGGTCGGGTCCACCCGCTTGAGCCAGGCCTCCTTCCAGTAGAACTGGCAGGCCGTCTGGCAGCCGCCGTGCGCCTGCCCGTCGCAGCGGGCGCCACTCAGGTGGACGGCGCGCTCCATCCGCCGCATGCCGCTGCCGCCGATCGTGTCGCAGAGCTTGTGCGCCACCTTGTGCACGGTGAGCCGCCGCCCGCAGAAGGCGAGCATCTCCGGCATGAAGGGCAGCCGGTCCAGTTCCCCCTTCTCGTCCAGCGTGGCCATGATCTCGGCCTCGCCGAGCACCTCCACCGTCTCGCCGACCCGGAGGTTGAGCGCCTCGCCCGCCCGGGAGCCCGTCACGACCTGGAACCGCGTCACAGCGAACACTCCTTGAGAAGTCCCGAACCACGAAGGGCCCCTGCCGCCTCCGCCACGGCACGGAAGGGAAGATCCGAACGTTCCGCGATGTCCAGGAGGCTGTGCCTCCCGTCGGAGAGGTTCAGCACCCACAACATCGCCATCTGGGTCTCCTTGGTGTCGCTGCGCCCGCCCAGCGACCCGTACAGGCCCCGCCTGCCCAGCTGCGGTTCCCCGTACGGGCTGAGGTTGAGGTAGGCGCGGTTGTCCTCAAGCACCCGGGTGACCTCCCAGCAGGTCTCCAGGGTGTCGGCCATCGCCTCGGGAGAGACGAAGTCCGGGTTGTCGGCGGAGGTGTGATACTCCGGGTAGCCCGCGTACGGGGTCCTGGTGAGCGAGCCGACGGGCAGGTCGAAGCCGGGCGAGCAGAACTGCCGCTCGTCGTAGCCGTACGGGGAGAAGTCGACGACCGTGTGGGCGCGCCCCGAGCTTCGCAACACGTGCCGGACGGCCCTGTCGATCTCGGCGTCGCCCTGCCTGCTGCGCTTGTACGTCAGCGGGCCGCGGTCCCCCGCGCAGGCCAGCACCAGGCCGTGCCTGATCCGGCTCGCGCGTTCCCTGTTGCGCGCCAGCCAGCTGATCGCGCCGATGGTGCCCGGCGCGAACAGGAAGCGGTAGGTGTACCACGGGTCGGCGCCGGCGAGCCGCCGCGCGAGCCTCACCGCCACCGCGATGCCCGCCAGGTTGTCGTTGGCGAGCGAGGGGTGGCACACGTGACAGGAGACGAGCACCTCCTCGGCGACCCTGCCGGGCACCACGTGCTCGGCGTAGGTGAGGTGCCCGTCGGCGAGCGTGGAGTCGATCACGACCTCGTACGGCCCGTCCTCCAGGCTCTCCAGGGTGTCGTGGGCGAGGCAGAAGCCCCACGTCTCCGCGTAGTAGCTCGTGCGGTACGGGATCAGGGAGGGCTGCTCGGGGAGCGTGTGCAGGTGGGGCCGGAGCTCCTCCAGGGTCATGGTCGCCGCCACGGGGACGCTGTAGCCGACCACGTGCAGGTTGGAGGCGGCGAAGTCGACGACCCTGGTGCCCGAGGCGTCCTTGACGTAGGCGTCGCGGATGTTCCACTCCCTGGGCACCGTCCAGTCGAGGACCTGGGTGCCCGTCGGCACCTCGCGGACCTGCAGGCGGAGGAACTCCCCGACGACCTCCAGGGTGCGGCGCACACCGTCGCCGGTGATGCTCCTGCAGAGCGGGTAGAGCCGCTCCACGAGGTCGTGCATCTCCCGCGCCTCGCCGTTCACCTCCTCCGGCGTCTCGCCGCTCGTCACGCTCGGCGCCTCGGCGCCGCGCATCACGCTCGGTACCTCGTCACCGCTCATCACGCCCGGCGGCTCGCCGCCGCTCTCCTCCTCCGGCGTCTCGCCGTCGCCTCTCACCTCCGGCGCCACGCCGCCGTGCTCCGCTCCCGGTCTTCGTTCACCGCCCTCGCCCGTCACCGTTCACCGCCCCGCCCTGGTCGCAGCGCGCCGTCGACGGTCCCGGCCTCGCGGCGGGCCGACAGCCACGCCAGCCTGGTGAATCGGCGCCGGAAGGCGTCCTCGGTCAGGCCGAACCGCCCGTACGCCTCGACCAGCTCGACCGCGCCCGCCTTCACCGTCCACAGCGCCCGGTAGCCGGGAAGCGCGGCGCGGATGCGGGAGAAGTCGACCCGGTAGGAGCGCGGGTCGGCCCCGTTCTCCCCGGTGATCACGACCTCGGAGCCGGGCACCGCCTCCGCGACCTCGGCGGCGATCTCCGCCACCGTCACGTTGTTCTCCTCGGTGCCGACGTTGAACGCCTTCGCGTGAACGGCGTCGCGCGGCGCGTCCAACGCCATCGCGAAGGCGTTCGCGATGTCGGCGGCGTGCACCAGCGGGCGCCACGGGGTGCCGTCGGACAGCACCCTGACCTCACCGGACAACAGCGCGTGCCCGACGAGGTTGTTCAGCACGATGTCCGCGCGCAGCCTGGGCGAGAACCCGAACGCGGTGGCGTTGCGCAGGAACACCGGGCTGAAGTCGTCGTCGGCCAGCTTGAGCAGGTCGTTCTCCACCCGGACCTTGGAGTCGGCGTACGGGGTGACCGGGCGCAGCGGCGCGTCCTCGTCGACCAGGTCCGAGCCGGAGGCTCCGTAGACCGAGCAGGTGGACGCGTACAGGAACCTGCGTACGCCCGCGTCACGGGCCAGCCTCGCCAGGCGCACCGCCGCGCGGTGGTTGATGTCGTAGGTCAGCTCGGGCGCGAGCGCGCCCAGCGGGTCGTTGGAGAGCGCGGCGAGGTGCACCACCGCGTCGATCCCCGCCAGCGCCTCGGGGGTGACGTCCCGCAGGTCGACCGCGTGTCCCGGCGGGTCGTCGGGCGCGGGACCCAGCAGGCATCCGGCGAAGAGCCCGGAGTCGAGCCCGGTCACCTCGTGGCCCGCGGCGGCGAGCACCGGGGCCATCACACTCCCCAGGTAGCCCTGGTGCCCGGTCAGCAGCACGCGCATCCGGTTCAGCCTCCAGCCAGGTCGAAGGTCAGCTTGTTGACGTGGAACGCCTCGGCGTAGCGGGCGTGGCACTCGATCCCGCGGATGCGGGCCAGTCCCAGGAACGCCTCGCGGTCGAACCAGGAACGGTGACGCTGCGAGGGGTAGTGGCGGTGGAGCAGGCCCACCTTCGCCTCGGCGATCTCCGGGGTGAGCGGCTGGTAGGCCGTGGGCCGCCCCAGGTCCCCGTCCCACTTGGCGATCTCGTAGCCGAGCACCTGGTGGTCGCGGAAGGCCGTGGGCACCAGCTTGGCCAGGCCCCGGTGGTCCTGGTGGGCGTCGGCGGGGTTCGGCGCGAACAGCAGGTCGGGGTCGGTGCGCGCCCGCAGCTCCTCCACCGCCGCCTTCGCCTCCTCCCAGTGCGCGGGCAGCCGCCCGTCGGGAAGCTTGAGCACGGTGAGCCGCAGGTCGGCGCCGGGGCAGAACGCGTCGAGCGCGGCGCGTTCCTCGTCCTCGCGCTCGGTCCCGCCACCGGAGAGCACCAGGGCGTCCACCTGGACGCCGGGGCGCGCGGAGCAGAGGGTGAGCAGGCTGCCGCCCGCCCCGATCGCCAGGTCGTCGCAGTGCGCGGCGAGCAGCGCGATCCGGCCCGTCCTGGCCGCTCTGAACCGGATCACGTGACCGTCACCGCCGCGGGCCCGCCTTCGAGCACCGCCGCCGACTCGTACCCCGGTGCCTGCCCGAGCACCGGCGCGGGCTCGCGCTCCGGGGCCGTCACCGGTCCGGGTACGAGGTCACGCTTCGAGGCCGTCACGGGTCCGGGTGCGGGCTCGCGCTCCGGGGCCGTCACCGATCCGGGTACGGGCTCGCGCTCCCACAGCGCCCAGGGGCGGTCGCCGCGCGAGTACGCCTCGTCGAGGGCGACCCGCTCCTTGACCGTGTCCGTGGGCCGCCAGTAGCCGCGGTGCGGGTAGGCGAGCAGCCTGCCGCGCTTGGCCAGCTCCGCGCAGCCGTCCGCGACCAGGTCGCCGCCCTCCGGGATGTGGTCGAAGATCTCCTGGCGGAGCACGAAGTATCCGCCGTTCACCCAGAGCGGCATCTCGCTCACCGGCGTGATCCCGCCGACCGTGCCGCGCTCCCCCAGCTCGATGCAGTGGAAGGTGTCGGCGGGCGGCACCACCATCATCGACGCGCCCGCGCCCGACCGGGCGAAGCGGTCGACGATCTCCGGCAGCGGCGCGTCGGTGAGCACGTCGGCGTAGTTGGCGAGGAACATCTCCTCGCCGTCCAGGTGGTCGCGGACCCGGCGCAGCCGCTCGCCGATCGGGGAGGCGATCCCGGTCTGCACGAACGAGATCGACCACTCGGAGATGTCGGTGGACAGCAGCTCGACCCTGCCCGCGCGCAGGACGAAGTCGTTGGACGTCGTCTCCTGGTAGTTCAGGAAGAAGTCCTTGATGTGGTGCGCGCCGTACCCCAGGCAGAGGATGAACTCCGTGTGCCCGAAGTGCGCGTAGTAGCGCATCACATGCCAGATGAGCGGCCGTGGCCCCACGAGCTGCATGGGCTTGGGCACGTCACCGGGGGTGCCGGTGCGCATCCTGGTGCCGTATCCGCCGCAGAAGAGGACGACCTTCACGGGTTCACCTCGACGATCTCCAGATCGGGGATGGGGAAGACCAGCCGGCCTCCCCAGGCGTGCACGAAGGACAGCTGGTCGACGAGCTCGTCGCGGAGGTTCCACGGCAGGACCAGCACGTAGTCGGGCCGCTCCTCGGCGAGCCTCTCCGGCGGCAGGATCGGTACGCGCGTGCCGGGGGTGAACCTGCCGTGCTTGTACGGGTTGCGGTCGACGGTGAAGGGAAGCAGGTCGGGCCGGATGCCGCAGTGGTTGAGCAGGGTGTTGCCCTTGCCCGGCGCTCCGTAGCCCGCGACGGTCCTGCCCTCGCGGGCGGCGTCGAGGAGGAAGCCCAGCAGGTCCCGCCGCACCCGCGCCACCCGCTCGCCGAACTCGGCGTACCCGGACAGCTCGTGCAGACCGGCGGCCTTCTCCGCCGCGAGCAGCGCGGCCACCCGCTCGCTCGGCCCGTCCGGCGACCCGTTCCGCTCGCCCGACCCGTTCTGCCCGCCCTGTCCGCCCGGCCCGGCTTGTCCGCCCGGCTCCGCCCGGACGCCCAGCCTTCCCCGGACGTCCAGCTCCCCTCGGACGCTCAACTCTTCCCGGACGCCCGACTCTCCCCAGGCGCCCGGCTCCCGCTGCGCGTCCACGGCCTCCACCGGTCTCGCCCACAGCCGGATCGAGCCCCCGTGCGTGGGCAGCGACTCGACGTCCACGAGAGCGAGCCCGCCGGCGGCGAGGGCACGCTGGGCGGAGGCGACCGTGTAGTACTGGAAGTGCTCGTGGTAGATCGTGTCGTACTGGTTACGCTCCATCAGGGTGAGCAGGTGCTGGACCTCGATGGAGACCCAGCCGTCGTCGGCCACGAGGGCGCGCAACCCCCGGGTGAAGCCGACGATGTCCGGGATGTGGGCGTAGACGTTGTTGGCGACCACCAGGTCGGCGGGGCCGTGCTCCGCGCGCACCGAGGCGCCGGTCTCCGGGCCGAGGAACGCCGTGACGGTCGGCACCCCGGCGTCCCTGGCGGCCTGGCCGACGTTCTCCGACGGTTCGACGCCCAGGCAGCGGATGCCCCGCTCGACGACGTGCCGCAGCAGGTATCCGTCGTTGCTCGCCACCTCGACCACGAACGACCCGGCCCCCAGCCCGAGCCGCTCGGCCGCCCCGCACACGAACTCCCGCGCGTGCTCCACCCACGAGGTGGAGTACGAGGAGAAGTAGGCGTACTCGGTGAAGGTCTCCTCAGGAGTGATCATCGGCGGGATCTGCGCGAGCCAGCAGGCGGTGCAGACCCGCAGGTGCAGCGGGTAGGTGACCTCGGGCTCCTCCAGCTGCGGCGCGGTGAGGAACCGCTCGCAGGGCGGTGTCGCCCCGAGGTCGACGACGCTGGCCAGGCTCGTCGAGCCGCACAGCCTGCAGGTTGTCATGAATGCGCTCCCTCGCCGCGTGACGCGGTCCGACGGTTCTCCGACTGGGTCCTTCTTCTCGCGCCCGACGACCGGGTCCCGGCCGACCGGGTCCCTGCCGACCGGGTCCCTGTCGGCCAGGTCCCGCCCGGCGGGGTCCCGCCCGGCCTCTTCCGTGCCCGGCCCTCGACACGGACGCCCCCGCTAGCCCGCCGCGAGCACACGGGACTCCCTCAGCGCCTCTTTCCAGTGCCGCATCGGCGGCAGGCCCGCCCTGGGCCAGCCGTCGTGCCCCAGCACGCTGTACGCGGGCCGGGGCGCGGGACGCGTGAGGTCCTTGGAGGGGATCTCCTTCACCCGGCCGGGATCGGCGCCGAGCAGCGTGAAGACCTCCCTGGCCAGGTCGTACCAGCTCGTGTGGCCCGAGTTGGTGGCGTGGTAGACGCCGGGCGGCGCGTCGCTCACCGCCAGGTCGACGATCCTCGCCGCGAGGTCACCGGCCCAGGTGGGCTGGCCGAACTGGTCGCCGACGACCTCGGGGGCCATTCCCTCGCCCTCCAGGCGCATCATCGTGCGGACGAAGTTGTGGCCGGTCGCGGCGTACAGCCAGGCCGTGCGCACCACGTAGCCGCCGTGCGGCAGCACCTCCAGCACGGCGCGCTCACCCGCGAGCTTGGTCCTGCCGTACGCGTTGACCGGGCAGGGCCGCGCGTCCTCGGGGTAGGGGTCCAGCGCGGTGCCGTCGAAGACGTAGTCGCTGGAGGGCTGGATCATCCGCGCGCCGACGCGCCCGCACGCCTCGGCGAGCGGGCGCACCGCGGTGCCGTTGACCGCGAGCGCCTCGTCCTCCCGCGTCTCCGCCTCGTCGACGGCGTTCCACGCGGCGCAGTTGACCACGACGTCGGGCCTGCAGGCCGCGATCAGGTGGCGTACGGCGGACGTGTCACAGAGGTCCAGCTCGTGCCTGCCGAACGCGAGGAAGGGTTGTTCCTCGGCACGCAGGCGGGCCTCCAGCTCGGTCCCGAGCATGCCGGAGGCACCGATGATCATCCAGCGGGTCATCCGGCCGTCCCTCCTCGCCGTCCGCCCACCGCACCGGCCATCTCCGCCGGACCGGCCGAACCCATCGGCCCCACCGGGGCCGTCGAACCGGCCGCGCCCCCCGGACCCGCCGCACCGGGCGCATCCGCGCCGCCCGACGCCGGGCCGGCGCCCGCCGCCTCCGCGGCGGCCTCCCACCAGCCGGGGTTCTCCCGGTACCAGCGGACCGTCTCCGCCAGGCCGCGCTCGAACGGCACGGACGGCCGGTAGCCGAGCGCGCGGAGCCTGGAGTCGTCCAGGGAGTAGCGGCGGTCGTGCCCCTTGCGGTCGGGGACGCGCTCGACCATGTCCCATCCGGCGCCGCAGGCATCGAGGAGCCGGGCGACGAGCTCGACGTTGCTCAGCTCCGCCGTACCGGCGATGTGGTAGACCTCGCCGGGTGCGCCGCGCTCGGCGACGACGCGGATGCCCGCGCAGTGGTCGTCGACGTGGACCCAGTCACGGACGTTGCCGCCGTCACCGTAGAGCGGGACCCTGCGTCCCCGCAGCAGGCGGGTGACGAAGAGCGGGATCAGCTTCTCCGGATACTGGCGGGGGCCGTAGTTGTTGCCGCAGCGCGTGATGGAGACCGGCAGGCCGTGGGTGATCGCGTACGCCTGGGCGATCATGTCTCCGCTCGCCTTCGCCGCGGAGTAGGGCGAGCGCGGGCCGAGCCGCGCGCCCTCGTCCCAGGAGCCCTCGTCGATCGACCCGTACACCTCGTCGGTCGAGACCTGCACCACCCTCGGGGTGCCCGCCTCCAGGCAGGCCTGCATCAGCGCCTGCGTACCGAGGACGTTGGTCCTCACGAAGTCGGCGGCGCCGTCGATCGACCGGTCGACGTGGGACTCGGCGGCGAAGTTGACGACGAGGTCGTGGCCGGGGACGAGCCCCGCCAGGAGTTCGGTGTCGCAGACGTCGCCGTGCACGAAGTCGTGGGGCGTCCCCTCCAGGTTGGCCCGGTTTCCCGCGTAGGTGAGCTTGTCGAGGACCGTCACGGCGGCCCCGCTCGCGGCGAGCAGCCGGGCGAAGTGGGAGCCGATGAATCCGGCTCCCCCGGTGACCAGGACCTTCGACGGGGTGCTCGACGCAGTGTTCGACGGGGCGGAGGTCGTCCCGCTGTCGGCTGTTGTCATGAACTGATCTGGACCTTGCTGTGATCGCCCAGCACGAGACGGTGGGCTCTGGGGGTGGTGGGGGCGGGGGTGACCTCGACGTCGTGGCCGATGAGGGACGCCTCGATGCGCGAGACCCCGGCGATCGAGGACCTGGGCAGGACGATCGAGTACTCGATCTCGCTCGCGCTGATCGCGCAGTCCGCCGCGATCGAGGTGAAGGGGCCGATGTAGCTGTCGCGGATCCGGGCTCCCGGGCCGATGATCGCGGGTCCGACGACGCGGGACCGCTCGATCGTGGCGCCCTCCTCGACGACCACCCGGCCGATCAGCTGGCTCGCCTCGTCGACCAGGCCGTCCAGGCGTGGCCGCAGGGACTCCAGCACCAGCCGGTTCACCTCCAGCATGTCGGTGACGTTCCCGGTGTCCTTCCAGTAGCCGGAGATGACGGAGGACTCGACCCGCCGCCCGTCGGCGATCAGCCAGTGCAGGGCGTCGGTGATCTCCAGCTCTCCCCGCCACGACGGCTTGAGCTCGGCCACCGCCTCGTGGATCGCGGCGGTGAACAGGTAGACGCCGACCAGTGCGAGGTCGCTCTTGGGCACGGGTGGCTTCTCCTCCAGGCCGATCACCCGGCCGGCGGCGTCGAGCTCGGCGACCCCGAACTGCCGGGGATCTCCGACCTTGGTGAGCATGATGTGGGCCGCGGGCCGCTCGCGGGCGAAGCGCTCGACGACGTCGTTGATGCCGCCGACGATGAAGTTGTCGCCGAGATACATGACGAAGTCGTCGTCGCCGAGGTAGTCGCGGGCGATGAGCACCGCGTGGGCCAGGCCCAGCGGTGCCCGCTGCCGGACGTAGGTGACCTCCAGGCCGAACGCGCGGCCGTCGCCGACGGCCGCCTCGATCTCGGCGTGCGTGTCGCCGACGACGATCCCGATCTCGCGGATGCCCGCGGCGGCGATCGCCTCCAGCCCGTAGAAGAGCACGGGCTTGTTGGCGACGGGGACGAGTTGCTTGGCGGAGGTGTGGGTGATCGGCCGCAGCCGGGTGCCCGACCCTCCGGCGAGCACGAGTGCTTTCACTAGTAGGCCCCTTCTCCGCCGGTCACGGCGCCCCAGGTCTTCCAGAGGATCTGCAGGTCCAGGAAGAGCGACCAGTTCTCGACGTAGCGGAGGTCCAGGCGCACCGACTCCTCCCAGGTCAGGTCGGAGCGCCCGCTGACCTGCCACAGGCCGGTCATGCCCGGGCTCACGACGAGGCGGCGGCGTACGTCGGCGCCGTACTGCCTGACCTCGTCGGGCAGCGGAGGGCGCGGGCCGACGAGGGACATCTCGCCGCGCAGCACGTTGAGCAGCTGGGGCAGTTCGTCGAGGGAGTATCGGCGCAGGAAGGCACCCACGCGGGTGATCCTTGGATCGTTCCTAATCTTGAACAGGACGCCGTCGAACTCGTTCTCGCGCTCCAGGTCGATCTTGAGCTGCTCCGCGTCGACCACCATCGTGCGAAATTTCACGACCTGGAACTCGGTGCCCCCCTTACCGACCCTGACCTGGCGGAAGAGGGCGGGCCCCGGGCTGGTCGCGCGGATCAGCGCGGCGATCACCAGCATGGGCGCCCCCAGCACCAGGAGGGCGAGACCCGCCCCCGCCCGGTCGAACAGGCTCTTCGCCAGCCGCCGGGCGCCGCGGAAGTCGGGGTGCTCGACGTGCAGCAGCGGCATGCCCGCGACCGGGCTGATGCTGATGCGCGGGCCCGCCACGTCCATCAGCGCGGGGGCCACGAACAGGTCGGTGCGGGCGTCCTCCAACCCCCAGGCGAGCCTGCGCAGCGCGGCGCCGTCCAATTCCGGACAGGCCAAAACCGCGACGGCGTCGGCGTTGACCTCGGCCACCACCGTGGGCACGTCGGAGAAGTTGCCGAGGACCGGAACCCCGTCGATCTCCACCAGGTCGGGACCCGCGGGCAGGCACGCGGCGACGACGGTCATGCCGTGGTGCGGCTGCCTGCGCAGCTGCATCACCAGGTCGAGCACCGACTCCCGATGGCCGACGGCGACCACGTGACGCATGTAGTCGCCGCGCGAGCGTCTGCGGTGCAACCGTTTACGCATCCGGTAGCGGAAGAAAAGCGTGAGAGTGAAAGCGAGCGGGAACATCGCCATGACAAAACTTCGGGCGATCGGAGTTTGCGTGACATACGCACCGATCGCGACCGCCGCCGTCAGACCGGCGGCACCGTTGAAAACCGCTCGGAATTCGTCCGTACCCTCACCGTGCGTACGCCGGCGATAGGCGCCTCCGGACACCAGGGCGAGCGGCCAGATCAGGGCGAGACCCAGCCCGAGCAGGGCCTCCTCCACCGGGATGAAGGCGCCGAACCACAGGCGAACGCCCAGAACGGTCTCACAGGCGATGACAGAGCACGCGATATCCCCGGCGAGGAGGATGCGGACATAGGATCGCGTCCAGATGCTCGGAGCGGTGCGTGCGGGACCTTTGAGAAGCCCGATGACGAGCTCCTCAGTTTCCACTCTCATATCACCCCATCCCACCCGAGATGCCCCGAGGCAGCCAAATAAGGCGCCGCGCATCTCATTCAATGGCTGACAGCATCCCCTAATGCATCAGGAGCGTGGATACCCTAGGAAATCCTAGTGATCACTATTGATTAGGGGAATACCGGCCACTGTCCACTATTGGACGAAGTGCGGCAGAGATGGCATCTTGACGGAACGATCCAAACGTGTAAGTTTGGCCGCCGCATTTGACAGCAATGCGGGAATCAGTCGTATTCGAAATCCGGAAGAGCAGAAGGTGGTTCTGGACTGCGCCATACGACGACATAATCGTCGGGCGCGGACTCCACCGCCGCGCCGAGCCGGTCGAGGTCGAAATCCGGGAGATATCGAAGACGGGCGAGGAAGGTCGCGTCGGTCGCCGAGTGGGGCACCACACACCCCTGACCTTGTCGATCGAGAAGGATGTACAGGATGTCCGAGTCTTCTGAGCCGTCCGGGTCCGTATCGCCCACTATCCGCACCTCGACGACGTCCTCCCACGCGAGGGCGTCAACGCTGCCGTCCTCGTAGTGACGGGTCACGCCTTCTTCGGTGACATACACGTAGGAGTCCGGCACTGAGTTGCCGTGCATGGGCGCGATTGTGACGACTTCAGGGCTCCGCGTGCAATAGAGCCATGCAAGTCGGTCCCTAATGATCACCCCAGCCGTGGTCGAGATGCGCCGCGACCGCCTCCCTGGCGGCCTCCCGAGACCCCCCGCCGATCGCGTCGAGCAGATTCCGGTGCTCGGCGACCAGCACGTGCCGGTCGGAGTAGACGACGCGCAGCCTGACCAGGCCGAGCCTGGTCTCGGCGGCCAGCATGCCGTAGAGCCGCTCCAGCCGAGGGCTGCCCACCGCGACGACCAGCGCCTGGTGCAGGGCCATGTGCTCGGCCACCATCTCCGACCAGGGAGCGTCGGCGGGCAGCGCGGCCATCCGCGCCAGCGCGGCGTCGGCCTCCCCGACCCGCCGCCCCGCCAGCGAGGTGGCCGTCAGCTCCTCCAGCGGGCGCCGGACGAACATCAGGTCGTCCAGGTCCGCCACGGTCACCTCGGCCACCTGGGCACTGCGGTGCCGTTCGCGTCTGAGCAGCCCCTCGTGCACGAGCACGGCGAGTGCCTCGCGGACGGTCGGGCGGGCCACCCCGTACAGGGCCGAGAGCTCCTGCTCCGGCAGCGTGGTACCCGGGGCGATCTCGCCGGACAGCACCCGCCGGCGCAGAGCGTCGGCGAGCGCGCCGACGGCGGAGACAGGATGGATCGGGAGAGTCACGCCGACGACCCTATTGCCGTTACCTGTGAGTGCGCTTCGGTAAGCGCACTCACAGGCGGCTTCCGGCCTGCGCCGGAGCGTTCCCCCGGCTTCCGGGGCGGACGCGCTCCGGCAGGGAGACCGCGGCCAGGCTGGTGCCGACCAGGACGAGCCCGGCGACCGAGGTGGGCGTGAGCCGCTCACCGAGCACGACGACCCCGAGCAGGGCCGCCACCGCCGGCTCCGCCAGGGCGAGAGTGGCGGCGGTCGCGACCGGGGTCGTGCGCAGCCCTCTCCCGTACAGGAAATAGGCCAGCGCGGTGGTGGCGCAGCCCAGGTAGAGGGCGGCGAGCAGGCCGTGCGGCTCGGCGAGCCAGCCGGTGCCCCTCCACAGCAGGACGGGCACCATGACGACGGCGGCCCCGCCGAACATCAGCCCCATCACCGCGTCGGAGGGCGCGCCCGCTCCGATCGCCCGCGCCGCGGTGACCGCGTAGAAGGCGTACAGCAGGCCGCCGAGCAGCGCGAGCAGGACGCCGTCGGCCCGCACCTCGCCTCCCCCGCCGGTGAGCACGGCGCAACCGGCGATCGCCACCGCGGTCGCCCCCGCCCAGCGGCGGCCGGGCCGCACCCGGCCGAACAGCCAGGACAGCAGCCCGGTGAAGACGGGACCGCTGCCGATGGCGACCACGGTGCCCACGGCCACCCCGGTCCTGCTGACCGCGGCGAAGTAACACAGCTGGTACGCCGCCACGGCCACCGCCGCCGCCACGAGCGCGCCGGGGCGTGCCGTGGGGCCGCGCCCCGGACCTCCGTCGTCCCCCCGCCCTCCGGAGGGACCCGCGGAGGAGCCCCCGGAGGGACCTGCGGAGGAGCCCCCGGAGAAGCCTCCGGGGGAGAGCAGGAGACGCGCGGCGGGAGCGGTGGCGGCCGCGAGGACCAGGCCGCCGATCACCAGGCGGGCGGCGGCGAGGGAAACGGGATCGACCCCGGCGACGAGCAGGCCCGCGGTTCCCGCCGTCCCCCAGAGTACGGCGGCTCCGATCACGGCGATTTTCATAGGGTGATTGTAGGCATATTGTCTGACAACCAGACAATAGTATTTCGACCTGGGCGGGGAGTCCGGGAACGCAACGAGGTGAGGGTGAGGAGCCCGACAGGCGGTGAGCAGCGAAGACACGCCCGTCACCCTGTTTTCGCGGGTTCGCGCGCGGGTAGTTCGGCGGGGTGAGATCTCCCAGAGACAGTGCCGACCACTCGGCTCAGGGGGCAGGGCCGATGACGACCAGAGGCGCCGCCCACGAGACGGGCGACCGCACGGGCGTGCCCGCCGCGACCCGCCGAGGGCGACGATGACCACGGTGTCCAGGGGGGCGTTCCGCCACGGGCCGGCCACGGAGGTCCGGTCCATGCTCGGCGGCGCCACGCCGCACCCGCTGGACGGCGTGAAGATCACCACTTCGGCCGAGGCGATGGACGCGATCGCCGAGGCCCTCGACCTGCCGGGCACCTTCGGGCACAACCTCGACGCGCTCTACGACGTGCTGACCGACCTGTCGTGGCTGCCGCCGGGCGAGCACGCGCTGATCTGGTCGGAGCCGTCGACGCTCCGGGCGGAGGACCGCCCGGCCTACGACGCGATTCTCACCGTTCTCTCCGAGGCCGTCGCCGACGGCACGACGGGAGAGTCCTTCTTGTCCGTCCTGATCCTGACCGACTGAGCCGTCGCCACGCAGTGGGCGCAGAAGGCGCCCTGCCTGCCTTCGGGACAGCTGCAGTGCCAGCGGAGGGCCTCGTCGACGAGCCGGAAGTCGACGCACGCGGCGCCGTCGTCCACCTCGGCGGTCACCCGCGGCGGTCCGAACCTGACCAGCTGCACCGCTCCCGCCCTCGCCAGCTCGCCGCCACGGGCCAGCGCCGCCAGGTCGGCGCGCTCGGCCTCGGTTTCGATCAGGTCCGCGATCTTCCGCATCGTCGACCCCCTCCTGTTCGATCATCCCGGAGGCACTCATGAGGGACTCGTGATTCCGGACCGCCCATGAGGTGCTCGTGGTTCTGGGGCAAAGTAACGTGATAAATCATCTCAACGTGACTCGCGTGCACGCCTGGTCCCAAGTGACCCACATTGCTATGTTTGGCCATTGTCAACCACGCATCTCAAGGTGTGCGAGGTATTATGGCCAGCCGAAAATACTCAATCAGGGTAAAGATTTTCGCCTTACTCTTGGTACCTATTATATCCCTTGTAGCGATTTGGGTATTTGCGGCCAACCTCACGGTGCAGGACGGGCAGGAGCTACTCAAGATCCGTAGTGGTTACGAGCACGTGGTCGCACCCACCAGGAAGGTGACCACCGCGCTCCAGCACGAGCGGATGCTCTCGCTCTCCGTCCTGGGAGACGTCGGCGTCCCGCGCTCGCAACTGGACGCCCAGCGCCTGCGGACGAACGGCGCCCGAGCCGAGCTGGAACGACTCACCGCCGAAGTCCGTCCCGACCTCACCCCCGCCACCTGGGACCGCCTGAGCCGGCTTCTGGCCGCGCTGAACCGGCTCCCCGAGATCCGCAGAGGGGTCGACACCCGCACCGAGCCCCGGTTGCGGGTCCTCGACGCCTACAGCGGGATCATCGAGGCCGCCTTCGACACCTACGAGAAGATCCGGATATCCGCTGACATGGAACTGACCGACCAGACGCGGGCCCTCGTCATGGTCGGGCGGAGCCGGGAGATGCTCAGCCAGCAGGCCGCGCTGATATCGGGGGCCGCCGTCGAGGGGACCATGAGCCCCGGGGAACGCGCGAGGTTCGGTCAGCTGGTCACCGGCCGCAGGCTCCTCTACTCCATGGGCTTCGACCAGCTCGACCCGGAGTTCCAGTCGCTCTACACCCCGCTGCGCGACTCCTCCGACCACTCCTCGTTCGAGAGGATCGAGGACGCCGTCGTCGCGTCGGCCGTGCCCGAACCCGCCTGGGCCGGGATCGCCGGACGGCTCTCCGACGACTTCGACAGGCGCGCCGGGGACGTCGGCACGCGCATCAGCGAGCGGACGGCGCCCCTCGCCAGGGACATCATGGTCCGGATCGGCCTCGCCGCAGGGCTCGGCCTGGTCGCGGTCGGGCTGTCCGTCTTCGTCTCGGTACGGTTCGGCCGGAGGCTCGCCGGTGAGCTCGTCGGCCTCCAGCAGGCGGCGCTCGACCTCGCGGGCAAGCGGCTGCCGGACGTGGTCCAGCGGCTCCGGCGGGGCGAGGAGGTCTCCTCGGAGACTCCCGAGATCAAGACGGACGGCACCGCCGAGGTCGCCGAGGTCGCCAGGGCGTTCTCCTCCGTACAGCGGACCGCGGTCGAGGCCGCCGTCGGCCAGGCCCGGATGCGCACGGGCGTCAACAAGGTCTTCGTGAACCTCGCCAGGCGCAGCCAGTCCCTGCTGTACCGGCAGTTGACCATGCTGGAGGGCATGCAGCGGCGGACCGACGACCCGGCGGCCCTTGAAGGCCTTTTCCGCCTGGACCACCTCACCACCCGGATGCGCCGCCACTCCGAGGGGCTGCTCATCCTGTCCGGTGCCGCCCCGGGACGGGGATGGCGGGACCCGGTCACGATCTACGACGTGGTCCGCGCCGCGATCGAGGAGGTCGAGGACTACCCCCGCGTGACGATCGGCGTCCCGCACGGCCCGTCCGTGGTCGGCGCCGTCGCCACCGACGTGATCCACCTCCTCGCCGAACTGGTCGAGAACGCCGCGATGTTCTCTCCCCCGAACACCTCCGTACGCGTCCACGGCGACACGGTCGCGAAGGGCTACGCCATCGAGGTCGAGGACAGAGGGCTCGGCATCTCCCCCGAGGAGACCGCCCGGCTCAACGCGCTGCTGGCCGACCCGCCCGAGTTCGACCTGGCGGACAGCGACCGGCTCGGCCTGTTCGTCGTCGCGCAGCTCGCCGTCCGGCACGACATCCGCGTCTTCCTGCGGCCCTCCCCCTTCGGCGGCACCACGGCGATCGTGCTGCTCCCCGGAGAGCTGGTGGTCGAGCCGGCCGATCCCCGGTTCATCCGCTCGGTCGAGGTCGAACGGTTACCGTTACCCCCGGGCGACGAACTGCCCAGACGGGTGCGCCAGACCGTACCCGCGGAACGCCCCTCCCAGGGAAGCACCATCGCGGGAACCCGGGAGGCCGACGGGGGTGCCGTCCCGAGCGGCGTGTCCGGAGCGCTCCCCGACGGATGGCCGCACGGCGGGAAGTCCGGGCAGGAGGATGGACCGTGACACAGGAGCGCCCGGACGACCGGGAGCACGGCCCGATCATCCGCCCCTACACGATGACCCGCGGCCGGACCAGGGTCGCGGGAGCCTATTTCGACCTCATGTCCGTGGTGGTGGCGGTCGACCCCCACCGGGGGCCGCGCCCTTCGGCCGGACGCGGTGACCTGGCGAACGGCGTGGTAGCGGTCGGCGACCCCCGTCAAGGGCTGCAGCCCGAGCATCTGGCGATCCTGGACGCCTGCCGCGCGCCGACCCCCGTCGTCGAGCTGGCCGCGCGGACCGCCCTCGCCGTCGGGGTGCTCCGGGTGCTCCTCGGCGACCTGCGCGAGAACGGCCTGATCGCCGTACGGCCCCCGGCACCCCCGTCCGCGATCCCCCGCGAGAACCTGCTCCGTGACCTCCTCGCCGGTCTCAGAAGCCTCTGAACCACCGTCTCGTCACCGAGCGAGGGGCGCCGGCGACCGAGTGCCGCCGCTCGATCGGTCAGTCGGTGGCCAGGCGGGCGTGCCGCTCCACGTCGTAGCGGACACCCTCGTAGCTGATCTTGGCCCGCTCGACGCCCTCGGACAGGAATCCGGCCCTGGTCGCCACCGCGCAGGAGGCGGTGTTACCGACCCGGTGTGCCAGCTCCAGGCGGAACAGGCCCCGCTCCCCGAACGCCCACTCGGTCATCTTCCTGGTGGCGGCCACGGCGACCCCCCGCCCCCTGGCGCGCGGAAGCGTCCAGTAGGAGACCCAGCCGGTGCCGTGCGCGTCGATGTTGCTCACCGCGACGTTTCCCACGACCTCGCCGTTGGAGACCACGGCGAACGCCCGCGCGTCATCACGAAACCCCCACAGCCCCATCCACTCCAGCGCCGCCTGCGCGGTGTCGATGGGCCGGGCCGCCTGATCCGCCATGTCCGGAGAGCCGAACGCGTCGAGCACGACCGGCATGTCGTCGGGCCGCCATCCGCGCAACTCCACTTCCGTCATCCGTGCAGGGTAGTACCCGTTGACCGGCCCGTGAAGTGCTCGGACACCGAATCCGGGGAGGGGGAGCGGCGCCGTGCGGCCGGGGTGGGCCGGGCAGGAGAAACAGATCCGGTGAGAGCGGTTTCGGGGACGACGGGACGGCCTTCACCGCGGCCGGCCGTACCGCCGCCCTGAAGGGCCTCGTCTCAGCCTGGGTCGGAGGAGGGCTCCGCGTCCGGGGCGGACGGGACCGCGGACGGTGAGGGCTCCGCGCCCTGGGCGGACGGGGCCCCGGATCGGGGAGCCTCCGCGTCCGGGACCGCCGGAGTCACGGACGGTGTAGCCTCCGGGGCCTCCGGGGTGACGGCCCGCAGCGACGCGGGGACGTCGGGGTCGAGGGAGAACGCGCTCGCGAGGCCGGTGACCGTCAGGATCCGTTCCAGAATCCCGTGAACACCGGCCAGCCGTAGGCAGCCCCCCGCCGCACTCGCGCGCCGCTGGACCTCCAACATGGTCCACAGCCCGGTGGAGTCGCAGAATCTCAGAGCGGTGACATCGAGGATCAGGTTCCCCACCCCGGCGTCCAGCTGCGTGACCAGGACATCGCGGAGCCGCGGACTGGACAGCTTGTCCAGCTCACCGGCGAGCACGGTCACCGAGGCGCCCTCGTGCCTGCGAACCGAGAGATCAAGCCGCGTCGTCATCCCCCACGATCCTTATGCCGGTTGAGCCGAGGCTATTTTAAAGATCTTGGTGAGAAGGCCCTCTCCGGCCAACTGCAACCCGCCCGTAAGCGAATCGCGTCCTGGGCTTGGGACCCTCCGGACCCGGCGCGCGGCTCCCGCGTACGGAAATCGTCCACATCGGATGGGGGGTCGCAGATAGATCTAGGGCGTGTGGGGCACTCAGCAGCTATGAGCGACGATTCGGAGAGCCGCGACTTCACCGGGAAGGGGCTCGGCGACGAACTTTCCAACCGACCGAAGACAATGGGAGAGATAGCCGTGAATCTGGCTGTTAGCGAATCACTCGCCAATCACGGTCACCACGCGCTGGTCAACGCCCACGAGGCGGCGGCGAGCAGCCACCAGCTCATGGCAGAGGCGGGGGTGGGCGATGTGGAGGAGCATCTCGATCTAGCGCGATGGCATCGCTGGTGCGCCATCGTGGAGGATCAACTGGCCGACGAGGCGGATCAGAAGACTCCCGCCAAGCGGAAAAGGGACCACTGAACACGACGGGCGACACCGAGGGGGGACCACCGGCGCGGGGACCCGGCAGGAGATCGGCTCACGCGGATCTTCTCGGCAGGTAGGGCACCGCGGCGTTCCAGGCGCCACGGCCCAGGGCGCCGGTGGATCTTCTTCACCAGCTCGGCGTGCTCCGGAGCCTCGTCGAGGAACGCCTCGGCCGAGTGTCCGACCCGCCCTCCGTCGCCCACGGATCGAGCGCCCCGAGCGCCCGCCGCCAAGCAGGAACACGACCGTCTCGTCCCCCCGAACTCCCCGAGCGGTCGCGATACCAGCGGTAATACAGTCATCTCCAAGTGCCGGATGCGAGAAATGAGGGGCCGTCCGATCGGCACCCGGCGACCTCGCCCACTCCCCACCCGCACCACGAAGCACTGGAGAACGCTCATGACCACCGTCTTTCCCCCGGCGGAAGACCTCGGCGGAGGGCTGGAGACCCTGCGCCACCAGATCGTCGGTCCCGTCCTGACCCCCGGGCAGGACGGCTACGACGAGGAGATCGCCGGATTCAACACCGCGGTCCCGCACCGGCCCGCCCTCGTCGTGGGCGCCACCGGCGCGGAGGACGTCGCGGCGGCGATCCGCTTCGCGGCGGCCCACTCCCTTCCCGTCGCCGTACAGGCCACCGGCCACGGCGCGGT
Source organism: Streptosporangium sp. NPDC000563 (assembly GCF_040299985.1). NCBI lineage: Bacteria > Bacillati > Actinomycetota > Actinomycetes > Streptosporangiales > Streptosporangiaceae > Streptosporangium > Streptosporangium sp. NPDC000563. The sequence continues at coordinate 1,147,355 of NZ_JBEPDA010000001.1, read as the reverse complement.
CCAGGCGGCCGACGGGGCACTGCTGATCAACACCTCCAGGATGCGCGAGGTCACCGTCGATCCTTCCGGCCGCAGCGCACGGATCGGCGCCGGCTCTCGCTGGGCCGACGTCATCGAGCAGGCGACCCCGCACGGCCTGGCACCCCTGAGCGGCTCGTCGTCGGGTGTCGGAGCGGTGGGCTACACGCTGGGCGGCGGCATCGGCCCCATGTCACGGACCTTCGGCTTCGCCGCCGACCACGTACGGGAGATCACCGTCGTGACCTCGGACGGCACGATCCGGGTGACGGACCGGAACACCGAGCCCGACCTGTTCTGGGGGCTGCGCGGCGGCAAGGGCAGCCTCGGCGTGGTCACCTCCATGGTCGTCGACCTGTTCCCCGTGTCGACCCTGTACGGAGGCTGCCTCTACTTCGACGCCGAGGACACCCCGGCCGTCCTGCACGCCTACCGGGCCTGGACCGCCACGCTGCCGGAGACCACGACCACCTCGGTGGCGATGCTGCGCCTGCCCCCGCTGCCCCAGCTCCCGCCGCCGCTGCGCGGGCGTTTCGTGACCCACCTGCGCTTCGTCCACCTCGGCGACGCCCAGGAGGCGGAGGCCCTTCTCGCCCCGATGCGGGCCGTCGCCGAGCCGATCTTCGGCGAGATCGGGCAGATGCCGTTCGGCGCGATCGACTCCGTCCACCGGGACCCGGTCGACCCGATGCCGGCCTGGGACCGCGGCGCCCTCCTGCGCGAGCTCGGTGAGGAGACCCTGGAGGCGCTCCTCGCGGTGGCGGGCCCGGCGGCCGACGTGCCCCTCGCCGTCGTGGAGCTGCGCCACCTCGGCGGGGCGCTGGGCCGCGAGCCGCACCTCCCGAACGCCGTGGGCGGGCGGGACGCGGCCTTCTCCCTGCTGGTGATCGGCGCTCCCGTGCCGGAGCTGCTGGACACCGTCGTCCCCGCCGTGGGCGGTGCCGTGATCGACGCCCTCGCTCCCTGGCAGACCGGCGGGACGCAGCTCAACTTCCACGGGTCGGCGCTCGCGCCCGCCGATCTGTCCCGCGCGTGGCCGGAGCCGACGCTGCGCAGGCTCGCCGCCCTCAAGGACCGCTACGACCCGACCCGGATGTTCCGCTTCGGGCACGTCGTGCCCCGCGTCTGAACAGCGACCATCCAGCCGTCAGGCCCGTGCTGTTCGTTCACGGCCATCACGCGATATTCGAGTGTCGTCACGAACTCTGAACGATCGCGTGGTGGCCGTCTTCGTGCGAATCTGCCTGCCGAAGATCGCGAAGTGTGTCAGGCGGTGGTGCGGTAGATGTCCCGCTGCCACCCGCCGTGTTGGGAACAGACTCCGCTGAGCCCGCCCGACATGCTCACCGTGTTGTCCTTGCACATGACCAGGTAGCCCGCCCCGTTGCGGAAGTTCTCGATGCACTGAAAAACCAGGCACGCCTCCTCCGCCGGCGGATACACCCGGTTTCCCGTGGGGCAGAACGTGAACCCGTAGTTGTTGGGGGGCGCGGCGCAGAACGGGCCGGTCGGCTCCACGGAGGGCGGCAGCGTGGGGGGAGGTGTCGGCCAGGGGGTGGGCGTCAGCCAGGGAGTGTGTGTCGGTGTGGCGGTCACCGTGGCGGTGGCCGTCACCGTGGCGGTGGCGGTGGCGGTGGCGGTGGCGGTGGCGGTGGCCGTGACGGTCGCGGTCACCGTGGTGGTCACGGTCTCGGTCACCGTGATCGTGGTGGTCACGGCGGGGGGCGTGGGTCCCACGGTGACGGTCACCCGGGGCGCGGGGGTGGACTTCGTCGGCTTCGGCTTCGTCGCGGAGACGGAGAAGGTGCCGCTCTTCTTGTAGGCGCCGACACCGAGATACGTCTCCTGCCAGGCCGTCCGCCCGGCGTTCACCGACAGGGCGGTCGTCACCGTCCGGCACTTCTTCTTCAGGCAGACCCGTTGTTTCACGGAGAACCGCCTCGCGGCGCCGTACCCGTTCGTCACCTGCACCCTGAGGTAGGACTTGCCGCCGACCTTCGTCACGGAGGTCTTGACCACCCGCTTGTCCGCCGCGGTGAAAGCGGTGCTCAGCCCGCTGTCCACAGGCGTGGAGGCGCCGCTCACGCCCCCGCCCGCCTCCGTGAAGCTCCTGATCTCCTGCTTGTCACTCGCGGCGGGGCTCACGGCCGAGGCGGAGAAGGTGTCTCGGATGTCGATGGAACCCATCCAGCCGATGACGGCGATCAGGGTGCCAATGGCCGCCACGGACAATACGAAAGCTCTCATACCACCACAAGTATCCCGTATACCAGAATCGCTATTGATAAGTGATTTATTAATACTTATACCACTTACCTCGGCCGGTTTCCGCCGATTGGAACCTTCCACGGCACACGACTCATTTCTTTTCGCCGCAGACAGGAACCGGGTCACCGTGGAGCTGCGTACAGCCGTCTCCACAGGTGCGGCCGGGTACGGCGGGCATGGCCGCGCCACGACAGCCTCCACCCCGAGGACTTCGGCGCGCCTCCCCTGCACGTCCGACTTCTCGCCGTGCCCGCCGGCGAGGACTGACGGCGCGGCCGGGCAGCGCCCCCTCTCCCGCACCGGAGCGGGCCTCGCCGGGGGACGCGGAGGGCGAGCGGGCGCCGCCGGACGGGAACGCGGACGCCGACCGGCCGCCATCGGGCGGACAGGCCGCGTTCGACCGGCCCTCGACACACCAGGGCGATCACAAGTGGCGAGATTTTCCGGAGATCCCTGCCGGGCCGCCCGCCGCTCCGGCAGGAACGACTCGCCTTCCGGCCCTCTCAAATGCCCCTGAAATCATGATCGACCCGGTATCGATACATTAATTACATCCCACCACGCCTTTCGCACACAGAAAGACGGCGAAGGCCGGAAATTAAAACACCCTTATCGTTTTCGGCGTCAATTTTTATTGGACCGTCGTCGTGCGCGCGTTGTAATTTCGCCACAACGCCCATATCCGAGCCTCACGTCCCGGAGTGAACAATGCACACGACCGAGCGTTCGTCGCCCGCGCGCCCCAGGAGCGGGCTCGCCGTCGTCGCCATCTGCTTCTTCACCATCGTCTTCGACGGCTACGACCTGATCGTCTACGGGTCGGTCGTTCCCAGCCTGCTCGGCAACCAGGAATGGGCACTCACTCCGGCGCAGGCCGGGGCGATCGGCAGTTACGCGCTGATCGGAATGCTGATCGGCGCGGTCGTCGCAGGAATGATCACCGACGTCGTCGGACGGCGCAAGATAATCCTCGTCAGCATCGCGTGGTTCTCCGTCGCGATGGCACTCTGCTCCACGGCGTCGTCCCCCGAACTCCTCGGCCTTTTCCGCTTCGTCGCGGGTCTCGGTCTCGGCGGCGTCGTACCGACGACGATCGCCCTGACCGTCGAATACGCCCCGAGAAACCGGCGCAATCTCTACAACGCGCTCATGTTCTGTGGTTATCCGGTGGGCGGCTGCCTGACCGCGCTGGTGGCGATGGCGCTTCTCGCCGAACACGGCTGGCGGGTGATGTTCCTGGTCGGAGCCGCGCCCATCGTGCTGATCCTGCCGCTCGCGATCTGGCTGCTTCCCGAGTCGGCGAGCTACCTGCTCGCGCGGGGACGCCGGGCGGAGGCCGAGGCGGTGGCCGCCCGCTACGGGCTCGACCTCGGCAACGGTCACGGTGAGCCCGGTGAGCCCGGCGAGCCGCGCGACAGGAAGGGCTTCACGCTGCCGTTCCGGCGGGGCTACCTCGCCGCCACCCTGCTCTTCGGTGCGGCCAGCTTCTGCGGCCTGCTGCTGGTCTACGGTCTCAACACCTGGTTGCCGCAGATCATGCGCCAGGCCGGTTATCCCCTCGGCCCCTCACTGCGATTCCTGCTCGTCCTGAACATCGGAGCGATCGTCGGCACCATCGTGATGTCCGTCCTCGCCGACAGGATCGGGGCCAAGGCCATCACGGTCTGCGCCTTCCTCGCCGCCACCGTGTCCATCTACCTGATGAGCTTCGACCTCGGCACCGGCCTGCTGATGCTCTGCGTCGCCGTCGCGGGACTCGGCAGCGTGGGGACCCAGATCCTGGTCAACGGCTACGTCGCGATCTTCTACCCGGCCGCGGGCAGGGGCTCGGCCCTCGGCTGGACGCTCGGGGTGGGCAGGGCCGGTGCGATCGCCGGACCGCTCCTGGGCGGCTGGCTGCTGGGTTCCGGGCTCGGATTCGAGTGGAACTTCTACGGGTTCGTCCTGCCCGCCCTGCTGGGCGCGCTGTTCATCGCCGCGATCCCGCGCGCCGGCCGCCGTCGGCGGGCGTCGGCGGTCGAGACACTCCCCGTGGAAAGCGGTGCGCTCGGCACCATTCCGTCCCAGAGGCGGGCGCAGACCTCCCACGAGGTCATGCGGTGACGAACCCGTCGAGGGAGTCGGGAAAACACCTTCGGAGGGGTGGCGGCCGGACCGCCACCCCTCCGAACCGCTGCCCCCTCGGAGAACCGAACCGCCATCCCTCCGAACCGCTGACCTCCGAAACGCCGAACCTTCGAATCTTCGAAACACGGAAGCGTCGGAACACGGAAGCGTCGGACCACCAGACCGCCGGAACACCGAACTTTCGGTGAACGCGTCTCTCGTACTTTGGGCCGATTCAGATCGGTACGACCTCTCGTACCATGATGGGGTGCTCCCCCTTGTGCGATCCGTGTGGGATGAGCCCCGTCCCCCCGACCCGCCGGCGCGGGTGTGGCGGGACTGGGCGCTGGTGGGACTGCTCGTACCGATCGCACTGCTCGAAGGCGTGTTGCGACCGGATCTTCCGTCGCGGGTCCTCTCGGTGGCGGTCACCATCGGGCTGGTCCCGACGTTGTTGTGGCGCCGGACCAGACCGCTGCTGGTGGTCGCGATCGTCTTCGGCACCACGAGCCTGGCCCCCCTGCTGACCGGCGGCGTCTCCGCGGAGACGAACACGATGGCGTACCTCCTGATCGTGGTGTACGCGCTGGTCCGCTGGGGGTCCGGACGCGAGGTCGCGATCGGATTGGCGATCGTCCTCGTCGCGGTCGGGCTCTCGATCGTCTTCGGCCGCCTCGCCCCCGCCGACGCGATCGCCGGGTTCGCCGTCGTGTTCTCCGCCGTCGCGCTGGGCGGGACGCTCCGCTACCGGTCGCGAGCGCGGGCGCGCGAGCTCGACCAGGTCAAGCTGCTCGAACGCGAGCAGCTCGCCCGCGACCTGCACGACACCGTCGCCCATCACGTCTCGGCGATGGCGATCCGCGCCCAGGCGGGCATCGCCACCTCGGCGGCGCGGCCGAACGCCGCGACCGAGGCGCTGCAACTGATCGAGGCCGAGGCGTCGCGCGCCCTCGCCGAGATGCGCGCGATGGTCCGTGTCCTGCGCAGGGACGAACCCGCCGACCTGGCACCCGGTCGGCGCATCACCGATCTCCGGCACCTCGCGAGCGAGGACTCGTCCGACCTGTCCGTCGAGGTGGAGATCCCGGACGACCTCGGTGACCTCCCCCCGTCGGTCGAGGCCGCGATCTACCGCCTCGCCCAGGAGGCGGTGACCAACGCCCGGCGGCACGCCCGGCACGCCACCTACGTCGCGGTCCGCGTCACCGCCGACGACACGTCGGTGCACCTGCGGGTGAGCGACGACGGCGAGACCGGTTCCATCCGCCCGCCCGGACCGCCGGGGTACGGGCTCATCGGCATGATCGAACGCGCCGACCTGCTCGGCGGTACCTGTGAGGCGGGCCCGAACTCCAACCGGGGCTGGACCGTCACCGCCGTGCTGCCTCGCACCGGGTCGGCCACATGAGCATCCGGGTGCTCGTCGCCGACGACCAGGAGATCGTCCGTACCGGACTCTCGATGATTCTCGACGCCCAGCCGGACATCGACGTCGTCGGCGAGGCCGCCGACGGGCGGCGAGCCGTCGAACTCGCGCGGCGCCTGCGCCCCGACGTGTGCCTGTTCGACATTCGCATGCCCGGTCTCGACGGCATCCAGGCCACTCGCCTTCTCGCGGGGCCGACCGTCGAGGACCCGCTCGCCGTCGTCGTCATCACCACGTTCGACCTCGACGAATACGTCTACGCCGCGCTGAGGGCCGGCGCGCGGGGTTTCCTGCTCAAGGACGCGGGCACCGTCCTGCTCACCCAGGCCATCCACGCCGCCGCGAACGGCGACGCGCTCATCGCCCCGAGTATCACCGCTCGGCTGCTCGACGCCTTCGCCGAGACCGGGCCCACCTCAGCGGTGTCGCAACCCGTCGAGGCGCTCACGGACCGGGAGGAGCAGATCCTCGTCGCCGTGGCGCGGGGGCGGACCAACAACGAGATCGCCGACGAGTTCCACATCTCGCTCAGCACCGTCAAGACGCACATCGCCAGCCTGATGGCCAAGCTCGGCGCCCGCAACCGCGTCGAGATCGCGATGTGGGCCTACGAGACCAGGCGCGTCAAAGGCTGATCCCGCCGCGGTGACGGGCGCCTAAGCCGGGCGGCGCGAAAAAAGGCCGGAAACACCTGGCCGATCATCCATCGATCGGGCGTACTTTCGCCCGATGAGCTCCTCGCGGAGCCCTCCTACATTGATTTTCGTGGCACGGGACACGCTCGACGCCACCCCGCAGGCGCCTCCGCCTCACCCGATGCCGGACACGACATCGGTCCACGAGTACGGCGCTCCCCGGCGGATCCGCACCCACCCGCGATGGATGAGGAGAATGCGATGAAGGCATTTGTTCTGCGCTCGTACGGCTCACCCGATGTCCTCGACCTGACGGACGTCGACACGCCCGTTCCCGGCGACGACGAGGTGCTCGTCCGGGTGCGTGCCACCTCCGTCCAGCCCTACGACTGGCACATCATGAGAGGCGAGCCGTATGCCGCGCGCCTGATGGGCGGCGGCCTCCTCGGGCTGCGCAAGCCGAAGATCGACATTCTGGGCGCCGACATGGCCGGGCAGGTCGAGGCCGTCGGCAGGAACGTGACGGGCCTCCGCCCCGGCGACGAGGTGTTCGCACTGCTCAAGCAGGGTGGCCTCGCCGAGTACGTGTGCGTCGGACAGGACGCGCTCGCGCCGAAACCTCAGAACCTGTCGTACGAGCAGGCGGCGGCGGTACCGATGGCGGGCATCAGCGCGCTGCTGGGCCTGCGCGACGAGGGACGGCTGCAGCCGGGACAGAAGGTCCTCATCAACGGGGCCTCGGGAGGCGTGGGGACGTTCGCCGTGCAGATCGCCCGGGCGCTCGGCGCGGAGGTCACCGGCGTCTGCAGCACCAGGAAGATGGACCTGGTCCGGTCGCTCGGCGCGCACGAGGTCATCGACTACTCCAAGGAGGACTTCACCCGGAGTGGAAAGCGCTACGACCTCCTGCTGGACATCGCGGGGGGCCACTCGGTCTCGGCGTGCCGGCGGGCGCTGACTCCCAAGGGGGCCTACGTCCTCATCGGCGGGCGGTCCGGCCGGTGGCTGCGGCCCATGAGTCACATGTTCACCGCACTCGCGGTCTCGCCGTTCGTGTCCCAGAGGGCGGCCATCGTGGACGCGACCCGGGGCGTGGGGAACAGGCAGAACCTGATCACGCTGACCGAGCTCATCGAGGCGGGGAAGGTCACCCCGGTCATCGATCGGGGCTACCCGTTCAAGGACACCCAGACGGCCGTCCGATACCAGGAGGAGGGGCACGCCCCGGGAAAGGTCATCATCACGCTCTGAGACACCCGAACCTCTTGAGACACCCGACCCGCCACACGCACGACGACCACCTCCCGCGAGCGATCGGAACGATCCTCCTGTTCCCGAGCGACGCGGGAGGCCGGCCACCGGCCGGAACCGCCCGGGTTCCGGTTCGCGTACCGCCGCCGGTGGTTCATCTCATGCGATCACGTCGGCGGGTGGAGCGAGCGGGGCCGCCTGCCGGCTGAGCCTGAGGACGGCCTTCGCCGTTCGCGGGTCGGCGGCGGGGGCGAAGGGGGTGACGGGCCGGGCCTTCGGCCCGATGACGAGGCCGGTCCGCCCGTCGAGCGAGGCGTCGGCCGCGGCCAGGATCGACGGCCGTGCCGCCACCGACGCGGGACCGGACGTGGCGCGTTCGAAGACTCGCCGGACCAGCGGCCAGAGCAGCCGCAGCCCCGGCGAGACGATTTTGGGCGACCGCATGGTGCCGTCGGTCATGTCGGTGGCCGCGCCACCCGGATCGGCCGCGAAGACCGAGATGCCGGTGCCGCGCAGCCGTTCCGCCAGATCCAGGGTGTAGGCGAGGTTGGCGAGCTTCGCCCGGCCGTACCAGTGGAAGCCGTAGTAGCCGCCCGGGGGCTCGATGGCGTCGAAGGAGCGCTTGGCCGTCCGGATCGATCCCGAGGTGATGTTCACGATCCGACTCGGCCCGCCGGCACGGAGCGGCTCCAGCAGCAGCTCGGTCAGCAGGTACGGCGAGAGGTGGTTCACGGCGAACGACGCCTCGATCCCGTCCACCGTCTGTCGCCGGTCGGCGAACATCGCCCCGACGTTGTTGACCAGAACCTTCAGCGGCCCTTCCTCGGCGAGGCCGGCCGCGAGCGCTCGTACGGCGTCGAGCGAGGCGAGATCCGCGGCGACGAACCTCGCCGCCGGACCGGTCGCCACCGCGTCGATCCGCTCGACCGCGCGGGCGCCCCGCTCGGCGTTCCGCCCCACCACGGTCACCTCGTAACCGATCGCCGAGAGCCCCATCGCGGTCTCCAGGCCGATCCCCCCGGTCCCCGCCGTCACCACAGCCCGTTTCTCCATGGCTCCGCCCTCCACCCGCCGATCCTTAGCGGATAGTCATCCGTTTCCTGGTTCGTACCGTAGCACAAACGGATGGCTATCCGATTAGAGGGAACGGGCATGCGGCGGCGTATCTCCGTACCTGGATTTCCCGACCGCCGCCACCGGAGGCGAGCTTTCAACGGCTCCGGACCGCCGCCGGCGCGGGGATCGGCCCCTCAGATGTCCCGGACACCGTCGGCAGGCCAGGCCGGCACTCGAAGTCGGCGCGGTAGGCGGCCATTCGGCCCCTCAACACGGAAGCAGCCTTTCGCCTCCTCAACCCGGGAGGCGACCTTTCGGCCCCTCAACACGGGAGGGCAGCCTTTCGGCCCCTCAACGCGGCGGGGGACGCAGCCCCTCAAGGAGAACGTCGAGATAGAGCCGCGCGTGCCTGGCGTCGTCGTCACCGGAGCGGACCGCGTGCTCGACCCCGCAGAGCAGGCGGCGGATGTCGTCCGCCTCGACGTCATGCCGGACGACCCCCGCGTCGCGGGCACGGTCGAGCAGTTCCGCGACGGCCCGGTCGAGCTCGGCCTTCATCGCCGAGGTCCGCGCGTCGGCGTCGCTGGCGGATCCGAGCACCGCCGCGAACCCGGCGTCGTTCAACGCGTGTTCGAGAGCGAAACGCAGGAGACGGTGCAGACCGGCACGCGCGTCCTCGTCGGCCGCCGCGACCTGCGCCTCGTCGACGAACTGCTGAAAGCGCTCGGCGAGCAGTGCTTCCAGCAGCGCGTGCCGGTTGGGGAAATGCCGGTACACGGTCCCGACGCCCACCCCCGCGAGCCGGGCGATGGTGTTCAGCATGAGCGAGTCGTCGCCCGCGGCCAGCTGCTCCCTCGCGACCCGCAACACCCGTGCGCGGTTGCGCGCGGCGTCCGCGCGCAACGTCGTCTCCCGCTCAGCACCGGGTGTCACGACCTCAGCCTAACGGTTCGCCGGTCAGGCACCGCGCGGCGCCGACGGACAGCGGTGGATGGTGACGAATGGTGACATGGTCACCGCGTTTCCGACGCACACCGGACCCTGCCGAACCCTCTGCCGCCCCGAAGCCGCCCGCCTGGATGTAGGTGCCGCCGCACACGGCGCCGAAGGGTGCCCGCGACTTCCAGGTGAAAAGGGGATTTTGAGTCGTTTGTAACATCTGAGGATCCCGGCCCACTTCCCGGTGTCGAAGCAATCATCCGGGACGAAGGGGGGCCAGGCGGTGACGGACGAGTCACAGCGGTTCACCACGATGTATGACGAATGCCGACAACGGGTCTGGGCCTACGTGGTCAGCCAGGCGGGCAGGCAGATCGCCGACGAGGTGGTGAGCGAGACGTTCGCGATCGCCTGGCGGCGATTCGACGACATGCCCGAGCCCGCCCTGCCATGGCTGCTGGGCGTGGCACGCAACGTGCTTCGCGACAACGCCCGCGCCGAGATCCGGCGCGAGTCGCTCGCCCGCGAGCTGCGCGCGTGGACCGAAGAGGACCACGCCGACCAGGTCGCCGAACGCCTCGCCGTCATGACCGCGCTCGCCTCGTTGAACCAGGACGAACGCGAGCTGCTGATCCTGGTGGCCTGGCAGGGACTCACGCCGCGCGACGCGGCACGCGTCATCGGCTGTTCCGCCGCGACCTTCCGCGTACGGCTCCATCGGGCCCGCAAGCGGCTGGTCCACGCGATGAAGTCGGCATCGGCGATCCGCCCCCGGCCCCGGGTGCGCAATCTCAGTGAGGAGTGGTCTTGAACCCGATGGACCAGCTGCGGGCGGCCCGCCCGGCACATCTCGACACCCCGGCCGACGAGCACACCCGTGCCGCCGAGCTCTCCTACGCCATGTCACAGCCCAGGACGGGGCGCACCCGCAAGGCCGGTATCCCCAGGCCGGGGTGGGCGCTCGGCCTGGCGGGCGTGGCCGCCGCCACCGCCGCGGCCGTGACGATCGCCACGACCGGCGGCACCACACCGCCTCCGGGCTCCCCGATCGCCACGGACCGGCAGCCGACGACGCACTCGTCGGAGCCGGTGGCGCGGCTGTCGGCCAGGCAGCTCCTCCTCGTCGCGGCCGAGTCGTCGCTCAAGGCCCCCCAGGGCAGCGGGGCCTACTGGTACGTCGAGAAAGTGAGCGGCGACGCCCAGCAGGTGGGCACCAGGACGCGGTACACGGTGGACAGCCTGGGCCGCAGCCGGACGTGGATCGCCCGCTCGCCCGAGCGGGAAAGCTGGTGGGTGTCCCAGAACCTCGGCACCAAGCCCGCGTCCGGCTCGGAGGATGCCTGGAAGCGGGACGGCTCGCCGTCCACGTGGACGGTGAGCGTGAACAAGAACGCCGGCGCCAGGGAACAGCTGATCATCGAGGCCAAGGGCGGCAAGCCCTTCGGCAACGCGATCAACGACGGCGACAAGGTCGCCGACCTGGCCGGCGAGAACGTCTCGATGGCCGAGCTCCAAGATCTGCCCACGACCGCGGCCGAGCTGAAGGCGTACCTGCTCAAGGGGTACCGGGGGCACGGCACCGAATCCACGGGCGACCCGCAGGACGCCGACTCCTGGCTCTTCCAGGTGACCGCGGGCCTGTTGAGCGACATGCCCGTCAAGCCCGCCGTCCGGGCCGCGGCCTATCAGGTGCTCGCCGGGCTGGACGGCGTGCGGTCGCTGGGTGAGGTGACCGACGCGCTGGACCGCAGGGGCGAGGGCATCGCCCGTACCGAGAAGTGGCCCACCGGCGAGTTCGAGCGCCAGCTCGTCGTCGACCCGCGGACCGGCATCCTGCTCACGGACCGGTTCGTCGCCGTCGCCCCGACCGGAACCTACGGCTGGGCGAAGCCGGGCACCGCCGTCCACTGGAACGCGATCGTCAAGGCCGAGTGGACCGACCGGGAGCCGGTCAAGCCGTAACCGCGAGGTGTCTCAGCCTCCGTTCAGGACGCGTTTCACCCATTCCAGCGACCCCGTGCGAAGCGCCTCGTCCGCGAGGCGCTTCGCCGACGTCGTCTTCAGGGCGGCGAGTGAGCTGTCGATCCACGGCTGGACGTTCTGGTGGCCCTGCTCGCGGTACTCGATCGCCTGGATCAGGCATTCGAGCTTGTCGGCGTCCCGGGCGCAGACCGCTTCGAGACTGGCCTTCTCCTCGTACTCGCCGACCGCGCCGCTCACCATCTCCGCCACCGGCCCGGGAACCCCGCGTACCTGGTCGGCGGTGACCTCCTCGTTCGGCGTCGCCTTCAGGTACAGCTTGCCGAGATAGGGGATGTCGGTGATGCGGGTCTCCTGCGTGTCGTGGAAGAGGCTCATGAACGCCGCACGCTCGGGATTCCCGCCCTCCAACGCCGTGATCACACTCGCGATGATCGCCGTCCTGAAGGAGTGGTCGGCGATGCTCTCGGGGTCCCGTACCCCCGCGACCAGCCAGCCCGTGCGCCGGTAACGCTTGAGCAGCCCGATCTCGTACAGCAGGCCCGTCAGATTCGACAGTTCCTCCGCCATGGAAATCCCCTCTCCCCCTCGGTGGATCATGCGCGGCGCGTAGCCGACCATCCCGTTTCCGGCGTGGACCGCGGTCGCCTCCTCCAGCGTACGGATGGCCGCTTCCCTGAGCGTCGCCCGTGGTCCGCGTGTCCGGCGTCGGGCACGCGGCACGGGCGACGCTCACATGATCCCGTCAGGTCGTCTCCGGGCGATCAGGAGACCGGTCCGCCTCCCGCGCGGGGGCGTCGGTCGAGTCCGACACGGCCTCCGCACCCGGCTCGGCCGCCCCCGCCGCGGGGACCGTACCGGCCGAGCCCGGGGCGACGGGCGCGAGAGCGTCGACCGCCTCCGGCAGGGCGGGCTCGGCGTCCCCGCGCGACTTCTCCAGCGCGCGGATGAGGGACTGCGCGTCGTAGGGTCCGACGTGCCGACGGCCGTTGACGAAGAGCGTCGGCACCGCCGTGATGCCCATCGCCTCGGCGTCCAGCATGTCGTCGCGGACCCTGCCTGTGACCTCCGGCGCCGTGAGGTCCCGTTCGAACTTCTCCATGTCGAGTCCGAGGTCGCGCGCGAGACGGATGATGTCGGAAGGCCGCTGATTCTCCTGGTCCGCGAACAGGCCGCGCTCGAACTCGAAGAACTTGCCCTGAAGCGCCGCGGCCTCGGCCGCCTCGGCGCCCGCGAGAGCGTTCGGGTGATACTGCGTGAGTGGCGCGTGGCGCCAGACGTATCGGAGTTCGTCGCCGAGGACCTCGTGCACCTCCAGGATGGAACCGGAGGCCTTGAGGCAGAAGCCGCACTGGAAGTCGCCGTACTCGACGATGGTGTAGGGCGCGTCCACCGGTCCGAAGACGTGGTCCCGCCTCGGATCGACCGGGCGGGCGAGCGCCGCCTCGGAGTCGGGTCCCGGGCGCAGGGCGTCGGAGACACGGAAGATCACCGTCGCGATGAGGAGGGCGATGACGGATGCCGCGAGCACCCCGACGCGCGCCTCGTTCTGTGCCGCCGGGTCGTCGATCGCGAGGTCGACGATGAACAGCGAGATCGTGAAGCCGATGCCGCACAGCGCGGCCCCGCCCGCGACGCGGTCGAGCGTCAGCCCGGGTCCGAGCTCTCCCAGTCGCAGGACGCGAAGGATCGCGGTGGAGCCGAAGACGCCGACGAACTTGCCCGCCACGAGGCCGGCCACGATTCCCCAGGTCAGGGGCGATCCAAGCGCGGCGGCGAGGTTTTCCCGACTGATCTCGACGCCGACGTTCGCCAACGCGAACAGGGGCAGGATGACGTAGGCGACGTACGGGGCATACGCCGACTGGAGCCGTTCGTTGATCGAGATCGACTCCCGCAGGCTGTTCGCCGCCGCGCGGGCGTACGCGGTGTTCGGTGACTGACGGAACACCCGCGCGAGGTCGAGAGCGTGCTCGACGTCCCGTCGATCGGGCCGGTAGACCGGTACGAGAAGGGCGATGGCGACGCCCGCCAGGGTGGGGTGCACGCCCGAGGCGAGGAACGCCAGCCAGACGATGATCGCCAGCGTGCCGTACACCGGACCGCGCCCGCCGCGCAGGTACCGCGTGAAGTAGACACCCGCGAGCCCGGCCGCCGCGACGATCAGCGGGAGGAGGTCGAGGTTCTCGGTGTACATGATCGCGATGATGCTGAGCGCGCCGATGTCGTCGACCACCGCGAGGGCGAGGAGGAAGACCCTCAGCCTGCCCGGTATCCGCGGGCCGATCAGAGCGAGGGCGCCCACCAGGAACGCGGTGTCGGTCGAGATCACGACGCCCCACGCGTACTCGTGTCCCGACCCCGCGGCGATCAGCACGAACAGCAGCGCGGGGATCGCGAGCCCCGCGACGGCCGCGGCCACCGGCACGACCGCCCGGGACCAGCTGGTGAGCTCACCGATCGCGAACTCGCGGCGCACTTCGAGCCCGACGGTGAAGAAGAAGATCGCCATGAGCGCGTCGTTCACGAGCGCGTGCAGGGTGAAGTCGAGATGAAGATCGCCGACACCGATGGTGAGGTGCGTGTCCCAGAAGGCGTCGTGTGAGCCGGGAGAGGCGTTCGCCCAGATGATCGCGGCGAAGGTCGCGAGCAGCAGGAGCAGCGCCCCGATCCGGTTCTGGCCCAGCGCACGAACGCGCTCGGCGATCGAACGCGAGGCGACCGAGTGCGCGTCGACCTGCTCAGGATTCGGTGATTGCCGAGTGGTCGTCGGGTTCGCCATACGTCAGGTCCTCGGAACCTCGTGGGGAAACAGCAGGAGCACAACATCCGCTGAAAAATCGTCAGTATATGGCGAAGGCCCGCAACCCCATAGAGGGACGCGATGTCCCCCGAAAGCCGTCAGCACGTGACGACGGCCCGCGACCACGTGGCGACGCGGTAACCGACCGGGGAGCACTCCGGGCCAATCATTGAACCATATGGTTCAATGAGTTATAGTGAACCACATGGTTCAGCAAGAGGTCCTTGACCGCACGTTCGCGGCCCTCGCAGATGCCACGCGACGACAGATCCTCATCCGGCTCGGCCAGGGGCCCGCCACGATCGGCGAGCTGGCCGCACCGTTCGACATGTCGCTCACCGGCATGAAGAAGCATGTGCACGTCCTGGAGAACGCCGGACTGGTCACCACGGAGAAGGTCGGGCGATCGCGGCAGTGTCGCCTCGGCACCGAACGACTGGAGGACGCCATGTCCTGGATCAGGTTCTACCAGCGGCTCTGGGAACGTCGGCTCGACGGCCTCGACGCCTACTTCACCCTCACGAAGGAAGACGACCAATGACCCAGAACATCGAGACCGATCGGCTCCACCTGAGCCGTGTCCTGCCCGCGAAGCCGGAGGAGGTCTTCGACGCCTACACCGACGCCGAGAAGCAGAAGATCTGGTTCAACATCCTCAACGAGGAACCCGGCATCGTCGAGATCGACGTCGACCTGCGCGTCGGAGGCCGGCAGACCGCGGTGTGGGGGCCCGACCGCGAAACCCTGTTCCGAGAGACGCAGACCTTCCTGGTCGTCGACCGCCCGCATCGCCTGGTCACCGAGTCCGTCGGCTCCAGCCCGGACGGCATGACCATGACCACCACGATCGAGATCACGTTCGAGGAGCACGAGGACGGAACGCTCTTCACCGTGACGCAGACCGGATTCCCGACGCCCGAGATGCGCGACTTCTTCGTGGGAGAGGTCCTGCCGGGAGCACTCGACCGGATCGAGACGTACCTGCGCGGCGTGCGGACGCGGCCCTGAAGCGGCACTGAAGGAGAACGCGAAGAGCCGGGATCCGACTCGACCCGCGGATCCACGCCTCACCGGAGGCCGGGCCGACCGGAGACCTCGATGTCCGGTCGGCCGGAGACTCGAACGGAGCCAGGCCGGTAACCGCACCACCGGTTATCGCCGGTACGGCGTCGCCGAGCTGTCACGGTCAGAACGCATCCGCGGCCTGCGACGCCTCGAACCGCCGCTGCGCCAGATCGCCGATCTGCCGGACGTTCCCGAGGCTCAGCGGAGGTTCACCGTCGATGCGCCGTAGAAGCCGTAGAAGAGGGGACGTGCCTGGCCCGGTGCCGCCGCACCGCGTCGCGGTTGGCGCAGCGCGGCGAGCAGTAGCGTTGCCGGCCGCTCCGCGAGACGTCCGCGTAGACCAGCCCGCAGCCGTCGCGTGCGCAGCGCGCCAGCCGTGACATGCCGCGCCCCGTCAGATGCAGGGCGGTGCCCACCGCGACCAGGGCGCGCAGCACGCCGCCGAGCGGCAGGTCCGCGTCGCGGTAGTGCAGGTGCCAGCCGGTTCCGTCGTGGTCGGTGACGCGGGGGTGCGCCGCCGAGGTGGCCAGCAGGTCGTTGAGCAGCGCGACCCGTGCGCGCTCGTCGCGGGTGTCGACGATCTCGCACCACTGCTCGGACAGGTTGAGCGTGGCGACCAGGTCGGCCTCCCCCGGGGAGCGGTCGATGACGAGGCCGGCGTCCGCGCACCGTTTCACCAGGTCGTCGAGGGAGGCGGGCGGGACGTTGACCAGGTCCGCCATCAGCAGGACCGCGTCCGCTCCGTAAGGGTTGATATGCACAATGCCATTACAGCACGCTGGACCCATGAACGACCACGAAGGACATGACTGGCACACCCGCTCCCACCACCGGACCAGCGAAGGGCTGGTGCGCTACCAGTCCTGCCACTGCGGCACCTGGCGGGTGCTGTGCGAGGCCCCCGCCCCGCCCGCCGCGGCGGTGGTGGCGTGGAGCGCCTGGCGGAGCGCGGTCCGGCCGGGCGCGCCGCCGACATGAATCGTGCGGCGCGCCCAAGCGCGGTCAGGGGTGCTCAAGGGTTCAGGCACCGCTGTCGCCCTTACCGGTCGGCGAGACCGCCCACGGAGGTACGACCCGCCAGGACGCGACTCCGACCGATCGGCCGCCTGCGGATGAACCATTCGGCCACGGTGAGGTTGATCACCCACCCCGCGGCCACGAGCAGTGCTCTGGGGAACTCGTCGGGCGTCCCGAAAATCAGGAACCACGGCAGGTGGGTCAACGCCTGCGTGCCCGCCCCCAGGCCGATCGCATAACCACGCATCATCCAGGCGCGGTGTCGGGCGATGTCCCGCCGCCGGATCGCGGCGAGCCCGAGAACGATGGCCACGACCATGGCGGAGCCGAACACGAGCCGGATGCCGGCGAGAAGATCACCGTCACCGACGGGGCGGGGATAGAACAGGTTCATCCACAGGCCGGAAAGCGCCGCGACGAGGCCGCAGAGAACCAGGACCCGCCCGGCGATGCGGTGCCAGCCCGGCCTACGGCCGCGGAAACGGGGGGCGAACTGGAAAGCTCCCAGAACGCTGTACACGCTGACACTGAAAATGTGCAGCACCACGGGCAGGGGTGCCGCGAAGAACCGCGCGTTTCCCGGCGTGATCTCCGCGCCGACCGTCAACTCGGTCAGGCGGACGGCTCCGGCGATCATCGGAACGGCACTGAGCGCGATCAGCGCGGTGGGCAGAAGCCAGCCCGGCCGCCGGGAGGTCGCGGCGACGTTGTGGCCACGAACAGCGAAAGCCTCCGCCGTGTTCCGGTCATTCGTCGACCGGCTGCTTCGCGGTGACTGCGCGGACGGGGGGCGTCCCGTCGAGCTCTCATCGGTCATGATCCGATCGTGACGGCCGGCACCCCGGACGCTCATCGGTAGGACGGTCCGATCCGAACCGGCCGATCATCCATCGGCAGGCCGTACTTTCGGCCCACACCGAGCTCCCCACAGCCCGGAAACCGCTCACTCGCCTGTCCTTTTCCGGCACTCGCCGAACGACGGGCGGGATGACCGCGACCGGGTGTGGCCACCTCGGGTGCTCCACGTCTGCCGGCCACCGCGATCACCGAGGTGTCGGCGACACCCGGCGAAAGGTCGGCGCACACCTCCGCACATTTTCCCCACATTATCGTGACGAGATCCGCGAATAGCACACATAGCTAACTCAACACGTAAGAGATCGCATATTCCGATATTTGCCATATGGCGAGCCAACCCTTTCCCGCCCCATTTTTTGCCCTTCCCTTATGGCTTGGACACTGCAATCCATGCGACATCGGGAATGTAGGAATCAATCACTGATCCAACGTGTACGACCACACCTGTAGCAACGTGCCCTAATTCGGATAACCCTCTCGCTTTTGAAGCCGAGAGAACCGGTTCTTCCTGAATCCTGGGTGGACCGGGGTGCGCGCATCGCGGGTCGGCGTTTCATCGACTCGCCCGTGGTCGGTCGATTCTCGTCCGTCTGCCTTTAACACCAGCAGGGAAGTCATGCCACATTACCGACGGAGCGTCGTACTGGCCACCGCGATATGCGCGCTGGTCTGCGCCATGAGCGATACGGCCGCGCGTGCCGACAGCCCCGCCCAGCGGAAAACCCCACTGATCACCTTGGCGGATCTCCAACCCGCACCGCCGTCTGCCGAGAGAGTGGCTCATGACCAGAGCCCGCAGAACGGGGCGCAGGTCTGCGGACCGCCGTACGTGACCGGAGACCCGGACCTCGGACCGACACTCCTGCCACGGACCGGCTATCTCGGCGCACTCCTGCGCGGTTACGTGCCACTGGGCGGTCTCACCCCCCAGCACTTCCTCTCGCGCTACTGGAACTACACCGTGAACGACTATCGCTACCCGCCCAACTCCGGATTCGCCAACTCCGGTGACTATCCCAACGGCAGGCCGCTGGTCAAGACGACGTTTTTGCAGATCGGCATGAGACTCGACCGTTTCGGCGGCTACGGCGGCTCGTTTCTGGCGCCGATGGGAGACCTGTTCACCCGGCGCGCGCTGCCGCCACGGAACCTGAACACCAACCCGCTGGATCCCACACACCTGTGCAACTATCACGTGTTCAAGGTGCTCAAGTCGTTCCGCGTCGACGTGGGCCCGGTCTCCCTCGCGTTCGAGATGCCGGGCTGGGGCACGCAGTACCACGTGCTCAGCAAGTACATTCCCGAGGCCCCGCAGACGAGCGAAGAGGTTCCGGTGAGCTGGCTGCTGCAGAACGGATATCTGGAGGAACTCCCACCGCCCGTCCTGCCTGACCCTCCCCCGCCTCACCGGATCACCGTACCGACAACGTTGTCCGAGGACGCCGACCAGGACGAGCCGACAGAAAGAGCCGACGACAGAAAACCCCTCTGCTCACCGTCGGCGAGGGCGAAGCGGTCTGCCACCGGGCGGTGCTTCGCCTCGGCGGGACGCGAAGGCCTCGGCCCCGACACACGTCACGCCTCTCCCTCTCGCGGTCGTGCCGTCAACCGGCCGCCGACAGCCGCCGACCGGCGGATATCCGCGGCGGGAAGGCCGGCTGATCGCCCGCGGCCGCACCGGTCGTCGCGTCTCTGAGGAGCGGAGTCCTGCTCCTGCCCGCGATGGCCTGGTCGCCGACGCGACCGCGGGCAGGAGAGGACCGTCATGAGCCCGCAGGCGCCAAGAAACACCGGAGACACCGGAGACACCGGAGACACCGGAGACACCGGAGACACCGGAGACACCGCCGCGGGCCCCGGAAACCGCGGCGACGCTCCATGATCAGCCGGTGTAGGCCGGCCTGACGACGACGGCCTCCCTCGGGACCGGCCTCGGCTCCTCGACCGCGGGCCGGCGCTCGGCCGGGGCCGGGGAGGGTGAGGCGGACGGCTGCCTGGGATCGGCCGCGGCCGTACCGGAAAAGCCCGCGAGGCCCGCGGCCAGAGCCAGCGCCGCGCTGAAGCCGATGAGCGTGGCTTTGATCTTCATATGGATTCCCCTGTTCATTCGAGTCGGGCCTCAGCCCTTGATGACGACCGGAGTACCGATCGCCAGGTTCTTCGCCATCCACCTGATGTCGTCGTCGCCGACCCGGACGCAGCCATGGCTGGCCCGTGTGCCGATGGCGGACTGCTTGTTCGTCCCGTGGACCGCCAGCTGGCCCGGGCCTCCGGCGAAGCTCTTCAGCACGGGCGAGAAGCCGCTCAGCCCGAAGGCGTAGGCGCCGTAGGCCCCGCCGTCGTCGACGGGTTTCACCAGCTCGGTGAAGAAATAGCGACCCGGAGGCGTCGGCGTTCCCGCCTCACCCGTCGCGACCTTGCCCGTCCTGACGGCCCGGTCGCCGTCGTAGACCGTGAACCTGAACGCCCCGCGGTCGATCTCCACCCGGTGGGAGGTCTCCGCGAGCGTCACGTCGGTGGCCCTGATCCAGCCCTTGCTGCCGTTCGGCCGGACCGGCAGCAGCACCCGCAGCCACTCACCCTCGTCACGGTCCACCAGGAAGACCCGCGTCGCGCCGTAGTCGTTGGGGCTCGTGATCGTCCGCTGGGCCACCCCCTCCTTGTTCCGGTAGACCGTGATCCGAGCCCCCTTGACGCTCGCGATCTTCGATCCGGCGCCGCTCACCGACTCCGACCGCGGGCCACCTGTCGCCGGCTCCGACCGCGCGCCACCGCTCGGAGGCTCATGTCGTACGGCGCCGCGCGCGTCGGCCGCACAGCCGGTCAGCAGGAGGACGAGTGTCGCCGCGGCGGCCGTACCGAGCAGGTTGGTTCTCACCCGCCACAGCCTCGCGACAGAATGTGTGAAACCTGTTTGGTTGTCATGCAGATCCCATATGCACCCCTGGCATGCGCATAACCTCAGGCCATGTGCGCGTACGTACTGGTCGCCGAGGACGATCCCAAGCAGGCCGAACTGCTCAGGCGGTATCTGGAGCGGGAGGGCCACGAGGTCCTCGTCGTGCACGACGGGCGTTCCGCGATCGACGAGGCAAGGCGGGCGGATCCCGGCCTCGTGGTGCTCGACGTGATGATGCCGAAGGTCGACGGGCTGGACGTCTGCCGGGTGCTACGTGCCGAGTCCGACCTGCCGATCCTGATGCTGACCGCCAGGTCCACCGAGGACGACCTGTTGCTGGGGCTCGACCTCGGCGCCGACGACTACGTGGCCAAGCCGTACAGCCCCCGTGAGCTGATGGCCCGCGTGCGAACGCTGCTGCGCCGTACCGGCAGGTCCCAGGACGCCGACCGGCGGCTGTTCCAGGCGGGCGATCTCGTCGTGGACCCGATCAGGCACACCGTCACCGCGGCGGGCACGCCGGTGGAGTGTACGCTCGCGGAGTTCCGGATCATCGAGACGCTGGCCGCCGAGCCGGAACGGGTGTTCACCAGGAAGCAGTTGCTGGAGCGTGTCCACGGCTTCGACAGGTTCATCACCGAACGCACGGTCGACGTGCACGTGATGAACCTGCGCAGGAAGATCGAGCCTGATCCGCGCCGCCCGGTCCGGTTGCTGACCGTGTACGGCGTCGGCTACAAGCTGACCCACGCATGAGGTCGCTGTTCGTCAGGCTGCTCACGAGTTCGGCCGTCGTGGCGGTCTGCTCGATCAGCGCGACGGCGTGGCTGGCCGCGAGCAGCACCTCCGGCGCCATCCAGCGCGAGCAGGGGCAGACGCTGGCCAGCGACGCCCAGATCAACAACAACCTGCTCGGCTACGCCTCCCGCCATCCGGACTGGTCGGGCGTCGCCGCCACCGTACGTGATCTCGCCGCCCGGCACAGCCGTCGCATCGCGTTGACCACCGAGAAGGGCACCCTCATCGCGGACTCGGCGACCGCCGGGACCCCACTGCCCTCCAGGGTGTCGGCCGTCGTCGACCCGCTGGCCGTGGACGTGACCCTGGTGCCCGGGGCGGCCAGGGACCGGATCGATCCACGCGCGGTGGGTCCTTTCCTGCTGCCCGCCTCCGAGCGCGCCCGGCTGGTCAAGGCCGTCGACAACTACGCCATCTGTGCCGGCCGTGTCAGACAGACCGTACAGATGACCGTCTCGAACACCGGCCGGCCCGTCGTGACGACGACCGCCATGGAGGCCGACCAGGAGCCACGCCCGGTGCCGCGCGAGTTCCCCGTGCTGAGGGACGTCTGCGACGCCACTCCCTTCAGCGCGCCGACGCGCACCGAGAAGGCCGCGTTGAAACAGCTCAACCACCTGGTCGGCAGATGCCTCAAAGGCAAGAGCAAGGAACGGGGCTCGGTCGGCCTCGACTTCGCCTGGGTTTCCAAGGAGAGGCGGCCTCCTGACGCGGAACCCGAACAGACGATCTCGTCCTGCATCGTCACCGCCCGCAAGGAGCAACTCGATCCCTACGTCGCCCCCGCGGCCTACCTGTACATCGGCTCCCCCACCGAGGCCACCGGCCAGCGCTTCCCGCTCCCCTCGATCGCCGGCGCCGCCCTCCTCGTGCTCGTGCTGACCGTGGGCGTGAGCGTCATGGCGGCCCGGCGCCTGGTCATGCCCGTCAACGCGCTCACCCACGCCGCGCGACGGATGCGTGACGGGGACAGCTCCGCCCGCGTCACCGTCAGGACGACCGGCGAGATCAACGAGCTCGCCACGGCGTTCAACGAGATGTCGGAACACCTTCAGCGCATGGAGGAGCAGCGCAAGGCCATGGTCAGCGATGTCTCCCACGAGCTGCGGACCCCGCTGAGCAACCTCAGGGGGTGGCTGGAGGCGGCCCAGGACGGCGTCGCCGAGCTCGACCCGGCGCTGATCGCCTCACTGGTCGAGGAGATCCTGCTGTTGCAGCACATCGTCGACGACCTTCAGGAACTCGCCCTCGCCGACGCGGGCAAACTCCGTCTGCACGTCGAACCCGTTCACCTCGGCGACCTTCTCGACCAGGTGGCCACCGCTCACCGAAGCCGGGCAGAGGCCGCGGGGCTCACCCTGACCACCACCGTCATCGGCGACCCCTCGCTGACCGCGGATCCGGTACGGCTCCGTCAGGCCGTCGGCAACCTGGTCACCAACTCCCTGCGCTACACGCCACCCGGCGGGCACATCACGCTGTGCGCCCGCCAGGACGGCGACCGGGTCGTCATCGAGGTGACCGACACGGGGGTCGGGATCCGCGCCGAGTATCTCCCCCACGTCTTCGACAGGTTCTGGCGAGCCGAGAAGTCCCGCAACCGGCGGACCGGGGGCAGCGGACTCGGGCTCGCCATCGTGCGCAACCTGGCCGAGGCGCACGGCGGCACGGCCACGGCCACCAGCGTGCCAGGCGTCCGCACGACGTTCACCCTGCGCCTTCCTGCGTAGCGAGCCCCGAACCAGGCGGGCGGCCACTCCTGGCACGATTCAGCCTCACCAGGTGGCCGAGACGCAGGGTATGTGTACGCGCCTCTTGGCTCATGACCATCCCCTGTAAACGATCATCTGGTCAGCCCCACGAGTGTCCTTCCTGGAGAGGAACAGCAGGATCGTCGCGGCGACGTAGAGGAGCCAGACCACGATCGCCGGCCAGGCGGCCAGGTGCGAGTATCGCTCCAGGATTTCATCGGCCCGGAAAACCGACGTCAACCACAGGAAGAAACAGAGCAGCGTGTACGGTACGAGGCCCACCGTCATGGCGGCCCGCGTGCCCGGCGTCCCGCCTCGTCGCCATGCCAGAGCCGCCAGCGCCAGCGTGATCGCCCCTAGCATGGCGTAGGAGTACAGAAGCGTCTGGGCCTTGTCCAGCGCGAACTCGGTGTAGAAGCTCACCCCGTCACCGCCCTTCTCCTGTCTCTCCGACTCCGCCGCAAGGCCGGGCAGAAGAGCGAGGCCGACTCCCACGACCACCAGCTCGCACAGGCAAGCCGCCAGCAGGCACATGGAAGCACGTCCCGGAACCTTCAATCCCGCCCTCCCTCATCGCCGCCTTCTCCTGGGACCATGGCGGAACCTGCTTGCGAGGCGCTTGTGGGTCACAAGGAAATCCCGCCGAACCCTGATCGCGAACACGTCTCGAAACCAGGGCTTCGGCGTAGTGAGGATTCACCCGTTTGCTTGATCGGGGTTCCGGAGCACGCTCGGAGAGTGGGTGCGAGCCGTACGAGCGCGATCCAGAGGATTACTCCTCTGCGGGAATCAGGCCTGTCTGGCAGGCGGCCCACTCGGACGGGTCACCTGGCTTGACGTTGGTGCCGTTGATGCCGCGGTGGCCGTCCGAGGACCTTGGACAGGTGCTGCCGGCCACACCCGGATGGAGTACGGCCGGTGAAATCCAGGTCAGGCCTCGCCGGAGGTCAGGCCGACGGGGCAGCTCACACTGGTGCCGGCCACCGTGCACTGCCAAGTGGCCGGTGGGCCTCAGACTCCGATGACCTTGACGGTTTTTCCGCAGAGCTTGTACATGTCGTCCTCGTCGGAGGTGAGGACGATCACCGGCTTGACCGCACGCAAGGCGGTGGCAGCCACCACGGCATCGATGGCGTACTTGTGACCGTGCAGCCGAGCCTCGCGAAGAAGCTCGATCGCCCGCACACAGATGTCCTCGGTCACCGGCTCGACCTTCAGCCGGGACAGATGCCATGTGAGGCGATCATTCTTCACTCGGACGTCCTGAGCCTCGATCGGCGTCATCGCGCTGACGACGACTCGGAAGTCGTTGTCCTGGGCCTCGCGCACGATCGCGGTCACCCTCTGATCGGCCTCGCACCACCTGACGAGGCCTTCGCAGTCGAGGACCACGGTGCCCGCGCTCAGCTTGCTTCGTGTGCGCGCCATCCGCCCTCTTCCTGGAGCTCGGGTGCGGATTTCACGCTGCGAAACAGCTCCGCCGCCTCATCGCGCAATCCTTGCGGAATCGGCCCACAGGCGGTCTCGTTCGCCTGAAGTGCCTCCTCCAGGAGATCCCGCTCGATCTGACGTTCAACCGCGGCATCGACATAGGCGGAGAACCCGCGCGCTCCAACGCGTTCCCTGACCGCCCGGATGTTCCCCGCGCGCAAGGAGACACTCACCTTGGCCGCCGGGCCGTCCCCCGGGGCGAACTCCCGCTCAGGCACACTCATGCAGTCAGTTTACTACTTCAAGTAGCAAATGGCTGGGAAGTTCACCACTCACTTGGATCGAGCGGTCGAGCTCTACTCCTCTGCGGGAACCAAGCCCCTCCGGCAAACGTCCCACTCGGATGGATCACCTGGATTGACGTTGGTGCCGCAGTAACGTTCAGTGCATTTGCACCATGAGGGAACCCTCCGCGAGAGTCTCCGGCCACGAACCGACGCCGGGTAGCCGACGACCTTCGCAAATTGTGTGCCCGGCAGGCGCTTCCGCCCCCTGGGCTGGTCACCTGTCCGCGCCCTGTGTCAGAGTGACCGGCATGCTCGCGATCACCGTACTGACAGAGGACGGTCACCGGCACGTCCGGGCAAGCGCTGGGAAACTCGCCGAACTGGTCAACCGGCTGGGCGGTCAGAACGATAGGTTCCTGGTTATCCAGCGGATTCCCGACCTACCCGAAGTCTTCATCCAGGTATGGCACGAGGATGAAGGCGACTATGAGCTGGAACACCGCGACGGGGCATCCGACCGGCACTTCCAGGCGGTAGTCGACAGGCCCGAGTCGGTGATCGCGGCCATGACCCGCTGGGCTTGCCTTGAAGACGAATGGGGCTCCGGCCTGAATTGGACCCCGCTGGACCTGGGCCTCCCCGAACCTCCACCGTCTCTCGAACTTGACGAGGACGAGCGCAAGGAGCTCGATGCGCGCATCCGTGAAGTGATCGTGGGCGGTTACGCGACACGGGCACAACTGGCCGAGATCGCACAGGACTATCTCGTGTCAGGAGACCGCCGACCGGTCTCTCCCGAACAGGCACGCCGGTTAGTGGACCGAATGTGGCTGGAGCGCGTCGAGGAGCAAGCCTCCTGGAAGGGGGAGACGGACCCGGAACGGCTCAGCCGGGCCTTCACCGCCCTGGAAGCCACAGGCATCACGGCGAGGGAGAACTTCGCCTGCTGCCGTACTTGCGGTCAGGCGGAGATCGCAGCGACAGGCTCACCGGATGCCCGCGGCTATGTCTACTTCCACAGCCAGTGCACGGACTCGGCCACAGCCGGCCACGGGCTGGCACTCCTGTACGGCGGATTCGACTGTTCATCGGATACGACGGCGTCCATCGGCCGAGAGACCGTAGCCGCACTCCAGGAGACCGGCCTTTCGGTGGAGTGGAACGGCGATCCCCTGCAGACCATCACTGTTGTCCCTCTCGACTGGCGCAAACGCCTCATCGGCTAAGGCACGTCCTGCAGTAAAGATCGCCATCGGGGACGTCGACAGCCCAGACCGTCGTGGGATGAGCCTGGGCCAGGCTACGTGTCAGGTCAGGTCACGCCTCACCGGCTATGAGGCCGAAGAGGCAGGTGTCCCGGCACCGACCTGAGTCCGCACGAGAGTCTCCCGCTGCCGTGCTCACTTCTCCGAGTCCGTCAGGCCCGTCTGGCAGCTGGCCCACTCAGATGGGTCACCTAGCTTGACGCTGGTGCCACCAACGCTGCAGTAACCCGCGAGGTGTCGGCAGCATGACGACAGGTTTCCTGTCGGCGTTGAGGCCTCGGCTCAAGCAGCGGGAGCCCGTGGTGTAAAGCGAACCTCGACATCCGCGTCCAGGGCACGCGCCAGACGTTCCAGAACCGGCAACGTGGGAATGGTCCCGCCCGCCTCGAAGCGCGCCACGGCCGACTGTGTCATGCCTGCCGCACGAGCCAGGTCGTTCTGACTCCAGCCTCGCCCCTCACGCATCCCCCGGACCGTCTTACCCAGTTCGTAGGCGAGACGTGTGGCCTCATAAGCCTCAGCCGCGCCCGGCTCGGTCATCCGACGATCTCTGAGCTCTCGCCAGCTCCCCTGCTCGCTCATGCTGTTTCTTCCTCCTCGTCGACGGTGTGCGCCAGTTCGACACAGCGACGCATGGCTCGCCGAGCCCGCTCAACTTCACGGTCATCACGCATCCGCGTCTTGTGAAACACGGTCAAGAGCACGATCCGGCGATGAGGTGCGATCCAGTAGGTGATGCGCATGGCGAACTCGTCAAGGTGAAACCGGAGCTCACGTAGCTTGCCGTCAAGCTGCTTCGTGTAGGGCTCCCCCAGCAGGGGCCCTTCCGCCGCAAGCAGATCAACATAGAAAGCCGCCCTCGCGAACGATGCCGCAGGTAGACCTTCAAGCCACTTCTGAACTTCCGGTTCCAGTTCTACGGTACCCCAGCTCATAGCGTTGATGCTATAGGCCACACCTTCGTCGCACTCTGCTTTCAACTGAACACAGCCGCCTACCGAAGGAGCATCTTCGCCGAGGAAGACGGCGAAACCGGACGATCAACGAATACGGCTCACGCCCACAAGATGAGCGGAAGCCGTATGAGTGGACCCCGGAGGCTACTCCTCGGTCGGGACCAGACCCGTCTGGCAGGCGCCCCACTGGGACGGGTCACCTAGTTTGACGTTGGTGCCGCCGATGCCGCAGTAGCCGCCGGGGTTCTTGTAGAGGTACTGCTGGTGATACTCCTCGGCAAGGTAGTAGGCACCCGCCGGGGCGATCTCGGTGGTGATGGGGCCGTAGCCCGACTCGGTGAGCACCTGCTGGTAGGCGTCACGCGAGGTGAGAGCCGACTTCTCCTGCTCGGGGGAGTTGAAGTAGATCGCCGAGCGATACTGCGTGCCGACGTCGTTGCCCTGGCGCATGCCCTGGGTGGGGTTGTGCGCCTCCCAGAAGACGCGCAGCAGCTCCTCGTACGACACCTTGGAGGGGTCGAAGACGACGCGGACGAGCTCGGTGTGACCGGTCTGGCCGCTGCAGACCTCCTCGTACGTCGGGTTCTGGGTGTAACCACCCGCGTATCCGACCGAGGTGGAGATCACGCCCGGGGTCTGCCAGAAGATGCGCTCGGCGCCCCAGAAACAGCCGAGGCCGAAGTCGGCGATCTCGCTTCCCTCGGGGTACGGCGGGGCGAGCGGGGCGTCGAGGACGGCGTGCCGGCCGGGCACCATGATCGGTGTGGGGCGGCCGGGGAGCGCGTTCTCCGGGGACACCATCGTCGTCTTGTCCTTGCCGAACAACCAGCCCATTGTGAACCTCCTCCTGACACGTTCTCACCAGGAGGCAACCACGGGCCACCCCTCCGTGTTCCCGTAAGGATCTCTTAACAGATAGAAAAGCACTACTAAATTGCGGTAAATAAAGTAAGGGGCGAAGATGGGCTACATGCCTGAAACGCGCCGGGGAGTTCTGTACGGCATCGCCGCCTACAGCATGTGGGGACTGTTCCCGCTGTACTGGCCGCTCCTGAAGCCCTCCACCGCCCTGGAGATCCTCGCTCACCGTATCGCGTGGTCTCTCGTCGCCGTGGTCGCCATTCTGGCGGTGCGACGCCACTGGTCCTGGTTCCGCGCGCTCCTGCGCACTCCGCGGAAGCTCGGCCTCCTCGTCCTGGCGGCGGCGATCATCACGGTCAACTGGGGCCTCTACATCTACGCCGTCAACAGCGGCAACGTGGTCGAAGGAGCGCTCGGCTACTTCATCAACCCGCTGGTCAGCGTGCTCTTCGGGGTGTTCCTGCTGAAGGAGCGGCTGCGAAGGTGGCAGTGGGTCGCGGTGGGACTGGGCACGGTGGCGGTGGTCATCCTCGCCTTCGACTACGGGCGGCCGCCGTGGATCGCGCTCGTGCTGGCCGCGAGCTTCGGCACGTACGGGCTGGTCAAGAAGACCGCCGGGGTGGGCGCGGCGGAGAGCATGACGGTCGAGACGCTGGTGCTGCTGCTGCCCGCGCTGGGCTACCTCGTCTACCTGGAGCAGCAGGGGACGAGCACGTTCGGCAACGTGGGAGCGGGCCACGCGTTGCTGCTGGCGGGGGCGGGTGTGGTCACCGCCGTCCCGCTGCTCTGCTTCACCGCCTCCGCGATCCGGATACCGCTCACCACGATCGGCCTGCTGCAGTACATCGCCCCGCTGCTGCAGTTCCTGTGCGGTGTGTTCGTCATGCGGGAGGTCATGCCGCCCAGTCGCTGGCTGGGATTCTGCGTCATCTGGCTGGCGCTGTCGGTCTTCACCTGGGACAGCCTCAGGGCGGCCGCCCGGTCCCGCCGGACGGTCGCGGAATCCGTCCCGGCACGAGAGCCCGGGAGTGTGGAAAGCGTGGAAACCGTGCCACGGTGACCGGGGACGGTCAGGAGCCGCGTACCGCGAGGACGAGCGGGCTGAGCTCCGGGTCGACGTCGGCCTGTTCCAGGGCCGCGGCGAGCGAGCGCTCGTAGGTGGGCGTGGCCCCCGCCAGGCGGGTGCGCCCCTCGTCGGTGATCACCGAGTAGACGCCGCGACGGTCGTCCGAGCAGAGGTCACGCCGGGTCATTCCGGCCGATTCGAGGCGGGCGACAAGGCGGGTGACCGAGCTCTGGTTGAGTCCCACCGCCTCGGCGAGCTCCTGCATGCGCATGCAGCCGCCGGGAGCGGTGGCGAGCCGTCCCAGTGCGCGGTACTCCGACAGGCCGAGGCCGTGCCCGCGCTGGAGTGCCTTGGTCAACTCCGCCTCCACGCGAGCGTGCAAGAGGGCGAAACGGTCCCACGACATGGTGATTCCTCCTGGGGTGTTCCATCGGCAGGAGTCTACATGCACGTACATTATTTGCTTTCATCTGCAAGCAATATCGTGGAAGAGACACGAAAAAAGCTCGGCCGAGCCAGCCGATGATCATGCCTGCGGTGGCCCACCCGAACGTTTCACGAGGCGGTCACGCGGGGCGGATGACCATGCCCGCGACAGCGGGCCCGGACGTTTCACGACGTGGTCGCGCGGGGCGGGTGACGGGCCCCGACGGGGTCAGGGCTGGGCGGACAACTCCCCCACGTGGTCAGACCAGGCCGAACGGCTCCCCGGCAGGTGCCGGGCGGCGGGACCGTGCCCCGGCCCGCACGACGGGCCGGGCGTCAGCCGGACCGCTCCACCACGTAGTCGCACAGTGCCAGGTAGGCGGCGCGGGCCGGGATGTCGGGAAGGCCGTTGAGCGCCTCGCGGGCACGGTCGGCCCAGGCGAGCAGCTCGGCGCGGGCACGCTCCATCGCGGGGTCGGCGCGGAGCAGGCGCAGGGCCTCCTCGATGTCCTCCTCCGCCACCGGACCGGCCAGCAGCTCGCGCAGGCGGGCGTTCTCGGGAGCGTCCGAGGCGAGGACGTAGAGCACCGGCAGGGTCCGGATGCCCTCGCGCAGGTCGGTTCCCGGCGTCTTGCCCGACTCGCCCGTCTCGGCGGCGACGTCGAGCAGGTCGTCGCCGAGCTGCCAGGCGACCCCGATCGCCTCGCAGGCCCGGGTCACACGCTCGATGATCTCGGGCGAGGCACCGCTGAGCATCGCGCCGAACCGGCCACCGGTGGCCACCAGCGAGCCGGTCTTGTCGGCCAGCACCCCGATGTAGTGGGCCACCGGGTCGTCACCGGGGCGAGGACCGATGGTCTCGCGAATCTGGCCGCGCACCAGGCGGGAGAACGTCTGGGCCTGGATCCTGATGATGTCGGAGCCGAGGTCCGCGAGGATCTCCGACGCCTGGGCGAACAGGTAGTCGCCGGTCAGGATGGCCACGGTGTTGTTCCAGCGGGCGTTCACCGAGGCGGAACCCCTGCGGACCGAGGCCTCGTCCATCACGTCGTCGTGATAGAGCGTCGCCAGGTGGGTCAGCTCGATCACCACGGCTCCCGGCACCACGCCCGCGGACTCCGGTGAGCCGAACTGGGCGGCGAGCAGGACCAGCATCGCCCGGAACCTCTTGCCGCCGGCCTCGATGAGGTGCTTGGACGCCTCCGTGACGAAGGCGTCCTCGCTCTGCACCGAGGACCGCAGCAGCTTCTCGACCTCCGCCAGTCCGGTAGCGAGGTCCTGCGCCAGCCGTTCGTCGACAAGCGGGAGATCAACAACCGGTGGCGCAGCCATGAAACGTTACTCCTCTAGCGAATGAACAGCGCGGACGCAGCCTTGTCCGCGAGATCGAGCACCGGCTGCGGGAAGACTCCGAGCACTACCGTAGCCGCTGCCGCGAGAGCGACCACCGCCGAGGTGCCCACCGTGGGAGCCGCGATGGACGGCCCGTCGGCGGAGGGCTCGCTGAAGAACATCAGCACGATGACGCGGACGTAGAAGAACGCCGCGATCGCCGAACTGACCACACCCACGACGACCAGCGGCAGCGCGTCACCGGCGACCGCCGCCGAGAAAACGGCGTACTTGCCGAAGAAACCGCTGGTGAGCGGGATGCCGGCGAAGGCGAGCAGGAAGAAGGCGAAGATGCCCGCGAGCACCGGGGCGCGCTTGCCCAGACCGGCCCACCGGGACAGGTGCCCGGCCTCGCCTCCCGCGTCGCGGACCATGGTGACGACCGCGAAGGCGCCGACCGTGGTGAAGCCGTACGCGGCCAGGTAGAACAGGATCGCCGACAGGGCCTGCGCGTTCTGCTCGGCGGCGCCGACCGCGACGACGCCGGTGAGCAGGAAGCCGGCGTGCGCGATCGAGGAGTAGGCGAGCATCCGCTTGATCTCGGTCTGGGTGATCGCCAGGATCGCGCCGACGATCATCGTCAGGATCGCGACGCCCCACATGACCGGCTTCCAGTTCCACTCAAGACCCCCCAGAGCCACCCAGAAGACTCTGAGGACGGCACCGAAGGCCGCGACGAGCACGGTGGAGGCCATCAGGGCGGTGACCGCGGTGGGCGCGCCCTGGTAGACGTCAGGCTTCCACGCCTGGAACGGCGCGGCTCCGATCTTGAAGAGCAGGCCGATGCCGAGCATCGCGGTACCGATCAGCAGCAGCGTCTCCTGGCCGCTGACCGCGCTGAGCGAGTCGCTGATGGCCCGCAGGTCCACCGATCCGGCGTAGCCGTAGACCAGGGCCATCCCGTACAGGAAGAAGGCCGAGGAGAACGCGCCGAGCAGGAAGTACTTGACCGACGCCTCCTGCGAGAGCAGGCGGCGACGACGGGCCAGGCCACAGAGCAGGTACAGCGGCAGGGACAGGACCTCAAGCGCGACGAACATGACCAGCAGGTCGTTGGAGGCGGCGAAGAGCAGCATGCCGCCGACCGAGAACAGCAGCAGCGGATAGACCTCGGTCTGGGCGTGGCCGCTGAGGATCGCCTCCTCCTCGTCGGGGCTTCCCGGCACCGCCGCCGCCTGCGCGACGAACTGGTCCTCGTCGTTGATCAGGAGCGTGCTGACCAGGGCGAGAACGAGGATGATGCCCCAGATGAACAGGGAGGGCCCGTCCACCGCGATGGAGCCCATCGCCGCCGGGGTGTCCGGCAGGCCGTTGACGGCGTTGAGCACCGTCATGAGGAACGCCCCGAGCAGGGCGAGCAGCGTGAGCGGCATGTGGATCGACTTGCGCAGGTAGCGGGGCGCGAACGCCTCGATCAGCACGCCGAGGATGGCGGCACCGAAGACGAGCAGCAGCGGCGAGAGCAACGCGTACTCGATCATCGGGGCTTTGATGGTGTCGTTCACTCCCCGGCCCCCTTCTGGTCTGCCACGGCGGGGTTGGGCTGGTCGATCTTGACGCTGGTGAGCGTCTTGTCCACCGCGGGATTGATCACGTCGAGCACCGGCTTGGGATAGAAGCCCAGGATGAGGAGCACCGCGATCAGCGGAGCCACCACGTACATCTCACGCCGGTTGAGGTCGGGCATGGCGTAGGTCTTCTTCGGGGAGTCGGCCGTGACCTGCGCGGATCCTTCCTCCGAGGAGACCGGCTCCTTCGGGGAGGAGGCGGCCACGGCGTACGCCGGGTTCGGAGCACCGGTCATCATGCGCTGGTACATCCACAGGATGTAGACGGCCGCGAGGACGACGCCGCTCGTCGCGATGATCGCCGGGATCGGGTAACGCTCGTAGGTGCCGACCAGGACCATGAACTCGCTGACGAACGTGGACAGACCCGGCAGGGAGAGCCCGGAAAGACCGGCGATCAGGAAGGTGCCCGCGAGCAGCGGGGCGACCTTCTGCACGCCTCCGTAGTCGGCGATCTGACTGGAACCCCGGCGGTAGATCAGGAATCCGGCGATGAGGAACAGCGCGCCGGTCGAGAAGCCGTGGTTCACCATGTAGAGGGTGGCGCCCGCGCCCGCGTGCGCGGTCATCGCGAAGACACCCAGCGCGATGAAGCCGAAGTGCGAGATCGAGGTGTAGGCGATCAGGCGCTTCATGTCGGTCTGGCCGATCGCCACGATCGCGCCGTAGACGATGCCCACGACCGCGAGCACGATCACCAGCGGGGTGAAGAACTTCGACGCCTCGGGGAACAGCTCCAGGCAGAAGCGGAGCATCCCGTACGTACCGACCTTGTCCAGCACGCCCACCAGCAGCACCGCGGCACCGGCGGGGGCCTGCGCGGCGGCGTCGGGCAGCCAGGTGTGGAACGGCCACAGCGGCGCCTTCACCGCGAACGCGATGAAGAAGCCCGCGAAGAGCCACTTCTGCGTGGTCGGGTCCTGAACGACCCCGATCAGGTCGGGGAACATGAAGGTGTTCTTCTGGGCGACCACGTAGAGCGCGATCACCGCGACCAGCATGAGCAGGCCACCGAAGAGCGAGTACAGCAGGAACTTCACGGCCGCGTAGGACCGCTGCGCCCCGCCGTACGACCCGATCATGAAGTACATCGGGATGAGCATGGCTTCGAAGAAGACGTAGAACAGGAAGACGTCGGTCGCCGCGAAGACGCCGATCATCATCGCTTCCAGCACCAGCAGCAGCGCGAAGTAGGTCTTCACCGACCGCTTGGGCGGTGCCGCGGCCCCCGAGCCGTCGGCGTCGTGCCAGGAGGCGAGGATCACGATCGGCACCAGCACCGCCGACAGCGCGATCAGCACCAGGGCGATGCCGTCGACGCCGACGCCGTAGTGGACGCCGAAGCTCGGGATCCACTCGTAGACCTCGGCGAACTGGAACCGCGTCCCGGACGGGCTGAACTGGGCCGCGATGGCGCCGGTGAGCAGCAGCACGACGAGCGAGACCACCAGGGCCAGCAGCTTGGCGAGCTTGTCACTCTTGACAAGGGAGACACCCACCGCGCCCAGCAGGGGCACGGCTATCAGGGTCGAGAGCCAGGGCATCACATGTTCCCTACGTAGAGCAGCGCGCCAACGACCACGGCGGCACCGAAGAGGATGGACAACGCGTAGGACCGCACGTAGCCGGTCTGGATGCGGCGCAGCCGCCCGGAGGTCCCGCCGATCCCCGCCGCCAGGCCGTTGACCAGGCCGTCGATGCCGCGGTTGTCGAAGAACACCGCGATGCGGGCCAGCCACTGGCCGGGGCGCATGAACAGCGCCTCGTTCAGCGCGTCGCCGTACAGGTCACGGCGGGCGAAGGTGGTGACGAACGAGCCGCGCGGGGCGACCCGGGGCACCTCGGCGGCGCCGTAGCGGAACCAGGCGAGCACGACGCCGACGGCGACCAGCGCGAGCGTGGTCAGGCCGGGGACGCTGACGAAGTGAAACACCGGCCACTCCTCGGGCCGGCCCACCGCCGGGGCGAGGAACCTCATGAGCCGGTTGTCCAGGATCATGAAGGCGCCCAGGACGATCGAGCCGATCGAGAGCAGGATGAGCGGCACGGTCATCACCGAGGGCGACTCGTGCGGGTGCGCGTCGTCGGCCCAGCGCTTCTTGCCGAAGAAGGTCATGAAGACCATCCGCGACATGTAGAAGCCGGTGATGCCCGCGCCCAGCACCGCGAGCCAGCCCAGGATCTGGTTGTGGTGCATCGCCGTCTCGATGATGCCGTCCTTGGTGAAGTAACCGGACAGCAGCGGGAAGCCGATGATCGCGAGGTAGCCGACGATGAAGGTGGCCGCGGTGACCTTCATCACCGAGAACAGGCCGCCGTACTTGCGCATGTCGACCTCGTCGTTCATGGCGTGCATCACCGAGCCCGCCCCGAGGAACATGTTGGCCTTGAAGAAGCCGTGCCCGATCAGGTGCGCGATGGCGAACGCGTAGCCGACGGGGCCGAGGCCCGCGCCGAGCATCATGTAGCCGATCTGCGACATCGTCGAGCCCGCGAGGCCCTTCTTGATGTCGTCCTTGGCGCAACCGATGATCGCACCGGCGAGCAGCGTGGCCACACCGACGATCGTCACGACGAGCTGCGCGGTCGGGGCCGCCTCGAAGAACGCGCCGGAGCGGACGACCAGGTAGACGCCCGCGGTGACCATGGTCGCGGCGTGGATGAGCGCCGAGACCGGGGTCGGGCCCTCCATCGCGTCCAGCAGCCACGACTGCAGCGGCAGCTGGGCCGACTTTCCGCAGGCGCCCAGGAGCAGCAGCAGGCCGATCGCGGTGATCGTGCCCTGCGAGACGCCGCCGGACTGGAGCGCCCCGTCCACGGTCTGGCCGGACAGCTCGCCGAAGGCGACCGTGCCGAACGTCGTGAAGATCGTGAAGATCGCGATCAGCAGGCCGAAGTCACCGACGCGGTTGACGATGAAGGCCTTCTTCGCCGCGGCCGCCGCCGAGGGCTTGAACTGCCAGAACCCGATGAGCAGGTACGAGGCGAGGCCCACGCCCTCCCATCCGATGAACAGGGCGACGTAGTTGTCGGCCAGCACCAGCAGGAGCATCGCCGCGACGAACAGGTTCAGGTACGCGAAGAACCTGCGCCGGTCCTGGTCGTGCGACATGTAGCCGATCGAGTAGATGTGGATCAGCGATCCCACACCGGTGATCAGCAGGGCGAAGCTGATCGACAGCGGGTCGATCAGCAGCCCCATGTCGGCGATGCCGGGGATGAACTGGTAGAGCGCGACGCCCTGGCGGCGCTGTGCTTCGGGCAGGCCGAGGATCTCGACGAAGGCGGCGACCGCCACCACGAAGGCGGCCAGGGACATCGCGACGCCGAGGAGGTGCCCCCAGCGGTCGGTGCGACGCCCGCCCAGCAACAGGACCGCGGCGCCGAGCAGCGGGAGGGCGATCATGAGCCAGGAGACTCCGATCACGCCCCCGGAATGCTGGATGATCTCAGCGGGTTCCACGGCCACCTCTTAGTACTTCAGCAGGTTGGCGTCGTCCACCGACGCGGACCTGCGGGTTCGGAAGATCATCACGATGATGGCGAGGCCGACGACGACCTCGGCCGCGGCCACCACCATCACGAAGAACGCGATGATCTGGCCGTCCAGGTTGCCATGCTGTCTGGCGAAGGTGACGAACGCGAGGTTGCAGGCGTTGAGCATGAGCTCCACGCACATGAACACCACGATCGCGTTGCGCCGCACCAGCACACCGACGGCGCCGATCGCGAACAGCAGCGCGGAGAGCACCAGATAGTGAGTCGTCACTTGCCGTCCTCCTGCTGGAGTGCCGCGTCCCTCACATGGACGGGCTCGTCGCCCGAGTCGGAGTCACGGCCCTGCGCCGCCTCCTTCTCCAGGACCTGCTTGATGAGCGCCGCCTTCTCCGGGTCGGTCGGCTCGAAGCCCTCCGCGACCTGCCGGGCGAGCACCCGGTTGACGGACTTCTCCGAGACCGTGCCGTCGGGCAGCAGGGCCGGCATGTCGATCGCGTTGTGCAGCGCGTAGGTGCCCGGCCCCGGCAGCGGCGAGGGCTGCGGGCCGGCGAAGCGGGCGCGGGCCAGGTCACGCTGGGTGGCCTTGGGCCGGATGCGCTCGCGGTGCGCCAGCACCATCGCGCCGAGCGCGGCGGTGATCAGCAGCGCCGAGGTGACCTCGAAGGCGAAGACGTATCTGGTGAAGATGAGCTCCGCCAGACCGGGCACGTTGCCGCCCGCCGCCTGCACGGCCGCGTCGAGGCCGACGGGCGGAGCGTAGACGGCGTTGCCGACGCCCAGGGCGAGCAGCACCGCGAAGCTCAGGCCCGCGACGGACGCCCACAGGCGCTGTCCCCTGATCGTCTCGACCAGCGAGTCGGCGGAGTCGACGCCGACGAGCATCAGGACGAACAGGAAGAGCATCATGACCGCGCCGGTGTAGACGATGATCTGCACCGCGGCGAGGAAGGGTGCCTCCTGGACGGCGTACAGCACGGCGAGCGACAGCATGACGACGCCCAGCATCAGCGCCGAGTAGACCGCCCTGCGGCTGAAGACGAGCCCGAGGGCGGCCCCCACCGAGACGACCGCGAGAACCCAGAACGTGATGGTCTCACCCATTGTTGCGTCCCAGCCGGTAGTAGTCCTCTTCGTTCTCGCCGAGACGCATGGGGTGCGGCGGGATCTCCATGCCGGGACCGAGCGGCGCGAGCAGCATCTCCTTGGTGTAGATCAGGCTCTCACGGCTGGTGTCGGCGAGGTCGTACTCGTTGGTCATCGTGAGCGCCCGTGTCGGGCACGCCTCGATGCACAGGCCGCACAGGATGCACCGCAGATAGTTGATCTGGTAGGTGCGCCCGTAGCGCTCACCCGGCGAGAACCGCTCCTCGTCGGTGTTGTCCGCGCCCTCGACGAAGATCGCGTCGGCCGGGCAGGCCCAGGCGCACAGCTCGCAGCCGACGCACTTCTCCAGGCCGTCGGGCCAGCGGTTGAGCTGGTGCCGGCCGTGGAAGCGCGGCGCCGTGGGCCGCTGCTCCTCGGGATAGTTGACCGTCTCGACCTTCTTGAACATCGTGTGGAAGGTCACGCCGAACCCCTTGATGGGGTTCAGCCAATCAGTTGCTCCCACTGGGAACCTCCTTGCGCGCTACACCGTGGTAGTGCGGCAGGTCGAGCGGCGGCACCGGGAAGCCACCCGCGGACGGCTCGGCTTGGAGTTGCTCGAACTCGGCCTCGACCTGGGCGGCCTTGGCCTCCTTGCGCTTCTGCAGCACGCTGTCGAAGCGCCACCAGATCCCGAGGCAGGCGATCATCACGACCGCGGCCAGGATGAGCACGAGCGAGCGGTCGATGCCCTCCAGCTGCAGGGCCCGCACCGTGGCGACGAGCATGATCCAGGCCAGGTTGACCGGGATGAGGATCTTCCAGCCGAGGGCCATCAGCTGGTCGTACCTGACGCGCGGCAGCGAGGCCCGGCACCAGACGAAGAAGGAGAAGACCAGCACCATCTTGAGGAAGAACCACAGCAGCGGCCACCAGCCGGTGTTGGCCCCGTCCCACATCGAGATCGGCCACGGGGCCCGCCAGCCGCCCATGAACAGGGTGATGGAGACCGCGGAGACCACGAAGACGTTGACGTACTCGGCGAGCATGATGACCGCGAACTTCAACGAGTTGGAGTATTCGGTCTGGAAGCCGCCGACCAGCTCGCCCTCACCCTCGGGCAGGTCGAAGGGGACCCGGTTCGTCTCGCCCAGCATCGTGATGATGTAGATCAGGAAGGACGGGATCAGCAGGACCATGTACCAGGAGGGCATCGGGATCTCCAGGCCGAAGAGCGGGAACACCCCGCCCGACGCCTGCTTCGCGACGATCTCCGAGGTGGAGAGGGTCCCGGCGAACAGGAAGACACCCACGAACGACAGGCCCATCGCGATCTCGTACGAGACCACCTGGGCGCTGGCCCGCAGTCCGCCGAGCATCGAGTAGGGGGAGCGCGAGCCCCAGCCCGCCAGCACGATGCCGTACACGCCGATCGAGGCCATCGCGAGCACCAGCAGCACCGCGACCGGCAGGTCGGTGAGCTGCAGCGGCGTCTGCACCCCGAACATCGAGACCATCGGGCCCATCGGGATGACGGAGAAGGCCATGAAGGCCGGGACCGCCAGGACGACCGGGGCGATGAAGTAGATCACCTTGTCGACGGTCCTGGGCATCAGGTCTTCCTTCAGCCCCATCTTGAGACCGTCGGCCACCGACTGGAGCAACCCGAACTTGCCCGCCCGGTTGGGGCCGTACCGGTTCTGCATGCGGGAGATGAGCTTGCGCTCGAACCACACGCCGAACAACACGCCCAGCATCAGGACGATGAAGATGACGACGGCCTTGATGATGCTGATCCAGAGCGGGTCCTTGCCGAAGTCGGCGAGGGTCGGATCGGCCGCTAGAAGAGTCCGGGCATTCATTACCGCTCCTCGTTGGCTTCGCCGGCGGCACGTGCCTCGCCGGCCGTGGTGCCGGTGGCACGCTCGTCGGGTCCGGTGCCCGCGACGGTGCTCGCCGAGCCCGGCGTGACCGGGCTCGCCGCGGCGGGCGCGACGGCGGCGTCTCCTGCAGGCACGACTTCAGGCACGACGCCTGGCGAGGAGGCGCCGATCCTGACGACGTCACCGGCGACGGCGCGCAGGTCCCGGGTGACCGAGCGGCCCGCGGAGTTGGCGGGCAGCCACACCACCCGGTCGGGCAGGTCCGCGATCCGGAAGGGCAGGCTCAGCGAGCCGCGCTCGCCGGTGACGACGATCTCGCCGCCGTCGACCAGGCCGGACTCGGCCGCGGTCGACTCCGACACCAGCGCGTACGCCGGACGGGCGGTGCCCGCCAGGTACGGCTCTCCGGCCTGCAGGCGACCGTCGTCGAGCAGCAGATGCCAGCTCGCCAGGACGGCCTCTCCCGCGGCCGGCCTGGCCGCGGTCCGGCCGGTGGCGTCGGGAGCCGCGGCCCTGGGGCCGCGCCACGCGCCGATCGCGCCGAGCTCGCGGCGGGCGGCGGCCGGGTCGGGCAGGCCGAGGTGCACGTCCATCGCGTCGGCGATGGCGGAGACGACCCGCAGGTCGCTCATGATCCCCGGAACCGGGATCGCCTCGGCGAAGGTGCGCCCGCGTCCCTCCCAGTCGACGAAGGTGCCCGACTTCTCGGCCACCACGGCGACGGGGAGCACCACGTCGGCGCGGTCGGTGACCGCGCTGGCGCGCTGCTCCAGGCTCACGATGAACGGGGTGTTCTCCAGGGCGAGCAGTGCGGCCTGCGGCGCCGGCAGGTCGTAGGGGTCGACACCGGCGACGACGAGGGCGTCGATCTGGCCGTCGAGCGCCGCCGCCAGCATGGCGGTGGTGTCGCGGCCCTCCCCCTCGGGCAGGGAGGCGACGTTCCAGGCCCTCGCCACCTCGGCGCGGGCGGTCTCGTCGCCGACCGGGCGGCCGATCGGCAGCAGGTTCGGCAGCGCACCGGCCTCGATCGCCCCGCGCTCACCGGCGCGGCGCGGGATCCAGGCCAGCCGGGCGCCGGTGGAGTCGGCGAGCCGCAGCAGCGCCGAGAGCGCGCCCGGCACGGTGGCGAGCCGCTCACCGGCGAGGATGATCGCGCCCGGCTGCCTGATCGCCTCGGCGGCGATCGCGTCCACCGCGGCCAGGTCGTCCAGCACTGCGGTCTCGGTGCCCGGCACCGCCGGGATGAGGGTGCCGCCCATCTTCGCGAGGCCGGGACCGGCGAACGGGGCGACCGAGAAGACCTTCAGGCCCTTCTTCCGTGCCGCCTTGCGCAGGCGCAGGAAGACGATCGGCGACTCCTCGTCGGGTTCGAACCCGGCCAGGAGCACCGCGGGCGCCTTCTCCAGGTCGGCGTAGCGGACCTCGATGCCCCGGCCGGCGACGGCGTGCGCCAGGAAGCGCGCCTCCTCCTCGGAGTGCGGCCTGGCGCGGAAGTCGACGTCGTTCGTGCCGAGGGCGATCCGGGCGAACTTCGCGTACCCATACGCCTCCTCGACGGTGAGGCGACCGCCGACCAGCACGCCCGCGCGTCCGCGTGCCGCGGACAGGCCCTTGGCGGCCGCGGCGAACGCCTCGGGCCAGGAGGCGGGGACCAGGCGTCCCTCCTCGTCACGGACGAGGGGGGTCTTCAGCCGGTCGGGCTGGGTGGCGTAGGTGAAGGCCCAGCGACCCTTGTCGCAGTTCCACTCCTCGTTCACCTCGGGGTCGTCCCCGGCGAGGCGGCGGGTGACCTTGCCGCGCCGGTGGTCGGTGCGCAGCGAGCAGCCGCTCGCGCAGTGCTCGCAGGCGCTGGGCGTGGAGACCAGGTCGAACGGGCGGGCCTGGAAGCGGTACGCGGCACCGGTCAGCGCGCCCACCGGGCAGATCTGCACGGTGTTGCCGGAGAAGTAGGACTCGAACGGGCGGCCGTCGGCGGTGGCGACCTGCTCCTTGGCGCCGCGCTCGAAGAAGTCGATGAGCGGGTCGCCGGCGATCTCGTCGGAGAAGCGGATGCAGCGCGCGCACTGGACGCAGCGCTCGCGGTCGAGCAGCACCTCGGAGGAGAGCGCGACCGGCTTCTCGAAGATCCGCTTCTTCTCGACGAAGCGGCTCTCGCCCTGGCCGTTGGACATCGCCTGGTTCTGCAGCGGGCACTCGCCGCCCTTGTCGCAGACCGGGCAGTCGAGCGGATGGTTCAGGAGCAGCAGCTCCATCACGCCGCGCTGCGCCTTCTCGGCGACCGGGGAGGTGAGCTGGGTCTGCACGACCATGCCCTCGGCGACCTCGATCGCGCAGGAGGGCTGCGGCTTGGGGAAGCCGCGGCCGTTGCCGGCGTCGGGGATGTCCACCAGGCACTGGCGGCAGTTGGCGGCCGGTTCGAGCAGCGGGTGGTCGCAGAACCGGGGGATCTGGATGCCGAGCAGTTCGGCGGCCCGGATGATGAGCGTGCCCTTCGGGACGCTCACCTGGAAGCCGTCGATGGTGACGGTGACCAGGTTCACCGGCGCCTGCTGCTCCGGGGTGGTTTCGACGGTCATGGCGTCTCCTCCGTCGGCCTGGTGACCGAGACGGTGCTGTGCTTGCCGGTTGCCTGGATCCGCGCGCTCACTGGGCACCCCACACCGTGGACGGGGCGTGATCGAACGGGCAGCCGCCGATCTCGAAGTGCTTGAGGTATTCGTCGCGGAAGTGCTTCACCGACGAGTGGATGGGGCTGGTGGCACCGTCGCCCAGGGCGCAGAAGGAGCGTCCCAGGATGTTGTCGGCGATGTCGGTGATCGTGGTCAGGTCCTCTTCGGTGCCCTGACCCTTCTCCAGCCGCTTGAGCACCTGCTTGAGCCAGAAGGTGCCCTCCCGGCAGGGGGTGCACTTGCCGCACGACTCGTGCGCGTAGAACTCCGTCCAGCGGAGCACCGCGCGCACCACGCAGGTGGTCTCGTCGAAGATCTGCAGGGCCCGGGTGCCGAGCATCGAGCCCTTCGCCCCGACGGACTCGAAGTCCAGCGGGACGTCGAGGTGCTCGTCGGTGAAGATCGGGGTGCTCGACCCGCCGGGGGTCCAGAACTTGAGCCGGTGTCCCTCGCGGATGCCGCCGGACATCTCCAGCAGCTCGCGCAGCGTGATGCCGAGCGGGGCCTCGTACTGGCCGGGCCTGGTCACGTGGCCGCTCAGCGAGAAGATGCCGAAGCCCTTGGACTTCTCCGTGCCCATCCCGGCGAACCAGTCGGCGCCGTTGGCGATGATGGAGGGAACACTCGCGACCGACTCGACGTTGTTGACGACGGTCGGCGAGGCGTACAGGCCCGCCACGGCGGGGAAGGGGGGCTTGAGCCGAGGTTGGCCGCGATAGCCCTCCAGCGAGTCGAGCAGCGCCGTCTCCTCGCCGCAGATGTAGGCGCCGGCGCCGCTGTGCACGACCAGCTCCAGGTCGAAGCCGGAGCCGAACAGGTCGGTGCCGAGGTGGCCCTTGGCGTACGCCTCGGCCACGGCCGCCTGCAGGCGGCGCACCACGTGCAGCACCTCGCCGCGCACGTAGATGAAGGCGTGGTTGGCCCGGATCGCGTACGCGGTGATGATGACGCCCTCGACGAGCGCGTGCGGGTTCGCCATCATCAGCGGGATGTCCTTGCACGTGCCCGGCTCGGACTCGTCGGCGTTCACCACCAGATAGTGCGGCTTGCCGTCCCCCTGGGGGATGAAGCCCCACTTCATGCCGGTGGGGAAGCCCGCGCCGCCTCGGCCGCGCAGTCCGGAGTCCTTGACGGCCTGGATGACGGCGTCGGGGTCCATGCCCAGCGCCTTCTTGGCCGCCGAGTAGTCGCCGTAGCCCTCCAGGGTGAAGGAGTTGGGCTGGTCCCAGTTCGCGGTGAGAACCGGGGTGAGAGTGGTCACTTCGTCTCCTCGCCTGACAGCCCGTCGCTCCGTGACGAGGCCGCGCCGTGCCTGTCGGCACGCTCGTTACGCCCGCACGCGCCGGTCTGACCGGCGCGTCCGCTCGTGGTGGCTCCGCTGCGTGTCACGCTCACGCCTCCGGAGCCTTCCATCCGTTCGCCTTCGCGATCTTCAGGCCCTCCAGGGAGGCGCCCTTCGCCGAAGGGCCGTCGCCGGCCAGGCCGTCGGGCAGGCCCGCGAGCACCCGGGAGGCCTCCTTGAACGTGCAGAGCTTCTTCGGACCCCGGGTCGGGGAGAGTTCCTTGCCGTCCCTGAGGTCGTCGACGAGCTGCTTGGCCGACGCCGGGGTCTGGTTGTCGAAGAACTCCCAGTTGACCATCATCACCGGGGCGAAGTCGCAGGCGGCGTTGCACTCCAGCCGCTCCAGCGAGACCTTGCCGTCGGGGGTCGTCTCGTCGTGGCCGATGCCGGTGTGCTCGGACAGCTCGTCCCAGATCTGGTCGCCGCCCATCACCGCGCAGAGCGTGTTGATGCACACGCCCACGTGGTACTGGCCCATCGGCCTGCGCTTGTACATCGTGTAGAAGGTGGAGACTCCGACGACCTCGGCCTTGCTCAGGCCGAGGATCTCGGCGCAGAACTCGTGGCCGTCGTCGGAGACGTAGCCGTCCTCGGACTGCACCAGGTGCAGCAGGGGCAGCAGGGCCGACCGCGGCTTCGGGTAGCGGCCGATGATCTCCTTGGCGTCGCGCTCCAGGCGCTCCCGCACTTCCGGCGCGTACCCCTTGGACACGGTCGCGCTCACCTCCTCGCCGCCCGCGCGGGCGGCCTCGTTCGAGGGCTCGCCGCCCAGGGCGGTGGTCGTCCCGAGGGCGCTCTCGCCCGTCAGGCCGGTGCCCGTGCTCGCGTCGACCTTCTCGTGCGCCGGCCGGCCGTCCGTACCCTTGCTGGAACTCATCGGTCGACACCTCCCATCACCGGGTCGATCGAGGCCACCGCCGAGATGACGTCGGCGACCATGCCGCCCTCGCACGTCACGGGCATGGCCTGCAGGTTCGTGAAGGACGGGTCGCGGAAGTGTACGCGGTAGGGGCGGGTACCGCCGTCGCTGACCACGTGGGCGCCGAGCTCGCCCCGGGGCGACTCGACGGCGGCGTACGCCTGCCCCGCCGGGACCCGGAAGCCCTCGGTCACCAGCTTGAAGTGGTGGATCAGCGCCTCCATGGAGCCGCTCATGATGTGCGCGATGTGGTCGGGCGAGTTGCCCAGGCCGTCGGGCCCGAGCGCGAGCTGCGCGGGCCAGCCGATCTTCTTGTCGTCGACCATCACCCGGCCGTTCTTGAGCGGCCCGGAGAGGCGGTCGAGAGCCTGCTCGATGATCTTGAGCGACTCCTCCATCTCGGCGACCCGTACCAGGTAGCGGCCGTAGACGTCGGCGGTCTTCTCGGTCGGGACGT
This sequence comes from Streptosporangium sp. NPDC000563, assembly GCF_040299985.1. Lineage (NCBI taxonomy): Bacteria > Bacillati > Actinomycetota > Actinomycetes > Streptosporangiales > Streptosporangiaceae > Streptosporangium > Streptosporangium sp. NPDC000563. The sequence continues at coordinate 1,103,382 of NZ_JBEPDA010000001.1, read as the reverse complement.
CGAACTCGTAGGTCTCGTAGCCGCAGTAGGGCTGCGACTTGCGCAGGTCCCACGGCAGTCCCGCGGCCCGCAGCATCGGGCCGGTGACGCCCAGCGCCATGCAGCCGGTGAGGTCGAGGTAGGCGACGTCCTTGGTGCGGGCCAGGTAGACCGGGTTCGCGTCCAGCATCTTGCGCATGTCCCTGATGCGCCCCGGCATGACCTTGAGCAGCTCGCCGACCTTGTCGACGGCGCCCGCGGGCAGGTCGACGGAGACGCCGCCCGGCCTGACGTAGGCCATGTTCATCCGCAGGCCGGTGATGTACTCCATCACGTCGAGCACCATCTCGCGCTCGCGCGACCCGAACAGGAACGGCGTGGTCGCGCCCAGCTCCATGCCGAAGGTGCCGATCGCCACCATGTGCGAGGAGATCCGGGTGAGCTCCATCATCATCACGCGGATCGCCTGGGCCCGCTCGGGGACCCGGTCGGTGATGCCGAGCAGCCGCTCGACGCCCATGCAGTAGGCGGTCTCGTTGAAGATCGGCGCCAGGTAGTCCATCCGGGTGACGAACGTGGTGCCCTGGGTCCACGTCCGGTATTCGAGGTTCTTCTCGATGCCGGTGTGCAGGTAGCCGATGACCGTGCGGGCCTCGGTGACCGTCTCGCCGTCCAGGTTCAGCACCAGGCGGAGCACGCCGTGCGTGGACGGGTGCTGGGGGCCCATGTTGATGACGAGCTGCTGGTCCTGCTGGCCGGAGAGGCTCTCGACCAGCTCGCTCCAGTCGTTGCCCGAGACGGTGTAGACCTTGCCTTCGGTGGCCTCGTCGTACGCGTCGTACGGGCCGTTCCCGACCGTCTCCTTCGTCTCCTGGTGAGGGACGCTCATGTGTAGGACCTCCTCTGGTCCGGCGCGGGGATCTCGGCGCCGCGGTACTCGACCGGGATTCCGCCGAGCGGGTAGTCCTTGCGCTGGGGGTGACCGTCCCAGTCGTCGGGCATCATGATCCGGGTCAGCGCCGGGTGCCCGTCGAAGACGATGCCGAAGAAGTCCCAGGTCTCGCGCTCGTGCCAGTCGTGCGTCGGGTAGACGGAGACCGTGGAGGGGATGTGCCGGTCGTCGTCGGGGCAGGAGACCTCGACGCGCAGGCGGCGGTTGTGGGTGATCGAGCACAGGTGGATCACCGCGTGCAGCTCCTGGCCCTCCAGGTGGGGGTAGTGCACGCCGGAGACGCCGAGCGAGAGCTCGAAGCGCAGGGCGGCGTCGTCGCGCAGGATCCTCATCACGTCGAGCAGGCGCTCACGCCTGACGTGGAAGGTCAGCTCGCCGCGGTCGACGACCACGCGCTCGACGGCGTCGCCGAGGTCGCCGCCGAGGGCGCGCTCCAGCTCGTCGGCGACGGTGTCGAAGTAACCGCCGTACGGGCGGGGGCTGGACAGTTCGGGCTTGCGCCGCACGACGAGGCGGCCGTAGCCCGAGGTGTCACCGGTGCCCGAGGCGCCGAACATGCCCAGGTGGGCGATCGGCTCCTTCGGCACCTCGGGGAGGTTCTCGGTGGGCTCGCTCGTCATTTCTTGGCGCTCCCCTGGTCGATCAGCGGCAGCGTCCGCAGGGCCTGCAGTTCGAGCTCGTCGATCTGCTTGGCGCGGTGCGCGCCGAACTTCATGTTCTGGATCTTGTCGTGCAGCTTGACGATCGCGTCGATGAGCATCTCGGGGCGCGGCGGGCAGCCGGGCAGGTAGATGTCGACGGGGACGACGTGGTCGACGCCCTGCACGATCGCGTAGTTGTTGAACATGCCGCCGCTGGAGGCGCAGACACCCATCGCGATGACCCACTTGGGCTCGGCCATCTGGTCGTAGATCTGGCGCAGCACCGGGGCCATCTTCTGCGAGAGCCGCCCCGCGACGATCATCAGGTCGGCCTGGCGCGGAGACGCCGAGGCGCGCTCCATGCCGAAACGCGCCAGGTCGTGCTTGGGACCGCCGGTGGACATCAGCTCGATGGCGCAGCACGCGAGGCCGAACGTCGCCGGCCAGACGGAGTTCTTGCGCGCCCAGCCGGCCACCTGCTCGACCGTGCTGAGCATGAACCCGCTCGGAAGTTTCTCTTCAAGACCCATATCTAGTCCCAGTCCAGACCCTTGCGGCGCCACACGTACGCGTAGGCCACGAGCACGGTGACGATGAACAGCAGCATCTCGACCAACCCGAAGATCCCGAGCTTGTCGAACGCGACCGCCCACGGATAGAGGAAGATGATCTCGATGTCGAACACGATGAACAACATCGCGGTGACCATGTACTTCAGCGGGAAGCGTCCTCCGCCCACCGGCTGGGGCGTCGGCTCGATGCCGCATTCGTAGGCGTCGAGCTTCGCGCGGTTCCAGCGCCTGGGACCGGTGAAGGGGGCGATCGTCACCGAGAAGACCGCAAATCCCGCCGCGAGCACGGCGAGCACCAGGATGGGTGCGTACAACTCCATCGCTACGCCTCCTCTCCCATCTCCACGCGCGCCGGCGCGTAGCTCTGCGTTGTGGTGTATCTCGAAAGTCTAGGCAAAGCGATCATCGCCCACGGCTCCAGGTGCTCGGCATTCGTCGACCTCATGCCGGTGGCGCCACCTTCGACAGGGCGTTGATGATGCGGTCGGACGCGTCACCTCGCCGGTCGGTGAGATTAGCAAGGAGCTTGAGCGCGAACCGCATCAGGTGGGGGTGTGGCAACGCGTGACGCGTGGCGAAGTTCATCACCCCGCGATGCCCGATCAGCTCCACGAACCCCCTGCCGAGGGTGAAGTAACCACCGTATGCGTCTTTCAGCCTCTGGGGGTAAGCGCGCAGCACGCGCTCCCGCTGCGCGGGGGTGACCCTGCCGAGCGCCTGGACGATCGTCTCGGCGGCGATGTGGCCGCTCTCCATCGCGTACGCGATGCCCTCGCCGTTGAACGGGTTGATCATCCCGCCCGCGTCGCCCACCAGCACCAGGCCCCGGGTGTAGTGCGGCTGGCGGTTGAAGGCCATCGGCAGCGCGGCGCCCCTGATGGGGGTCGTCATGTTCTCCTCGACGTAGCCCCACTCGGGGGGCATCCCCTTCACCCAGCGCTTGAGCAGGTCGCGGTAGTCCATGCCCTTGAAGGACTCGCTGGTGTTCAGCAGTCCGAGGCCCACGTTGGAGGTGCCGTCGCCGACGCCGAAGATCCAGCCGTAGCCGGGCAGCAGGGTGTCGCCGTCCCACAGCTCCAGCCAGGTCTCCAGGTAGTCGTCGTCGTGGCGGGGGCTCTCGAAGTATGTCCGCACCGCGACGCCCATCGGGCGGTCCTCGCGCTTGTGCAGCCCCATCGCGAGGGAGACGCGGGTGGAGTTGCCGTCGGCGGCGACCACCAGCCGCGAGCGGTAGACGACCTCCTCGCCGTCCCGCTTCGCGACGACGCCGACGACGTGCCCGCTGCGCTCGTCGAGGATCGGGGCGGTGACGTTCACCCCCTGCAGCAGGCGGGCGCCCGCCTTGACCGCGTTGGCGGCGAGGATCTCGTCGAAGTCCTGGCGGGTGCGGACCAGCCCGAAGTCGGGGAAACTCGACAGCTCGGGCCAGTCGAGCTCGAAGCGCATCCCGCCGCCGACCACGCGCAGGCCCTTGTTGCGGACCCAGCCGGGGGCGTCGATGTCGATCCCCATCGCGATGAGCCGTTTCACCGCCCGGGGGGTCAGCCCGTCGCCGCAGACTTTCTCACGGGGGAAGGTGGTCTTCTCGAGCAGCAGGACGTCGAGTCCGGCCTGCGCGAGATGGAAAGCGGTTGTCGAACCGGCGGGCCCGGCGCCGACGACGATGACGTCGGCGTCAGCCTCAGCGACTTTCCGCTGTGTGGCGGCTGGCACGGTCACGGGACCTGTCCTGTCCTACACGCTGTGGGGGCCTCGGGGTAAGGGGCCTTTCGTTCCTTTGTGAAGGTCTTCACAAACTTGTCGCGCCGAAGTCTAACGCCTTCGGAGGGCAAAGTGTCAGGCGGGTGTCGCCATCGCCCGAGAAAGTCAGGAGGGCTTGTACGCACGGTGAAGGGCCACGATCCCCATCGTCAGGTTACGCCAGGCCACGCGCTCCCAGCCCGCCCCCTGAATGATCTTCGCCAGCCCCGCCTGGTCCGGCCAGGCCCTGATCGACTCCGCCAGATACTCGTAGGAGTCGTCGTTGGAGCCGAAGAGCTTCGCGGCGCGCGGCATCAGCTTCATCAGGTACTGCGAGTACACGAGATCGAAGGATTTCGGCGTCGGGTGTGAAAATTCCAGGATCACCAGCCGCGCGCCCGGCCTCGCCACCCGGTACATCTCGCGCAGCGCCTGGCCGGTGTCGTGCACGTTGCGCAGCGCCGTGGAGATCGTCACCGCGTCGAAGACCTCGTCGGCGAAGGGGAGCCGCAGCGCGTCGCCCGCGACGAAGCTGACCCCCCGCACGCCCCCTCCGTGGATGCCGGAGCCGCCCCTGCGCCGCACCCCGGTGCTCAGCATGCCGAGCGAGAAGTCGGAGGCGATGGCGCGGGCGCCCAGCGTGGTGAACGCGTCGGTGGACGTGCCGGTGCCCGCGCCGAGGTCGAGGACCAGCTCACCGGGGCCCGCGTCGACGGCCGCCGCGGCGGCCTTGCGCCACAGCCGGACCTGCCCCAGGGAGATAACGTCGTTGACAAGGTCGTACCGCCTGGCCGTGCGATCGAACATCGCGGCGACCTCGTGCGGCTGCTTGTCCAGAGAAGCGCGCGTCATGCCTCCCACCCTAGGGCCGCCCCGACAATCCACGGAAAGTAGTCATTCCATTACCGTCGGCATGCTAAAAATTGTCGAATGTTTGCCAGAGCCACTTACGTGCTGGTCGCGGCCCTCACCCTGCTCTCCGCGCTCTCCGTGCTCTCCGTGCTCCCGGCCGGGGTGGCCGTCGCCGGCACCACGAAGCACGGCGGGGTCGTCTCGGCCGATCCGGTGGACACCACTCCCCACGTGCTCGACGGGATCGTGAACGCCATCGCGCTGGTGGACGGCACGGTGGTGGTCGGCGGCTCGTTCGGCGAGGTCCGCGAGGCCGGGAGCGCGACGGTGCTGCCGCGCGCCAACCTCTTCGCGTACGACCTGGCCACCGGCCGGGTGCTGCCCGGCTTCGCGCCGCGCCTGGACCGGCCGGTTCTGGCGCTGGCGGCGGGGGTCCGCGGCACCGTCTACGCGGGCGGGCGGTTCACGAGGACCGGCGGCGCCCAGACGCGGGGCCTGGTCCTGCTCCGGCTCTCCGACGGCTCGCCGGTCTCCCACTTCGGCGCCCAGGTGCGCGGCGGCGCGGTCACCGGCCTGGCCAGGCTCGGACGCCACCTCTACGCGGGCGGCGACTTCACCCACGTCGGCTCCGTCGCCCGTACGGCACTGGCGAGGCTCGACGCCGTCACCGGCGCGGCCGACCCGTCCTTCACGATCGAGCCCGGCGCGCCCAGGGGCGGCAGGACGAGGATCCACGCGATGGCCCTCGGCCACGGCAGGCTCGCGGTCGCCGGCGACTTCACCACCCTGGGCGGCCTGCCGCGCGCCCAGCTCGGCCTCATCTCGGTCGCCCCGCCCGGCCTCGTCTCGCCGAACGCCGCCGCACCCGACGGTTCGTCGCCCGGCCTCGCCCCCTCCCCGGCCACGGTCGCGCCGTGGCGGACCGACGCCTACCGGGGCCGGTGCATGGCCGACTTCCCCGGCTATCTGCGGGGGGTGGACCTCGCCCCCGACGGGAGCTATCTCGTCGTCGTCACGACCGGCGGGCCCGGAGGTCCGGACAGGATGTGCGACACCGCCGCCCGCTTCGAGACCGGCGCGCGCGGCGCGGTGAAGCCGACCTGGGTGAACCACACCGGGGGCGACTCGCTGTACTCGGTGGCGGCGACGGGGGCGGCCGTCTACGTCGGCGGGCACCAGCGCTGGCTGAACAATCCGGACGGACGCGACTCCGCGGGCCCGGGGGCGGTGGCGCGGCCGGGAATCGGCGCGATCCATCCGCGCACCGGCAGGGCCCTGACATGGAACCCCACCCGGGACCGCGGAATCGGGGTCAAGGCATTCCTCGCGCATCCCGGCGGATTACTGGTTGGTAGTGACACAACCCGCCTTGGTCACGAGTACCATGCCCGGGTCGGCATGTTCCCGTTGCCGATCACTCCCGGTTCTTAGTGATTCGCTCGCTCACCGCGTCCCTCTGCTTCGAGAGCAGGACGTAACTGGCCACACCGCTGACCAGGAATGCGGCGATCAGGAGAACCAGGGGCTGGCGCAGGCCGAGGATATAGAGCACTCCCAGGCTCACGGCCAGCAGGCCGATCCTGGACGCGGTGTAAACGATGACGGGATGCACAGCGTCGAGGCTACGTCACTTCGCCCAACCGGTCGCGATCGCGGTGGCCCTACGGGTAACTCTTCGCATCGACTGCGAGCGCTGCTAGTCTTCCCAAGAGATCTGTTTCGTAAAGAAACACCCACGAGAGTCCCAAAAAGGCTCTATCATATAACAATCGGGCAGGCAGTAGATAACAACCCGTGATCTTTGTTGGAAAGCACGGATAAATCAGGCTTCGCTCGGCACACTGGTTACCTGTCCGCCCGCTGGCAGGAAGCGGGATGCGAGGGGGAGAGATTGTGGAGAGTAGCAGCGAGCGTCTGCTGACGCCCGGAGAGGTTGCCGCCCTCTTCCGGGTCGACCCAAAGACGGTTACACGCTGGGCCGCGGCAGGCCGCATCAGCAGCATCCGTACCCCCGGAGGGCACCGGCGTTTCCGCGAGTCGGAAGTGCACGCCCTTCTGCGCGGAGAGGACGTCTTGACGGCCGAACGGCCGGCAGGCGAGTCCCCGCGCGTCTGACGACTTAGGACGTCACACCATCGGTGATCCTGCGCGCCTTACCCGGAAGCCGCAGGGTCACCGTGGAGTCGTGTGAGCCACGACACGGACGATGACCTCCCCCGTCACCGGCCCACCCGCTCCACGACCTTCCTCCACTCGAACCCGCCCGGCCCCGCGCGGCCCCCGAGCCTCTAGGTCTCCTGCTCGGCCTTGAACGCCAGGAACTCCCGCTCCAGCTCGTCGTTCTCCTCCAGCCATCGGCGCCGCCGCTCGGACAGCTCCTCCTCGGTGAGCGACTCGGCGAGCCATCGGTCGTAGTCGGGATCTCCCGGAGAGACCTCCACGTAGGCGTTGCCGATCAGACGCCCGTCATCGCCGACCAGGGTCTGCGGCACCCGCAGGGTCCCGTCGGCGAGCCTGACGACGTACATCCCAGATCACCTAGATTCCGTAGCGCCGGTTGAAGAACAACATGACGTTGAGCGCCATCCGTGTGTCGCCGCCCAGCATGTCGACCAGCGCGGGGCGCTGCCGGGAGACGATCGCGGCGAAGGCGTCGGCGAAGAACTCCTTGCGGCCCAGGTCTCCCGACTGGAGATGGAACGCCGAGGCGAGCGCGGGAACGCACTGTTCGTAGAGGGCGGCGAACTCCGGGGAGTCGGACACCCAGCCGCCGCCGGGGGCGTCCACGTCGTCCAGGGCGTGCCCGACCTCGTGCATCATCACGTCGGGGGTGGGCGAGGGCCGGTCTCCCACCACGATCTTGCGATCGCCGTACGCCCCCGCGCAGATGTCCCACGTCGCCCGGCCCGAGGGGAGCGGCGCGCCGCGCAGGTATCCCATGTCGTCCAGCTCCGGCACCCCGCCCGCGCCGACGTAGATGCCGTCGAGCCCGTCGGCCAGCTTGTCCTTCAACACGTCGGGCAGCCTCGCGAGGCTCTCCACCGCCCGTACGGCCTCGGGGGGCGGCGCCTCCCACCGCGAGTCCCACTGGCGGTGCAGAATGCGCTCCAGACGCCCGCAGTGGCGCAGGCCGTCCCCCAGGTCGGGGGTGTCGGGAGAGTTGGGCTGGGCCCGGGGACTCTCGTCGAGCTCGAAGTCTCTCCAGGTGTACTGCGGGCGGTCGGCCACCGGGGCCGTGACCGTCCCGACCCGGCGCTCCGCCCCGCGGGGAACCTCACGCGGAGCCTCCCGCACGGCACTCTCCGCACGCGTGGCCGGACCTCGCTGCCACCACCGCCGTCGATGGCGGCCCTTGTCGCCCGAATGTGCCATCACACCCCCTGGGGAAGTGGCAACGGCTCCTACGGTAAGGGGTGGGAGCCTTGCCAGTCATCCGTAACGTGGTGTGGGACCGCAGCAGGTCTCATGATGGCTTACAGTTCGGGCATGCCCCTGCTTGGTCTGGCGATACTCGCCTTCTGGCTTTACTGCCTGTTCGACGTCATCACCACGCCGGACAAGGAATCCAGGAACCTCCCCAAGCTCCTCTGGGTGCTCATCGTGGTGTTGATGCCGATCGCGGGGGGCGTCTTCTGGCTGTTGCTCGGCCGGCCGACCGGCCCCAGACCGCCCCGCTTCCTCCGTGTCGAGGACGCGCCGTCGCGCCCCGAGGCCCCGAAGGGCCCCGACGACGACCCCGACTTCCTCAAGGATCTCGACCGCCGCCTGCGTGACGACGACTGAGAACGCACCGGAATCGGCCCCTAACGCGCGACCGATAGGTCAGTTACGGACAACCGAATTCCCGCACGAAAACCTGCGCGGTAATCGGCGGGAACCTCGGCGCGGCAATTCGCCGTGGAATTCCAGCGGAAAGAATTCGGCCCGAGGAAATCTCGGTGCCGAGAATCAGCCCGGAACCTCGGCGTAGGAGTGCAGTCCCCCGAGGAAAATGTTCACCCCGACCAGGTTGAACAGCAGGCAGGCGAGGGCGATGAGCTGCACGATCGTCGCCGCCTTTCCCTTCCAGCCCGCGGTGGCCCTGGCGTGCAGGTAGGCGGCGTAGGCGATCCAGGTGATGAACGCCCAGATCTCCTTGGGGTCCCAGCCCCAGTAGCGGCCCCACGCCTTGTCGGCCCAGAGCGCCCCGGCGATGACGGCGAAGGTCCAGATCGGGAAGCCGATCACGATGGCCCGGTGCGCGACCCGCTCCAGGTCCTGCCGGGACGGCAGCCGGACCGAGGCGTCCTTCCTGACCAGATAGAGGATGCCGCAGACTCCGGCCACGATGAACATCCCGCTCGCGACGATCGCCGCCGACACGTGGATCGCGACCCAGTACGTGTCCAGCGCGGGCACCACGGGACCGGCCTGCACGTGCAGGTACCGCACGGCGAAACCGAGCCCCAGCGCGCTCGCGACCGTGACGAACGCGCCCAGGAAGCGGATCGGGTAGCGGAGCTGCATGAACAGGAACGCGCTCACCGCCGCGAAGCACATCGCGACCACGAACTCGTACATGTTGCCCCACGGCCACCGGTCCACGGCCAGGCCGCGGGTGAGGATGGAGGCGAGGTTGGCGACCCAGCCGAGCCAGCTCAGCCCGACGGCCACCGGCCCCGCCCACGCCGCCCAGGCGGGCGGCGCCTTGACGGCGGGAGCGTCCTCGGCGGGGGCGGTGTCGGCCGGGGCGCCCCCGCCGACACCTGCCAGGACCGGCCGGTCCGCGCGGGCCACCGTCTGCCGAGACGCCCCCGCCTGCCGCCCGAAGGCGAGGTCGAGGGCGTAAGCGATCATTGCGAAGACGTAGAGCAGCACCGTCGCCAAGATGAGCTGGTCGCTCAGCGTGGCGAGGCCGGCATCGACCTCAGCGGACATCCTTCACTCCTGAATCGGGAACTCCTGGGTTCAAAACGGAGACGATCTCGGTGAACTCCTCGCTGAAATCGCCGCCCTCGGTGCGTGTGAGACCGCCCGCCTCGACCTTGCGATCCCCGTGGATCCGCACCCAGATCCTGCGGCGGCGAACGGTGAGCGTCAGCACCAGGCCCGCGACACAGAGGATCGAGGCCACCAGCGCGGGCATCCGGCCCGGATCGTGGGTGATCTGCAGGGCGATCCACTCCCGCACACCGGTGAACTCGATCGAGCCCGCGCCGTTCGGCAGCGTGAGCTTCTCACCGAGCGCCAGCGGGTCGGCCTTCATGAACAGCGGCTTCATCTTCTTCAGGCTCGCCGGGTCGAGCTCGTAGACCGACTGCGGCCGGCCGTCCTTCAGCCCCAGGTCACCGGCGAAGGCGCCGTACACCTGCGCGGTGGGGTTCGCGGCGCCGGGGAAGACCGAGACCCACTCCGAGCCCATCGGGACGGTCGTCGGCAGGAAGCCGACGAGGACGCCGAGCTGCTCGGGCCGCGCGTCCGGGACCTTGATCACGCACTCGGAGGTGAAGGTGGCGGGCTGGACCACCAGGCAGGGCACCGGCCCCTCGAAGGCGACCTCGCCCTCACCATCGGTGATCTTGAAGGTCGGCGCGTAGCCGTGGTCGATCAGGTAGCTCAGCGTGCCGTTGACGTCCAGCGGCTCGTTCACCTTCAGCACGTAGTCGCGCGGCGCGGCGCCCGGGGCGTCCTCGACCTTGAGCCTGGCCTCGTAGTCGAGGGCCTGTCCCCTCTTCTCACCCGTCGCGATGTAGGTCGCCTGGAAGTCGTCGACGGTGAAGGAGAACGGCTCCAGCGACTCGGCGTTCACCTGGGTGCCCGGCATGTAGCGGTCGTAGGCCGCGACCGTGTTGGCGAACCCCTCGCCCTCCACGACCAGCACGTTGCCCCGGTAGCCGTACAGCGACCCCATCCCGACCGCGACCAGCAGGCCGAGCAGGGCCACGTGGAACAGCAGGTTGCCGGTCTCGCGCAGGTAACCCTTCTCCCCGGCGACCCAGCCGGGCCCCGTGGTCACCCGGAACCGCCTGGCGCGCAGCCTCGCGGCGGCCTCCTCGACGGTGAGATCCGCCTCGAAGGAGGCGTGCTGCGGCAGCCTGCCCAGGTTGCGCGGCGCCGCGGGCGGCTTCCTGCGCAGCTCCCGCAGGTGGGTCGCGGTACGGGGGAGCACACAGCCGATCAGGGACACGAACAGCAGAAGGTAGATCGCGGCGAACCAGGGCGCCCTGAAGACGTCGAACAGCCAGAACCTGTCCAGCCACTCGGCGAGCTCCGGACTGTCGTCGAAGTACTGGACGACCATGGCGTCGGAGACCCCGCGCTGCGGCCAGATCGAGCCGGGAATGGAGCCCAGGGCGAACAGGAACAGCAGGATCAGCGCGGTCCGCATCGAGGTGAGCGTCCGCCAGAACCAGCGCGCCCACCCCACGACCCCGAGACCCGCGGGCCGCCGCGCCTCGCTCACCGTTCGCTCCCCCGTCTTCGGGTCGATCGACACCATCAGATCACCGGCTCGAATCCGCCGACCCAGCCCTGCGTCATCGCGACGAGCTCCCCCCACAACCCGGTGACGAGCAGCACGCCGACGACAACCAGCATCACGCCGCCCGCCCTCGTGATCAGCCGCGAGTGCCGGCGTACCGCCTTGAACGTCCTCAGCGCCCTGCTGTACGCCAGTCCGGCCGCCACGAACGGCAGGCCGAGGCCGAGCGCGTACGCGAAGGCGAGCAGCGCCCCCCGACCGGCGCTGCCCTCGTTCAGGCCGAGGGTGAGCACGACCCCGAGGGTGGGGCCGATGCAGGGGGTCCAGCCCAGCCCGAACACCAGGCCGAGCAGAGGCGCCCCGGCCAGCCCCGCGGCCGGGACCCGGTGGATGCGGAAATCGCGCTGCAGCCCCGGAATCACCCCCATGAAGGCGAGGCCGAGCACGATCGTGAAGACGCCGAGCACCCGCGTGATGATCCCCGCGTTGGTGAACAGGACCGCGCCGAGGCCGCCGAAGAGCGCTCCCCCGGCCACGAACACGACCGCGAACCCCAGAACGAACAGCACGATGCCCGCCACCATCCGCCCCCGCCTGGGGTCGGCGCTCATACCGGTCACGTACGACAGGTAGCCGGGAACCAGCGGCAGCACACACGGCGACATGAACGACACCAGCCCGGCCGCGACCGCGATCGGCAGCGCCAGCGCCAGCGAACCGCCGGCGACGGTGCCCACGAGGTCGGCGCTCACGACGACCCCGAGCGGTTATCTCTCATCGCCGACCTTGGTCACGGCGTCGAGAAGGTCGTTGTACTTCACCGCGCCGAGCGCCCTGGCGGCGATCCGGCCCTGCCGGTCGATGATCAGGGTCGACGGGATGGCCGCGGGCGGCACCGTCCCCTGGAAGGAGAGGGCGACCTTGCCCGGCTGGTCGAAGATGCTCGGGTAACCCGGCTCGTGGCTGCGTTCGAAAGCCAGGGCGTCGGCCTTGCGGTCCTTGAAGTCGATGCCGAGGAACTCCACGCCGTCGGCCTTCTTCTTGGCGTGGATGTCCTTGAGCACCGGCGCCTCCGCCCGGCAGGGCGCGCACCAGGAGGCCCAGAAGTTGAGCACCACGATCTTGCCCTTGTGCGCCGCGAGGCTCGCGGTGCCCCCGTCGAGGGTCTCCCCCTCCACCTGCGGGGCGACCTTGCGGTCCTCGGCCTGGAACAGGGTGATCTTTCCGTCACCGGCCACGAAACGGGTGTCACCGCTCTGCGGCTGCGATCCCGGGTTTCCGGCGCATCCGGCCACGGCGATCAGCAGCGCGACGGCGGCGAAGGATTGTGCGCGCATGGGTGACGGAGGCTCCCTGTACTACAACCGGTAGAGCAATCACTGTACCGGCGAGGTCAGGCGCCCGGCACAGTGGGGCGTTTGACGAGCGCCGCCGCGGGCTCGCTGTATCCGACGCTGATCAGACGGTTTCCCTCGAAGGAGAAGCTCGTGAGGCTGGCGAGCCCGCACTGCCTGCGACGCGGGTCGTGCGGCAGGCGCCTGCCCTCGGCCGCGAGCCTGATCGTCCAGATCGGGAGCTGGTGGCTCACCATGATCGCCTCATGGCCGCGCGCCGCGTCACGGGCGGTGTCGATCGCGGCCCTCATCCGGTTGACCATGTGGATGTAACGCTCCCCCCACGAGGGGCGCAGCGGGTTCCACAGGTAGCGGTAGAAGCGCGGATTACGGAAGCTGCCGACGGAGAGGCCCTCGAAGATGTTCTCGGCCTCGATGAGCCGCTCGTCGATCGTGACATCCAGGTGGAAGGTCGCGGCGAGCGGGGCCGCTGTCTCCTGCGCGCGCTCCAGCGGCGAGGAGAACAGCGCGGTGACGTCACGTCCGGCGACCGCCTTCGCCACCGTCTCGGCCATCTGGACGCCGTTGTCGGAGAGGTGGTAGTCGGGAAGCCTGCCGTACAGGACGTTCGCGGGATTGTGCACCTCACCGTGGCGCAGGAGGTGAACGACGGTGGTCTCAGCCATGGTGTCCGCCAGCCTACCGAGAGGCACCGGGTACCTGCCTGGCAGGTGGGTCGAACGAGGCAGGATAGGGTCACCCGGGTGAGCCCCCTCGCGCTCGCCCTCGTCCTCTCCTCCGCCGTCGCCCACGCCTGCTGGAACCTCATGAGCAAGCAGGCGGCCGACGCCGACGGTGTCGTCTTCGTCTGGATGGTCGCCGCCGCCTCCACCCTCCTCTGGACCCCGGTCGCGGTGGGCCACCTCCTCCTCGGCGGCACCGGCCCCTCCTGGACCGACCTCGCGGTGATCGCCGCCAGCACCACGCTGCACCTGGGCTACTTCATGCTGCTCCAGCGCGGCTACCGGCACGGCGACCTCTCCATGGTCTACCCGATCGCCCGGGGCACCGGGCCGATGCTGGCCAGCCTGGTCGCCGTCCTCTTCCTGGGCGAGCGGCCGGGCCCGGTCGGCGTCGCGGGAATCCTGCTCGTCGGGGTGGGCGTCTTCCTGCTCGGCGCGGCGCACGGCCCCAGCCGCCAGGACCTGGGCGGGATCGGGTACGGGCTCGCCACCGGAGTGTTCATCGCGGCGTACACCGTCTGGGACAAGCAGGTCGTCAGCGCCTTCGCGGTCGCGCCGATCCTGCTCAACTACGGCGGCGACCTCGGCCGCGCCCTGGTCCTCACCTCGCCGGTGCTCGGCTCCCGCCGCAGGGGCCTGATCCTGCCCGTCTGGCGAGAGCACAAGACGCGGGTGCTGGGCGCGGCGGTGCTGATGCCGCTCTCCTACCTCCTCGCGCTGACCGCGTACACGTTCTCGCCGATCAGCGCGGTGGCCCCGGTACGCGAGGTCAGCGTGCTCGTCGCGGTGGTGCTCGGCGGCAGGCTGCTCGCCGAGGGCGACCTGACCCGGCGGCTGCTCGCGGCCTGCGTCATCGTCGGCGGCGTGGTGACGATCGCCCTCGGCTGACCCGGGTTCCGCACGAGCTGGCATTGGTCACCCACCGAACCGGATCGGAAATGACGCGCCACGTATGAAAACCGAAACCCGACGTCACCCAGAGCCGTCTGGGCCACCCCGAACCACCGCCACCGGAATCGTCGCCGACTCGACGGGCTCGGACACAGGCCCGCGAAACTCGACCGAGACGGCCTTCAGCGCCTCCACCGCGGCCCGGATGGCCGGACGGCGGGCGGCGTCACTGCGCCAGAGCGCGTAGATCCTGCGCGTCGGACGCGACCGGATCGGGACGACCCGCACCCCCTGCGGGACGAAGTCGCGGCCCAGCCGGGGGATGATCGCGCACCCCTGCTCCGCCGCGACGAGGGCCATCTGGGTCGGATACTCGTCCGTCATGCAGGTGATGTCCGGCTCCAGCTCGGCCGAACGCAGCGTGTAGACCAGCCAGTCGTGGCAGACCGTACCGGGCGAGGAGCTGATCCACTGCTCCCCCGACAGCTCCGCGAGCTCGATCTCGGCACGACCCGCCAGCGGGTGGGACGCGGGCAGGATCACGTCGGCGATGTCGTCGAAGAGCGTGGCCCGGGACAACCCCTCGGGGATCGCCATCGGACGGTTCATCCAGTCCTGGATCACCGCGAGGTCGAGCTCGCCCCTCGCCACCTCACGGATCTGCCGCTCCGGCTCGCGTTCCATGAGCTGCAGGCGCAGGTCGGGGTGGCGTGAGCGCAACAGCGCGAGCGCGGCGGGCATCAGCCCTCTCGCCGCCGTGGGGAAGGCGCCGATGCCCAGCCGCCCCACGACCTCGCCGCGCAGCGCCTCGAAATCGGCCTCCGCCATCTCGACCAGCGCGAGGATGCGCTCGGCGTGGTCGGCGAGCAGCCCGGCCGCGTCGGTCAGCCGCACCCCGCGCCCGTGACGCTCCAGCAGGGGCGCCCCCGTCTCCCGCTCCAGCTTGGCCAGCTGCTGGGAGACCGCCGACGGAGTCACCATGAGCGCCTCGGCCGCGGCCCCCACCGAACCGTAGACGGAAACCGCGTGCAGCGCCTTGAGCCGGTTGAGATCCAACATGTAAGCAACTCTAAACGACACAAGCAAGAAGGTCTCGCTTGTGCTGAAATATCAGTCGAAACGACGATTGCTGCATGCGTACCCGGCACCTCCTGCTCGCCATCACCCTCACCGCCCTGTGGGGCTTCAACTTCGTGGTGATGGAGGCCGGACTCCGCCACTTCCCCCCGCTGCTCTACGTGGCGCTGCGCTTCCTGTTCGCCGCCTTCCCCGCCGTACTGCTCGTCGGCGGCCCCGGAGTGCCCTGGCGGAAGGTCTTCATGGCCGGCGCCACGCTCGGCATCGGCCAGTACGCCCTGCTGCTGACCGGCATGCGGGCGGGCATGCCCGCCGGGCTCACCTCGCTCGTCGTCCAGGTCCAGGCGATCTTCACCGCGATCCTGGCGGTCGCCCTGCTGGGCGAACGGCTCACCCGGCGACGGATCATCGGCATGGCGGTCGCGTTCGCCGGTCTGGCACTGATCGCCACCGACCTGGGCACCGGCAGCCCCATCGGCGCGTTCCTGCTGGTCATCGGCGCGGCGTTCTTCTGGGGCATGGGCAACATCGCGGTCAGGAACGCCGCCCCACCCAACCCGTTCCGCTTCATGGTCTGGATCAGCGCGGTCGCAGCCATCCCCATGACGGCCCTGTCCCTGCTGGTCGAGGGCGTCCCCCACCTGGAGTTCTCCGTGGAGGGCAGCCTCTCGGTCCTCTACGTCTCCCTGATCTCCACCCTCGGCGGCTTCGGCATCTGGGGCTTCCTGCTCCAGCGCTACGACGCCTCGGTGGTCGCCCCCTCCGCCCTGCTCGTCCCGGTCTTCGGCATGTCCTCCGCCGCCCTGTTCACCGGCGAGTCGATCTCCCTCACCAAACTCCTCGCCGCCACCCTGATCATCTCCGGCGTCCTCTACTCCAGCACCCGCACCCGTAGTACCCCCGCCCTGACCGAGACGACACCGGAGGCGGAAAGAGTCTGACGTCCCACAGGGCCAAAAGCTACGGTGCCCCCCCATGGACACCGACCTCGACCGCCCGCCCTCCCCACCCCAGGAGGCTGGACCACCGACGACCTCGACCGTCTCACCAGGTAGGCGTCCGCCTCACCCCAACCCGTCGAACACACCCTCTTTGACCCCACCGACAAAGGCCCGCCACCCACCAGGGGAGAAGACCAGCACCGGCCCACAGATGTCCTTGCTGTCCCGAACGGCCACAACCCCAACCAGATTGCGCGCCACCTCGACACACGCTCCACCATTGCCATTACTACGCGAACTCTTACGCCAGACAGCGCTCACCAGATCAACCATGGGACACCCGCACTCCTAACTTTCCAAGAGCCCTTCTCCGATCCGTCCACATCAGAACCTCGGATCAAAGTCCCCAACCTTGACGCGACCCAGGAAGGCAGACCAGTCATCCCGAGAGAAGACAAGCGTGGCGCCGCCGGGATTCTTGGAGTCGCGGATAGCGATCAAGCCCGAGACGGAGGCGACTTCAACGCAGTTGTTGCCGCTGCCGCTCAAGCTGCTCTTGCGCCATATGGCGTCGGTCATGGAATGCTGGGCCACCCGTCTTCCCTTTCACACCCGGAGCCCTTCTCAATCTGTCACGCGGTCAGGGACGTGTGTCGAAGTCTCCAGCCTTGACGCGACCGAGGAAAGCGGTCCAGTCACCCGGAGGGAAGACAAGTGTGGCGCCGCTGGGGTCCTTGGAGTCGCGAACAGCGACCATATCCAAGACGACGGCGACCTCGACACAGTCGGCACCGCCGTTGCCGCTGAGACTGCTCTTGCGCCACGTAGCGCGAGACAGCTCAGAGAGGTCTCTCGACTCACGCTTTTCTACAGTCATGAAGTCGTCTCCTCTATGACCGCGCTCATCAGCGCGATGGACTTGTTCGGCGGCAAGGCAGCCGCGCGAAGGTGGTCGAAAATGAGTCTATACCTGCGTACTTCTTCTGGCTTTTCCAGATATATGGATCCTGTCAAGTACTCGACGTAGGCGACACGGGTCTCCGAGGTCGGGGGGAACTCGAGGAGATGGAAAGGGCCGAGCATGCCGGGATGAGCACCTCCGGCGAAGGGCAATACCTGAAGGTTAATGCAGGAGAGTCGTCGCGTGTCGCGAAGTTTGAGGAGTTGCTCGCGCATGGTCGCCGGGCCGCCGATGGCGTGACGTAGAGCCGCTTCGCTCATCACCGCCCACAGTTCCGGAGGGTTGGACCGGTTAAGGAGCTTCTGTCTTGCTAGACGCAGAGTGACGAGCCTGTCGATCTCCTCCTCTGACATTTCAGGGTGGTCTGTTTCGATGACAGCACGCGCATACGCTTCAGTCTGGAGAAGACCGGGCACCAGTTGAGGTTGGTAGGTCTGGATTGACGTGGCCTCGGCTTCGAGCCCAATAAAGACCTCGAACCAGGACGGCACCGCATCTCCGTGAATGTGCCACCATCCTCGCTTGCTCGCTTCGCGTGCGAGGTCGAGTACGGCTTGAGTTTCGTCGTCGGCGGCACCGTAGAGATCAAGAAGTTGAGCGAGGACCTTCTGGCGGATAGTGACCCTGCCGGTCTCGAAGCGACTGATCGTCGAGTCGGAGCGACCGATGCGCTCACCCGCCTCAATGGCGGACACATTTGCACGCTCGCGCAGCCGACGCAGTTCCATGCCGAGTTGTCGTCGCCGGACGGTGGGGCTTTGGCCTTCGGTCATGTGTCCGCCTCCATGAGGTTTCTACTGGTTTGGCCGCTCTCGCAAGCTGAACTTTCCATGGATCCTCTTGAGTGCATATGCATTTGGGGTTGCACATGGGGCTGCAGAGACTGCATGCTCTGAGCATACGGCCGATGACAGTCCGTGAGCATAGATGTCCCTAAAGCGCGAGCGAGCCAGTGCGATCAACGACGAAAGGAAGGCTGTGGAGCCACGCGATCCGCAAGAGCAGTTCGTTCATCTGGTGCGGCTGGGCTGGGACCTGCGGGGCCTGGGCCTGGGCACCTCGCTGGTGCTGCCCCAGAGGGGGCAGCCGATCCTGGAGGTCATGTCCGAAAACGAGACCCGCGTCCGCATCACCGCCGTACGCCGTGCCCGCGGCTGGGTGTTCGTCTGGCGCCCCTGGTGGGCCAGGATGTGGCGGCCCGGCGAAGCGATCTGCGCCGACGCCGACAACGCCGCCGACGTCATCGTCACGGCGGCGATCGCGTGATCGCGCCCTACCAGGCCCCCTGCCGATACGAACGCCAGCGAACAGCCTCGCAGCGCTGGGCCGTACTGCACCCCCTGGGCCACGCCGAGTTCGCCGCGACCCCCCACTCGGTCGCGACCGTCCGCGCCTGGGCCCGACACCTCCTGCACACCAGAATCACCGCCACCGCCCTCGATGACGTGGTGCTGCTGCTCAGCGAGGTCGTGACCAACTCCGTCGTCCACTCCGACTCCGGGCGTACGGCCACAGGATCGGTGACCGTCTGCCTCGGTCTGGGAGGCAACATGGTGCACGCCGAGGTGATCGACGACGGCTCGGCCACCAGCCTGCCCTTCGTCCGCGCGACCGACCTCGACAGCGACGGCGGACGCGGCCTGCTCCTGGTCGAGGCCATGGCCACCGCCTGGGGCACCCACCACGACCCCGAAGCGGGCACCGCCGTCTGGTTCCGCCTCCCCGCCCACGAAACCAACAGCCCCGACGAAGCCGGCAACACCGGCACCCCCGGCTCCTCATCCAACTAACCCACCCGGCCGAAGCCCTGCGAGACCTACCCCTCCCTTCGGTCACAGTGGCCGTCCATCACGATGTGCCCTATCAAAGGGCCACACCTGTCCCTGCGCGAAGCCGTGATGTCCGTGACCAGCAACGACAAGGCGCAGCACGCCAACCAACCAGCCAACCGACGGCGAACCACGACGAGCCCGGTGGACTCACGGCGAGCCCCATGCGCTCCTTTCCGCACCGACGCTTCAGCTACGGCGACGACCCCCGAACGACCCCGTACGGATTGCTTCAGCATCCCCAGAGCCCCGTGGGCGGCCCGAAAGGAAGCGACTACGGCCCGCACCACCTACGGCGAGACGGGCCGTGTGCGGAGGTGGGCGGGTGTTCCGGGCGGCTTATAAAAATCCGTAACCAGCGCGCCCGCCAGGCCGGAGGCCTGACCCACCAGACGACCACCAACGACGGCCGCCCGGAGCACCCGCCCACCGGAGCGCGCACGCACCGAAGCGCGAACACACCGAAGCCTTCACCAGAACACGAGCACACAGAACACACCCCGCTTGAGATTCGGCGCCCTGCCCAACTGTTCGCGCGAACCCCCAAGCCTCAGAACCCCCAGGCGTCAGCGGTGCAAACGGAAGAAGGCGCGAATGTCCTCGGTGAGCAGGTCGGGAGTCTCCATCGCCGGGAAGTGGCCACCCCTCCCGAACTCCGACCAGTGCTCGATCAACCCCCCAGGGTCCATCACACTCCGAATCGTCGTATCAGCGGCGAACACCGCGACACCCGTAGGCGGCCCCTGCCACCCACCGGCGTGATCATCCCCCTGCCGAGCAGCCATCTCGCGATACGCCTGCATGCCCTCGTAAACAGCATGCGCCGAGGAGGCTCCCGCGCCCGTGAACCAGAAGAGGCTCACGCAGGTGAGCAGCTGGTCGCGGCCGACCGCGTCCTCCGGCAGCTTCGCCTCAGGGTCGGTCCACTCGGCGAACTTCTCCGCGATCCAGGCGAGCTGGCCCACCGGCGAGTCGTTCAGGGAGTAGGCGAGCGTCTGCGGGCGGGTCGCCTGCATGTGCAGATAGCCGAACCCGTCGGCCTGGGACGCGTTGAACCGCTCGGCGCGTGCCCTGTCGGCCTCCGACAGGCCGGCGAGTTCGATCGGAGGGCCGAACGGCATCGCCGCCGTCGTCCCGGTCAGGTGTGTGCCGACCACCCGCCCCGCGTCGATCATGGCGAGTATCCCCGCCACCCCCGAGCCGGCGTCGGTCCCCTGGACCGCGTAGCGGCCGTAGTCCAGGCGGCTCATCAGCTCCGCCCATGCCTGGGCGACGCGAAAGAGGTTTCCCCATCCCTGCTCTTTCACGGGCGTCGAGAACCCGTACCCCGGCAGCGAGGGGATCACGACGTGGAAGGCGTCGGCCGGGTCGCCGCCGTGCGCGCGGGGGTCGGTCAGCGGGCCGATCACCTCAAGGAACTCGTACGGCGAGCTGGGCCAGCCGTGGGTGAGGATCAGCGGCAGCGCGTCCGGCTCGGGGGAGCGGACGTGCAGGAAGTGGATGTCCTGGCCGTTGATGCCGGTGACGAACTGCGGGAACGCGTTCAGCCTCTCCTCCTGGGCGCGCCAGTCGAAACCATCACCCCAATAGGCGACGAGGCCCTTCAGGTAGTCCAGCGGAACACCTCGCCCCCAACCGGTGCCGGCCACCTCCCGAGGCCAGCGGGTGCGGGCGAGCCGATCACCGAGGTCGTCGAGGTCGGCCTGGGGGATGTCGATGCGGAACGGGCGGATCCCCGTGTCGTTGCTCATGCCAGAACCGTAGACACCAATGCGGAAAGGTCCGTTCCGCATTGTCAGCCACAATGAAAGACATGTTGGAGACCTCGGCCCGCCTGCTCCGCCTGCTCTCACTGCTGCAGAGTCCCCGGGACTGGACCGGCCCGCAGCTCGCGGAACGCCTCGAAGTGACCACCCGCACCGTACGCAACGACGTCGAACGCCTGCGCGAGCTGGGCTATCCCGTACACGCCACCCCCGGCGCCGCGGGTGGCTACCGACTCGGAGCCGGCGCCGCCCTCCCCCCGCTGCTGCTCGACGACGAGGAGGCGATCGCCGTCGCGGTGGGCCTGCGCACCGCCGCCGGAGGCACGGTCGCCGGGATCGAGGAGACGTCGCTGCGTGCCCTCGCCAAGCTGGAACAGGTCCTGCCCTCCCGGTTGCGACGTCGCGTGGACGCCCTGCAGACCACCGTGGTGGCCGTCCAGAACAACGGCCCCACCGTGGACGCCAAGGTTCTCGGCACCCTGGCGGGAGCGTGCCGCGACCGTGAGAGCCTGCGGTTCGACTACACCGGCCACGACGGCACGGTGACGCGGCGGCTGGCCGAGCCGTACCGGCTGGTCCACATGAGCCGCCGCTGGTATCTCGTCGCCTGGGACGTCGAGCGGCGCGACTGGCGCACGTTCCGCGCCGACCGGATCGGGCCGCGCCCCCCGACCGGTCCGCGCTTCGCTCCCCGGGAGCCGCCCGGCGGTGACGTCGTCGCCCACGTACAACGTGGTGTGGGGGCGGCACTGTGGCGGCACCGGGCACGGGTGCGGCTGCACGCCCCGGCCGAGGCCGTCGCCGAACGGCTACCGCCCTCCGTGCTGCTGGAGGCCGTCGACGAGAACACGTGCGTGATCGAGGCCGGGGCCGACACCCTCCAGATGCTCACCCTCTATCTGGGCATGCTCGACGTGGACTTCGACGTCCTCGACTCCCCCGAGTTCGCCGCCCACCTCGGCACCCTCATCGACCGGTACAGCCGAGCGACACGCGACCTGTAACCAGAACGGCTCAGACGGCCTGTGCCGCAGCCTTAGCCGCAGCGGGAAGCGCCTCAGCGATACGGGAAAGAGCCTCGTCATCATGAGCGGAGGACAAGAACCACGCCTCGTACGCCGAAGGAGGCAGGTAGACCCCCTGCTCCAGCATCGAGTGGAAGAACGCCCGGTAAGCGGCGGTGTCCTGCTTCTGAGCAGCATCGAAGTCGGTGACCCGCTCGTCGGTGAAGAAGACGGAGAACAGGCTCCCGGCCCGCTGCAGCCGGTGCGGCACCCCGGCCGCCGACAGAGCGTCGGCGGCGGCGCGGCCGATGACCAGCGCGGCGGCGTCGACCCGGTCGTAGACCCCCTCGTCGCAGGCGCGCAGGGTGGCGAGGCCGGCGACGCAGGCGAGCGGGTTTCCCGACAGGGTGCCCGCCTGGTAGACCGGCCCCTCAGGGGCCAGGTGCGCCATCACGTCCGCGCGCCCGCCGAACGCGGCGGCGGGCAGCCCCCCGCCCATGACCTTGCCGAAGGTCATGAGGTCGGCCTCGACCGGGTCGAGCCCGTACCAGCCGGACTCCGACACCCGGAATCCGGTGAGCACCTCGTCGACGATGAGCAGGGCGCCGTACGCGGTGCACAGCTCGCGCAGCGTGGCGTTGAACCCGTCGAGCGGCGGGACGACGCCCATGTTGGCCGGGCACGCCTCGGTGATCACACACGCGATCTCGGCGCCGAAGGTCTGGAACGCCTCCGTCACCGCCTCGACCGAGTTGTACGGCAGCACCACGGTGTCGGCAGCAGAAGCACCGGTCACCCCCGGAGTATCGGGCAAACCGAAGGTCACCACGCCGGAGCCTGCCGAGGCGAGAAGGGCATCTACATGACCGTGGTAGCAACCCGCGAACTTCACGATCTTGGACCGGCCGGTGAACCCGCGGGCCAGCCGCACCGCGGACATGGTGGCCTCGGTACCGGAGCTGACCAGGCGGACCTTCTCCACCGGCTCGACGCGGGCGACGATCTCCTCGGCGAGCTCGACCTCGCCGGGCGTCGCCGTACCGAACGAGGTGCCGTCGCGCAGCGCCTCCTGAAGGGCCTCGATCACGGCGGGGTGCCGGTGGCCGAGGATCATCGGCCCCCACGAGCAGACCAGGTCGACGTAGCGGTTGCCGTCGACGTCGACGATGTAGGGCCCCTGCCCCGAGGTCATGAAGCGCGGTGTCCCGCCGACGGCGCCGAAGGCTCGGACCGGGGAGTTGACGCCTCCGGGGACGATCTCACGTGCGCGGGCGAACAGGGCCTCGGAGTTCTCAGTACGGCTCACGCCCTCCAGGGTAGTAGTCACCGAAGGACCCCCGGAAAAAGCGTCACTCGCAGGTGTCGGCGAGCCAGTCGAGGACGCGCAGCGGGTCGGGCAGCGGGCGTCCGTCGGGCGGGCGCAACCACGAGCCGGACCCACCGGTCGGCAGGAGCGAGGGCGGGGCGAGGACGTAGCTGTCGCGGCAGTGCCAGCGCAGGCCGGGCATCTCCTCGATGGTGGAAGGCCCGAAGTCCAGAGCGCAGGTCCACCACTCGTCCTCGTCGTCGGAGGCGTTCCTGGTGGCCACATAGAACAGGGCCCGGTCGCCGTTGACGGCGACCGGGCCCGAGGCGACTCCGGCGGAGTCCATGTTCGCGAGGGTGGTGCGCCCCGCGGCGAGCGGTACGTCGAAGACGTCGAACACCCGTCCCGTGGGGAGGATCACGTTCGCCTCCGGCTCGTACCGCCACCAGTTGGTGAGCAGGGCCGGGTCGGTGGTGGCCTGCATCTGCCAGGCCCGCGAGAGCGGATGTGCCCCCGGGTCGGGACAGCCGATCCTGTCGCAGGAACAGGAGCGCGAACCGCCCTTCAGCGGCTTCGCGCCGGGACAGCTCGCCCAGCCCAGGGCGGCGTACTCCAGCACAAAGTTGATCATCTGCTTCGGATGGCCATGCCGTCTACTTCGACGAACCATCGGTACCCCGACCATTGTGTCCTCCGTCGTCCGCGCATCCCGCGTGCACCCCGGATGCGGTCGACCTGTCCACACTCTGGTCAGTCGGATCGTCGAATATCCAGGGTTTACGCCACCTGGGACACATCCGCACCGGTTATCGCACTCTAACGCACCCGCATCTCCATCAAGCGGCGAACCTCCAGTTCTCGGCACGCGCCGCCGGTCTCACCTCAGTTTCCCCGCCACCTCGGTGGCCCAGTAGGTGAGGATCATGTCGGCCCCCGCCCTGCGGATCGCGACCAGCGACTCCATGATCACCCGGTCCCGGTCGACCCAGCCGTTCGCCGCCGCGGCCTCGACCATCGCGTACTCTCCGCTGACCTGGTACGCCGCCACCGGCACGTCCACGGCGTCGCGCACCTGGCGCAGGATGTCGAGGTAGGCCAGCGCGGGCTTGACCATCACGGCGTCGGCGCCCTCGTCGAGGTCCAGTCTCACCTCGCGCAGCGCCTCACCGGCCGGTCCCGCCGCGTCCTGCTGGTAGGCGTTGCGGTCACCGAACTGAGGAGCGCACTCGGCCGCCTCGCGGAACGGGCCGTAGAACGCCGAGGCGTACTTCGCCGAGTACGCCAGGATCGGGACCTGCTCGAAGCCGTCGCCGTCCAGGGCCGCCCTGATCGCCGCGACCTGGCCGTCCATCATGCCGCTCGGCGCGATGACCTGCGATCCGGCCCGCGCCTGGGCCACCGCGGCGGACGCGTAGCGCTCCAGGGTGGCGTCGTTGTCGACCTCACCCTCGGGGGTCAGAATGCCGCAGTGCCCGTGGTCGGTGAACTCGTCCAGGCAGGTGTCGGTCATCACGACCAGCGCGTCGCCCACGTCGGCGACCAGGTCGGCGACGGCGCGCTGGACGATTCCCTCCGGGTCGTCGGCCGCCGAGCCCCGGCCGTCCTTCACCTCGGGGATGCCGAACAGGATCAGCCCGCCGACCCCGGCCTCGGCGGCCTCGTGGGCGGCCTTGCGCAGCGAGTCGCGGGTGTGCTGGAACACCCCGGGCATCGAGCCGATCGGATTCGGCTCGGTGATGCCCTCCTTCACGAACATCGGCAGCACGAGCTCCGCCGGGTGCAGCCGGGTCCCGGCCACCATCCGGCGCATCGACGCCGTACGACGGAGCCTGCGCGGACGCGCGACAGGGAACTGAGCCGTCATGGTGCTTCCCCTCCCCCCGGCCGGTAACGGAATCGCGGGCCGGAGGATCTCGGTTGTGTGTTCCTGACTCACCACTCGACGCGGCACCGATCGTGCCGCCGACCACAACGCCGATCATGAGACCGGCCGCAACGCCGATCATGAGACCGGCCGCAACGCCGATCATGAAACCGATCGCGTTGTCACCGCAACGCCGATCACGGCCCGCGACGCTCGCCGGGGGCCGTCGAACGCGGCCGGCCCGCCCGTCGTGCGCGGGCGGCGACCACTTCCAAGGTTACTTCGCGCGGCGCCGGGCTCCCCGCCGGGTCTGCGAGGGCCTGCGAGGGGTGTCCCCCGCCATGACCGCGGCCTGCCGCTGCTTGGCACCATACTCGGCGAGCGCCGCCGCGAGGGCGGAAGCCGAAGGTTTGTCGGCCATGACGTCGACGCGGAGCCCGAACTCCTCGGCGGTTTTGGCGGTCTGCGGGCCGATCACGGCGATGACCGTGACGTTGTGCGGCTTGCCCGCGATGCCCACGAGGTTGCGGACGGTGCTCGACGAGGTGAACAGCACCGCGTCGAACCCGCCGCCCTTGATGGACTCGCGGGTCGGGGCGGGCGGCGGCGCGGCGCGGACGGTCCGGTAGGCGGTCACGTCGTCGCACTCCCAGCCGAGCTCGGTGAGCCCCGCCACGAGCGTCTCGGTCGCGATGTCGGCGCGGGGCAGCAGCACCCGGTTGATCGGGTCGAGCATCGAGTCGTACGGCGGCCACTCGGCGAGCAGGCCCTCCGACGACTGCTCGCCGGTCGGCGTCAGATCCGGTTTGACGCCGAAGCTCACCAGCGCCCGCGCGGTGCTCTCGCCCACGGCCGCGACCTTGAGCCCGGCGAACGCGCGGGCGTCCAGGCCGTACTCCTCGAACTTCTCACGCACGGCCTTGACCGCGTTCGCGCTGGTGAACGCCACCCACTCGTAGCGTCCGGTGACCAGGCCCTTGATCGCGCGGTCCATCTGCTGCGGGGTGCGTGGCGGCTCGACGGAGATCGTGGGGACCTCCTCGGGCACCGCGCCGTACGACTGCAGCTGCTCGACCAGGCCGGCCGACTGCTCCTTGGTCCTGGGGACGAGCACCCGCCAGCCGAACAGCGGCTTGGTCTCGAACCACGACAGCCGGTCGCGCATGCCGACGGCCTCGCCGACCACGATCAGCGCGGGCTCGGCCATCCCGGCGTGCTTGAGATCGGGCGCGAGCCTGCCCAGCGTGGTCACCACGGTGTGCTGCTCGGTCGTGGTGCCCGCGCTGCTCACCGCCACGGGCGTCGAGTCGGGGCGGCCCGCCGCGATCAGCGCCTTTCCGATCGGAACGGCCTCGGCCACGCCGTTGTAGATCACCAGAGTGCTCGATCCGGTGGCGTACGCGGCCCAGTCGTCGATCTGGGTCGCGTCCACGACCCGGAACTCGGGCACCGAGACCGCGGCGGGGATCCCCGCGTAGGTGAGCACCGCCGTCGCCGGCGGCACACCGGGCACGATCTCGAACTCCACGTCCGCCTTGGCGCAGGCCGCGACCTCCTCGGTGATCGAGGAGAAGAACATCGGATCGCCCGCGCACAGCCGTACGACGCAGCTCCCGCCCTTGGCCGCCTTGACGACCTTCAGCGAGACGGCGCCGTCCTCGGCCGCGTCGACGACGTCGACGCCCTCACGGCAGTGGCGCAACAGCGGGCCGTACGCCTCCCGGTCGAGAATGACGACGTCCGCCTTGGAAAGCAGGTCGGCGCCGCGCAGCGTGAGCAGGCCCTCATCACCGGGGCCGGCCCCGACGAAGGCGACGAACCCGGACGGGCGCTCGAAGGTGGTACTTCCGGAGCTCAATGTGCTTGCTCCCCTATCAACGTGCCGGCCCCCTCCGCGATCATCTCGGCCGCGAGGTCGCGACCGAGATCCATGGGCGTGGAAGGGCTTCCGGCGGTGGACTTGCGCACCGCTCGCCTGCCGTCGACGGCGACGACAGCGGCGGTCAGGATCAGATCGTGCCCGTTCTCGGCCGCGTACGCGCCCACCGGGGCTGCGCACCCCGCCTCCAGGGCGTTGAGCACCGCGCGCTCGGCGGTGACCGCCGCGCGGGTGCGCGCGTCGTCGAGCACGCTCAGCAACTCGACCAGGTCGGCGCGGTCGGAGCGGCACTCCACGGCCAGCGCCCCCTGCCCGGGGGCGGGCAGCATCTCCTCGACCTCGAAGATCTGGGAGATCTCGGCCTCGCGGCCCAGCCGGCCGAGCCCGGCGGCGGCGAGCACGACGCCCTGCAGCTCGCCGGAGGTCACCTTGCCGATGCGGGTGTCGGCGTTACCGCGGATGGGCACGTAATCAAGATCAGGACGAATCACCCGAAGCTGGGCGATCCGCCGCGGTGAGCCCGTGCCGATCGCCGCGCCGGACGGCAGGTCGGCCAGTTTGGCGACGCTCACCAGGGCGTCCCTGGGGTCGTCGCGCGGCGGGATCGCCGCGATGACCACGCGCGGGTCGGGCGTGGTGGGCAGGTCCTTCAGGGAGTGCACCGCGAAGTCGATCGCACCCTCGATCAGCTTGTCGCGCAGCGCGCTGACGAAGACCCCGGTACCGCCGAGCTGCGTGAGGTCGGACTTGGTCACATCGCCGAAGGTGGTGACACCGACCAGCTCGACGGCCGCGCCGGTCAGCTCGGTGAGGCGGGCGGCGACCAGGCCGGACTGCGTCGTCGCCATGACGCTCCGCCTCGTCCCCAGCCGGAGCGGAGAGGAAACGCTGCTCACAGGTCTGCCTCCTTCTTGCTCGGCTCGGTGTTCCTACCCGGCTCGACATCGATCGTCTCGACGCACCTCACCGCTTCTGGCACCTTCGGGTCAAGATTGAACAGCTCCCGCAGCGCCTCCGCGTAATGATCACCTGCCGGGGACTCCGCCAGCTGCTTGACACGCACGGTGGGCTCGTGGAGCAACTTGTCGACCACGCGCCGCACGGTCTGGCCCACCTCGTCCCTGACACGCCCCTCAAGATCGGGCACCCGCGCCACGAGCCGTCCGAGCTCCGCCTCGACCACCTGGGCCGCCTTGCTCCGCAGCGCCACCACGGTCGGCGTGACGCGCGCGGCGCGCTCGGCCGACAGGTAGGCGGTGACCTCCTCGGCGACGATCTCGCGCACGGCGACGACCGCCTCGGCGCGACCGCCGTCGTCGGTGCCGGCGTCGGCCTCACCCTCCTGCATGGACTCCAGGTCGACCAGCGTCACACCGGGCAGCCGCCGTACGGCGGGATCGATGTCGTGCGGCAGGGCCAGGTCAAGCAGGAACGTCTCACGGGGAGCCACCATGTCGGCCGTGATGACCACGTCGGTGGCGCCGGTGCAGGAGATGACCAGGTCGGCCTCCGCCAGCTCGGCCGCCAGGTCGCCGAAGCCGGCGGCCCTGCCGCCGACCGTCCGCGCCAGCCGCACCGCGCGGTCGTGGGTCCGGTTCACCACCACGATGTCGGTGACGCCCGCCCGCTGCAGGGTCGCGGCCGACAGGGCGCTCATCGAGCCCGCGCCGACCACCAGGGCCCGCTTCCCCGCAAGGGGACCGAGAGCGCGCTCGGCGAGGGTGAGCCCCACCCCGACGAGGGAGGCGCCCGCCCGGTCGATGCCGGTCTCGGTGTGGGAGCGCTTGCCCACCCGCAGTGACTGCTGGACGAGCTCGTTGAGCGTGGGGCCGAGCGTGCCCTCCTGCTGGGCGAGCCTGAGCGCCGAACGCACCTGGCCGAGGATCTGTCCCTCTCCCACGACCATCGAGTCGAGGCCGGAACCGACGGAGAACAGGTGCTCGACGGCACGGTCCTCGTAGTGCACGTAGAGGTGGGAGGCCAGCTGCTCCATGGGGACGCCGGAGTGGGTGCTGAGCAACCGGGAGATCGAGGTCACCGCGGCGTGGAACCGGTCGACCTCGACGTAGACCTCGACCCTGTTGCAGGTCGAGACGACCATGGCCTCGGCGACGTGGGCGTCCTGCTGGACGTCCTGGAGCAGCTTCACCAGCGAGTCGCCCGAGACGGAGACCCGCTCCAGCATGGCCACCGGTGCCGTCCGGTGGCTCAGGCCGACGACGAGAACGCTCATCGGCCCCCACCGGCCTTCCGGGAGAGGACGTGATCCGCTCTCGGGCTCGTCCCGCCGGTATACGTCGCGGTCGACACGCCCGTCGTGCTCATGCTCGTCCGGAGGAGCCGGGAGATGACATGCCCGCCGACCCGTGTGCCATGCCTCTTCACAAGTCCACCGCCTCGGGCCACTCCTCGGCCATCACGGGCCCCCCAGTCATCCGATCCGCCTTGCGTTGCTCGTGGAACGCCAGGATCTGGAGTTCAATCGATAGGTCGACTTTACGGATATCCACGCCTTCTGGCACGGAAAGGACGACAGGGGCGAAGTTCAGGATGCTGGTGACCCCCATGGCGATGACCCGGTCGGCCACCTGCTGGGCCGCCGTGGCCGGTGTCGCAAGCACCACGATCGACACTCCCCGCCGTGTTATCACGGCTTCCAGCTCGTCGATGTGCTCCACATTCAATCCCGCGATGTGGTCGCCCACCACCTCGGGGTCCGCGTCGAGCAGCGCCGCGACCCTGAACCCGCGGGAGACGAACCCGCCGTAATTGGCGAGCGCACGCCCGAGGTTACCCACTCCGACGATGGCGACGGCCCAGTCCTGGGTGAGGCCCAGCTCGCGGGAGATCTGGTAGATGAGATATTCGACGTCGTAACCGACCCCGCGGGTGCCGTACGACCCCAGGTGGGAGAGATCCTTGCGCAGCTTGGCCGAGTTGACGCCCGCCGCGACGGCGAGGTCCTCCGAGCTCACGGTCGCCAGGCCACGCTCGGCCATGCCGTTCAGCGCTCGCAGATAGAGCGGCAGCCGGGCGACGGTCGCCTCGGGGATGCCGCGGTCGCGGGCTTGGGACAGACGGCGGATCACGTGCCGGAGCTCCAGGGGGACAGGCGGCCGGCGCGGCCCGGACGCGACGGATGACGAGGTGAAACCACTGTCATTCAGGTTAGTCCTTTTGTGAACCGATGCACAAAGTGAGTGTTCACAATCTTGGCCGCACCCCCCGCCGGTCCTCTCCCCGCCCCCTCGTCAGGCCTCGAACCTGTGCGTCTTCACCCGCTCGTCAGGCCCGGACCTGTGCGTCTTCGCCCGCTCACCAGGTCCAGGACCCGCGCCTCCCACGGACACACGCCCCGTTCCGCCGGGCCTCTCCCCGCCCCGGACCGGATCTTCACCGCTCGCCACGAGAGTCGGCGCGGCGCCGCGATTCGGCTACCGTGACGGTCATGTCACCGCGAGACCATCGCATCACCCTGCTCGGCAAACCCGGTTGCCACCTGTGCGACGACGCACGGGCGGTGATCGAGCGGGTCGCCACCGAACTCGGCGTCCCGTGGGAGGAGCGCGACATCACGGCCTCCGCCGAGGATGAGGCCCGCTACTGGGAGATGATCCCGGTCACCCTCGTCGACGGGGTGCAGCACGACTTCTGGCGCGTCGACGAGAGCCGTCTCCGCGCCGCCCTCGGCGCCTGAGGGCCTCGGCACCTGAGGGCAAGGACGCTCTTCGTCCCTGAACGGCGCCGCTCGTCCCCAAGGTCGTTTCCCGAGTCTCCCGCGATGCGCGACACGGCCGCAGCGCCCCGGCGGATGGGCGGCCGACGTGATCGCCCCCGGCCCGGTGGAGGATCGGTCCGATCACCACCATCGGACGCCCGCCGGCCGACCCCACGCGGCCGGCCCGCGTTCACGGCCTGAAGGCCATCGGAAGCGGCATCACCTTCGCGGCGTTCACTGTGAGTTCGATCACATTGGTGGCGAGCACCATCGTCTGACGCTCGGTGACGAAACGTTGCGTGTGGGACTGGCGCTGGTGGTCGGCGTAGGCGACCTCGTCACGGTAGAGCTCGTAGACGATGCGCTGAAGGGGCGCCGACTTCACCGAGTGACAGGTGTAGACGAGCGTGTCCGGCTCGGAGCGGCGTACCGAATCGACGGTCTCCTCGGCGAGCCGGTCGAACCTCTCGCCCGTGCCGTCGAGCAGCGTGAAGACGGTGAGCAGGCCGAAGATGCTCGGTGATGGACGGTTCGAGCCGCCCGGCAGGTCACCGGCGCCCCCCGGCATTCCCGGACCGCCCGGATAGAGGGCGCCGGTCGAGGGAGAGGCGCCGCCGAACGGCTGCTCGTAGCCGGGGGAGCCCTCCCGGTCATATCCCCTGGACCCTCCGCGTCCCCGCTCGGAGCCCGGGGAGGGCGCGCCGCCGAACGCCTGGTCGGCGGGCATGGGCTGGAGGCTGCCCTGCCTGCCGGCGCCCGGCACGCCCGGCATGCCGAACTCCCCGGTGCCGGGACCCGCGGACCTGCCGAACTCCCCCGTACCCCCGGGGCTGCCGAACTCCCCGGTGCCCCCTGGTCTGCCGAACTCCCCGGTGCCAGGGCCCGCGGACCTGCCGGACCCCGGGGCACCGTGCCTGCCGAACTCATGGGCGGGGATGTTGTACTCCCCTGTCGCGGGACCGGGGCTCGACATGCCGAACTGACCGGTCACCGGCGGCGGTGACTGCCTTCCGGGATCACCGCCGCGCCTGCCCGGGTCGGCGGCGGGCGGCTGGTCGGCGGGCGGCATTCCGTACTCGCCCGCCATGAACATCCCCGTGGCCGGACCACCGAACCTGTCGTCGCCCTGGGAGGGCTGCTGCCGCATGCGCGCAGCGTAGTCGACGTCCTGCTCGCCCGCCCGATACTCGGCCACAAGGTCGCCGAGACCGGAGCGGCGCGGCGTCTCCTCGGCCAGAGTCCGGGCGGGAGGGGTTTCCGGGGTCACGCGACGGCCGGCGACCTGCACGTCACGGGGCTGGTACTCGGGGCGACGGGGCGCAGGGCGGTCCTCCCACTCGTCGCCCTCCTCCTCGTCGTCGTCCTCGTAGGGCGCGAGCGGGCGCAGCACGACGTACCAGACCGCGGCGGCGGTGACGAAGAGCAGAAGCGCGGTGAACATCCCGGGCACCGCGAAGCTGACGGCACCGACGAGGGCGAGGCCGGTGGGAGCAAGCACCAGGAGCGCGTGCATGTTGTCGGCGTCGTAGTCGTCACCGCCACGCCAGCGGATGACCGCGAAGACCAGCCCGCCCAGCAGCACGAGAGCGACGATCACGTGGACGGCGAGGAGCAGGGAGGCCGGGAACAGGCCCCAGTGGCGACCGCCCAGCGGGAGGGCCTTGGTGAAGTCCTTCTCCTGCAGGACGGGGTCGACCGCGAGGATCACCGTGGCGATGACGGTGAGGGCGATCCCCAGAAGCCAGGAGGAGAACCTGACCGCGCTCTTACGGGCCAGTAACTGGATGATCCCGACGATCAGCCACAGCGGCGCCAGCATGGATCCGGTCAGTTGATAAATCCGGAACGTGCCCGTCCCAAACCCGATCAAATAGCCGGTGGCGATTACTCCCAGTGAGACGGCGAGAGACGCCGTCGTGATGCTCCAGGCGATCAGCCAGCCCTTGGGCTCACTGCGGAGACGGCTGATGAGAGCGCCGGTGGCGATGGCTGCGAGCAATGCACCGGCGAAGGCGATGACAGCGACGAGGACTTCCATGGTGTCTCCAATGCTGCCGGACATTACCCCCCAACCGGTAGCCGAACCCTGAGTCGGCTCCCGGAGCCGGTCCGAAACGACCGACCCAACACCGTATACGGCGGTTACCCCCAGTCACGACATTCCAAAGTGGATTGTGGAATTACTAGATGATTTCTAGAGTGAGCGAGCACGCCGTACCCCCTCCCCTCAGGGATACCGGATGCCTGAAACGTGGCCGCTCGCCGGGCACCTCCCTACGACGACCGGGGTAACCCGACCCGTCCGCAGCAGCGACCTCACCGTGCGTGAGGATGCCTCCGAAGAACTCCGGAGGCTCGTTTTGCGTGCCAAGACCGGAGACTCGGATGCTTTTGGCACGCTCTATGATCGTTACCTCACCCTGGTGTACCGCTACATCTACTTCCGGGTCGGCTCACATCCGCTGGCCGAGGATCTCACGAGCGAGACCTTTCTCCGCGCGCTCCGCAGGATCACGGACTTCACCTGGCAGGGGCGTGATTTCGGCGCCTGGCTCGTGACCATCGCGAGAAACCTGATCACCGATCACTTCAAGTCCGGCAGATACCGTCTTGAGGTCACGACGGCCGAGGTGATCGACACCCCGCTCGACGGCCCGCACATCCCGGAGAACGCCGTCGTCACCGCGATGGTCAGCGACCGGGTGCTCACCGCCGTCCGCGATCTCGGCCCCGAGCAGCAGGAGTGCGTGGTGCTGCGCTTCCTGCACGGCATGTCACTGGCGGAGACCGCGCTCATCATGGGCAAGAAGAGCGGCGCCATCAAGGCACTCCAGTTCCGCGCGATCCGCGCCCTGGCCCGCGCGCTGCCCCCGGACCTCAGCTGACACCTGAACGCCGGCGCCGCCCCCGGTCGGCTCCAGCCCTCCGGTGCGGCCGCCATGCCGGGGACGAGGTTCCCATGCCGATACGGCGCAGCGCGTAACCTGCCGTGCCGAGTCGTCGTTAGGCAAGTGACACCGATGGATCATGAGCTGGGGGCGGCAGGGAGCGTTCATGGGGAAGTGGCTGCCTGGATTCTCACGGAGGTCGCAGGCACGCATCCAAAACCGTGTTTCACGGCTGGGAGCCCGCATGACGGCCGGCCCCCGGCCCGAGTTCAACGCCAGGCTCCGTGAGCAGCTCACCCGCCCCCCTCAGGCAGAGGACACCGCCGAGCGGCGCCCGGCGGGCCCCCGCCACTCCCGGCGGAGATCCCGTGCGGGACTTTTCCCGCAACTGCTCAGCACCGCCCTGGTGGTCGCGATGGTCGCGTCCGTGATGGGGACCTACCGGTCGATGCCCGGTGACACCTTCTATCCGCTCAAGCGCGCCGCCGAGAACACACTGTTCCACCTGAGCAGCGACGACGCCGAGCGGGCCGACCGCTCCTTCGGCTACGCCGAGACCCGCGCCCGTGAGGTCAAGGAACTCCTGGGCTCCGGCGAGGGCGAGAAGGTGATCGGGGAGACCCTTCAGGCCATGGAGGACACCACCCGCTCCGCGGTGACCTCCCTGCGGCAGATACGGCGCCGCGACTCCACGCGCACCAGGGAGCTCAAGCGTTTCGTCCAGAAACAGCGCACCCAGATCACCGGGATGATCCCCAAGATGGGCGCGGAGAACCAGCGCAAGGCCCACGTCTATCTCAACTACATCGAGGGCCTCGCCCCGCCCGATTAACGGTTCCCCCAGGAACGGGCATTCACCGAGGTCTCCGGCACGTGCGAGGGTTCGCGGCAGCCTCGAAAATGGTTCCCGGGCCGCCCCTCACGCGGGGAGAGCCGGACAGAGGTCTCGCCCGTCCACGACCGCGCGACCGTCACGTCCGACGCGTCCGACGCGTCCCTCACCGGGCCGGAAAACCCGACTCCACCGGGCTCGCGCGATGCCGCATGACCGTCGTACGACGCCAAGACGTCACATCCGGCTAACACGGACGCTACCGATCTCACCACTCTGTCGCGGTTAAGCTGAGTGGCTATGAGGCGGCTACTACGACGGCGGGACCAGGCGGGAACAGCCGGTCGGGCGACGGTGGGGGAGATCGCGGCCGGCGAGGTCGCGGCCGCGGCCGCCGTCGCGATGCCGATGGCCGAGCCCGACCCGGTGTCCGCGGCCTTCTTCGACGTCGACAACACCATGATGCGCGGCGCCTCCATCTACCACTTCGCCCGCGGTCTCGCCTCCAGGGGCCTGTTCACCAGCAGGGATCTGTTCAGGTTCGCGCTCGGCCAGTTGATCTTCCGGGTCCGCGGCGACGAGAACCCCGCGCACATCGAGGAGGCCAGGGAGACCGCGCTCGCGTTCGTGGCGGGCAACAAGGTCGAGGAGATCGTCCGGCTCGGCGAGGAGATCTACGACGAGGTGATGGCCGACCGTATCTGGGCGGGCACCCGCGCCATCGCGCAGGCGCACCTCGACGCCGGCCAGCGGGTCTGGCTGGTCACCGCGACCCCGGTGGAACTGGCCCGTGTGATCGCCCAGCGTCTCGGGCTGACCGGCGCGCTCGGCACCGTCGCGGAGACCGAGAACGGCGTCTACACCGGCCGCCTCGTCGGTGACCTGCTTCACGGCCCCGCCAAGGCGGAGGCCGTGCGGGCCCTGGCCCGCAGGGAGGGTCTCGACCTGTCCCGCTGTTCCGCCTACAGCGACTCGGCCAACGACCTGCCCCTGCTCTCCCTGGTCGGCCACGCCACCGCGATCAACCCCGATGCCGAGCTGCGCGAGTTCGCCCGGCAGAACAGCTGGGACATCAAGGACTTCCGTACGGGACGCAAGGCGACCATGGTCGGCCTGCCCATCGCGGCGGGCGCGGGTGCCCTCGCGGGCGGTATCGCCGCCGCCGTCGCCCTGCGCCGCCTCTACCGCTCCGGCCGCTGAGGACTGTTTCTCCCTTCGCGGTACAGCCGCGGTGCCGTGAGAGTGCCGTGAGACCTCGGAAGGGCTCAGAAGAAGGGCGGGAAGGCGTGACCGCGCCTGAGCCTGAGCTCGTCGAGCCGCTGCTGGACGGACTCCCTCACCTGGTCGGTGAGGTTGAAGACCAGCATGGGGTCGTCGGCGTCGGTGGGGTCGAGTTCGTCGGTGCGGATCGGCTCGCCAAAGCCGATCATCCATTTGGACGGGAGCGGGACCAGCCCGAGAGGCCCGAACCAGGGGAACAGCGGCGTGATCGGCAGGTAGGGCAGGCCGAAGGCCCTGGCGAGGAGGCGCAGGTCGCCGATCTTGGGGTAGATCTCCTCCGCGCCCACGATGGCGCAGGGAACGATCGGCACACCCGCGCGGATGGCGGAGGCGACGAACCCACCCCGGCCGAAGCGCTGTAGCCGATAGCGATCGGAGAACGGCTTGCCGACCCCCTTGAACCCCTCGGGGAAGACACCGACGATCTGGCCCTTGCGGAGCAACCGGTCGGCGTCGTCGCGGCAGGCGAGGGTGTGGCCGGTCTTGCGGGAGAGGTGGCCGAGCACCGGGAGCCGGTAGACCAGGTCGGCCCCCAGGAGACGGAGCGCGCGACGCTCGGGGTGGTCGTCGTACAGGGCCACCTGGAGCATGAGCCCGTCGAGGGGGAGGGTGCCCGAGTGGTTGGCCACGATCAGGGCTCCGGAGTCACCGGGTACGTTGCGCATGCCGAAGGTCTCGGTGCGGAACCAGCGGTGATACAGCGGGCGGATCAGTTCCAGGAGCACCTTGTCGGTGAGCTCGGCGTCGAACCCGAACTCGTCGACCTCGTACTCTCCGGTCAGGCGACGGCGCAGGAAGGCGAGCGTCTCGGCCAGCCGGTGGTCGCCGTCCCCACTGCCGTTCGCCGTATCGCTCACCCCGGCACCGGCCGGGACACCATGTCCGCCAGGGCGGAGGGCAGGCCCCCTGACAGGTCACGCGCGCGGATGAAGTCCTCGAAGGCGGCGGCGGTGGAGAATTTCGGCTTCCAGCCGAGAGCCGTGCACAGCGCGGTGGTGTCGACCACGCGTCCGTGGCACATCAGGCGGAGTTGCTCGGGAGAGAAACCGACCAGTCCCGCGCTCCGGGCGAGCTCGCCCATGAAACGGAAGACGGGGGAGGGGACGGGCATCGAGAGCAGGTCCGCCCTGCGCGCGCACTGCGACAGCAGCAGCACGCCGTCTCCGGCCACGTTGAACGTGCCCGGGTGGTCTTCCATCGCCATCCGCCTCAGCACCTCGACCGCGTCGTCCTCGTGGACGAACTGCAGCCGCGGGTCGAACCCGAACACGGTCGGCAGGACGGGCTGGGTGAAGTAACGCGTCAGCGGTGAGTCGACGCCTGGTCCCATGAAGTTGGCGAACCTGAGCGTCGACACCGCCACATCGCGCCGCCGTCTGGCGAAACCGCGGACGTAGCCCTCCACTTCGGAGGCGTCCTTGGCGTAGCCACGGCTCGGAGGCTCTCCCGGCTCGGCGTCCTCGGTGAAGACCGCGGGGTCGTGCGGGGAGGAACCGTAGACGGCGGTGGTCGATCGCACGACGACACGGCGCACCGTCGCGGACCGCTGACAGGCACCGAGCAACTGCATGGTGCCGATGACGTTGTGTTCCTTCATGAGCGCTCGGCCACCACTCCGGGGAGGGGCGCTCACCAGACTCATGTGAACGACGGTGTCGATGTCGGCGGCCGCGATCACCTGGGCGATGTCGGGGCTGCGCAGATCGACGCGGACGAACTCCGTCCGGCCGAGAGGTACGCCGCCATCACGTGAGAGCGAGGGCGGCGGCACCGTATCCACTCCGATGACCCGGTCGATGTCCGGGTCATCCGCGAGAACGCTCGCCACTCGGGCGCCGATGTGGCGCGAGACCCCGGTGACAAGCACGGTGTGGGTCATCGGCGCCTCGCAGATCCGCGCTACTTCTTGTTACGCCGCTGGATGCGGGTCTTCTTCAGAAGCTTGCGGTGCTTCTTCTTCGCCATGCGCTTACGGCGCTTCTTGATCACAGAGCCCACGGGACCCCCAGGTAGCTGGTAGCCGAGATTGTCGAACCGGTGCGCGATAGCACACCGGCACAACAGACTACCGGCGATCCACGGTAGATCGCCCCTGGGGGGACCCCGGGCGCATGAACTCACGACGTGACGACCACGTCGCTACCCCGATGAGGCCAGGCCCGGCTCTCGCGCGGCCGTACCGGAGATCGTGCCCCGACAGACCGGAAAAGAGCAGGACCGTGAGCGGCCTGGCGCCTTCACCTCACGACCGGAACACTCCCCCCGGCCGCCCGGCTCGACGCGTCGAGCTCGCCCTGCCTCAACCTGCCTCGATGTAGGCATCCCTGAGATAATCGTGTACCGCCTGCTCCGGCACTCGGAAGGATCGACCGACCCGGATGGCCGGCAGCTCGCCCGAATGCACGAGTCGGTACACAGTCATCTTGGACACCCTCATGACAGTGGCCACTTCTGCCACCGTCAGGAACTTCACCTCGCTGAGAGGTCTTTCGCCTGCACCCATCGGACGCCTCTTCCGCACGTGTATCCGGGTTATCCCCACTGGTGCCATTGCTCACGCACGTGTACTGCCGTCAGCGTAAATCGGGACCCCTGCCACGCAAACCCCCTATTTTCTCAGCCCTCGGAGTCCCGCGTCAGCGAAACGCATGAAAACGCTGGCCAGCAGCCTGATCGTGCCTCCCGAATTGATCTTGGAACGGACCAACTGTCTCCCATTAGAGTCGCCCACAATCCCCAAAAAGTTGGCAAACGGGCGGCGAGGTAGGTGGAATGCAGGCGCGAAATGCCCGTATAGGGATGTCCTAATTTGCGCATCCCCCGTCTCAGAGGGCTCGCACGACCCTCTCGACCAGGTGGTGCGTCAGCGGTTCGTAATACCTCGGTAGCACGTTGTCATCGAGCGGGACGGTGACCGCGATCTTGCCCTCGGCCTCACCGACGAAGAGGGCGGGATCGTTGCTGTCGGCGAATCCGACCGTGAGGATGCCCGCCTCGCCCGCGGCCCCGGCCCAGCCGTGGTCGGCGATCACCAGATCGGGACGGTCGGCACCCAGCTCGGCGATCATGGCGCGCATCGGGGCGGGGTCGTGCGTGTGCACGAAGGCGCCCTTGTCGTCGAGCATCGCGACGTCGTCCATGTAACGGATCTTGCGCCTGCGCCCGAAACCGCTGCCCCAGTACGACCAGCCCTCGGCCGGTGCCATCAGGGTCGCGCCGCGTGCCCTGAGCATCCGGCCCAGGGCCATGTGAACGGTGAGCAGGCCGGTGGGGTGCCCGGTGGCGATCAGGATCCTGGGGTTCTCCCCCTGGAGCACACCGGCGATCGTGTCGCCCATCTTCTCCGTCGCCTCGATCGTGCGATCGGGGTCGATGGTGTCCTGCCCCTCCCGGTGCCCGGGATCGGCCACGACCCCGGCCGACTTCGCCATCAGCTCCAGCACGTCCCGGTAGGACCACGCGCCGTCCATCGTCAGCCCGAACATGTAGTGCGGATCACGGTTGGAAAGCGACCGGTAGTGGTCCAGGTTGTTCTCCCGGCTGGTCGCCACATCACCGGCGATCCGGGTACGGATCAGGTGCTCACGAAGCTCGGCTCGCGTTGTCGGCGACGCTTCGCGTCGCGGCTCGGGTGCTGGGAGGGGCACTTCGTCCTCGGTTTCGATCATCGGGGGCCATGGGTCACGGGAGGGGATCGAGCCCGTGGAAGGGGAAGACGGAGTTCCTCGTCGCCATGATGGCCCGGTCGATCGGGTCTGCTGGGTCATAACCAGTGGAGAAATCCGGAAATTCCGGATTTCGACCATCGGTGAGTGTCAACGGCGCCGTCTGGCCGGTCCGCTCCTTGACGAACGTGCGCCACGCCTCGGGGGTGGCCGTCCGGGGATCGAGGGGGTGGCCCGCCACCTCGGCGATCAGGTGGGTCCACGCCCGGGGCACCACCTGCACCAGCTCGTATCCCCCGCCACCCGTCACGATCCACCGCCCGCCCGCGGTCTCGTGGGCCAGCTCGTGCAGCGCCGCGTACGTGGCCCGCTGGCCGTCCAGGCTGAGCATGAGGTTGGCCAGCGGGTCGAGGGCGTGGCTGTCGCAGCCGTGCTGGGTGACCAGGATCTCGGGGGCGAACTCCCGCAGCAGCGGCGGAACCACCGCGTGGAAGGCCCTGAGCCAGCCGCTGTCGCCGCATCCGGCCGGCAGGGCCACATTGACCGCGCTGCCCTCCGCGCCACGCTCCTCGGGAAAACCGGTGCCGGGGAAGAGGGTGCGGGGGCTCTCGTGCAGGCTGATGGTGAGAACCCTGGGGTCGTCGTAGAACAGCGCCTGCACGCCGTCGCCGTGGTGCACGTCCACGTCCACGTAGGCGATCTTGGAAGCGCCCTGGGAGAGCAGCCACGCTATCGCCACGCCCGGGTCGTTGTAGACGCAGAAACCGCTCGCCACGGCGGCCATCGCATGGTGCAGGCCCCCCGCGACGTTGACCGCGTGCTCGGCCTCACCGCTCCACACCGCGCGGGCCGCCGCCAGGCTGGCACCGGTGATCAGCGCGGACGCCTCGTGGACCCCGGCGAAGGCGGGGTTGTCCGTGGTACCGAGCCCGTGGGCCACGTCGGGCCGCCCGGTGGCGGAGACCCGCTTGACGGCCTCGATGTAGTCGCGCCGGTGAACGAGGGCCAGCTCGTCGTCGGTGGCGGGCGCGCAACCGCTCATCTCCACCTGGTCCAGCACGCCGAGCTCCCCGGCCAGCGCCATGGTCAGCTCCACCCGTACGGGCGCGAGCGGGTGTTCGGGGCCGAAGTCGTACGAGGTGAGCGCATCGTCCCAGACAACCCGCACGGACCGGCTCATGGGCACTCCCTGTCTGGTCGCGACGCCACACGTCACGGCCCGATCTTCCTGCTCCCGGCTCGACGTTACCGCACGTGTACGGAATGGCGTTTACGCAGCCGTCTTGGAGGACGTGCCTGTTTTCATCTGAGCGAAATATCTCGATTTATTGCTTTAACAGGCACGTTGAGCAGGTCCCTCCTGAACGGCGGACGTTCCTGGGGTCGCCATACCTCCTGACGAGGAGGTCGGGTGGAGGAGACCCCGCACGGTCCTCTGACCGCGGGAGGCGCGCGGGAGGAGACGGGGTCGCCGCCTCCGCCGAGGCGACCAGGCGGTCGGCCGGCCGCGGAAAGCGTACGGGAGGAGACGGGCTCAGCCCTCGGCGAGCTGGCGCCCCCGGTCCCTGGCGGCCTCGATGGCGGCGAGGAAGGCGGCACGGACGCTGTGCCGCTCCAGCTCGGCGATGGCCGCGATCGTCGTACCGCCCGGGGAGGTGACCGCCTCGCGGAGGATCACGGGGTGCTCCCCCGAGTCACGAAGCATGATCGCCGCTCCGACGATCGACTGGGTGACCATGTCGAGGGCGGCGGCACGGGGCATGCCGAGCAGGATGCCGGCGTCGACCATCGCCTCGACCAGGTAGAAGAAGTAGGCGGGGCCGCTGCCGGAAAGGGCGGTGGCGGCGTCCTGCTGCGACTCGGGGATGCGCAGCACCTTGCCGACCGGGCTGAACAGGTCCTCGGCACGCCTGAGGTGCTCCTCGGAGGCGTGGGCGCCCGCCGAGATCACGCTCATCGCCTCGTCGACCAGCACCGGTGTGTTGGACATGACCCGGACCACCGGGATGTCGGCGCCGAGCCTCGACTCGACGAACGAGGTCGTGATCCCCGCCGCCGCCGAGACGACCAGGCGGTCGGCCGGGATGTGCCCCGCGATCTCGGCGAGCAGGGACCCCATGTCCTGCGGCTTGACCGCGAGGATGATCGTGTCCGCGTCCTTCGCCGCCTCGGCGTTGGAGGCGACCCGCACGCCGTACCGCTCCGCGAGGGCCTGGCCGCGCTCGGCACGCCGTGCCGTCGCGATCACGTCGCCCGGCTTGAACCCGGCTCTGAGCAGCCCGGACAGCAGGGCCTCTCCCATCTTGCCGGTGCCAAGAATCGCGATCATGTGAGCACCTCGAAATCGTGGATCGGAACTCCCCGCAGCCTATCGGCCCCGCCACCGGCGGGAATCATCCCGTGTATGAGTCGAAGGCGACGGGTGACCATCCGTCCCGGCGGTCTTACCGGGGCGACATCGGGGTGTCCTGAACCGCCCGGGAGCCCGATCCGTCTTAGGGGTATGCGTATGATCGCGACCTCTATCCTGGCCGGAAGCCTTCTGCTGGCACTGGGCTGCGGCACCGAACCCAGCGCCACCGTCACCACCTCCCCCTCGCGTCCGGCGAGTCAGACCACCTCCGTCCCGGGCAGCCCCTCCGAACCGGCGGCCCACACCGTGGCTCCCCGGGAGGAGCCCACGACGAGCGGCACCCCGAAACCGACGAAACCCGAGGGCCACACCGACAATCCCCGCAAGGTGCGGTGGCTGACGGCCAAGCCGTCCAAGGACGGCCGTAGCCTGCGGATCGTCTGGTGGTCCGGGGTGGAGCCGTGCAACGTGCTTGACCGGGTCACCGTGCGCGAGACCTCCAAGCGGGTGACCGTCACCCTCTGGGAGGGCCCGAGCAGCAAGGCGCAGAACGTCGCCTGCATCGAGATCGCCATCCAGAAGGTGACGACCGTCAAGCTCAAGAAGCCCCTCGGCGCGCGCAAGGTGGTCGACGGCGCCCGCTGACACGCCTTCGCCTTCCTCCCGAAATCGGGAATGCCGCCGCGCGTCAGAAGGTTGAGCCCAGTAGACTCAAGTCGTTTGACAAACCTCACACGAGGTTCCACTATGAGTCCCATCGACTCAACTTTGACTACAAGGACGTACTCATGGCACGTGCGGTAGGTATCGACCTGGGGACGACCAACTCCGTCGTCTCGATTCTCGAGGGCGGTGAGCCCACCGTCATCGCCAACTCTCAGGGTTCGCGGACCACGCCGTCCGTGGTCGCGTTCGCGAAGAACGGCGAGGTCCTCGTCGGCGAGGTCGCCAAGCGGCAGGCCGTCACCAACGTGGACCGGACGATTCGCTCGGTCAAGCGCGAGATGGGCACCAACTGGTCCGTCGAGATCGACGGCAAGAAGTCCAACCCGCAGCAGATCAGCGCGTTCGTCCTGCAGAAGCTGAAGCAGGACGCGGAAGCCTACCTGGGCGAGAAGATCACCGACGCGGTGATCACCGTTCCCGCCTACTTCAACGACGCCCAGCGCCAGGCCACCCAGGAAGCCGGCACCATCGCCGGCCTGAACGTGCTGCGCATCATCAACGAGCCCACCGCGGCCGCGCTGGCATACGGCCTGGACAAGGAGAAGGACGAGACCATCCTCGTCTTCGACCTCGGCGGCGGCACCTTCGACGTGTCCCTGCTCGACGTCGGCCAGGAGGACGGCCACGGCTTCGTCGAGGTCAAGGCCACCAGCGGCGACAACCACCTCGGTGGTGACGACTGGGACCAGCGCGTCGTGGACGAGCTGGCCAACCGGTTCAAGAACGCGCACGGTGTCGACCTGACCAAGGACAAGATGGCCCTGCAGCGCCTGCGCGAGGCAGCGGAGAAGGCCAAGATCGAGCTCTCCAGCCAGTCGGAGACCTCCATCAACCTTCCCTACATCA
Organism: Streptosporangium sp. NPDC000563; assembly: GCF_040299985.1. NCBI lineage: Bacteria > Bacillati > Actinomycetota > Actinomycetes > Streptosporangiales > Streptosporangiaceae > Streptosporangium > Streptosporangium sp. NPDC000563. Next base: position 1,060,282 of record NZ_JBEPDA010000001.1, on the reverse strand, counting down.
CCGCCTCGGCCGAGGGTCCCCTCCACCTGGAGGAGAAGCTCACCCGCGCCGAGTTCCAGCGGATCACCGCCGACCTCCTCGAGCGGTGCAAGGGCCCGTTCAACCAGGTCGTCAAGGACGCCGGGATCAAGGTCTCCGACATCGCCCACGTGGTGCTCGTCGGCGGCTCGACCCGCATGCCCGCCGTGGCCGAGCTCGTCAAGGAGCTGACCGCGGGCCGGGAGCCCAACAAGGGCGTCAACCCGGACGAGGTCGTGGCCATCGGCGCCGCCCTGCAGGCCGGTGTGCTCAAGGGCGAGGTCAAGGACGTCCTGCTGCTCGACGTGACCCCGCTGAGCCTGGGCATCGAGACCAAGGGCGGGATCTTCACCAAGATCATCGAGCGTAACACCACGATCCCGACCAAGCGCTCCGAGGTCTTCACCACGGCCGAGGACAACCAGCCGTCGGTGCAGATCCAGGTCTACCAGGGCGAGCGCGAGATCGCCGCGTACAACAAGAAGCTGGCCACCTTCGAGCTGACCGGCATCGCCCCGGCGCCGCGCGGCATCCCGCAGATCGAGGTCACCTTCGACATCGACGCCAACGGCATCGTCAACGTCTCCGCCAAGGACCTCGGCACCGGCAAGGAGCAGACGATGACGATCACCGGCGGCTCCGCGCTGCCGAAGGACGACATCGAGCGCATGATGCGCGAGGCCGAGTCCTACGCCGAGGAGGACAAGAAGCGTCGCGAGGAGGCCGAGGTCCGCAACAACGCCGACTCGCTCGTCTACCAGACCGAGAAGTTCCTCGGCGAGAACGCCGAGAAGGTCCCGGACGACATCAAGACCGAGGTCAACGAGGCCGTCGCCGAGCTCAAGAAGGCTCTGGAGGGCACCGACTCGTCCGTGATCCGCACCTCCGCGGAGAAGCTCGCCACGGTCAGCCAGAAGATGGGATCCGCCATCTACGCCCAGGCGCAGGGGTCCGAGACCCCGACCGGCGCTCCCGGCGCGGACGCCACCGACGGGCAGAAGGCCGACGAGGACGTGGTCGAGGCCGAGATCGTGGACGACGAGCCGAAGCGCGACAACGGCGCCAAGTGACGGCCGGAACGCCGAGGGGAGCACCAGCGTGAGCACGCGCGAGAACGGTTCCGAGGAGGAGCCGGTGATCCGCGACAACCGGAAGATAGACCCGGAGACGGGGCAGATACGCGAGACGAAGCCGGCCGAGACCACGGGCCAGAACGACAGGGAGCAGACGACCGACAAGTCGTCGTCCTCCCTGGCGTCCGACCTGGCCTCGATCGAGCTGGCCACCCAGCTCGCCGAGCGCACCGCGGACCTGCAGCGTCTTCAGGCCGAATATTCCAACTATCGCAAGCGGGTCGAGCGAGACCGCGTGGCCGTCAAGGAGCAGGCGGTGGCCGGCGTACTGGCCGAGTTGCTGCCGGTCCTCGACGACATCGGCCGGGCCCGTGACCACGGGGAGCTGACCGGCGGTTTCGCCAAGGTGAGCGAATCACTGGAGGCGGCCACCGGGAAGCTGGGGCTGAGCACCTACGGCACCAAGGGCGAGCCGTTCGACCCGACGGTGCACGAGGCCCTGATGCACAGCTACTCCCCCGACGTCACGGAGCCGACGTGCGTGGAGATCCTGCAGCCCGGTTACCGGATCGGCGAGCGAGTGCTCCGCCCCGCGCGCGTCGCGGTCGCGGAGCCAGAAGAGCCCGCCGCGGACGACAACTGACACCCCCACATCTGATCTCTGAGAAGGAACGTAGATGAGCACCAAGGACTACCTGGAGAAGGACTACTACGCCGTCCTTGGTGTGCCCAAGACCGCTACGGCCGATGAGATCAAGAAGGCGTACCGGAAGCTGGCCAGGCAGTATCACCCGGACGCCAACCCCGGAAGCTCGGCGACCTCCGAGAGCACCGCGAAGTTCAAGGAGGTCTCCGAGGCGTACGACATCCTTTCCGACACCAAGCGCCGCAAGGAGTACGACGAGGCGCGGACGCTGTTCGGATCGGGTCTCGGCGGTTACGCCGGTGGCGGGGGGGCTCCGCGCTCGGGTGGCTTCCCGTTCGACCTGGGGGACCTGTTCGGGGGGACCGGCCAGCAGCAACACCAGGGCGGCACCGGAGAGCGCATCGGCGACATCTTCGGTGGGCTCTTCAACCGGGGCGGCGCGAGCCGCCCCGGGGGGACGACGAGCAGGGCGCGGCGCGGCCAGGACATCGAGTCCGAGGTCACGCTCTCCTTCTCCGAGGCGGTGGAGGGCACCACGGTGTCGCTCCGCCTGACCAGTTCCTCCGCGTGCACCGGATGCGGAGGAACCGGCGCCAAGGCCGGAACCACCCCGCGGGTCTGCCCGACCTGCGAGGGCACCGGGGCGGCCAGCCGCAACCTCGGCAACTTCGCCTTCTCCGAGCCGTGCCGCGACTGCAAGGGCCGCGGCCTGCTGGTGGACGACCCGTGCCCGGTGTGCGACGGGAGCGGGCGGGGTAAGAGCACCCGCACGATCCAGGCCCGCATCCCGGCGGGGGTCGGCGACAACCAGCGCATCAAGATCAAGGCCAAGGGCGCACCCGGCGAGAACGGTGGTCCTGCCGGTGACCTCTACGTCCAGATCCACGTCAAGCCGCACCCCGTGTTCGGCCGGACGGGAGAGAACCTGACGGTCACCGTCCCGGTCACCTTCACCGAGGCCGCACTGGGCGCCGAGATCAAGGTGCCGATCCTCAAGGGGCTGCCGGTCACCCTGCGCATCCCCGAGGGCACCCCGAACGGCCGCACCTTCCGGGTGCGCGGCAGGGGCGTGGCGCGCAAGGACGGCACCAAGGGCGACCTGCTCGCCACGATCGAGGTTCTGGTGCCGCAACAGCTGGAAGACAAGGCGAGAGGCGCCCTTGAGGACTTCCGCGACGCCACCTCGGGTGGTGACCCGCGGGCGGACCTGATCGAACAGGCCAGAAGCGAGTAGCCATGGAAGCCAACTACTTCGATCTGTCGGACGACACACCCGTCTACGTGATCTCGGTGGCCGCCCAGCTGTCGGGTCTGCACCCGCAGACCCTGCGCCAGTACGACCGTCTCGGCCTGGTCAGTCCAGGCCGTACGGCCGGTCGCGGACGCCTGTACTCCACCCGCGACATCATGATGCTCCGCGAGGTCCAGCGGCTCTCCCAGGAGGAGGGCATCAACCTCGCGGGCATCAAGCGAATCCTCGTCCTCGAAACGGAGGCCATGCGCCTGCGTGACGAGAACCACCGCCTGCGCGCGGAGATGAACACGATCCGCGCGCTCATCCAGTATCAGCTGCCCCCCGCCTGAGACTCCGTCCCACACCTTGAGGACGCGTCTGTGACCGGCCGTGAGAACGCGCCGGGGGCACACGCCCCGTGAGGATCCGCCGGGCCGGCGTCGCCCTATGACACAGCACTTTCGAGTGAGGCCTGACAAGCATGGACTACAAGCTCACCCAGAAGAGCCAGGCGGCGGTCTCCTCCGCCATCAGGCGGGCGGCCGCCGAAGGCAATCCCGAGGTCGCCCCGGCCCATCTGTTCACCGCGCTGCTCACCCAGACCGGTGGCACCGCCGTGCCCCTGCTCGAAGCGGTGGGCGCCGACTGGAAGCAACTGCGCGTCGAGGCCGAGAAGCAGCTCGCGGCCCTGCCGAAGGCGCAGGGCTCCACCGTCAGCGCCCCGTCGAGCTCCCGGCAGCTCCTCACCGTGATGAACACCGCGGCCCAGCGGGCCCGCGGACTTGAGGACGACTACGTCTCGACCGAGCACCTGCTGGTCGGTCTCGCCACCGACGGCGGCTCCGTCGCCACGCTGCTCAGGTCCAACGGCGCGAGCCCGAACGCGCTGCTCGACGCCTTCGAGAAGGTGCGCGGGCACGCCAGGGTGACCAGCGAGACGCCGGAGGACACCTACCAGGCGCTGGAGAAGTACGGGATCGACCTGACCGAGCGGGCCAGGGCGGGCAAGCTCGACCCGGTGATCGGCCGCGACTCGGAGATCCGGCGCGTCGTCCAGGTGCTCAGCCGCCGTACCAAGAACAACCCGGTGCTCATCGGCGAGCCCGGCGTCGGCAAGACCGCGGTGGTGGAAGGGCTGGCCCAGCGGATCGTCGCGGGCGACGTCCCCTCCAGCCTGCGCGACAAGCGCCTGATCGCCCTCGACCTCAGCGCGATGGTCGCCGGCGCCAAATACCGCGGCGAGTTCGAGGAGCGCCTCAAGGCGGTGCTCGGGGAGATCAAGGAAAGTGACGGCCAGGTCGTCACCTTCATCGACGAGCTGCACACCATGGTCGGCGCGGGCGCCGCCGAGGGCGCGATGGACGCGGGCAACATGCTCAAGCCCATGCTGGCCCGCGGCGAGCTGCGGATGATCGGCGCGACCACCCTGGACGAATACCGCGAGCGCATCGAGAAGGACCCCGCGCTGGAGCGGCGGTTCCAGCAGGTCTACGTGGGCGAGCCCACCGTCGAGGACACCATCGCCATCCTGCGCGGCCTCAAGGGCCGCTACGAGGCGCACCACCAGGTCCAGATCTCCGACGGCGCGCTCGTGGCCGCCGCCGCGCTCTCCGACCGTTACATCACCTCCCGCTTCCTGCCCGACAAGGCGATCGACCTCGTCGACGAGGCGGCCTCCCGACTCCGCATGGAGATCGACTCCCGTCCCGTGGAGATCGACCAGCTCCAGCGGAACGTCGACCGGATGAAGATGGAGGAGCTGGCGCTCGCCAAGGAGACCGACGAGAGCAGCCTGCAGAGGCTGGAACGGCTCCGCGGGGAGCTCGCCGACCGCCAGGAGGACCTCAACGCCCTGGTCGGCCGCTGGGAGCAGGAGAAGGCGGGGCTGAACCGGGTCGGCGACCTGAAGAAGCAGATCGACGAGGTGCGCGGCTCCGCCGAACGCGCGCAGCGCGACGGTGACTTCGAGGCCGCCTCGCGGCTGATGTACGCCGAGGTGCCCAAGCTGGAGGCCGAGCTCGCCGAGGCGAGCAAGGCCGCCCAGCCCGAGGACCCCATGGTCAAGGAGGAGGTCGGCTCCGACGACATCGCCCAGGTGATCTCCTCCTGGACCGGTATCCCCGCCGGCCGACTGCTTGAGGGCGAGACCAGCAAGCTCCTCCGTATGGAAGAGGAGCTCGGCAGACGGCTGATCGGCCAGCGACAGGCGGTCGAGGCGGTCTCCGACGCCGTACGGCGGGCGCGGGCGGGCATCTCCGACCCCGACCGGCCCACCGGCAGCTTCCTGTTCCTCGGCCCGACGGGCGTCGGCAAGACCGAGCTGGCCAAGGCGCTGGCGGACTTCCTGTTCGACGACGAGCGGGCGATGGTCCGCATCGACATGAGCGAGTACGGCGAGAAGCACAGCGTCGCGCGCCTGGTGGGGGCATCTCCCGGCTACGTGGGCTACGAGGAGGGCGGCCAGCTCACCGAGGCCGTGCGGCGCAGGCCCTACGGCGTGGTGCTGCTGGACGAGGTCGAGAAGGCCCACCCCGAGGTCTTCGACATCCTGCTCCAGGTGCTCGACGACGGGCGGCTCACCGACGGACAGGGCCGGACGGTCGACTTCCGCAACGTGATCCTGATCCTCACCTCCAACATCGGCTCGCAGTTCCTCGTGGACCCGGGCCTGGAAAAGGAGGCGCAGCGGGCCGCCGTGATGACGGCGGTCAGAAGCTCGTTCAAGCCGGAGTTCCTCAACCGGCTCGACGACGTGATCCAGTTCGACGCGCTCGGCACCGAGGAGCTGTCCAGGATCGTGGACCTGCAGGTGGCCCACCTGGCGAGGCGCCTGACGGACCGGCGGCTCACGCTGACCGTGACCCCGGCGGCGCGCGACTGGCTGGCGCTGACGGGTTACGACCCCCTGTACGGCGCGCGTCCGCTGCGCCGCCTCGTCCAGTCCGCGATCGGCGACAAACTGGCCAAGGAGGTCCTCTCCGGCGAGGTCCAGGACGGCGACGAGGTGCTGGTCGACCTCGACGAGGCGAGGGACTCCCTGTCCATCGGCCCGGTGAGGGCCTGACGGCGACCGCGCGATGAAATCGGCAGGCCGGGTGGAGGTCGGTGGGAGCCGACGGCGGGCGGCTGGAGGCCGGTGAGGACCTGACCGCCTCCGACGCGGCCCGGTAATGGCTTGACCACCATTGAGCTAAGCCCGCCCCTGAGCGAGACCCCCCTGTTACGTTCGGTTTTCGTCGGATTACCGAACGCAACAGGGGGATGCGAATGTCGAATTCATCACGGAACATCCGGGGAATCCTTGCGATGGCGGTGCTCACGGTCGGCGCCGGCCTCACGATGGCCTCCCCGGCGTCGGCGGAGCTCGTGCCCTGCCAGGAGCAGGGCACGGCGACGGCTCCGGGAACGCCCGGACCGGTGGAGCCCGCGTGCGAGGAGACCGGCGCCGCCGGAACCGCCGCGACGCCCGAGGGGGCTCCCACCACGGACAGCGCCGTCACAGCGTCGACGACGGACAGCACCGTCACCCCATCGATCACGGACAGCAGCGCAAGCCTGTCGACGACGGACAGCACCGTCACCCCGCCGACCACGGACAGCGCCGCGAACCTCTCGACGGACAGCACCGTGACGCCACAGGCCGCGACCAGCGGCGAGGCGCCGGTGACGGTGAGCGACACGGAGCTGCCTCCTCCGGGGACGCCGGTGACGGTGAACAGCGAGCAGGCGCCGGCGGCCGTGGCCGGTGCTGAGGCGCCGGTGACCGCGAACATCGGGGAAACGTCCGTCACCGCGGACCGGCTCGCACGCGTCACCGGTCTGCCCCAGTTCTCCCAGCCCTCCGCCGTGGTCGACTTCGCGGACGCCGGGGCCTTCGGGCTGTCGAGCCTTCCCGGTCACGAGTGGACGAACTCGTGGGTGAGCATCATGGCCGAGGCACCGGAACTGCCGGGCACGCCGGGTGCTCCCGGCGACGGCATCAGCTGGCTGCGGGCTCCGGCCCCGCCGGCACCCGGTGAGCTCGTCGAGGTGCCGGTCACCTCGGGCACCTCGGACGCACCGGTCAACGTGCCCGCGCCTCCGATGCCCGACCTCGTCCCGGCGGAGGCCGTCACCGAGAGCCTGCCGACCGCGGACGCGCCCGCCGCCGACGCACCCGCCGCCGACGCGGTCGCTGCCGAGGCGCCCACCACCGAGGCACCCACCACGGACGCACCCGCTGCCGACGCACCCACCACGGACATGCCGGCCGCGGACGCGCCCTCCACCGAGGCGTCCACTGCCGAGACGCCCGCCGCCGACGCACCCGCCGCCGACGCGGTCGCTGCCGAGGCGCCCGCCGCCGACGCAACCACCGCCGAGGCGCCCACCACCGAGGCACCCACCACGAACATGCCCACCGCGGACACACCCGCCACCGAGGCACCCACCGCGGACACCCACACTGCGGACATGCCCACCGCGAACGTGCCCGCCGACGTACCCACCGCGGACATGCCGACCGCGAACGCACCCACCGCCGACGCACCCACCGCGAACATGCCCACGGTGGAGCCGCCGGCCGCCGCGCGCCCGGAGGCCCCCGTGCCGCCGGACGCTCCCGCGGCCGGCGAGGCCACGACGGAAGGTGGCACGAGCGGCACCACGGTGCAGAGCGCCGAAGCGGCTCCCGTTCTTCCCGCGCCCGAGGGAACGCTCCCGAACCTCAACGTGGAGTAAATGCGGAGCCGGCAGGTGGACCGGCCTCCGATCCGCGGATCAGCCCGCGGGTCGGCATAGATCCACCGCCGAACCATCGCGGGGGAGGGCCGTGCCTCACGGGGCACGGCCCTCCCCCGCCGCATGTCAGGTCGGCGGGACCGGGGCGCCGTCAGTGCGAGGCGTCCAGGAGGGCGTCGAGGTCGTCCTCCGGGAGACCGAGGTCCACGCGAATCCGGTAGCGGGTTCTGAGCAGGGCGATGTGCTCGCCGCTGCCCTCCACCGCCCGGTGCGCCCCCTCGGTCGCCCACTGATGGGCCTCTCCGAGGTCGCCGTAGGCGACGAGGGTCTCGGCGACCGTGAGGGCGGTGGCCGCGGTGACGTCACCGACGGCGCGGATCGCCGCGATCACCTCCCTCGCCTCGTCAGGCCGTTCGAGCTCGAAGAGGGTGTCGGCGATCCCCGCCCGGGGATCGACGCTCACCTCGCCGCCGTCGTCCACCGCCCGCTGGAAGCAGTCGAAGGCCCGGGCGGGCTGTCCGGCCTGCCGCCACTCCTCGGCGGCGAGCACGAGGATCGCCGCCCGTGATATGTCGCCGGACGCGTACGTCTCGACCAGGTCTTCGAGTCGCCGGGCCAGGTCTTCGTGATCGTCGGCCAGAAGTGCCTGCTCAAGCAATCGATCAAGTTGCTCACGTGTCACATGCGCCACATCGCGAGAGTACCGAGCGACGCTCGACCGCGTACGGCCAACGGCAGGTATTGGCCACGTTACCTTGGGCAAACGAACTACTACGCTGCGCGTTTTTTCCCAGCAAAACGGGCATATGACCAACGACTACTGACAGAGGAGCGGGTCACGGGAAGGGGTCGCGATGGGCATGTCCAAGCAGACATCGTTCACGTTGATGCTCCTTCTGGCCTTCTCCGTGGTCGTTCCCGGGTCCGCCGGATACCTCTCGGTCAAGATGGAGGCGATCGGGCAGGCACACCGGGAGCTGGTCACCCTGGAGAACCGCATCCGTGGCGAGAGGCTCGCCGCCCGGATCAGGAAAGTCGAACGAAACCACCGGGAGAGGCGGCTCCAGCCGATCATCTCGTCCCGCCGTGAGTCGTGCGATTCCTCGGGGAGGTCTCGCGCGGAGCCGAGGACACGGCCACCCGGACTGTCCGCGGTCGTTCCCGTTCCGGTGGCGGGTACGGAACGGCGGCAGGACGAGCGGCCGCGTGCGCGCGGACACGTCGTCAGGAAACGCGTCCCGCAGGGACAAGGGCCGAGTACTCGGGAACGTGGCACACGAGGGCGGGAAACGCCGGGGCAGGGCGTACCGGAGCCCGCGCGGCAGGGGCTGGCGGCGCAGGGGCGCCCTGAGGCCGCCTTCCCCGAGCGGTGGTCCCAGCTCGAACGCCGGGGCGGACGACACCGGGAGGGGGAGGACATGCCTGCCGCGCCGGACGCGCTCACCGCACCGGACGCGTTCGGCGTCGAGAGCCTGCCGGAGGGCACCGGCACACCCCCCGTCGAGGCTTCCCCTTCCGTATCCCCTCAGCCCGTATTCCCTCAGCCCGGAACACGGGCGCGGTGACGGCTCGCCCCTTCGCGCGGCTCGCGCTTCGTCAGGGGGGCGATGGCTCTCAGACCGAGACGCGGGCGAACTGGCGGTTCAGATAGCCCCGGATGAGGCGCTTCGCCTCGGCCACGATTTCCGGAGCGCCGTTCGGATCGCGCCGGAAGGCCAGCTTGAGCACGGCGTCCCCGGCCTCGACCGCGACGAGGATCGCCAGGTCGAACTCCTCGCTGTCGGCCAGCCCGTACTCCTGCAGGAGGAGACCGCGCAACCGTCCGGCGATCACCGTGTTGTTCTCCGACGAGGCGTCGAGCAGGTTGAGGTCGACCACGTCGCCGAAGTGCAGGGACCGGAAACCCGGCACGGTCCTGTGCATCTCCACGTACTCGTCGATGATCGCATCGACCGCGTCCCACCAGCCCTCGTAGTCTTCCAGCAGGAAGCGCCTGCCGATACGGGAGACGAACCCCTCCACGTGCCGCCGGGTCACCGCCTGGGTGATGGCTCGCTTGTCGGGAAAGAACTGGTAGACCGAACCGATCGCGACCCCCGCGCGCTCGGCGATCCTCGTGGTGGAGAGCGCGTCGTAGCCGATCTCGTCCAGCAGGTCGGCGCATGCGTCGAGCATCCGCTCGACACGTCGCGCGCTCCGTCGCTGGGTGGGTTGGCGCCGCAGTGGAGCCTCTCCGCGCTCCTCGCAGGACATGGTGGACACCACACCATCTTGCCCCTCTGACACGTCAGGGTCAGTAGTTATTCACCAATCACGAGTTTTCTCCACCCCGGGGTGGACCGGACGAACCGCGCAACGCCGCATGTGAGGCGGTGTGTGAGTGCCGGGGGGACGTCACCTGGCTCCTCCACCGGCGTCACGCCCTCCTGCCGCACGAGACGCCCGGAACCTGTTCCGCGCCTCCTCCGGAATATCGGGAGATGTCCGGAACCTCCGCCGGGCCCGCCCCGAGTCACTCGGAGCGGGTGGGCCGGGCGGCGAGGCCGGTGCAGCCGCGCAGCGCCTTCCAGTCCGCGACCGCCTGCTGCCGCCCGGTCCCGGTGATCGGGACCGGCACCCCGCCCTGGATGGTGGCCGGGGTCCACTGGTCCTTGAGCACCTTGCGGCCGTTGATCGTCAAGGTGAGCACACCGGTCCTGCCGGTCTCCGGTCCCCAGTTGTAGAAGACGAAGTTGCCCAGACCGTAACTGACGTAGCTGTTCTTCAGGTATCCGGCACCAAGCAGGATGTGCGCGTGGCCGCCGACGACGACGTCCGCGCCGGCCGCGACCAGCTTGGGCGCCAGGCCACGCTGCGCCTCGTTGGGGCATTTCTGCAGCTCGGTACCCCAGTGCAGATGGACGATCACGGTGTCCGAGTTCTTGCGCGCCCTGCGCACCTCCTGGAGCAGTCTCGCCTCGTTCTTCGCCGAGGCGAGGCCGCCCTGGTCGCCCGAGGCCGTCCACGCCTGGATGAACTCCGCGTCCAGCACCTGGGTAGCGCCGATGATGGCGACGCGGTTGCCGTTCACGGTCGTCCGCCACGGCCTGTACGCCTCGGCCTCGTTCCTGCCCACACCCACGACCGGGAACTTGGACCGTTTGATGGCGGCGAGAGAGTCCGTCAGCCCGCTCTGCATGTAGTCCATGCCGTGGTTGTTCGCGAGGGAGGCGACGTCCACCCCGGCCGCCTTCAGCGCGGTGAGCGCCGTCGCCGGGGCACGGAAGGTGTACTGCTTGCCGGGGGCCGGGGTGCCGCCGGTGGTGATCGCCGTCTCCAGATTGATCATCGCCAGGTCGGAGCTTCTCAGCACCTTGGCGATCGGGCCGAGCGCGGTCTTCGGATCGGCGTTCAGCCGGTTTCGCAGCACGCCCTCGAAGTGCACATCCCCGCCGAAGGAGATGGTGTACGGCTTGCGCTCGGGCGTGGGGGGGGTGGCCTCGGCCGGTTCGGTGGGTTTCTTCACGGCGTCGGAGGACGGTTCGGGGGCGGCCGACTCGGCCGCGGAGCAGGCCGCGAGAAGCACGGCTGAGGCGGTGACCGCGGCGACCAGGGCGAGGCGGCGAGCTGTGTACGTGTCCATCGGTATCCGAGGATGCCATCTCGTCCATCCCCGTGTCACAACTCGCGCCGCCGGATTCGTTCCCGCGAAAAGCCGGAGCCGGTCGCCGGTGCCCGGCGTCGCGGGCCGTCCCCGGACAGGGTGTTCCGGGGCCGCCTGTCCTCGCACGACTCGTTTCTCCCCGGAGACCGCGGGCCCTACGGCCTCACGTGACCGTTCCGGACTGTTCCCTGGAACACGAAAGGGGGCTGTCCCGCCGTTGGGCAAGCCCCCGGTCCTGAAAGGACGGTCACTCAGAGATCGAAGTCTCCGCTCTTCACCGCCGCGACGAACTCGCTCCACTCGGTCCCGCCGAAGAGCAGCACCGGTCCGCGCCTGTCCTTGCTGTCCCTGACCGCGAACCCCTCGCCGGCCAGGCGAGCCACCTCAACGCAGTTGCCACTCGCGGCGCTGAGTCTGCTCTTTCGCCAGATCACTCCATATTGGTCAATATCGGACACATCTCACCTCCTCTCCCATAGGTGGCCATAGGGCACCTTAAGAATGAAGGCGTGATGGAAAACGTGCAAGGTATTGGACGTGTCCAGATAGGACACCATGTCCGACGCGCTTCCCCGGTGTGCGATGATTCTCCCCTGCTCCACCGGCGGGCGGTCAATCCATCCGGTGAGCAGAGACAATGAAACGCGGTAATCGCAGCGGAGCGGCTCTTTTTCTCCAGGTGAGCACTGGAGCCGCTTCTGCTATATGTCGAACTCTCCGTCCTTCACTCCGCCGACGAATGCCTTCCACTCATCGGGAGTGAAGACCAGCACGGGCCCGGATCCGTTCTTGCTGTCCCGAACCCCTACGCCGCCTCCGCTCAGCGTCGCCACTTCGACGCAATTGCCGTTCGGAGAGCTGTGCGCGCTCTTCTTCCACATCGCACCGCTGAAATCAGTCGCGTTCATTTTTCTTTCCATAAAAATGACGGTAGTCGCCGGTTGGCAGACCGGTCGCTACCTGCCCCAATGCTCGCTTACCTCTTTGATCAGCTCCTGCGAGCCGGCCTCTGGAAGAGCTCGTTCCATCAAATGCTCAAAGGCACGCTCATACCCGTACACTTTTTCCACATCATCCACGTACCGTCCACCGAAAAGCGATTCAAGGTAGACTATGTCCGGAAAATCGGAAAAGGTAAGGTGCACGAACGGTCCCGTGGACACCGGTGGCGGAACATCCTTGGAAAGAATTCTCATATCTACGTGTTCCAGCTCCGAAACCTCGATCAGGTGTCGCAGCTGATCTCGCATGACGCGAGCGTCACCGTACTGACTTTTCAACACGGATTCGTTGAACACCGCCAGCAGGGTCAGCGGCCTGGAGTCGTACAGCAACGTACGCTGACGCGCCATCCGCACCTCGACCCGATCCTGGAACCAACTCGACGGCACCTGGCTCGCATGCTGCCCCACCGAGATGACCGCACGAGCGTATTCCTCCGTCTGGAGAAGCCCCGGCACGATCTGGGGTTCCCAGTTACGCATCTCAGTGGCCTCCGCCTCCATCCCGATGAGCGTGATGTAGTCATCGGGAACGGAATTTCGATATCTCTCCCACCAGCCCTTCCTGGAGGCTTCACGCCGTAGCGCGACCAGGGTCTCCCTGAGCCGCTCGTCGACGCCGTAAAGGTCGGCGAGCGCCTCGACGTCCGCCTCCTTGGCCAGCGTCTTGGCGGTCTCTATCCGGCTGACCTTCGCGGTCGACCACCCCAGGCGACCGGACACCTCGTCGCCCGTCATGTTCAGGCCTTCGCGGAGCCGGCGCAGCTCCATGCCCAGCCAACGCTGACGGAGTGCTGGACTGCCACGTTCCGACATCACGACCTCCTCACCATGACGGGCGAGCGGCTGTCACGGCCTCAACAGGAACTCGATGAATAGTAGTGCAAATTACACTGATGGTTGCAGTGCATCTGCGGAAGTTTATTGCTTTTTTCCTTACGGCAAGTCTTGCAGCCAAATCTATGCTGAGCGACTATCAGAACAGGAAGGTCCTCGCAAGATCGGGGGAGCCACCGGCGATCATCCGGAGGGCGTCTTCGAGGGCATTCGTGAGCCGCGGGTGTGAAACAGACACGCGGCTCTTCGGCAACGGCGCCGTCTTCGAAGAAACGGAGTTGACACGGGGAGGCCGACAGGGGGAGCAGCGGTAATCGGCCGGCGACGGCCCAAAGTCGCACGCACTCACGAGAGTGTCCTGATCGGACACAAAAAACACCGGGTCGGCGGCCACCGACCCGGTTGGCACAAGAACTCCGCGTCAAAGCCACGAAGGGAGTCTCCTATGTCCTTCCACCGTACCAACAGAACCCACGGAATCAAGACCTTCATTCTCGACCTGATCTATGTGACCGACCGAGAGCTCTGCATGGACCAGGACGAGTGGGCCTACCGGCTCGGCTGGAGCGTGACCCGGACCGGTTTCGGGGCCAGGCACTACCGCGAGCCGCGGTTCGACCTCCTCAAGGCCGAGCGGACGGCCGCTCCCGCCCTCACCCTGGCGCCCGTCCACGACAAGGGGGCGGGCGGCGATGTCGCGGCGTGACCTCCGCGGCAGCCGCTACGGCCACCCCGGCGGCCGGCCGCCCAGCCGTGCGGGCCTCGTCGTCCGGCTGTGGCGCTGGCGGACGGAGGTCGCGCTGCTCGCCGCCGCCTCGTTCCTCACGGTCACCGTGGCCCTCTCGCTCCGCGAGGGCGACTGGTGGCCGTTTCTCGTCGTGGTCTGCGCCGCCGTCACCCCCGTGGCCTCCGGCTTCGGGAGAAAGTGGGTGACGGCACACGTGTGGTGCCTGGTCTCCCGGCACCGCCTCCAGCGGGCGTGCGCGGAGACCGGGATACACACCCGCTTCGGCCGGTTGCCGCTGATCCTGTGGATCACCCCCACCGTCGCCGGGGAGAAGGCGCTCGTCCTCGCCAGGGCGGGAACCTGCGCCGAGGACTTCGACGCCTTCTCCGCCGAGATCGCGGCGGCGTGCTACGCCCGCGACGCCGTGGTGTCCCGGCACCTCAGGTGGGGGAACCTGCTGACGGTCGAGATCGTCCGTGGGGGCGAGGTCTTCGGTCCCCCGGTGGGTCTCGACCGTCTCTACGGGCGGACGAACTGGGTGTGCCTGCGGGCCGGCCACGCCACGGAGACCGACCGTGCCACAGAGGCCGCCCTCCATACGGCAGAAGCCCACCGTGCCGTGGAGGCCGGCCACGCCCCGCGGGCCGGTCGGACCACGGAGACCGGCCACCCCCGACAGGCCCGCCGCACCACGGAGGAGGAGCCCGACATCCACCGCGCCACCGTCCCGTTCTCCGGACCCGGCGAGTTCCCCGGACCCGGCGAGCTTCCCGGGAGGCGCCGACAGGCCGCGTGAACCTCCACCCGGCCGCGAAGGAAAGCCCCGGAGCCCAGGCGGTTTCAAGGGGTCGTCGCGACTTCTCGGATCGAGATGTCGCGACGCCCCCTTGAATCCAAGCCACGCTCCGGGGCTTTCCCCGTGCCGGACCGACGGCCATGATGAGTTCATTCGCCGAACCCAGGAGCGCCGATGAGAACAGCTCACAGGACCTGCCCTCTCTGCGAGGCCGTCTGCGGCCTCCGGCTCACCCTCGACGACGCCGGACACGTCACCTCGGTCAAGGGCGACCCGGACGACCCCTTCTCCAAAGGGTTCGTCTGCCCCAAGGGGGCGAGCCTGGGCCGCCTCGACGAGGACCCCGACCGGCTCGGCGTCCCGATGATCCGTACGGGTGAGGAGTGGCGCGAGGCGTCCTGGGAGGAGGCGTTCCGCGCGGTCGAGGAGGGCCTCGGCAGGGTGATCGACGCCCACGGCCGCGGTTCGCTCGCCGTCTACCTCGGCAATCCGAACGCCCACTCCATGGCGGGAGCCCTGTACGGCGGGCCGCTGATCCGCGCCCTCGGCACCCGCAACGTCTTCTCCGCGAGCACCGTCGACCAGATGCCCAAGCACGTCTCCTGCGGTTTGATGCTCGGCGACCCGATGGCGATCGCGGTGCCCGACCTGGACCGTACCGACCACCTGCTGATGCTCGGCGCCAACCCGCTGGAGTCCAACGGCTCGCTCTGCACCGCCCCCGACTTCCCCGGCCGTCTCAAGGCGCTGCGCGGGCGCGGCGGCAAACTCGTGGTCGTCGACCCGCGCCGCACCCGCACCGCCGCCCTCGCCGACGAGCACCTGTTCGTACGCCCGGGCATGGACGCCTACCTGCTGTTCGGCATCGTCCACACCCTCCTCGCCGAGGACCTCACCTCGGTCGGCGCCGACATCGGCGGCATCGGGATCGACGGGCTGGAGGAGGTACGGCGGCTGGCGCGGGACTTCGCCCCCGAGGTCGTGGCCCCGATGTGCGGGATACCGGCCGGGGAGATCGTACGGCTGGCACGTGAGCTGGCGGCGGCCCCGACGGCCGCCGTCTACGCCCGCATCGGCACCTGCACCGCCGAGTTCGGCACCGTCGCGCAGTGGCTGGTCGACGTCGTCAACATCCTGACCGGCAACTTCGACCGTCCCGGCGGGGTGATGTTCGCGAAGACCGCCGTGGAGAACGGCCGCCGGAGCAGGCCGTACGTCACGGGACGCTGGCACAGCCGCGTCCGGGGGCTGCCGGAGGCGAACGGCGAGATCCCGGTGGCCACCCTCGCCGACGAGATCGAGACGCCGGGAGAGGGGCAGGTCCGGGGGCTGGTCGTGGTGGCCGGCAACCCGGTGCTGTCGGCGCCGGGCGGACCACGGCTGGAGGGGGCCTTCCGCGACCTGGAGTTCATGGTCTGCGTGGACCCGTACCTGAACGAGACCACCCGGCACGCGAACGTGATCCTGCCGCCGCCGCGCGTGACGCAGTCGCCGCACTACGACCTGACGCTGCTCGCCTTCGCGGTCCGCAACTACGCGAGGTTCTCCCCGCCGGTCCTGCCGCTGGAGCCGGGACGTCCGTCGGAGGCCGAGATCATGGCACGGCTGGCGATGATCGCCTCGGGTCAGGGCGCGGACGCCGATCCGGCCCTGCTCGACGAGCTGATCCTCGACCGGATGCTCCGAAGGGCCGTCGAGACGCCCGGATCTCCGGTGGAGGGCGCGGACCCCGCCGAGCTGCGCGCCTCCCTGGACGGCGGCAGCGGGGCGGAGAGGCGGCTGGACGCCATGCTCAGGCTCGGACCGTACGGACTCTCCCTGGCCACTCTCCTGGCGAGCCCGCACGGCATCGACCTGGGAGCGCTGGAGCCCCGGCTGGCGGAGATCGTCCGTACGGCCTCGGGACGGGTGGAACTCGCCCCGCCGCAGCTGGTCGAGGACGCCGCGCGGCTGCGCGAGCGGCTCGCCGTCCCGCCCGCGGAGATCGTGCTGATCGGGCGGCGCCATCTGCGTTCCAACAACAGCTGGCTGCACAACGTGGGGCCGCTGGTCGGCGGGACCAACCGGTGCACCCTGCAGATCAACCCGGACGACGTGAGCAGGCTCGGGCTGGGCGAGCACGCCGTGGTGCGCTCGGCCGCCGGAGAGCTGGTCGTGCCGCTTGAGCCGACCGACACGATCATGCCGGGGGTGGTGAGCCTGCCCCACGGATGGGGGCACTCCGGCACCTCGCAACCGGTGGCCGCCAAGCACGCGGGAGTGAACGCGAACACGCTGACAGATGATTCCGTCGTGGACATACCCTCGGGAAACGCCGTGTTCAACGGGGTTCCCGTCACCCTCGGCCGGGCGTGATCCCATGATCGCTCGGAAAAGCGGGATCGACGCGCATTAGGCTTGCGCGCGTGACCACCCCTCCAGCACAGGACCGTCTGCACGCTCAGCTCACCTTCGCCATGGAGATCGACAAGCTCAGACGCATCGTCCGCCGCAACACCCTCATGGACGGGTCGCGGCGTGAGAACGACGCCGAGCATTCCTGGTACGTGGGCATGCTGGCGATGGTCTTGGCCGAGCACGCGCCACCGGGCACCGACCTCGACAGGGTCGTCGCGATGCTGCTCGTCCACGACATCGTCGAGATCGACGCGGGAGACACGTTCATCTACGACGCCTCGGCCGTCGAGGCCCAGCTGGACATCGAGCGCAAGGCCGCCGACCGGATCTTCGGGCTGCTCCCCTGCGACCAGGCCGCGCGGTTGCGCGAGCTCTGGGACGAGTTCGAGGAACGCAGGACGCCGGAGGCCAAATTCGCCAAGGCCCTCGACCGGATCGCCCCCATCATGGCGAACCACCACAACGAGGGCGGCACCTGGTCGCTGTACAAGGTGACGGCCGAGCAGGTGCTGGAGAAGGTGAAAATCATCGAGGAGGGATCGGCGACACTGGGCGCCTACGCCACCGAGATCATCGCCCTCTCCGTCAGCCGAGGGCATTTGGCGCGTGCATAACGCCGTTCTCGGGTAGGTCCCTATGGTCTAGGAGGGGGCAATGGTGAAGGAAACTGTCAAAACAGGGCGTCGGACCAGGCGTCTGGTGCCCGGGGTCGAGCTCACCGATCGGATCGAACGCTCGCCCAAGGCCGACAGACCGATCCGCGTGCTCGCCAAGGCCGTGCGCCGGCGGATCGGTCCAGGACCGCTGCGTGACCTGCTGCACGGGGTGCCGATCGGCAAACCGCTGCATCCACCGCTCGCCAACGTCAGCCTGGGTCTCTGGACGGCGACGGCGGTGCTCGACGTGACCCGTTCCGATCCGCGGGCGTCGCGGATGCTGGTCGCGGGCGGGCTCGCGGCCGCGATGCCCGCGATGGCGGCGGGCATCACCGACTGGTCGGCGCTCCACCGCGAGCAGCAACGGGTGGGGTTCGTGCACGCGATCGCCAACCTGACCGCTCTCGGGCTCTACGCGGGTTCGCTGGTGCTGCGGATGGCCGGGCGCGACCGGACCGGGCGGGTGCTGTCGTTCGCCGGCCTGGGGGCCGCGAGCGTGGGCGGCTACCTCGGCGGCCACCTCGCCTACCGGCAGGCGGCCGGGGCGAACCACGCCGAGTCCGTCGCCCACCTGGTCCCGCTGGGCTGGCACGACCTGTGCGACGTCGGCGACCTGCCGGACGGGCGCCCGGTGACGCGGAGGCTGGGTTACATCGATCTGTTCGTGCTGCGCGTCGGCGCGAACGTCACGGTGCTCGCCGACCAGTGCGCGCACCTGGCGGGCCCGCTCCACCAGGGGCGTCTGATCTCGGAGGAGGGGACCGCCTGCGTGGTCTGCCCGTGGCACGGGAGCACCTTCAGGCTCTCCGACGGAGCCGTCGTACACGGCCCGGCCACCGCCCCCCAGCCGTCCTTCGAGACCCGGATCCGCCGCGACGGGGTGCTCCAGGTCCGTCCCGCCCAGGTGTGACCGTACGTCCCACCCGGGCGTGACGAGAACCGGCTACCGCCGTCGGCCCGGCCTAGGCCGGCTTGCCGTCGGCGGGGTGTTCGACCAGGGCGAGAATACGGCTGGACATGAAGCGGGCGGTGCGCACGGCCGTTCCGCTCCGGGTGACCTCGCTCACCTCGACAACGCCGCCTCGGGCGTTGGCCACCTCAACGCGGCGCCCCGCTCTGGTGGCGCTGACCTCGTAGGTACGGGAACTGTCTCCTGCGTCGATGACAACCTCGACTTTGTCACCTTTCATACCTGAATAAGTACCCGGTAGCAGGCAGGTTCACCCGTACACCAGTTTGACTATCGCCACGATCCCGACGCACACCACGAACCAGCGCAGCACCGGGGCCGGCAGTCGCCTGCCGATCTTCGCGCCGAGGAAACCGCCGATCGCGGCGCCCAGCGCCACCATCAGGGCCGCCAGCCAGTCGACCTCCGCGACCACGATGAACAGCAGCGCGGCGCACGCGTTGACCAGCAGCGCGAGTACGTTCTTGGCCGCGTTGATCCGCTGCAGGCCCTCGTCGAGGAAACTGCCCATCAGCCCGATGAGCAGCACCCCCTGGGCCGCGCCGAAGTAGCCGCCGTACATGCCGCACACGAGAACGCCACCCCAGAGCCAGGGGCCGCCGTGCGGATGGGGATGCTCCCGCCGGGCGCTCAGCCAGCCGTTGAGCCTCGGCTGGATCACCACCAGCACGCACGCCAGGGCGATCAGGACGGGCACGACGACGTCGAACGTCTCCGCGGGAAGGTACAGCAGGAGCACCCCGCCGATCAGCGCACCGACCAGCGCGGGAACCCCCAGCCTGATCAGCCGCGGGCGCTGCCCCCTCAGCTCCTCCCGGTAGCCGAACGCGCCGGTCATCGACCCCGGGACCAGGCCCACGGTGTTGGAGACGTTCGCGATGACCGGTGGCATGCCCAGCGCGACCATCGTCGGGAACGTGATCAGAGACCCGGAACCGACGACGGCGTTGATGCCCCCCGCCCCGACGCCGGCCACGAAGATCGCGACCGCCTCCCACGGTGTCATGCGCTTCCCCTCACTCGTCAGGCTCGCGCCCATAGGCAGGTGCACGGCCCTCACCGGATGGTAGGAGGAGATCGAGATCACCCGGTGGCGGGGGTGTCCTTAACGGGACCGCCCTTGACCGAGGTTCCCTTGACCGAGGTTCCCTTGACCGAGGGCTCCCACGTGCCCGGCACCTCTTCCTCGCCCGAAGGTTGGTGTCCGCCCGGCCCGTCCTCCCTGACCGAACCGCCCGAAGACACACCTCCGTCGAACTCTCCGGAGGGCTCGTCCCTGTCCGGGAGAAGGTCCGCGAGGCTTTCGAGGGTCCGTCTCAGGTCCGGCGGGACGATCCACAGCTTGCCCGCGTCCCCCTTGGCGAGCTCGGGGAGCGCCCGCAGGTATTCGTGGGCGAGAAGCTCCGGGTCGGGCCTGCCGTCACGGGCGGCGCGGAAAAGCATGTCGATCGCGTCGGCCTCCGCCCTGGCCCGCGTCGCCCTGGCTTCGGCGTCGGCCCGCGCCCTGAGCACGGTCGCCTCCGCCTCGCCGCGAGCGGCCAGTACGGCGGCCTTTCTCCGCCCCTCGGCGGCGAGGACGGCCGCCTGCTTCTCCCCCTCGGCCGCGAGCAGCGCGGCCCGCCTGTCGTGGTCGGCGCGGGAGTGCCTCTCCATCGCCTCCTGGATCGAGACGGGCGGGTCGATCGTCTTCACCTCGACCCGGCCGACCCGCAGGCCCCACCCGCCCGCCGCGTCGTCGAGCGCCCGGCGCAGCTCGGCGCCGATCTCCTCACGGGAGGCCGGCACGCGGTCCACATCCATCCCGCCGACCACGTCGCACAGCGTGGTGGCGACGAGCTGCTCGACGGCGACCAGGAAGTTGGCGATCTCGTAGGTCGCCGCGCGGGCGTCGGTCACCTGGAAGGAGACGGCCGTGTCGACCGAGACGACGAGGTTGTCGGAGGTGACGACCGCCTGCGGCGGGAAGGCGACGACCTGCTCACGAAGATCGACCATGTCCTTGATCCGGTCGATGAACGGCACCACGAGGTTCAGCCCGGGACCGAGCGTCCTGTGGTAGCGCCCCAACCGCTCCACGACACCCGCCGTGGCGTGCGGCACGACGCGAACCATCCGATGGACGGCGAACGCCGCCACGACCACGATGACGAGTGCGGCGACAAGCGCTTCCATGAACCACCCCGGGCGGTCGAGTCACGTGGAACTCTTGACCCGGCAGGATATTTGCTTTTCCCTTCAACGGCCTTTGAACGACCGAAACGATCTCGGAACCTCTCGGGTTCCCCTCAGAGCTGGTGCGCCCGCGCGTACCAGCGGCCCTCGCGCCCCCGATCGAGGGTGAGCGGGACGCTGAAGGTGTGCGACAGGTTCTCCGCAGTCATCACCTGGTCGATCGGGCCCTGGGCCACCACCGAGCCGTGCCGGAGCAGCAGGGCGTGGGTGAACCCACTGGGCACCTCCTCCACGTGGTGGGTGACCAGCACCATGGTCGGCGCCTTCGGGTCGTGCGCGAAGGTCGCCAGGCGGCGCACCAGGTCTTCGCGCCCGCCCAGGTCGAGGCCCGCGGCGGGTTCGTCCAGCAGCAGCAGCTCCGGGTCGGGCATGAGCGCGCGGGCGATCTGGACCCGCTTGCGCTCCCCTTCCGACAGCGTGTTGAAGCGGCGCCGGATCAGGTGGGCGCAGCCGAGCTGGTCGATCAGCTCGACGGCACGCGTCACGTCGTGGGAGTCGTACTCCTCCGTCCAGCGGCCGAGGATGGCGTACGAGGCCGTGAGAACCAGATCGATGACCTTCTCGTCCGGTGGCACCTTCTCCGCCAGCGCGGCGCTCGCGAGCCCGATGCGGGGCCGCAGCTCGAAGACGTCACTCTGGCCGAGCCGCTCGCCCAGGATCTCGACGACGCCCTCGGTGGGGAACAGCATCGCCCCGACCACCTGCAGCAACGTCGTCTTTCCCGCGCCGTTGGGGCCGATGACGACCCACCGCTCGTCCTCGTGAACGGTCCAGTCGATCTCCCGCAGCAGGACCGCTCCGTCCCTGCGGACGGTGACGTCCTGTAGCCGAAGCACCTGACCGCCCATCCCTTACGCCTCCTTGTGAATCGCTCGAACAAAACCTATTGCAGGACAAGCGCATATCGTGGATCGGTGCACCCTGATTCACCGATCTCGGCCACCCTGGTCTGCTGGGGCAACGCCTGGCTCGCCGGACAGGTCGGCCTCGACGAGGCCGCCGACCGCGTGGAGCGGCAGGCAGGCCCCCAACTCGTCGCCGGTGAGACCGGCGACCTCGCCCTCCGCGGATTCCTCGCCGACCTGCGGATCGAGGGCATGAAATCGCTGCGACTGGCCCTTCCCGTCGCGGGCGACCCACTCGGTCTCACCGGACCGCCCCCTTTCAACTCCGCGGCCATCGAGGCCGGGCAGGCGGCGACAGCCGTGCTTCCCGACAGATGTCTCGGCCTGATCCCGGTAAACGACCGCCGCGGGTCATCGTACGCCGGGGTTCGCTGGACCGTGCTGGAGGCCCGTACCACGGCCCCCGCCCTGCCCTCCCTCGCCGAGGCCGAGCACGAGCTGACCCGCGCGATGCGGGTGGCCACCGACGCCCTGCTCGGCGTGGAGGGGCCGGCCCAGGGCCACCGGCGGCTGGAGATCGTGGACGACGGCCTGGCCCCCGGCTACCCCGCCAGGGCCCACCGGGTCGCCGCCCTCGCCGCCCGCCTCGCCGCGGTGCTCCGCGTCGCCGACGACCGCGGGCTCACCTCGGGCCAGATCGCCGTACGCGGTGGGGCCCTGCGTGAGCTCGACCGCGCGGTGCGCCGGGCCAGGGTGGTCGCCCACCACGCCATCACCGAGCTGGTCTGAGGACCGGCCCGAGGGCCGGTCCGAGGATCCGGCCACCGGGACACCGCCGTCAGGCCAGACCGTTTCTCACCGCGTAGAGAGCGGCCTGGGTCCTGTCCTGCACGCCCAGCTTCATCAGCACGCTGGAGACGTGGGTCTTCACCGTCTTCTCCGCCACCGCGAGCTGCCTGGCGATCTCCCGGTTGGAACGGCCCGAGGCGATCAACGCGAGCACCTCGCGCTCCCGATCGGTCAGCGGCGCCACATACCTGTCCTCCTGTCCGCCCTCCCGCGCGGCCCGGACGGGTTCGGGACCGGCCAGCATCGCCTCGGCCGCCTCGAGGGCGAGCAGCACCTGGCCGCCGTACACCGCCCGGATCGCGCGCACGAGCGCGGCCGGTTCGACGTCCTTGTAGAGGAAGCCCGCCGCACCCGCTCGCATCGCCGGAGCCACGTCGCCCCTGTCGCTCACCGAGGTCAGCACGAGCACCTTCGGCGACAGCCCTCGCTCGCCCAGCAGCAGCAGCGCGCCGAGCCCGTCGAGCACCGGCATCTTCAGGTCGAGCAGCAGCACGTCGGGGGCGAGAGACTCCACCAGGGCGACCGCCTCGGCGCCGTCGGCGGCCTCGCCGACCACGGCGAGATCCTCCTGCAGGTCCAGGAAGGTGCGAAGGCCCTGCCTCACGACCGGGTGGTCGTCGGCGATCAGGACGCGGATCACCCGGTCGTCGCCGTCAGGACCGCGTACGGCCGACCCCGAGGACCCACCCGGGCCACGGACCGGACGACCATCGTCAGGACCGCCTACGGCAGACTCCGGCGACTCACCCGGGCCACGGACCGGACGACCATCGTCGGGACCGCCTACGGCAGACTCCCCCGGACGCCGGGTCGAACGATCATCCTTCTCCGCATCACGGGTCACGCGGGCACCTCCAGCCGGACGAGTGTGCCCCGTCCCGGCTCCGAGGTCACCCGCACGTCGCCGCCGACGGCCTGCGCCCTGTCGCCCATCGAGGCGATTCCCAGCCCTCTCCCCGCGGCGGCGGTCACGTCGAAACCGGCCCCGTCGTCACTCACCTCAAGAACCACGCGCCCGCCCTCGCAGCCCAGCCGCACCTCGACCACACGCGCAGCCGAGTGTCTTGAGGCGTTGTGCAGCGCCTCCTGGGCCACCCGCAGGACGGCCACCTCGATCACCGGTTCGAGCTCGCACACCGGGGACTCCTCGAACGAGAACGAGGCCGGGTGCAGCCGGTCGAGCAGACGGACGTGCTTGCGGAGCGTCTCGGCCAGGCCGTGCCGGTCGAGGTCGGCCGGGCGGAGTTCCACGATCACCGCGCGCAACTCGGCCAGTGCCTCTCCCGCCAGCCGTTCCACCTGGCCGAGCTCCCGCAGCGCCCGTACGGGATCGTCGACGACCAGCGACGCGGCGGCCTGCGCGGTGAGGCGCAGCGAGAACAGTTTCTGGGTCACCGCGTCGTGCAGCTCCCTCGCCATCCGGGTGCGCTCCTCCACCAGCGTGAGCTCCCGGCCGCGCTCGTACAGGCGGGCGTTGGTGAGGGCGATCGCGGCGTGCGCGGCGAACATGGTGAGCAGCCGCTGGTCGGCCTCGGTGAAGCCTCCGGGGGCCCGCTTGTTGGACAGGAAGATGATGCCGAGCACCTCGTCCCCGTCGAGTATCGGCACCCCGAGGAAGTCCTTGAGCACCGGATGGGCCCGCGGCCAGTATTCGAACCTGGGGTCCCTGCGGATGTCGGGCAGCCGGACCGGCGTGCCCTCGCGCAGCATCGCGCCGAGCATGCCGTGCTGGCGGGGCATGGGCCCGATCGCGTCCCACTGCTCGTCGGAGATGCCCTCGGCGACGAACTCGGCGAACGCCCCCTGGTCGTCGGGCACGCCCAGCGCGGCGTAGCGTGCGTCCAGCAACCGCCGCGCCGACCGCACGATCACCTGGAGCACCTCCCGCACCGACAGATGCCTGGTCACGGCGAGGACGGCCGAGCTCACCGCGTGCAGCACGGCGTCCCTGTCCTCGCTCTCGGAGTTCACGAGACGACTCTAGGCGGCGGTGGAGGTCCGCCGCCTACTCCATCGGTCCTAAGCCCATCGGCCCACCTCCGGCCAGGTCCGGCGGCCGATGTACGGCGGGCGCGCGGCTCCTAGCGTCGAGGCATGACGAAGACCGCACTCATCACCGGCGCCTCCCGCGGCCTCGGCCTGGCACTCGCCCGCTCCCTCGCCGCCGACGGCTGGCGGCTCGTCCTCACCGCGCGGGGTGAGGACGCGCTGCGATCCGCCGCGGACGAGCTCGGCGCCCTCGCCCTGGCCGGAGACGTCGCCGACCCCGCCCACCGGGATCGGCTGGCGCGGGCCGTACAGGAACACGGCGGGCTGGACCTGCTGGTCAACAACGCCTCAGGGCTGGGCGCGGTCCCGCTGCCGCCGCTGGCCGGATACCCGCTCGACACGCTCCAGGAGTTGTTCCAGGCCAACGTACTGGCCCCGCTGGCACTGATTCAGGCGAACCTGCGCGGGCTCAGGGAGCGGCGCGGCGCGATCGTGAACATCTCCTCCGACGCGGCGGTGGAGGCGGCCGAGGGCTGGGGCGGATACGGCGCGACCAAGGCCGCCCTGGAGCGGCTCTCCCACGTGCTGGCCGTCGAGGAACCCGACGTCGCGGTCTGGTGGGTGGATCCGGGCGAGATGTCCACCGCCATGCTCGCCGACGCCGTCGGCGCCAAGGAGGCCGAACAGGCCCCGGCCCCGGAAAGCGTCGTTCCCACCCTGCTGCGGCTGATCGCCGACCGCCCGGACAGCGGCCGGGTGAGGCACGGATGAACGGGCGGGGCACCGAACGAGGAGGACCTGTGAGAACGGCGACGGAATCCGTGCGTGCGTACGGGGAGGGGACGTGAGCGCGCCCGCGGCGGACGCGATGGCCGCGGACTTCGTGCTCCCGCGCGAGCTGGAGGCGCACGAGCCCCCGGAGGCCCGAGGGCTGGCCCGTGACGGGGTGCGCCTGCTGGTCTCGGAGCGGGGCACCGGACAGATCGGGCACCACGCGTTCGCCGACCTTCCCGGTCTGCTCGGCCCCGGCGACCTGCTCGTGGTGAACAATTCCGGCACGCTTCCCGCGGCCGTCCGGCTCGATCGGCTCGCGGTGCACTTCTCCACCGAGCGTGAGGACGGTACCTGGCTGGTCGAACTCCGCAGGCTCAGGGAGCGGACGGGCCTCGCCGGAGGCCCCGCCGGTGAGCCCTACCGGGGCGGTGCGGACGGGGAGTGGCTGCCGCTGCCGGGTGGGGCGACCCTGCGGCTCCTGGGACGCGAGACGCCGCGGCTGTGGCGGGCGAGGCTGGACCGGGAGGTCACGGGCTACCTCCGCCGGTACGGCGTGCCGATCCGATACTCGTACGTGGACAGGGACTGGCCGCTCGCCGACTACCAGACCGTGTTCGGCGTGCGGCCGGGCAGCGCGGAGATGCCCAGCGCGGGGCGGCCGTTCACCACCGGGCTGGTGACCTCCCTGGTGTCGCGCGGGGTGGGGATCGCGCCGATCACCCTGCACACGGGGGTGGCGTCTCCGGAGAAGGACGAGCCACCGTATCCGGAGCGGTTCGAGGTGCCCGAGGCCACCGCGCGGCAGGTGGAGCTCGCTCGCGAGTCGGGCGGCCGGGTGATCGCGGTCGGCACGACCGTGGTCAGGGCGCTGGAGACGGCCGCGCTGGCCACCGGCCGTGTCCGGGCCGCGGACGGCTGGACCTCGCACATCGTCACCCCCGAGGTCGGAGTGAGGGCGGTGAACGGCCTGCTCACCGGGCTGCACGAGCCGCGCTCCAGCCACCTGCTGATGCTGTCGGCGATCGCCGGCCGCGATCTGCTCTCGCGGTCGTACGCGGAGGCGCTCGGAGAGGGCTATCTCTGGCACGAATTCGGCGATGTCCACCTGATCACCGGTTAGCGGATAGTCAATCGCAAGAGGTTTACAAGTCGGATCTCCCATGATGATCCGTAATCAACGGGACGAAATCCGACTGGAGTAAAAATGCGCCGGCACCTGGCCGCCATCGCCGCCATCGCCCTGGCGGGAGGCATGCTGCTCACCCCCGCGCCCGCGAACGCCTCGGCCCCCCCGATCGCCGCACCGCAGAAGGTCGCGGGCCCGCCGCTCGCGCCGCTGAAGACGACCGTCTTCTACCCGCGCAAGGCCTGGGCGGGCGACTCGTACGTCTACACGCTGAAGATCAAGAACGTCGGCAAGTGGTACACCGACATCGCCTACGTCGGCGGCCGTCTCTCCCCGCACATCTCCAAGATCCGCATCGTCGGCAAGCCCGCCGGCTCGTACTGCGAGATCTCGGGGCGCGAGGTGGGCTGTCTGCTCGACACCCTGAACCCCGGCAAAACGGCCACCCTCAAGGTCAAGGTCTGGCTGAAGAACGGTGCCCGCGGCACCGCGACCGCCAATTTCGGCTCGGTCTCGATCGACGTCCCCGCTGGCGGGCTGGACACCTTCGACATCTACGGCATCGACATCGGCACCGACATCAAGTACGTGCGGGTGAAGACCCGAGTGCTCCGCTGACCACGCGTTCCGTACCTCTCACCTGCTGACCGTCCGCCTCTCCCGCTCCCGTTCCCGGTTCCGGAACCGGTTGGTTCCGATCTCGCCACCGGTTTCGGTTCGTTCCGCTCGCTCCCACCACCGGCTCCGTTCCCGGATCCCGGATCCCGGATCCCGGCGACGGCGACGGCGACGAGTGCGGGCAACCTCATGTACACGGCGCCCGCGCACCGTGCAGGATCTCCCCATGGTGAGTTCCGGACGGTGCGCGATCCATGGCTGAACTGAGAGTCGTCCTGGCCGAGGACCACTACCTGGTGCGTGAGGGCACCCGCAGGCTCCTGGAGACCTCCGGCGAGATCGAGGTGGTCGCCGCCGTGGGCACCGCGGACGACCTGCTCGACGCCGCCAGACGGCTGCGCCCCGACGTGGTCGTCACCGACATCCGGATGCCGGGCTCGGCCGATCTCGTCCGCCCGGGAATGGAGGGCATCGACGCGGCGCACCGCATCCGCGCCGCCTCACGGGACATCGGGGTCGTGGTGCTCTCCCAGTTCTCCGACGCGATGTTCGCCCTGGATCTGTTCAGGGACGGCACCGAGGGTCGTGCGTACCTGCTCAAGGACCGGGTCGGTGACATCGACGAGCTGCTCGGCGCGATCAGGTCGGTGGCGGGAGGCGGCTCGGTGATCGACCCCAAGGTGGTGGAGGGCCTGCTGGCCAAGCGCGGGGTACGCGGCGGCCCCCCGCCCGCGGAACTCACCCCCAGGGAACTGGACGTGCTCAGGGAGATGGCGCACGGCCTGTCCAACGGAGGAATCGCCCGCGCCCTGCACCTGTCGGTCTCCGCCATCGAGAAACACGTCAACTCGATCTTCATGAAGCTGGCCCTGGAGAACAGTCCCGACACCCACCGCAGGGTGGCGGCCGTCATCACATACCTGGGTTCGGCCTAGCCGGGGCCAGGGCTCCGAGGTCGGATCAGGCCGCGGCGGGAACACCGTGCGCGGCCCCGGCGACCAGCACAGAGGCGACGGACGACTCGGCCGTCCAGGCCAGCTCCCCGCGGTCGCGTCCCCGCACGGGGGGCAGCATCGTCACCTCCACCGTCAACCGCCGGACGGCCACCACGCGGCGGATCGACGCCCACAGGATGTCGTCACCGACATAGACGGGTCCGCTGGCCAGGACGTCCTCCCCCTCCAGATATCTGATCGCGACCGGTCTGACCGGGGCCCCCGCGTCCAGGGCCGCCTGGAAAACGGCGGGCCTGAACGAGCCCATCCCACGCCCGCACCAGGTCGTCCCCTCGGGGAAGGCCGCCACCGGATGGCCGGCGGCGAGCGCCGCGGCCACGTCGGCGACGGTCCCGGGCAGCGCGGAGAGCCGGTCCCTGTCGACGAACAACGCGCCCGAACCCGTCGCGAGCAGGCCGACCACCGGCCACGCCCGGACCTCCTGCTTGGCGAGCACCCGGCACGGCAGGACCGCCGCCATCACGAGCGGGTCCAGCCACGACACGTGGTTGGCCACGACCAGCGGAGCGGCCCCGGACGATCCGTCGGCGACCGGACATGGCCCGGCGACCGAGCCGGCCATGAACGCGAACCCCCGCCTTACCTCGATCCGTACGCCGACCGCCCGCAGCACCAGCCGGGACCAGACGCTCGTCAGCCGGATCCTGTTCGTCGCACCGAGTCCACGGGCCACAAGCGTGAGGACCACTCCCGCCAGGACGACCAGCCCGACCGCCGCGAGTCGCAGCGCCCTGCGCGGCGCCTCGGCCCTCGATCTTGGTGGGAACAGGCAGCCGGCGGGCGTGCACGGCGCCACGGGTATCCACGGGCTCACGATGCGGCTCCCAGGAAGTGGCGCAGGTAGCGGGGGTCGGCCTCGGCCATCGAGAGCAGGACGAAGAAGTCGGCCGTACCGAAGTCGAGGTCGTGGGCGGGCGGGCCGCAGACCCAGGCGCCCAGCCGCACGTACCCGCGCAGCAGCGGCGGCAGCGTCGCCCGCCCCCGGTCGGCGGCGGGGCTCGTGGCGGCCGTACGCTTCGAGGCGTCCTCCCGCGGCGACCGCGCCGCTCCGGCGCCGATCGGGAAGACCGGCACGGACCCGGAAGCGGCCGAGGGGCCCGACCTCCCTCTCCGGCCTCTCCGGCGAGGAGAGCCGGAGACCGGGCCCGCCCGCCAGGGGCGGTGCGGCGTGACGCGGTAGCCCGGCGGTGAGAGCGGCACCCGCTCCATGATCCCGGCCGCGTCGGCCACCGGCACCGAGCAGCACCCGGCCAGCCAGCCGTACCCCCCGGCCGTCATGTAGCGGGCGATACCCGCCCACATCAGCCCGAGCACCGCGCCACCCCGGTGTTCCGGGTGTACGCAGGCCCTGCCGGTCTCGACCATGTTCCCCCGGATACCGGCCAGCGCGCTGAGATCGAACTCGGAGTCGGAGTAGAGGCGATCGGCCCTGCGGGGGCCGAGCAGCCGGTAGGTGCCGACGACCTCACCGGTGTCGTCGCACCTCACCAGGAGGTGATCGCAGTAGGCGTCGAGCGGATCGACGTCCAGGCCGGTGATGGGACTGTCCAGCCGGGCGCCCATCTCCTCGGAGAAGACGCGGTGGCGCAGGCGCTGGGCCTCGCGCATCTCGACGGCGGTAGCGGCCAGCCCGACGCTGTAGCGGGCGAGGCGCGACTCCACGGGAAGGGTCGTCATGAGGTTCATGAAGACATTTGCAGATGACGCGGGACCTGAGGGCCCCGCGAACTCCAGGCGTCCGGATGATGAACCACATTCACGGTCGAATCCGGAGCCAAGTACCGTAGGAACCGATGAACCAGCGCACGCTTCTGATCACGTTGAACGGCCCCGACCGACCGGGCGTGACCTCACGCCTCTTCTCGGTCCTGGCCGGCTTCCCCGTCATCGTCGCCGACGTGGAGCAGGTCGTCATCCGCGGCCGGCTCACCCTCGGCGTCCTCGTCTCGTACGCGGGCGACACGCCGACCGGCACCGGCGGCACCCTCGGGGCCCTCTGGACCGCCGTCGAGCGGGCCGCGGAGGACCTCGGACTCCACGTGGAGCTGTCCACCGGCTCCGACTCGAAGGAGAAGCGGCGCAGGGGGCGGCTCGACGTCACCGTGCTCGGCTCACCGCTGCAGCCCGCCGCCATGGCGGGGATCGCGGGGCGGATCGCCGCGGCCGGTGCCAACATCGACCGGATCGAGCGCCTGTCCAGCTATCCGGTGACCTGCATCGAGCTCTCGCTCTCCGGCGCCGACCCCGACACCCTCAGGGCGGAGCTGGCCGTCGAGGCGCACGCCCAGCAGGTCGACGTCGCCGTGCAGCGGACCGGCCTGCACCGCAGGGCGAAGCGCCTGATCGTGATGGACGTCGACTCGACGCTCATCCAGGCCGAGGTGATC
Source organism: Streptosporangium sp. NPDC000563 (assembly GCF_040299985.1). Taxonomy (NCBI): domain Bacteria; kingdom Bacillati; phylum Actinomycetota; class Actinomycetes; order Streptosporangiales; family Streptosporangiaceae; genus Streptosporangium; species Streptosporangium sp. NPDC000563. Next base: position 1,029,729 of record NZ_JBEPDA010000001.1, on the reverse strand, counting down.
GAGCTGCTCGCGGCGCACGCCGGCTGCCTGGAGGAGGTCGCCCGGGTCACCGAGGAGGCGATGCGCGGCGAGCTCGACTTCGCCGAGTCGCTGCGCCGCCGGGTCGCGCAGCTTGAGGGCCTCTCCGAGGAGGTCTTCGAGAAGGTACGCAAGGAGCTCGTGCTGACTCCCGGCGCCCGGACGCTGGTACGGACGCTCAAGCGGCTCGACTACCGGTTCGCGATCGTCAGCGGCGGGTTCACGCAGCTCACCGACGCCCTCGTCGAGGACCTCGGGATCGACTACTCCGCGGCCAACACCCTGGAGGTCGTCGACGGCGTGCTGACCGGGCGGGTCGTCGGCGAGATCGTCGACCGGCCGGGCAAGGCGCGGGCACTGGAGCGCTTCGCCCGCGAGGCGGGGATCCCGATCAGCCAGACCGTGGCCATCGGCGACGGCGCCAACGACCTGGACATGATCGCGGCGGCCGGTCTCGGCATCGCGTTCAACGCCAAGCCGGTGGTCCGCCGCGCCGCCGACACCGCGGTCAACGTCCCCTACCTCGACTCGATCCTCTACCTGCTGGGCATCCCGCGCGCCGAGGTGGAGGACGCCGACGCCGAGGACGGTGTCACCGCCGCCGAACGCTGACCGTGATCGGTGGGGTGGGCCACCCGCGAACGCGATCACCGTACGGCTGTCCCGAGGCTTCGCCGAAGAGCTGAGACGGTCGCTCGTGTCTCAGCTCTCGCGCGGATTCTCAGTGCTTCCTGGGGGTCCAGTGGACGATGCCGCGGCCGGTGTCGAGCTCGGCCCACTCGCCGTCGACCCCGATGACGGCGAACGCGCCGGGCGGGAACCCGGCGTCGCCGTCGGCCGAGGTGAGCTGCATGACAAGCTCCTGAACCCCGGGGTTGTGGCCGACCAGGACCAGCGTGCGCACCTCGGGATCGCTCCGCCGGATCAGCGTGAGCAACTCGTCGGGATATGCCTCGTATATGGCCGGTTCGATGAGGGTCTCCGCACCGGGGAGTGCCAGGTCGGCGGTCCGCCTGGTCCGTACCGACGGCGAGCAGAGCACCAGGTCGGGGGTGAGGTCCATACCGACGAGGGCCGCGCCGACCTTGAGGGCGTCGCGCTCGCCGACATCGGTGAGGGGGCGTTCCCTGTCGGCGAGGCCGGAGGTGTGAGCCGCCTTGGCGTGGCGCAGGACGACGAGCGTGCGCGCGGTCATCGCGACGCCCACACGGCCAGACCCACGATCACCGCGAACATCGCGGCCATCGCCAGCAGGATGAGGACGAGTGTCTTGCCTCCGGAAGGCTGCTGTTCCATACGGGCCAGTTTCCCACCGGGGTGGCCCGCACACGCCGAAGGGGTGCACGTGGCCCGTGCACCCCTCCGTCAAACGTTTCCGTCAAACGTTTCCGTCGAACGTTCGCTCAGCTGGAGACCTGCTCCGGCTCCCGGTCGGAGTTGCTCTCCTCCGTCGGGGCGATGCCCGCCGAACGACGCTTGGAGAAGACGACCGCGGCGACGACGATGCCGACCGCGACCACCGTGATGCCGATGCGCAGCGTCGGGTTGTCGGCGTAGGTCACCACGGCGGGGGCGATCAGCAGCGCCACGAGGTTCATCACCTTGAGGAGCGGGTTGATCGCCGGTCCCGCGGTGTCCTTGAACGGGTCGCCGACGGTGTCACCGATGATGGTGGCCTCGTGGGCCGGCGAGCCCTTGCCACCGTGGTGACCGTCCTCGACCAGCTTCTTGGCGTTGTCCCAGGCACCACCGGAGTTGGCCAGGAACACCGCCATGAGCGTGCCACAGGCGATGGCACCGGCCAGGAACGCGCCGAGCGGGGCGTACCCGAGGGCGAAACCGACGGCGATCGGGGTGAGGACGGCGAGCAGGCCGGGCGTCGCCAGCTCCCGCAGCGAGTCGCGGGTACAGATGTCGACGACCCTGCCGTAGTCGGGGAGCTCCGTCCCCGCCATGATGCCCGGCTTGGTGCGGAACTGCTCGCGCACCTCGAAGACCACCCGTCCGGCCGCGCGGCCGACCGCCATGATCGCCAGGCCGGAGAACATGAACACCACCGCGGCGCCGATGATCAGACCGACCAGCACGTTCGGGGAGTCGACGCTCAGGCTGAACGCGCTGAACGAGCCCAGCGCCTCCTTCACGCTCGCCGTCGCACCCACCAGCTCGCCCTCGACCGCCGTACGGAACGCGCCGAACAGCGCGGTCGCGGCGAGCACGGCGGTGGCGATCGCGATGCCCTTGGTGATGGCCTTGGTGGTGTTACCGACGGCGTCCAGCGAGGTGAGGACCTGAGCGCCCTCGCCCTCGACGTCGCCGGACATCTCGGCGATGCCCTGGGCGTTGTCGGAGACGGGACCGAAGGTGTCCATCGACACGATCACGCCGACCGTGGTCAGCAGGCCGGTACCCGCCAGCGCCACGGCGAACAGCGCGATCGTGACGTTGCCGAAGCCAAGCAGGAAGGCTCCGTAGACGGCGGCTCCGATGATCAGCGCGGAGTAGACCGCCGACTCCAGACCGACGCTGATGCCGGACAGGATGACCGTGGCGGGGCCCGTACGAGAGCTCTCGCCGATGTCCTGCACCGGGCGGCGGTTCGTCTCGGTGAAGTAGCCGGTGAGGATCTGGATGGTGCTCGCCAGGACCAGGCCGATGAGCACCGCCCCGATCGCGATCAGACGCGGGTCCGAGGTGACCGCGGCGATCTCCGGGCTCACATTGGTCAGACCGGAGAAGCTGGCCGGCAGGTAGAGGTAGGCCGCGCCGGCGACGAGGACCGCCGAGATGGCCGCCGAGATGAAGAAGCCCCGGTTGATCGCGGCCATCGCGTTGCGGTCCCCGGCGCGCGGGGCGGTGACGAAGATGCCGATGATCGCCGTGATCACACCGATCATGGGCACGATCAGCGGGAACACCAGTCCCTCGACGCCGAAGGCCACCCGGCCCAGGATCAGGCTGGCGACCAGCATGACCGCGTAGGACTCGAACAGGTCGGCGGCCATGCCCGCGCAGTCACCCACGTTGTCGCCGACGTTGTCGGCGATGGTGGCGGCGTTGCGCGGGTCGTCCTCGGGAATGCCCTGCTCGACCTTGCCGACGAGGTCGGCGCCGACATCGGCGGCCTTGGTGAAGATGCCTCCGCCGACTCGCATGAACATCGCGAGCAGCGCGGCACCGAAGCCGAAGCCCTCCAGCACGGCCGGGGCTTCGCCCCCGTAGGCGATCACCACCACGGCCGCGCCGAGCAGGCCGAGGCCAACGGTGATCATTCCGGCCACACCACCGGTGCGGAAGGCGATCCGCATGGCGACCTTCTCACCGGACGTGCGGGCGGCGGCGGCGACACGGACGTTGCCGCGGACCGCGAGCCACATGCCGATGAATCCGGTCAACGCCGAGAACAGCGCGCCGACGACGAAGAACGCCGACCTGCCGATCCTCACGCTGGTCGTCTCGGCCGGGAGAAGGTACAGCAGGAACGGGATCAAGATGACGAATAGCGCGAGCGTCCGGAACTGTCGCGCAAGATACGCGGAAGCCCCCTCCTGGACGGCTCTCGCGATGTTCTGCATACGTTCGGTGCCTTGGTCGGCGGACAGCACCTCCCGCACCAGTGTGCCGGCGACGGCGAGTGCGAGCAGGGCGACGGCGGCGACCACGATGACGATGGTGAAGTGGTGACCACTTAGGGAAACCGCTGGCTCCGCAGCGGCGAGATGGAGCACAGACATCCGACTCTCCTTGGCAAGACGGGAACACGTCCTGCCCGGAGTGCGCTGCGGTGATTGTCAGGCGGCTGAGGCGGCGCACTCCGGGATGGTGGGCAGTGCCGCTTCCAGTTGCAGACCCCCGCGGAGTACGGCTCGCGTGACGGGCCGCTCCGAAGGATAAACCTTGGCCGGTCCCGGGAGTCTACGCAGCGACGACGCGGATATGAAGCCTCTGCCCCCGCCCAATTGACGACACGAGCGGCCCCCTTTGACAGCCGACCTGCTTATGGGGTCATTTCATCCGTCACATCCACCCCTCAGCTCCTGTTTCCTCCCAGTTTCAGTCAAGAAACAGCCACGTTAAGTTTTGACCGAAATTGAAATCTCCTCGGGGAACGACCAGGCTCGCCCACCGGACATCACGGACGATCCTCCGGGCCCCCCTCCCTCCGCCCTCAACTCTCAGCCGGGTGAACGGCGGCGCAGGCCGGGATGATCTTGCCGCGCCGGGTCTCGGCGGCCCCTCTCCCCACCCTCAGCCCCCAACCCGCAGCCCCGGCATACGGCGAGGCAGGCAGAACGACGTCGCCGCGCCGGGTCTCGGCGGCCTCTCTCTCCGCCTCGGCTCTCAGCCCCGGCGAACGGCGAGGCGGACCCGGCGAGCGCCATCGGCGGCCCGTTGGCGAGGCGAGATCATCCGGCCTCCGGACACGTCTCCAACGAACACACCTCGGGTCGATGACCGCCACACCACGGACGACACAGACGAGACGGGCGAGACGGGCGAGACGGGCGAGACGGGCGAGACGGGCGAGACGGGCGGATGGCGACCCCAGCACGGAGGTCATCACAGACGATCTTGTGGCCGCGCACTCCCAACAAAAACAGCCGGGCGTGTCCATATGGACACGCCCGGCTGTCGAAGTCTGCTTTTCAGACCGGAGACATTCCGTTCGTCGCCGCCGGCCAGCTCATGCGGATGCACATGCCCTTCTGGCTTGGGTAGACCTGAACGTCGTCGGCCAGCCCCGCGATGACCGCGATGCCGAAACCGGCCATCAGGTCATCGGGAAGCTGCCCGAACGGATCGTCGAACCCCAGAAGGGCCCGATCATGCTCCAGCTCATCACTAGGGGCGGAGTCGGTGACTGTCACCTCAAAACGCCCTAAGTCATCACGTAGCTCGATCCGGATCGGCTCTCCCGGACAGTGGAGGCGATGTGCCTCCACAGCCCGCGAGCACGCCTCTCCAACAGCGAGCCGTACCTCGTCCAGCAACGACTCCTGTACGCCGGTACGCCTGGCGATGGCCGTGGCCACCAGGCGTGCCGTCCGCACATGCGCGGGGAGAGCGCTGAACGTCAGCTCGACGGTAGCCACGACTACTTGTCTCGACCGTGAGCTTCCTTGGCCTCGTCGACCGAGGCGTAGATCCCGAAGACCTTCGTCAGTCCAGTGATCCGGAAAATCTTCAGGATGCGCTCCTGGGTGCAGACAAGCTCCAGTGAGCCATCGTGCGCCCTAACTCGCTTGAGCCCGCCGACCAGGACACCAAGGCCCGTGGAGTCAAGGAAGTCAACCTTCTCCATGTTGACGAGCAGGTGGAAATTCCCCTTGTTGACCAGGTCGATCAGGAGCTCACGCAATCTGGGCGCGGTGTAGACATCAATCTCACCCTCAACCTCAACGATGGTGAGACGGTCCTCGGAATGGTGGTCCAACTTCAGATCCACAGATCCTCCAGCGCCTTGCCTGCGAAAGTACCGATTCGAGCATGCCTTCCTGGGACCGGGTGACCCCCGGACGACAAGCCCCGACGCGCGGCATTCAACCATGCGTACGCTCAGTGTCTATACGAAATCACGATTCCCGGCGACTCTGCCCACAGATGTGAGACTGGAAACCAGTGACCCCGCCCTCATCCTCGCCCCTCAGCGCGGGCACCGCCCTCAACCGCCTCCTCGACGTTCCCGCACGTCGGGCGCGTGTTACCCATGTGGAGCACGTTCCCGCACGTCAGGCCGGTGATACCCGATGGCCCGACTGGGTCGACCAGCGGCTGGTTACGCGCTGGGCGAACCTCGGTATTTCCGGCCTGTGGCCACATCAGGCCGAGGCCGCGGATCTGATCCACCGTGGCCAAAACGTGATCATTTCCACAGGGACGGCGTCGGGCAAGTCCCTCTCTTACCTGGTCCCGGCACTCTCCTCGACGCTCGACGGCGGCACGATCCTCTATCTGTCGCCCAGCAAGGCACTCGCCGCCGACCAGCTCCGCGCGCTGCGCGAGCTCGACCCTCCCGGCCTCCGCGCCGCGACCTATGACGGCGACACCTCCTTCGAGGAGAGGGCCTGGGTGCGCAAGCACGCCAACTACGTACTCACCAACCCGGACATGCTTCACCGCGGCCTGCTGCCCCGTCACGCTCAGTGGTCGCTCTTCTGGCGGCGGCTCCGAATGGTCGTCGTGGACGAGTGCCACGGTTACCGGGGCGTGTTCGGCTCCCACGTCGCGCAGATCCTGCGCCGCCTGCGCCGGATCTGCGCGCGTTACGGCTCCCGACCGGCGTTTCTGCTCTCCTCGGCGACGGCAAACGAGCCCGGGGTCTTCGCGCAGCGCCTGACAGGCCTCCAGATGGCCGAGGTGACCACGGACACCTCTCCTCGGGGCGCGACCACCTTCGCACTGTGGGAGCCACCCCTGACCGATCTGCGCGGCGAGGGCGGCGCCCCGGTCCGGCGCCCCGCGACCGCCGAGAGCGCGGATCTCCTGGCCGATCTCGTCGCCTCCGACGTGCGGACCCTCGCCTTCGTCCGCTCCCGCAGGGCCGCCGAGACCGTGGCCCTCACCACCCGGGCCAAGCTCCAGGACCTCGTCATCGACGGGGAGGCGCCCCCGGAGCTGCCCGGCAAGGTCGCGGCCTATCGGGCCGGATACCTGGCCGAAGATCGCAGGAACCTGGAAAGGGCCCTGCGCTCCGGCGAACTGCTCGGCCTCGCGACGACCAACGCGCTGGAACTCGGTGTCGACGTCTCCGGGCTGGACGCCGTGCTCATCGCGGGGTGGCCCGGGACCCGCGCCTCTCTCTGGCAGCAGGCCGGGCGGGCGGGACGGGACGGGCAGGACGCGCTGGCGGTGCTGGTCGCGAGGGACGACCCCCTGGACACCTACCTCGTCCACCATCCGGAAGCCCTGTTCGGCCGTCCCGTCGAGACGATCGTGCTTGACCCGGGCAACCCGTATGTGCTGGGGCCCCATCTGTGCGCGGCGGCGGCCGAGATCCCGCTCACCCACGACGAACTGGACATCTTCGGCCCGACCACCAAGGAGGTGCTCGCCGATCTGGTCGGGGACGGCCTGCTCAGGGAACGCGCCACAGGCTGGTTCTGGACCAGCCGGGAACGCGCCACCGACCTCGCCGACATCCGAGGGGCGGGCGCCGCGCCCATTCAGGTCGTCGAGATGTCCACAGGACGGCTGCTCGGCACCGTGGACGAACCCTCCGCCCACTCGGCCGTGCACACCGGCGCCGTCTACGTGCACCAGGGAGAGACATTTCTGGTGGCCGAACTCGACCTGGAGGCGGGGGTCGCGCTGGTCGAGGCGGGAACCCCCGACTACACGACCTTCGCCAGGGATGTCACCGATATCTCGGTCATCGAGTCCCTTCGCTCGCACCCTCTCGGTCAGGGAGAGCTCCATTTCGGCGCGGTCGAGGTGACGAGCCAGGTCGTGGCCTATCTCAAGCGCCGAGCCCAGAGCGGTGAACTCATGGGGGACGAACCTCTCGACCTGCCCCCGCGCACGCTACGGACCCGGGCCGTCTGGTGGACGCTGCCCACCTCGGCGATCCTTCCCCTCGCCGAGGAGGGCCTGGACCTCGGCGGCGCCGCGCACGCGGCCGAACACGCCTCCATCGGCCTGCTGCCGCTCTTCGCGACCTGCGACCGCTGGGACATCGGAGGCGTCTCCACCGAACTCCATCCCGACACCGGGGTGCTCACCGTCTTCGTCTACGACGGCCACGAGGGCGGCGCCGGCTTCGCCGAACGCGGTTACGCCCGCGCGCGCGACTGGCTCACGGCCACCCGCGAGGCCATCGCCTCCTGCGAGTGCGAGCGCGGCTGCCCGTCGTGCATCCAGTCTCCCAAGTGCGGCAACGGCAACGAACCTCTCGACAAGGCCGGAGCCCTCCGGCTTCTCGCCGTCCTGCTCTCCCCCGAGCCCACGGACACACCCCCGTTTCTCCCCGAGCCCACGGACGTCCTCCCTGAGCCCACGAACGCGCCCCCGCTCCCGCAAGAGCCGGCGAACGTCTCCCCGCTCTCCCGGGAGCACACGGACATGCCCTCGCTCCTCCCGGACCCCCCGGATACCTCCCCGCTCCCCCAAGAGCCCGCGAACCTCTCCTCACTTCCCCTGGACCCTGCGGACGTGCTCCCGCTTTCTCCGAAAACTCAGGACACTTCGGATGTGACAGGTGGGAGAGCCGCCAGGATGACGGACGGCGGATGAGCTCTTCCCCGCTGCCTTTACTCAACGCTGCTTTACTCGATGCCCTTCACCGCTGCTCTGCTCGATCAGCCGTCAAGGTCCTGGATCAACGATGTGAACAGGTCCCGCACGTGCCCTGGAGGTGATCGCCACCGGCCCTTTCAAAGGCAGCGAGACCTCCATGACCACCTCGACATCCGCGACACCCCCCTCGCTGAGAGAGCAGCGGGTGATCCTGGCCTTGTTGTCCGCGGCGAGCGAGGAGGCCCTCAGGCAGCTCCGGCCCGGATCCGCGAAGGCGAGTCGGGCGGCGGCGAGCGCGCTCAGGTCGGCGGCGCTCTGTGCCCGGTGGCGCGCGACCCTGGCCATGCCCGTGAACACGACCGCCATCGCGACCGCGAAGACCAGCGCCATGAGCCCGACCGTCCAGATCGTCGCCGACCCCCGCTGCGTGTTCTCCCTCCCCACACCGGCCATGCCCGGCCTACCGTTCCGGCCCTGGCTCCCCATACCGGCCATGCCTGACTTACCGTTCCAACCCTGGCTCGGTGACGGACACGGCGGTCGCGTGGACGGTCACGCTCGGGAGCGAGGCACCCCATCGGGGTTTGACCGTCGCGGACACCTCCACCCGTGTCACCTCCGCGCTCCGGGTCACCGTGACCACGGCGCCCGGCGGAGCCACGGACAGGACACCGCCCCGAACCCGTTCAAGGGATTCGCCACGCGAAGCACCCCTGGCCCCGGCTCGCGCGGCGTCCACACACTCCAGCCGCGCCTCGACCGCCGCCACGGCCCACAGCCCGGCTCCCAGAACGACCATGAGGGCGGGCAGCGCCGCGGCCGTCTCCGCTGTCACCGAACCCCTGGACCGGCGGGAACCTGACCGGCGGGAGGAGATCAACGGTGCCGGGAGGATCATCCGGCCACGGTGAGCGCTCGATTGATCAGACCTGTGATCATCTGTTGGACTTCGGAACTCGTCACCACCTTGAAAAGAAGAGCGGCGAAAGCACAGGCGGCGATCGTCCCGACCGCGTACTCAGCGGTGGACATGCCTCGGTCACGGTGCGCGCCGGCGACCAGCAGCGCCCACCGTGCGCGCAACCACCGCCACCGGTCGCGCCGCGTGTGAACAGCACTCGTTCGAGCCATCTGCTCCTCCTGAAGATCTCCACCGGACCCACCGCCCGGCATCGGTACCGTCAGGGTTCTCCATACGCCCGAGGCACCGCTGACCCGAACCACGTTCTGGGGAAAGAGCCTTCGGTTATCCACAGCTCGGCAAGCGAAAAAAGGGCTCAGCAGCACGAAGGGGCCCCTTCGGCCGATAGGAGCCTTTCCAGGTTCTCAATGAGGAAATTTCCTGACGTTTATCCACAGGTGGCGCCATTTTCCTGTGGATAACCCCTCCGGGCGGGGAAAACTCTGTGGATAACTCAAGGAAGCGGTGCCTCGCCAGCGACACCTACCACGACGAGACTGCTCGTGAGATGAGTCCTGGCGGCTTCGAGTAAGGGCGCGAGCAGACGGTTATCATCGCCTGCGCGAGTGGCGAGGACGAGCTGGCTCGGCTCCACACCGTGCACGGGGATGCCGGTGACGTCGGGGTGGAGGGTCTCGGCGCGCAGGATGTCCGCCAGCTGAAGGTAGGGCGCCTGTACCCCCTCGTGATCAATTGTCACGGGCAAGAGGTTAGGTGGCCCCAGGAGGCCGAATATGGCCCTGGCTAGCCATGACCAATTTGGCATACGGTTCCGTCAGGCTCGGCGGCAAACTCCCTTCCCAGGCGTGCGCCGCCGCGCTCATCACTCCCTGGCGGCACCCTCGGGCCAGATCACGGTCACCCGCACGCCACGGCGGCGAGCATCCTCCACAGCGCCCGCCGTCCCGCCCGCATCAACAGGCGCCTCGCCATCCCACACCGCCACGAGCTCGTCGACCGAACCCAGCACCGCCTCGTTGGCCGCGACGTACGCGTCCCGGCTGGCGTGGTCGAAATCCATCACACGTACCCGGGCGGCCTTGCCCAGCAGCCGATCGAACTGCTCCGCGTGATCCGGCTTGACCTTGGCCTCCCGGTAGTCCCGCGACGGCAGGACGATCGGGCAATCGGCGTACCAGTCCCGTCCTCGACAAAACGTACGAGCGCGAATCCCGTCAGACGTTGGCCACCAAGCGTGGCCAGACCTGGCCCGTGTCGCTCACGGACGGCTTCGAGTCCGACGAGAAAGGTCGGCTCGAAGCCGGAAATCCCATCATGTTAGGCAATTGTCCAGGCTCCTCACGGAACCGGCCGGTCGATTCGTCGTGGCCAAAGGTGAACTGGCCGACACACTTGGAGCCCAATAGGCTCATATCATGATCCGCGCTGTGGTCTTCGACGTCGGCGAGTGCCTGGTGGACGAGAGTCGCGAGTACGGCACCTGGGCTGACTGGCTCAACGTCCCCCGCCACACCTTCAGCGCCGTCTTCGGCGCGACCATCGCCCGCGGCCTCGACTACCGCGAGACGTTCCAGGTGTTCCGGCCCGGCTTCGACCTCTACGAGGAACGCGAGAAGCGCGCCGCCGCCGGACAGCCGGAGACCTTCGGCGAGGAGGACCTGTACGCCGACGTCCGGCCGACCCTCACCGCCCTGCGCGACGATGGGCTCTGGCTCGGGATCGCGGGCAACCAGACCGTGCGCGCGGGCCGGATCCTTCGCGAGCTGTTCACCGCCGACGTCGACCTCATCGGCACCTCCGACGACTGGGGCGCCTCCAAGCCGGACCCGGAGTTCTTCAAGCAGGTCGCCGACGTCGTCCCCTTCGAAGCGCAGGAGATCCTGTACGTCGGCGACCGCCTGGACAACGACATCCACCCGGCGATCGCAGCCGGGATGCGCGCCGCGCTGATCCGTCGCGGCCCGTGGGGGGTGATCCAGCAGGCCGACCCGGACGCCGACCGCGTACCCTCGCTGCGGATCGACTCCCTGGCCGAACTACCGGACAAGGTACGCGCACTCAACGCTGCAGCGCGATGAGGGTGGTACGCCATTCGTACAACCGATCGTCCAGCCGCGTGACGCACGCGCGGTCACCCCACGGCTCCAAAGCCCGCCGGACCTCGCGGATCCGCTCCATACCCGTCGCGTACCACGTGATCGACAGCTGATCGAGCGCCTCACCCGCGCGGGCACAGGCTGCCTCCGGGTCCCCCTCGGCCGCGGCGACCGCGGCCAGGTCCCCGAGCACGACGGTGCGCTGCTTCCTGTGCTCCTCGGGCAGATTCTCCAGGACTTGGAGCAGCGTCTGCCGAGCCTGGGGAAGGTGGCCGACCTTGAGCTGGGTGTTGCCTTTGAAGGCGGCCAGCCGGAGTGGCGAGAACCAGTCGAACCACTCCGGCAGCGGGGTCTCGTCGACGCCGACCACGGCGTCCTCCGCGTGGCTGACGGCACGCAGCGCCTCCCGGTGCTTGCCGCATCGCGTCTCGCACTCGGCCTCCACCGCGTACAGCCACGCCGTGAACAAGGCAGGCACCGCATCGGCGCGGCGCGCGTAAGCGCGGGCGGCACGCAGCCTCTCGGCTGCGCTGTCCCGATCTCCCGCCCACCCGGGTACGAACGCCGAGTGTCCCAGAATGGCGGCACCGAGCAGCTGTTCGTCAGCGACACCGGCCGCCTGCAGAGCCTCGACGAACCTGGCGTCGGCCTCGGCCGGTTGCCGCAGGTCGAAGAACTCGATACGTCCCACCAGCAGTAGCGACTCAGCCAGAGCCGCCGCGAGATCTCGGCGAGGCATGCCGCCCATCTCGCTCAGAAGCTGAGTTCCGAACCTCGCGTGCTCCGCTGCGGCGGAGCGAATCAGGGGCGGCTGGACACGCCAGTACAGCCGCCGGTAAGCCCTGGTCACCGCCGCGTAGTCCACCGCCACCGCAGCGGGCTGCGTCGCGGCCGTCGGAGTTGAGGGCGGCAGTGGCAGCACGACAGGGTGAGTGGCCACCCCAGACCTGACCGGCGCGGCCTGGCTGGAGTGATCGCCCCAGGGCGGAGTGAACCCGAGCTGGTCGACCGGCATCCCGAGCGTGTGCTCCAGCAGGCGCTGGTGCACGGCGTGCGGCCATGGCGGGGTGGCGCTCTCCCATCGACGAACCTGCCGGAGACTCACCTCCGCGTCGGCCACGCCGAGTTCGGCTCCGACTCGAGCGAGCGCGTCGACCAGAGCCTGCTGCGATGCGTACCCGGCGTGCTGGCGAGCCGCCTTGAGCTTGACGTTGCCTGACTCTCGGGACACGACGACCTCCACGGCTAACCCATTGAAGGACTTCAGCGTATCCAAAAGGCCTCTGTGCTGACATCAAGATTTCAATATGACCCATGAAAGTCCTACAGGAGTCCTCTCAACGGCCTTCCGAGAGATGAACGGTAACTCCAGCATTACAGACAGCGAGCTTCATCGCCCATAAACGAGCCCGTCCGGCGCTGCACACGACCGAACGGGCTCTTGATCAGGAAGCGAGTCCTGACCCGATGAACAACCCTATTGCTCCGGTTCTCGACCGGACCACGACAAGCGGCTGTACCTGTTTCAACGACGCGCCGCCGCTGCCGATGGGATGCGCCGTCTGTGGACACGCCCCCTACGCCCACCACTGTCCCGGCCAGGCCAACGACCACGAGTACGCGCAGCCGACCGGCACGCTGATGGCGATGCGCCTGGAAGCGCGCCGCCGCACCGGCCCGCAGCCCTTCCCTCTGGTCGAGCAGCCCGTCGTCGTGGCGCCCGCCGAGGTCATCCCCCTGGTCCCCGCGCAGCGCCGCTCCGAGCCGCCCGCACCGACCGCTCCCATCGAACCCACGCCACTGCCCGAGCGAACGCCGCGCCCCTTCCCCCGCCCGGCCCTAAGACCCGCCGCCACCGCACCGGCCCGACGCGACGACAGCCGACGTCCCGCACCCCGCCCGGTCGAGACGCGAACCGACCGCGCGACCCGCCTGGCGCTCGCCCGCGACACCCTCGCCCACCGCAGGGCCCGCATCGCGGCTCGCGCGCACGACCACAGTGCCTCACCTCCGAGCACGGGCTTGAAGCCGGCCACCTGGCCGCTCGCCCCCCAAACCCTCCGGCCGGGGCCCACCGCCGCCCCCGGCCGGAGCCGCCCCCCGAACACCCCTGCACCCCGACGGCAGCAGCCCCACCGTTGGGAGGCCGCAGCATGAACGCGACCCCGCAGGGCAACCCCATGAGCAGGCGCGGCAGTGCTCCGGTTTCCCAGGCGTACGCCGCTCCGCCGCCCACCCCCGCCGAACAGCCGACCGCCGTCCAGCTCGCCGAGAAACTCGCCGCCATCCTGGGCAACGTCTACGGCATCTCGGCCGACGTCCACCCCCTCGCCTCCGGCAACGCCATCGTCTCCGTCTTCCTCGGCCTGCTCGCCTACACCGACGGCGAGAACTTCTGGTGGACCAGCCCCGAACTCAGCCACTCCGGCTCACCCCTGCTCAGCTCCGCGCTGAGGCTGCCCGTGGCAGCGGCCCAGCTCGCCGAGCACTACCGGATCCTGCGCGCCCGCCCCGCCGCCAGCCTCCTGGAAGGCGAGCTGCCGCTGCTGGCCGACGTGATCCCGGCACAGTATGTTGTCCCGCGCTGACGCCGACGCCACCCGCGCCGCCAGGCAGGTGCAGCAGTACGCGCCGACCTGGCTGGTCATGTGGAGCCTGCGACACCGCCGCTTCGAAGCATGGGAATGCAGCGACCCGCGCGAATGCCGCATCATCCACGCCCAAAGCGCCGGTGAGCTGTGGGACCTGATGGAACAGGCCGAACTCGAACTCTGGTGGACCCTGCCTCCACGCGCCGCGCAGCTCACACCCGCTGCGGACGGCCACCCGGGTTCACCAGTCCCCGTGGCCCCGGGATTCGTCCCGGGGCCACGGCCCCACCCCGACGAAAGGACTCGGTCGTGATCCCGCCTTACGGCACGCCGGTCGGCGACCGGTTCGGCGCGACCACCCGGCGGCCTGGCGCGATCACCGCTCTCAGGTGTCTGCGGACCGAGCTGCATGAACACGGGATCCTCTCGGAGATCTCCTACGACGAAGGCCCACCCCGCCTCGTCATCAGCCCCGAGCTGACCGTGTGGGCCGACCACAACGGCGAGTTCTTCACCTGGGGCACCACCTTCATGGAAGAACCCGCCACCTCCGCTACGGCCGATGGCGTACCGCAAGTCGCACGCCGCATCGCCGGACAACTCGGCGAGCACCACACCGAGCCAGCCACGGCTCCATAAGCAGCGCGGCGGCACGGCGAGTGGCCTCCCGTGCCGGACTCCCCGCGGGGCCAGGCGAGACCGGTAATAGTCCGCCCTCTTCCCACAGCCATGAAACGACAGCCCCGATGACATTCGATGTCCTACCGTGGCGGCCACGCGGCCCACCTCGACCGCAGCTGCCCCACCAATCCACTCCGCACCTTGGAGGCGCACATGACCTGGACCATGCTCGACCACCCCGGATGGGACCACACCACCACTCCATTGCGCGCTATGCGGACCCCCACCGGCACCTGGCTCATCACCCACCCCGACACCGTCACCCCGCTCAACAGCGACGGTGCCGCCCCGACTCTCGACACCTACGACCCCACCACCCTGCACGACGCGCCGCTCCCCGCGGGGCTGCGCACAGCCCTCGACCGGCTCGGCCCGGTCCGGAGGTGGCGTAACTCTGACCTATGGGAGGCGCTGGCGACCGCGATCATCCGGCAGGTCATCCGCGCCGGACAGGCCCGCAAGATGCACCACGCGTTCCGAGCCGCCGCTGGCGACCGAGTTGGGGATACTGCGCTGATCCCTACCCCCGAGCGGGTACTCGCCCTCCCCGATGAGGAGTTCACCGCCCTGGGGATGGCGTTCAAGCGGCGGCCACTGCGAGCCGCCGCATCCGCCTACCTGACCCACCATGTCGAGTGGGCGAACCTCGACCCCGAGGTCCTGGTCAAGGCCGTACAGGCGGTGCCGCGCATCGGCCCCTGGACCGCCGGAGCCGCCGTCGCTGACTACAGCGGCGATTACAGCCTCTACCCCTACGCCGACCTCGCCGTCCGCACCTGGGCGGCCCTCGCAGACCCCTCCACCACCTGGCCCGCCACCGAACCGGAGTTCGCCGCTGGCTGGCAGCACCTGGCCGGGCCGCACCTATCCACACTCACTGTGCTCACACTCGCCTGGGGAGACCAGCATGCACGCACTGATCAAGGGAGTACGCACCACTGAACAAGGCACCGCCCCTGCGCAGCTCGACCTGCTCCTCGTCAACGCCCCCCTGCGGGACTACACCCTCCGGCCCCGCGTCAACGACTACACACTGCCCGTCCTCGGCATGGCCTACATCGCCACCTACGCCGCCCAGCACGGCTACCAGGTCGGCATCCTGGACGCCGAAGCCGCCGGCCTACCCATCGCCGACACCATCGACCTGATCAACCAGGCCGCCCCCCGCTGGGCCGGATTCAACCTGCTGGCCCCCACCTACGAGATCAGCGCCGACATCGCCGCCGCCCTTGCCCCCGGCATCCGCATCATGGTCGGCGGCCACCACGCCAAGGCCATGCCCGTCCCGATCCTCACCGACCCGCGCATGGCCCGCTGCACCGCCCTCATCCTCGGCGAAGCCGAAACCCGGGTGGTGGAACTTCTCGCCGATCACCGTAACCGGGCTGATCTGCCCGGCCTCATGTGGATCGACCCGCTCCTGGGCACGCCGGTCACCGGCGGCCGACCTGGCACCAGCCACCACCTGGCCCCGGACATCAACAGCCTCCCGTTTGTGAACCGGGAGTTTCTGGCCCAGGACCCATACCTCGCCGACGACGGCCGCATCGAGGCCAACATGGTCGGGGCCCGCGGCTGCCCCTACGACTGCAGCTTCTGCGGCGCCGCGGTCAGTGCGAACCCCGACGTGACGATCCGGGTGCGGGACCCGCTCGACATCATCGCCGAGATGCACCAGCTTCGCGCCGAGCGCGGGGTGACGGCGTTCCGGTTCGTCGATGACCTGTTCCTCGGCGCCCGGCGGGTGATCGACCAGATGATGGGCGCCTTCGCCCAGGCCCGTATCGGCGAGTGGGCGGTGTGGGACGCCACCGGCCGAATCAACGTTCTGCACCGGGCGCCTGACGCCACTCTCGACCTGCTCGCTGCCTGCGGGCTGCGGGAAGTCGCGCTCGGCATCGAATCCGGATCCGAGCGGATGCTGACCTACATCGACAAGCGCATCACCCGGGAGATGATCCTCAGCGTCGTCCAGCGCCTCACCAGCCGCGGCATCAAGGTGAAGGGCTACTTCATCCTCGGTTTCCCCACCGAAACCCGGGAGGAGATGAGGGCCACCGTCGACCTGATCCACCGTCTGTGGGACCTCAACGACAACCAGCCTGGAACGTTCCGGACCAGCGTGTTCCAGTTCCGCCCCTACCCCGGCACCCCAGAGTGGACGCGGCTCATGGCCACCGGTCAGTACACCGCTGACCAACTGCTCGACTACGCGCCCGTCGACCTCGGCGGCGAAGAGGCGCTGCGTGGCCGTGACGAGTTCAACTTCAGCTCCGGTATCCAATTCGGGGAAGCAACCGAGGAAGAGATTCACCAGCATCTGGCCGATCTCGCTCGTGCCCAGCACGCCCGCCTTCAGAGGAGCATGTGATGCCCGGCTTGCTCATCACCCTGGACGGGCCCGGCGGCGCCGGCAAGTCCACCCTCGTCGCCCTGGTCGCCGAGCAACTCGCCACGGCCGGATGCCCGGTGTTGGCGACCCGGGAACCGTCCGACGGCCCCCTCGGCACGATGGCCCGCCAGCAGACCGCGACGTTCTCCGGGACCGCGCTGGCCTGCCTGGTAGCCGCCGACCGCTACCACCACTTGGAGACTGAGATCCACCCCGCGCTGGCGAAGGGGGCGGTGGTGGTCTGCGACCGATACGTGCCCTCCTCTTACGTACTACAGAGCAGAGACGGCGTCCCACTGGACTACATCCGCCAACTCAACGCACCAGCCACCCGACCAAACCTAGCCGTCCTGGTGACCGCCGCGGCGCCCGTCCTGGAGCAACGACTCGCCGTTCGGGGCGCGCATTCCCGGTTCGAGCACGAAGGCTCCAGTCTCGCCGAGGCCACCTTGTACGAGGACTTGGGCGACATCCTGACTTCCGATGGGTTCGCCTTCCATCGGATCGACACTGGTCATCTGTCACCGCAAGACGCCGCTTCGGCCCTCACCAGCCACATCCTTGAGCTATCGTCGCGGGCGTCACCCCATCGGGAAAGGCCACCGACCTTATGACGCAGCGCCAGCAGGTCACCGTCGATGTGCACGTGATCCTCGAACGCGACGGCCACATCCTGTTGTGCCTGCGCCAGGGCACCGGGTACGCCGACGGGCTGTACTGTCTGCCCTCCGGACACCTCGACCCCGGCGAGACCGTGATCGACTGCGCGATCCGTGAAGCCTGCGAGGAGATCGGGGCTGTCATCGCCCCAGGTGATCTGCGACCGGCCACCGTGGTGCACCACCTGTCTCCAGAGGGGCAGCCCCGGGTCGGGTTCTTCTTCGTCGCGCTCCGCTGGGACGGCGAGGTAGTCAACGCCGAGCCGAACAAGTGCGCCAAGGTCGAGTGGGTGCCCATCGACTTCCTGCCGGACAACACCGTGCCGTACACGGTCGCTGGGATCAGGCTCTACCGCGAAGGAGTCGGCATCGGTGTGCACGGCTGGCCCGACCCGGCAGCCGTATAACGCGAACACGGCCTCGGCCCTTCGAGGAAGAGCCGAGGCCGTGGCCCGCAATACCCGGTTTCCAAGGCTTGGCGTGCGCGGGCATGTGATTGATCGGGAAGCCGAACACCACACTGTGGATAACCCCTCGCTGTGGGGAAAAGTCTGTGGATAACTCAGGGGAGCAGCACCTCGCCGGCGAGGCCGGCCACGACGGGGATGATGCCCAGGAAGACGAACGCGGGCAGGAAACACAGTCCCAGGGGAGCGACGGCCTGGACCCCGACCCGTTGGGCGGCCGCCGCGGACGCGGCGCGGGCGACACGGCGAGAATCGTCGGAGAGTCTGGTGAGGACATCGGCCACCGGTGCGCCGCTCGACGCGGCCCGGCTCATGGCACGGGCCAAAAGGGCGAGCGGGCGCTCGGAGGCCAGAGCCCGCCAGGCGTCCTCCGGCGCGGCTCCCAGCCTCAGCTGGCCACTCACCCAGGCCAGTCTCTCGCCCAGCGGTCCCCCGATCGCCTCCACCGTGACATCGATGGCTCCGGTGATCGGCTGACCGACGCGCAGACAGGCGACCATGAGGTCGGCCGCCAGCGGCAGATCCGCGGTCAACCGCCTGCGTTCCTCACGAACTTCGGGTGGCTCCCGCCTGCGCAGGATCATCAGTGCGATCCAGAAACCGGCGACGCCCATGACCACTCCCGGCAGGCCGCCCACTGTCAGGAACGCCACCAGCCCTGGAGCTACGGCGGTCGCGAGTTCGCCCCGGCCCGGCCGTCGCCTCTCCCTCGGCTCCCGGGCCGTCCTTCCTCTCGGCTCTCGGAGCATCCCCGCAGGTCCTCGGTCCACCTCCGCAGGTCCTCGGACCGTCCCCGCAGGTCCTCGGACCGTCCC
Organism: Streptosporangium sp. NPDC000563; assembly: GCF_040299985.1. Taxonomy (NCBI): domain Bacteria; kingdom Bacillati; phylum Actinomycetota; class Actinomycetes; order Streptosporangiales; family Streptosporangiaceae; genus Streptosporangium; species Streptosporangium sp. NPDC000563. Next base: position 1,010,856 of record NZ_JBEPDA010000001.1, on the reverse strand, counting down.
CGCAGAGGAAAACGCGGGTGCTTCCGCCTCTTGCCGCACCCGAGGGAGCCCAGTCGGCTGCCCCACCCCGGGGAACCCGGCCGGGTGAGGTGAACTCCGCACGTGGCGGAGCCGGTCGGATTGTTCTCTCCGGGTGCTCCACAGTCGGCCGGCGATTCCGGCGAGCACCACGGCCAGCAAGATGATCATTACCTTTCCTCCCCACGTCTCCACGTTCTGCCCACATCTCCACGTCCTGGTTTTCGCCTCCGTCGGCCTCACGTCACGGCTTCCTGAACCCCCTGGCCTAATGTCCTGCCTTCCTCACTCCTGGACACGGGCCTCAGCCCTCCCGAGGTTGCGGGTCTGACCTTGCCCGGCAGGCGTGCTGAGAAGGGCGACGAGCTCCTTCCCTGTTGGCGGCCGAAAGGCGTGCTGGGACCCGGGGTGGGCGATGTGGGGGGACCTGCGCAGGTCGAGGGTGGTGGGCAACCCGCACGGGGCACTCACCGGCCAGATCCTCTGGGCACGTGGCTGTCAGATCCGCTGGGCACGAGTGACCAGACGGTGGGTCCACCACAGACCACAGGCGTCGAGCGCGAGGCCGACGACCAGGCAGCCCGCACCCGCCGGGCCGCCGAAGAGGAAGTGCAGCGGGCGCATGCCAAGGCCGGCTGCCATCAGCAGACCGAGAACGGGCAGAGCCGCCAGCAGCCGGGCCGTGGCGCGGGGACCGGCGAGCTGGGCGGCGACCTCGTGACGATGAGCCTGGGCCTCTCGCAGCGAACCGGCGACACGGTCGACGAGAACGGCCAGACCCGCCCCGGCGGTCACGCTCGCCTTCCAGCAGGCGGCCAGCCCCCGGAACGCCTCGCCGCCGTGTTCGGGTGCCACGGCCAGCAGAGCGGCGGGGACGTCACCTCCGTCTCTCGCCGCCGCGACCAGCGGGCGCAGGGCCACGGGCTCGGGAAAGCCCGCCGCCCCCACGGCCCGCGCCAGCGCCTCGCCCGCCGTCCGTCCCGCCGCCAGCTCGGCGGAGAGCCCCTGGCACAGCTCGATCGACGCGATCCGCCAGGCGTCCGCACGCCTGGAAGGCCGTGCCCGCGCGATGAACCTCTCGTGGAGGGAACCCTGCACGATCGGGCGGCGCCGCCTCATCCGGCGCAGGCGAGCGGCGCCAAGGTCCGCCCCCATCCACAGCCACGCCGCCACAGCGGCGAGGACCAGGGCGGTCGCCATCATGTCGCCGGCCGTGACATCGACCGTGGCACCGACCACGCCCTCGGCTCGTCAAAGCCCGGATCACCCGGATCACCCGGATCACCCGGATCACCCGGATCACCCGGATCACCCGGATCACCCGGATCACCCGGATCACCCGGCGCGTCCGGGGAAGCCTCCCGGCGGTGACAGGACGCGGACACCGCCTGACATGAATCGGCGACGCCGGGGGCTCGGGCCGCGAGGGCCGGCAGACCTGGGCCGGGGGTCACCTGCCCGTCCGGAGCGAAGGTGAGAGCAGATTCGGCCTCGACCAGCCCCGAAGGGCGACGGACCAGCATGCAGATCTCGGCGACCCGGCGACGTCCGTCGGCACGGTCACGAACCAGATGGACGACAACGTCCAAGGCGGCGGCGATCTGGCTGTGGACCGCCTCCCGGCTGAGACCCGCCGCGCACCCCAGCGCCTCCAGACGGGGTGGCACATCGGTCGCGGTGTTGGCGTGCAGGGTGCCGCAACCTCCCTCATGACCGGTGTTCAAAGCATTAAGAAGATCAACTACCTCGGCTCCCCGCACCTCTCCGACGACAAGCCGGTCGGGGCGCATCCGCAGGGCCTGACGGACGAGATCACGCAGGCCGACACCGCCCGCACCCTCAAGGTTGGCCGGGCGCGACTCAAGGCGGACGACGTGGGGGTGCAGCGGTCTCAGCTCCGCCGAGTCTTCGACGAGCAGCAGCCTCTCGCCGGGGTGAGCCAGGGAGAGCAGGGCGGAGAGCAGCGTCGTCTTGCCCATATCGCGTAAAAGACACACCTAGCGCGAATCGGCCCCAAGCCGGTGCTGGAACACCTGCTCGGGGCCTTGACCCCCGCCTGTGACACCAGGAGTGGACCCATGACCATTAGTAGCATCCCCGAGCCGGAGGACGTCTCCGCGCTCATCAGCGAGACCGAGGCATTCCTGGCCGCCCAGGAGCCCGTGACCCAGCCCGCCACCAACGTCCCGGCCGTGACCGGCGAGACCCGGCGCGTGCGCCAGCTCCGGGCCGAGGTGGCCGAGGCCAGGCTGCTGGCCGAGCTGCAGGACGACGACACCCCGCTGCAGCTGGACACCGTCCGCGTACGCAAGCGTCGCCGAGCTGCACACGAGGCCGCACGCCTTCACCAGCTGGCCCAGGACCCGGCGATGAAGGCTTGGCAGGCCTCCCGGATGCGCAAGCTCCTGGTCACCGTGGCCATGATGTCGCTGACGCTCGCGCTGGCCTGGTCGACGGCCGGTGTCCAGGTGTTCGCCTCCGAGGGTGCTCCGGCCTGGTCGCCGTCATGGGTGTTCGCCTGGCTCGTCGAGCCGTTCATGAGCATGGCCCTGCTGGTCGTCGTCGGCGCCCGTGCCTACATGGCCACCCACGGCCAACCCATCGCGAGTAAGACGCTCACGCGGATCGAGTACCTGTTCCTGGCCCTCACGCTCGGTATGAACGCCTGGCGCCACCTCCCCGGCGTGGCCGACGATTTCTCCCTCTCCGCTCTGGTCCTCCACACCCTCGGACCCGTCGTGGCCGTGGCTATCGTGACCGCTCTCCCGATCATCCTGGCCGCGTTCACGGCGCTGGACCACAGCCGGAGCACCAGCGCGGAGGCTTGCGCGTACACCCCTCCGGCTACCCGGCGGCCTTCGCCCTCCGCCCCTGCTGAGCAGCAATCGGATGGAGGCTCGGAGACCCGGACGGCTACCCCTCCGCGTGGCCGCTCTCTGGGCGACCACCGGACGAGCCTGACGCTCCTGATCGCGAACGGCGCTCTCCCGGCGAAGCCGTCGGCGGAGGCCATCCGGAAGGCGCTCGGCTGCAGCCGCGCCACCGCGCAGACCCTTCGCGACGAACTCTGAGCCCCCGCCCTCAGCTCACACGAGGGCCTGACGAAGCCACCAAGACAGTGCGACCCCGGTCGGTGCACCACCACCGGCCCGGGGTCTAGGGCCACCCCTGCGCTTACCAGGAGCGAACCTTGCCCAACCGTACCCCGGGGATCCGCCGGGCTGAACTGCCCACGGATCACTTCACGACGATCAGTAACAGGTGGGTCCGCGACAAGCGGCTGACCTGGAAGGCGCGCGGCGTCCTCGCCTGGATGGCCTCCCACAAGGTCGGTTTCCGGATCTCGGAGAAGACCCTCATCGCCGCCGCACCGGACGGGCGTGACGCCGTACGCGGCGCCCTCAAGGAGCTGGAGCGCTACGGCTACCTCATCCGGGAGCGCCAGCGCGCGGCCAGCGGGAAGCTCGGCAGCACCGACTACATCCTCATGGACCCCTGGACGGCCGGAAACCGGCAGGTCGCGACCAACGACGGAATTCCCGTCGCTGGTGAGCACGGCCAGCCCGCACCTACGACGGATTACCCGTCAATGGGCGCTACCAGGGGAAACACCGCCGATGCCCAGGTCGGCCCTGTGACGGATAACCCGGCGGAGGCTGCCACCAGCAAGAACGAGGCATCGTCGCAGGTCGCGACCAACGACGGATTTTCCACCCTCTTTAAGAAGAACAACAACCAGAAGACCAGGAAGAAGAACAACGACGAAAACCCTGCTTCTCCTCTCGCCGTAGGCGTCGTTGCGGACCGTAACGCGCGAGACGCCGTCACGACGCCTCCGGCGAACCGGGAAAACCTTCCTCGGATGGCTGGGGATGTGCTCGGCCTGCTCCCGGACCACTACCGGTCGGCCCCGGCCTGGCTGCGCTCCCGGCTGCTGAACAAGATCACCGAGGCCCTGACCGACTACGGCCCCGCTGCGGTCGCGGCCTACGCCGCCAAGTTCCTGGGCGACCCGAATTTCGGCGCCTACGAGCACCTGCGCCGGTTCGACGACATCGTCCGCAAGCTCGCCGCAGACGTCGCCGAGGGCATCACCTGCCCCTCCTGCGGCCTCGACGCTCGTCACCCGTTCTGCACGGCCGGAGGTGCCTGAGATGGCTGCTGCCGAGATCGAGCGCCCGACCCTGCACGTGGTCCCGGATGTCGACGAGAGCCCCATGATCGACGCCGAGAGCACCGCAGAGGAGACCCTGACCGGAAGGCCAGTTGATCTTCCCGAGGACGTTGACGGCGACTCTGTCGCCATCTACGCCACGGTCACGGGCCGAGACGTCACCCGTCAGCCGATTCTGCCCGCGTGGGCTCGCTCCCGTACCGACTTGGCCGCTGCGGCGCGCTGGTGGGCGGGCACCGTCGCCTACCGTGTCGCCTTCCACGCCTGGCGCTCCCCGGTGTACGGCCTGCGGGTCATCCGGTGGACGCCGGTCGGCGGCGGGCGCCTGGTCGGCCGCACCTGGCAGTGGATGACCGACGCCGAGTCCCGCCCGCTGCGGCGGTCCATGGTCATCGCCAAGGACAGTGACGCCTACCTGCGTCTGGTCAAGCAGCGAGACCAGACGGTCCGCCGTCGCATGGTCGCCACTGCGGCGGGCCTGGCGGGCCTGGGAGGCATCGGGACGGCGTCGTGGGTACTGCTGCCCTGGTGGGCTCAGGCGATGCTCTACGGAGGTCTGACGCTTGGCCTGGCACAGGTCGGCCGCCCGGCGGACAAGCCCCTTACCTCGGTCGCCGTTTCCGTGACCAGGTACCACCGGCTGACGGCCGAGCGTGTCCGGGAAGCCCTGTGCGTTCTCGGCATCACCGGGATGAAGGACCCCAAGGCGATCACGTTCCCGACCGAGATCCACCGGGACGGCCCCGGCCAGCTGGCGCGCGTGAACCTCCCGGCTGGCGTGGAAGCCGTGTCAGTGGTCGAGAAGCGCGGCAAGCTCTCGTCAGCCCTGCGGCTCCCCATCGACCAGGTCTGGCCGATTCCCGGCCCCGACCACGCCGGACAGCTTGACCTGTGGGTCGGCTACCAGCCCGCGTCGAAGATGCGCCCGCCGAAGTGGGGCATCCTCGCCGACGGCGCGCGGACGTCGGTGTTCGAGCCGGTGGCCTTCGGCGCCGACCAGCGCCAGCGCCCGGTGTCCTCGCCCCTGTTCGCCCGGAACTGGCTGATTGGAGGCATGCCGGGGTCGGGCAAGTCGTATGCCGCCCGCGCCCTGGCCCTGGTCGCCGCGCTGGATTCGACGGTGGAATTCAAGATCGCCGAGTACAAGGGCACCGCCGACTTCGCCGACTTCGAGCCGATCGCGTCGGAGTACTACTGCGGTGTCGACGATGAGGCCATCGCCGGAGGCGCCGGGATCATCGCGTGGGGCCTGGCCGAGGCCGAGCGGCGCGGTAAGCGGATCAAGAAATTCCGGGCCGAGGGCAAGGCGCCCGAGGGCAAGGTGACGCCGGAGCTGGCCACCGCAGGCGTCGGCCTGCACCCGGTCGTCATCCTCATCGACGAGGCGCACGAGCTGTTCCTGGCCGACAAGGATGCCGCCGTCGGCGCCGAGCGGCTGATCAAGCGCGGTCGCGCCCTGGGGCTCATCGTCATTCTCGCCACCCAGATCCCCGACAAGGACAGCCTGCCGCCGAACATCACCCGGTGCGTCAACATGCGCTGGTGCCTGGCCGTCCAGGACCAGGTGGCCAACGACATGATCCTCGGCACCGGGAGCTACAAGCGCGGCATCACCGGTACCTCTTTCCGGCCGGAGATCGACGCCGGGTGGGGCATGGTCACTGGCCTGAAGGACCCCTCCGCCGTCAGGTCGTTCTACCCCTCCGAGGCCGAGGCGAAGAAGATCCTCAACCGGGCCGTGCAGCTGCGCGGTGGCCGCGTCCAGACCAGCCAGGAAGAACAGCCTCGGCTTGATGTCCTGGCCGACGTCGTCCGCGTGTGGCCTACCGGCCGCGCGGGCCTGCAGTGGCAGACGCTGGCCGAGATGCTCGCCGAGACCCGGCCGGAGGCGTACGGGGACCTGACGGCCGAGTCGGTCTCGTCGCTGGTGCGGGGCTGCGGTGTCCCGTCCGAGGATGTCAAGGCCGACGGCAGGGTCTTGAAGGGGTGCAAGCGCCTGGAGATCGACGCCGCCGTTGAGCGCCGTGAGCTGACTGCCAGGTAGCGGCGGGTTCGGTGTCTCCAGCCCCTCCCAGGGGTCGGTTTCTCGGGGCACCGGACTTTGCCGGCGACCCGCTACCTCAGAACGTCCATGCAGGTCAGGACGGTAGCGGGGCCGAGTAGCGGGTCCGCTACCTCGATCGCGCCCGCAGGATCCAGACGGTACGGCCTGGACCCTGCGGGACACTGCGGACTTCAGCTGTCCTGGTCGCCACCGAACATCGCGCTGATCCACTTCACGAGGCGGTCAAGCACTTCGAGGACCCAGTCCTGGCGATCCTTCGGTAGGAACGGCCAGAAGAGCAGCCCCGGAAACAGCGCCAGGACGAGCACCAGCAGGGGTAGAGCGATCAGGGCTGCCACGAGAACGCGCAGCCACTGGGGGAACCCTTTCACGTTGGTCCTTTGCTTCGATGACCAACCGACGCTGCGGGCGCAGCAACGGGTGTTCCTCTGGCAAGGCGTGATTAGGGATGGAACGGGTTGCCTACCGGGAGCCACCCGGGTCGAGATGGCCGTGAGGGAAAGCAACGTCAGGAAGCATCGACGAGAGGCGGCTACCTCTAATTCGCTCCCTCGGAAAGTGCTCCGAAACAGCTCGAACGCCGATGCCCAGGCCGTAACCACACGGACATTGCGAAGAGCGTATATCCGTGGGCCAACCGCCGCAGGCAGTTACACATCCCCGGTGCTCGCTACCCTGCCGAGGCGCCGGTTTCGGGGTCGCCCTCGGGGTGCCGGACGGAGAGGTTTGCCACGCAACCGGAACAGGCCAGCGAGGAACCCGAGTCGAACGCGATCCTGCCGATGCCCGAGGAGTCGACCGGTCTGACGTCCAGCCCGCAGATCGCCTCGGTGATATCGCGGTCGGCGCGGTTACCGGGCACCGCGTGCCGGATCCCTCGATTAGCCTTGAGGACGACGGGGAAGTTCTCGAAGCCGACCACGTAGAACACCGGCTCGGCACGCGCCCGCGATGGGTACGAGATCACCGTGAGATCGGCCGTGTGAATCGTCCACCGCCGTTGGCCCGGAAACCCAGGCACGGCGTCGTCCATCTCGACCAGGGCGTAGGTAGACGAGCCTCGCGTGATGAGCCAGAGCACGTAACCGGTGTTGCCGACGAGCCTTCGGGCCGACTGGGTGAAAGTGTGGCTGAAGAACAGGGAGTCGACGACCACACGGCATCCGGCCGAGGCGGACGAACTCATGCCGGTACGTCGTCCTCGGGCGGCTCGTACTCCCAGGACCACGCTTTGATCCGGTTTTTCACGGCTCGGATTCTCAGCCGGGCTAGGTTCTCGTCGACCAGGACCCGCTCGCACCCGTTCGCGAATGCCTTATCGGTCAACAGGCCGAGATACTTCGCCTCCCAGCCAACGTCAGTGTGCGCGACCTCGTAGCCCAGGATCTTCGGCTCGTCGCCGGTTTCGCCTTCCATGCTCGCAGGCTATGACGCGGTATAGAGCGGTGTACAGCGGTAGACCGCTACCCACACATTTATGCAGCTCAAGGCCGTTCTACGTTGAGTGCTATGGCAGATGCGCAGGAAGTCCCCGACTTCAACCCGTCGGACATGGCGTACGTCTACGCCCAGATGGCCGACCACATCGCCCTGCGCATCGCCGCCGGTGACCTCCGCCCCGGATCCCGCCTACCCGGAGAACGCGCCCTGGCCGAGGAGTACGGCGTAGCGCTCGGCACCGCCCGAAGGGCCGTCGAGGAGCTGCGAGACCGGGGACTCGTCGTGACTCTGCCCGCCAAGGGAACGTTCGTCGCGGTCGAGGACGAACCCGAGGCGGACCCGGCCGCACCGGCCTGAACATACTTAATACGCACCCCTGCGACTGAGGCGGGCCGGCAAACCGTCCACACGTAAGTTTTCGCAGGTCAGAGACATGTATGACAAACCGCGGTGGCCCCTGTGCGGGGCCGACCTGAGTTGGGACCTCGTTCCGCGTTCGCGGTGGCTGGATCCCAACTACAGGGACGGGGAGATCCGCGTTTCGTCCACATGCGGATCCAGCCACCTAGTAACTACTTGGCGCCGCGAGGCGAGGACTCGACCAGACCGAGTCACGCGATAGGGCCGTTGATGACGAGCGCCAGGGCCTCGAGAGCCCGAGTGGCGAATGAGCGTTGGACGGGGGCGCCGCTCATGTCGCACAGGAGCAGTCCGAGACGCTCCAGGACCTGCCGTTTTACACCGTCATCCCGGTGATCGGCGAGGCCTGGACGGCCGGGACCGTGTGGCCGATGGCCCCACCCCGGAACGTCGCGTAACCAGCTCTAGGCGGCGCCGTGGCGGCCACCAACGGCCGGGAACTACCCACGGGCGGAATGGGGCCCAGGGTCGGCCGAGGGCGCGCTACAGGTGGCTGGTGAATGCCCGGCCAGTGCGGCTCGTTGACGCCGTCCTCGCCATCGCCAGCCAAGTGAGCGGCGAAGCCATGGAGGGCATCGCCGACGCTCGCGACACGCGCACGGCGGGCGGCAGAGATGCCGCTGATGTGGTTCCAATTGATCATGAGGTACTCCTGAGGAATCAGTCGGCCGGACGGCCGGATGCGGAGATGGTCGACACGGTCAGGTCATGCAGGGGCCTGGTGGCCTCGTAACGCGTGCGGGCCTGGGCGGCCGTGCAGATGGAGCACTGACGCCAGCCTCGGGCGGTTACGCGGTCGTACGGGTGGCCCTTGGGGCAGGCCGTTTTCCGGGCGTTCCGCGCGCTCGGGCCATTGCCGCGTAGCACGTTCTCGCGGTGCGTCACCGGCCTGACGTGGTCCGGGTGGGCGCACAGCGGGCCGATACAGCCGTCGTCCGGGTACCCGTAGTGATCGAGTTCCAGGCCTTCGGGCACCAGGCCGTTGATGGCCTCCCAGGCCCACCTGTAGGCGGTCTGGAACCTGGTCCCGGCCCAGAACAGACCACGCGGTCCACCGGAGCGCCGGGCATTAGTCGCGCCTGTCCAGCGCCAGCAGCCATTTTCGAGCACCACGATTTTCTCGGCGAACCGCCGAATGGCCTTAGGGGTAGCCGAGGAATTGTCCCGGAGGTACCGGGTGACTCGCGCGTCTACAGCGGGTCGCTTGCGGCTCATTTCTCTTTCTCCTGTCGTGTTGACCAGGAGGGACGACAGAGCGCGAATCGTGTCCGATTATTTTTTCGAGTTAGCCACAGGTGTTTCTCAGAGGGTCTTTCGAGCCGTCCCGACTGGGGCGTTTAGATCGTAATCAGGGTGCGCAGGTGGGCGCAGTGCTCGACGAACCGGGCACGTTGCCCCTGGTCCACGATGGCATCAGCTACGGAATCCTCGCTGAACACCGGCACCAGGCGGACGAGGAAATTGATGCTGGTGGATCGCCCGGAATCCAGGCGCCAGATTTGCTGAGGGCTCGTACCGATGAGACGAGCCAGAGCGCGAGCGCTCATGCCTACATTTTCCCGGAGCTGCCTGAACCGCTCCGGCGATACACGGATTTGCCTCATACGCTCATTGTATTGGCCACGATCAATCAATTGATAATGCCGGGAATTGCCCTCGACTACCACTCCGGAATCGGCCACTGTCCCGCGCAGGGGGCCGTCAGCTACGCGGAAACCCAGACCGGAGGCCTTGTGGGAGGGCGACTTAACGGTGGGTGGGGTGCCTTTTGTCGGGAGGGCAGGCGCTCCTGGCGGCCGTCGAGGTCGGACGACTACAGCCCGGTGACGGCCGATTCTCTCCAGGTTGGCGCTAGCCCGGCGGGGGTCGTGGCCACCTGGTACCCCAACGAAACGGCTCCGCCCAGACAACTGGGGCCGACGACTAGCCGTCTCACAGGCGACCCCATCCCCTGCTCTGGGAGCTCCCTCCTTGTTCAGACGCCTGCTCGCCTCCGTCGCCCTGGTCGGTTCTGCGCTCGTCGCGCCCGTCTCCGTCACCCTGCCTGCCGCAGCATCGGCTGTCGTCGCGTCCGCGCCTGCCGTGTCGTTGTCGGCCGCATGTCAGTACCGGCGTGCTGGCCAGACCTGGAAATGCGTTACGCCCGGCGCCTACTGCCCCGCTGCGGCCCGCAACAAGTTCGGCACCGCGAAGGTCACCAACCGGCGATACAAGTGCTCGGTGTACCCCAACGGGCAGTGGCGTTGGAAGCGAGCCTGACCCACGAATGACGGAGCGCCCGCCCCCTCATCAAGGAACGGGCGCTCTTCTGCGGTCGGTCAGAGTCCCGCCACGGGGTTCTCCTTCCACTTGTCCCCCTCCTCCAGGTAGCCGAGCAGGGCCGTGGAGCCGTCCTTCCAGCCACCGTGACGGCCGATCCTCTCCAGGTTGGCGCCCTCGCGGCGGGCGGCCGTGGCGAAGCCGCGCCGCAGGCTATGACCGGTCCAGCGGCCTTCCAGCCCGGCGGCCGCAGCGATCCTGCCGATGATCTCCCCGCAGGCCTCGGCGGTCATGCGCCCGTGCGGGTCGCCGATGGGCAGACCTTTGCGCATCATCGGCGGGGCAATCCGGCCGTGCCGGTCGACGCGCACCAGGAGCGGGCCCGACGTGCGGTCGGCCTCGGCCATGGCGGCCAGGAGATCGCGCACCGCGCGGACGGGGCAGCTGGCGGGGATGCGGCCGTACGGCACGGCCACCTCGGTGAACGTCTTGATCTTCCGCCGGTAGATGGTGACTTCGAGGCCCTCGGACTTCTCGCAGACGTCGGCGATGTCCAGAGCCACCAGCTCGGAGACGCGGGCGGCGCAGGCGTACCCGAGCAGCAGCGCCACGGCGTCCCTCTTCCCCGCCAGGGTCGAGCGGTCGACGGCAGTCAGCATCGCGCGCAGGACATCCGGCACAGCCGCGTCGGCCTTACGCGTGCGAGCGGCCGGATCCTTCGCCAGGGCCAGGCGCTCGCGGTAACCGGACAGGACCTTACGCGCGGCCTTGGTCTGCGGCGGGACAGCGTCGGCAGCGTTGTGCATCGTCCGGATGGCGGCCAGGGCCCGCTCGATGCTGGAAGGCGCCAGCGGGCGGCCGGTCTTCGCCGACGGAGTCGCCGTCAGGTGCGTGACGTACTCAGTGATGGTCTCGGCCGTCGCCGGGAGCGGGAGGCGACCGTGCCGGGCGCACCAGGCAGTGAAGGCTGACCAGTCGGCGGCGTACGCGCGCCGGGTCGATGCGGGGATGCCCGCCAGGACGGCCTCCCTGGCCGCGTCGCTCACCGCGAAGTCGGCGGCCGAGTGAACGGGCTGGGCAACGGGGGCGACGGCCGGAGCGACGGGGGCGGGGAGGAGGTCGGTCACAGAGTGCTCCTTGGGGCCGTTTCTAGCTCTTGAGAAGAAAGTTTATCAGGAGTCAGAATCGAAGAGTGCATAAAGATCATGGAAAAGACGGTGAATCGCCGGTACCCCGGCGTCGAGCTGCGCCGACGCCTGACCGCGAGCTGAGCAAAAGCGTTGTTCGTAGCCAGCGGCGCAAGTCGATCATTTACGGCTGGACATCGCAGGCCGACGACCCCATGCTCCTGCCATCACCGCAGGTCATCCCGACCTGCAGCGAGCGAGGAGGAATCCAGCGCCGATGACATGGACCGTGATCGACATCACCAGGAACAGCGAGGCCAAGAGGAGGGTGGCCGCGTTGATCACACCGCTGAAGGGGCGGCTGAAGGAGCTGAAGTGGAAGCAGAACCAGCTGGCGACGAAAGCCAACCTCTCGCAGAGCACGGTGTCGCGGGCGTTGTCGGGGCGCGTCCTGCCCCCGTTCGCCACGGTGGACGTCCTGGTAAAAGTGCTCGGCCTCGATAAGGAGGAGTTCCGTCTCCGATGGAGAGCCGCCTCCGCCGCCGTGGGCGCGCAGCGCATCCGGGACAACAACGGCGAACCGCCGCACTTCCGCGACTACCCCGACCTGCTTCAGGGACTGCGTAATCTGCTGGCCACCCAGCGCCTGTCGCAGCGCGCTCTGGTCGACGAGGTCAACGACCGTGGCGGGAGCCTGCGGCGGTCCACCGTGGGAGCCCAGCTGGGCGGAAGACGCAGTCTGCACCGCGAGACGGTGGAGGTCATCGTCGACATATGCGGCGTGCCGGAGCCGAGCGCGGTGAAGTGGCTGGCGGCGTGGGACCGGCTCGGTGCGCCGCACATGGCCGAACAGCTCCGCCGCCGGGACGAGGCGTGTCGGCGGCTCGGCACCGCCCAGGCCCGCGTCATGCATGCGGAGCAGCGGCGCAGGCGTAACCCGTGGTACGGGCTCGATACCGCGATGTGACCGCGCTGGGCGCGGCGTGCCAGTGCCCGACGCTAACGGCGTCGGGCACCCGCACCCGATCACCAGGCTGCTGGGGGTGAGCGTGGGAACGCTGTACCACCACATCCTCGACCCGCAGGAGCCCCATGTCAGCCGCCACTTACGCCTAGCCTCTACCAGAGGTGCAGGTCCCAATCCGCGACATCATCAGCCGTGTCGATCCGTTTGTTGACGTAGTCCGCCGTTTGGTCCCACCAGCTGCGGCGCGAAGCCACTCCGAGCGCTAGCCGAAGAACCCCTTCCGGCGGGTCCTGGGGGGATCGGGGCAGCTCGATCACCTGGTAGGCGGTCACGCTGTTCGCGTTGAGCGACCGCAGCCGCCGAAGCGCCTCCGCCCACCATCTAGCGGATTCATCATCGAGAGGCTGGGGAGCCAGCAGATGCGGCTCGATGTGGGGTCTGAGCACCTCATGCGCGATAGGTACGGCCGTCAGGGCGATGTTGTCGAGGTCCTTGCCCTGCTCGGGAGGCACGACCAGGAAGGTCATCTTCACCGGGACGGTCAGGAAGTTGAATATTGGGCGCCGCGCCTTGAACTCCTCCATGCGCTGCCGGAGAGCCGATTTGAACTCCTCGCCTTCGCGGCCGTTTCGGGGAAGCCCGGGGAGTGACAGCGTCAGCGGGTGTGCCAGAAGCTGCCGCCGACTCATAGTCCGCGAGTCGGAGAGGAGACGGTCGAAGTTGCTGCGATACGGCTCAGGGCAACCAGGCGGCGTCGTCTGGGACAGGCCGTCGAAGTACATGCACAAGCCAGCGCAGAGCGCTGCGTCAATCTGGCTCAGGACCGCCTCCTGAAACCGTGTCAGCCACCAGAATCGGCTGGAACGTTCGATGTACGCCCACAGCTCCGCGTCCTCGTCGCCAAACATCGTGGGATCGTCTGGGGGGTCCTCGAAGTCGTCGGGGAGGTCGGGGGCGACGAAAGGACTGGAGTCCTCGTCATCCTCGTCATCTCGGATATGCCTGAGCCGGTTCGCCAAGATGAGATCGGCGATGACGTCCCGGCCGGGGCGAGCCATAAGCATCGTCCGCCCGCCGGGTTCATGGGACCGGACGATACGGGGACGCAAACCCTCACCGTCACTCGTCGGTTCCGTGGGGTTGGGGGGGAGCAGCTGCTGGCTGGACCGAGGAGCAGGTGGGGCCCAGATGTCCGATGGGTTCGCCGACGCCGGATCCAAGGCTCGTAATTCGTCACGGTTCCACGCCTGGTCCAGGTCCACGTACAAGAACTTGACCTGCCGGTCGTCGCGGTACAGCACACTGCTTCGGCGCGGCCGGACCGCCGAATCGGCTGGACCGAGCAGGTCGAGCACGTGCTTGGCGACGCGATGGATCGCCGGCGGATTCTTGCGGCTGGTCTTGAAGAACAGGTCCAGCGCAACGGGCCCAGTGAAGGCACGCCGCCCAGCTACAGCCATCTGGTCGATGACCTGCTGCTGGAAATCGACTGCCGACCGCCGTCCCCTGGCTCCTTTTTGCTCGGGCTCACCCTGGATGGTCACCCGCAGGGTCCGCAGCCAACGGGCTCGTCGTTGCATCACCCAGAAGTCATTCGGCACGTTCCAGGACTGTTTCATCGCCTCTCCCTGGCAGCAGAACCGCCGAGCCTTCGTCTAGAGCATCCAAGTCGCGCGGCTCATACCGCTCCGGTGGCATTGGCGCCAGAAGCCCTGTTCAGATCGCCGCTCGCCGACTGGCCTCCAGCTTCATCAGTTGGTTGCGCTGTGGGCTGCCCTGGGAGTCGTAGCCCCTCCGCCGTGTCAGGAAGCCCGATAGGTGGGCAGGACCAGTCAGCAACAGCTGTGAGATCAACCTCGCCACCCGCAAACTTCGCATCGCTGAACACGACCTTGCCACCCGAGAACCCCGCATCGCTGAACACGACCTCGCCGCCCGAGAACCCCGCATCGCTGAACACGACCTCGCCGCCCGAGAACTCCGTGTGTCTGAACCAGACCTCGCCGCCTGAGAACTCCACACCGGAGAACGAGGCCTTGCCGCCCGAGAACTTCGCACCGAAGAACGAGACCTGGCCGCCCGAGAACGCTGCGTCGGTGAACAAGACCGTGCCGCCCGAGAACGCTGCGTTGGTGAACGAGACCTCGCCACCCGCAAACTTCGCGCGCCCGAACCAGACCATGCCGATGCTCGAGAACACCGCGTCGGTGAACGAGACCTCGCCGCCCGAGAACTCGGCATCGCCGAACGAGATCGCCCTACCGGAGAACTCAGCATCATCGAACGAGACCGTGCCGCCCGAGAACTCGGCACCGGTGAACCAGATCATTTCACCTGAGAACTTCGCACCGAAGAACGAGACCTGGCCGCCCGAGAACGCTGCGTCGGTGAACCAGACCGTGTCGCCCGAGAACACCGCGTCAGCGAACGAGACCTGGCCGCCCGAGAACACCGCATGTTTGAAATCTGCGCCCTGGTCGAAGACAACGCCGGTGAAGTCGAGGTCGGCCCCAGCCCAGGAGATAGGGGCGTCACGGTGCAGGTGCGCACCTATGAGGCGCAGGATCGTGGCGCGTACTTCTCGCATGGCCCGCCAGGTGGCCAGCCCTGCAGGGTCCTGGTCAGCGTCGGGTTCGAGTGGCATGCGAAGGTAGGCGCAAAGCACGTCGATGCACATCTGACGGCCTCCGGACCAATCGTCGGCGAGGGAGGCCAGGGCGTGAACGGCAGCCAGTCGGACGGCGGCGGAGGCGTCCCCCAGCTTGCCTGAGGCCTTGTCGAAGCGGTCGACATACAGCTTGACGTCCTCACGCCGAGCGGTTTCTCGGGCCCGATGGTTCTCCTCCTCGCTGATGCGCTGTTTGCGGTAGGCGACGACCAAGGCCACTACGCCGCCGATTCCGCCGATGACCGCAAGCACGATCTTCAACGTGTCGAGGAACTCGGCGACGGTTGGCCGCTTACCGGTGGCAGCAGGGAGCCCAAGCCAGGCTAACGCGCCGAATAACAGCAGCCCTGTCGCCGTCACAGCAAGCGCCAGGGTGAGGGTTAAGGCCCAGCCGATCGGCAGTAGCTTGGCTGATTTTGTCTCAAGAACGGGCTGGCGGCGGAGTCGCCGGACGAATTGGGGGAAGCGCCGCATGACGCCCACTTTGCCCGACGATCGGCTTGCCGACAGGGGAATTCACACACGGAGGGCTACATCTGAAGCGCGGGCGGAGGACCAAGCCGGAGGTGGTGCTCGGGAGTGGAGCACGTCTGCGGGGTTTGTCAGCAGCTCATCCAACCGGACTACCGAGGCGAACCCGGGTTGAGTCGTGACGCCAGGGCGCCGAGGGTTGGTACGTCACCGATTTCACGTACAGGTGACGTACGCGGTGCCGTCGGCCGCCCGCCGGGTACGTCGGTCGCAGGCTTGCCTAGAGGGGACGATCCTGAAACCGGCTACCCCGACCCCGCGCAGGCCTGATAGCCATGACTCATGGACGACGAATACGAACCACCGTGGCACAGCTGCCCGACCGACAACTGCGAGCACGGCTCAGTCGACCTAGCAGAGCGGCCTGATGTGGAAGGTGACGGCTCCCCCATAACGGGCGGCAGCTGCGACCAATGCGACACCCCAGCCGTTCAATGCTCCGAATGCGAGAACCTCATTGCCCTACTCGGCTGGAACCCAGTTTCATGCGACGCCTGCGGCGTGACGGTGTACCAGCTGATCCCCGCAGACAAAAAGGGCACCGAGTTCTCGTTCCACCGCGTCTCCTGACGAACCAGGCGAGTCGGCCGGACACGGCCACTGTTCCGGCCCCCTCGGCGCCCGACTGCACCCAAGGCCCGACCGACAGGGGGCCGGGGACTTGGCGTAGTTGGTCGACGGCTGCCGGTAAGTGGCAGGGATCGCCCCGTGTAGTACGCCAGGATGGCGGACATGTGCCCGCCTGGAGAAGACCCCCTGTGGAGCGTCGAGAGGATCGCTGACCACCTCGACGTCGACAACGACTGGGTCCTCGGCTTCGCCCGGGAGCACGGCCTTGATCTTTTCGACATCGGCGGGGGCAACCTCCGGGCCCGCCAGGGTGATGTCATCCGCTTTGCCCTGCGGAACAGTCGCCCTCGCCTCGACCAGCCGGATTTTCAGCGACAAGAGCGCGCCGACGACAAGCCGACGGGCTCCGCTGCGCCTGCTCGGAAGCCTCCGCCCGATCCGCAGCCTCCGGCGAATCCGCTGCGAGGCTATAGGCCTTATGTCTCGGAGCGTGGCAGGGACTTCGACCTCTTCCCCATCGGGGTGCTGGCCGCCGTTCTGAACCGCAGGCCTGACACCATTCGTCAGTGGGAGCGGGATGGCATCCTTCCTGCCACCAAGAACCGCTCCACCAGCGATGACCCACGCGGTACGCGTCGCCGCTATACCCGCGCCCAGATTCTGGCCACACACCGCATCGCTCAGGAGGAGGGTGTACTTGGGCCCTTTGTCCGCCGAAATTGGGTGAGGGGCACCCGATTTGTCGAGCGAGTCCGAGCCGTGTTCGAGGAGCCTCCATCTGAGCCCGACCGCTGAGTCAGGTGTCCGAGGGCCTGGGACAGTTGGTCGACGGCAGAGAGTTGGCGGCACGGTGCCGAACTGGTCGACGAGGACCAGGGCACGGGGTCGACGGTCACGGTAGGCACCAGGCGGCACGTGACGTGAGGGTGTCGCTGTAGGGGGTGGAAGAGGACCCGGGCCAGACCCTCGCCGATTTTCGCCGGCTGAGGTCCAGGAAAATACGGCACTATTTTTGACCTGCGGAAAGGCAATCCGCGGTGGTCCTGATCGAGGACGTCAGGCCAGAAAATCCGAGCCGGTGCGGAGAGACTGGGCTGCCGGACGACACGGAGAGCCGGGGAAGGCCTCGCGGTATGGGTCCGATGGGGTGGTCGAGAGCATCGGGCATCCGTCGCTCGCCCGATTTACTGCGGGGGTAGCGGGTCAGCTACCCGCCCGAGCCAGAACGCCGCGTGAGGCTGTGGGTCTGCGGGCTGAGCGGGACGGGGACGGACGGGGCATTTCGCCTCGGCTCGCGTAGGTCCTCAGCCCACTCCCTGATCTGGGTGACGGTCGGCCTGCGCTGGAGCCGGTAGACGTAGGCCACGGGCACGCTTCCCCTGCCGATCTTCACCCAGTCGTCGGCGGCCAGTGCCCGCGCATGCTCCCCGATTTCCGCGCGGGTCCAGCCAGTGTGCCGCTCCAGCTGCGCCATGGACACCTCGACCTCGGGGTGCCTCTCGTCGAGTCGGACCAGCAGCAGCCAGAGCAGGACGGTCCCGGCGGTACACAGCCCTTCCGCCAGGCGCATGGGCACGATCAGGCACTCGTCATCGGGGAACGTGACTGCCGAGTACGGCACGGCCGGGAAGGCTGGCATGTCGGAGTCCTCGGCTGGTGTCCTTTCAGTGGCTCCGGCTGTCGATGTGGTCCAGGAGCTTGGTCAGTTCCTCATCGCTGAGCGGGTCGGCGTTGAAGTCCAGGACCTTGCTGATGAAGTCGAGTGGGTAGCCGGGCCCGTAGGTCTTCAGGCCGGTGTTGATCCGGATGCGGACAATCGCCGGATCGCCCATTTCCTCGAGCGCCTTCTCGATGGCGTCGAGAACCTCGTCATACTCCTCGCCCCGCTCGTATTCGTGATCCCGCCAGTCCTCGCCGATCGTTCCACTGACCCAGCGGTCGAGGAGTTCGAGGCAGATGCGGATGTGCTCCGAGCCGGGCATGTAGTCGATGATCTCGGCGGTTTCTTCCTGCTCGGCCTCGGGCTCGACCTCCACCATGATGATGTGGAGCCGGTCAGTCGGCCGGTAGCGGTTCATCCGGCCGTGGACGGCGTACTCGTCGATCTCGACGAGGCCGCGTTCCTCCAGCTGCTCGGTGTCTGATCCGACTGTCTTGGGGTGCAGCTTGGTTCCGGGATCGCGGATCAACGCGACCAGCTCGGCGTGCGTGATGTAGGCCCACCCGAAGCTCTCCGGCCGGTTCTTGTCGTGCCCCTTGAGGATCATCAGGACGACCCAGATCCGGATCTGGCGGGGCGACAGGCCGCTGAACATGATTTCGCGGGAGAGCCGCGCCCAGCCCTTGCCATCCAGGTACTTGGCGAACTTCGTATCCCTGATGCCGTGGAACGTGTCCTCAGCGGACGGCCAGTCGTGGAGGGTTGGCCGCTGGCCTTCGTGACCGAGGTCTTCCAGGCTGATCCAGCCCGAGGAGCTGAGGCGCTTCAGGGACCGCTTGATGGTGTCTACGCTCACGCCGAAAACGTCCATGAGATCGGCGCGCTTGAACGGCTTCGTAAGGCCGTTGTAGTAGTCCATGTTCGACTGGAAATACCAGTACATGAGGCAGTCGAAAGCTGTTAAATGGTCCGAGAGTGCGACGCGAATGTTAGCCTGTGCGAATCGCTCAATATCCCTCTGACCTGCTACACTGTCCATAGATGAAGCCCAATCCTTCGTCTCACCGGCCCGGAGTGTTACCGCACTCGCGGGCCTTTTTGATTTCATGGCTTATGCCGCAATTACACGGTACCAGGATGGCCCTATCCGGTAGCAATTCCTGGTCACCAGAGGCGGGGCGAGTAGCGCGTAGCCGATTTCCAGTTGGGATTTCCGACGCGCGAGGATGCTCGAGGGCTCCCGGTCAAAGTGGAGGGGGTGCCCGAAGACTCCAGGGGGGGTGCACCAGGACTCCGGGTGGGGTGCACGGAGGCTCCCCAAAAGAAGAGGTCATTAGAGGGGTAGACCGTAGTACTTCGTACTACGGGTGCGCGCGCTCCGCGCTCGCACACTGAAGGGGCACACACCGAACCCGCAGGCTGGAGGATGCAGGAAATCAGGGACGGACACCCTCGGCCAATGACACGACCTCCGGCCAATTAATCGCGGGAATGGATACCCTCGGCCGCTTCCTCGACCTTCGGCCGCATTAGCCTCCACACGGCCCTGAGAGTCGCTCTCCAGCCCTATCAATTACCGCCCTCGGGATTCTCGCCAAGCGGCTACAGGGCGACCCTGGGGCGTTCTGGAGGCTTCGGTAAAACGCGCCCCCATGGTGTCGTAGCCGTCTCGGAGTAGCCCTATCACGGCTCCACATGGCCTGGCTACCACATCCCAACTCAACGAAAGTCGCAAAAGGGTCTAGTTATGTCGTAACTGGCGCCCATTCGCCCCGGCCGGAATCCTTGAACCCGTGAGAGAACGCACGAGACAGAAGCAGGTCGAACCTGTGAGGGCCGAGGTGAACGAGTACAAGTACGCGGCACTCGTCCGCGAAATCGTCGATGGCTTTCCGCCGCTCACGGCCGAGCAGAAGGCCCGCATCTCGATCCTGATGCGCGGCGCGGTTCCGGCCGCTGCTGAGCCGGAGAGCACCCGCAACGCCGCCTGAGCCCCGCTGAGCCATGCGGGAGGAGGCCGACAGGGGCGCTTGCGCCTCCTCCCTCGGCCTCCTGGTCACCGCTTCGGTTCGATCCTCACCGAGGCGGGGTCGAAGTAGCTGCCGTCAGAAGCCCGCCCGTGACGGGCCGGAAGGATCGTCACGGTCATCAATGCGTCGAGGATGGCGCGCTTCCGGCCGAGGTCCAGCCCCTTCCACGTGGCCCGTGGGTCCTCCGTGCCAACGACCCCGGCGAAGACGCTCCCCTGACTCGCTGCGGTGATCCGGTTCTCGACCTCCTTGAGCTGGCTGCGGAGCCGCGTGCTGCCCGTCACGAGCTGGCGGGCGTCGATCGCCCCGTCAGCGTGCAGCGTCGACAGCTCGTCGAGCCGGGCCCGCAGCGTGACAGCTTCGACGTGCAGAGGGGCAACGTCCTCCCCCCGGTCCTGCAGGGGCAGTTCAACCGCGTCAGACCGGGACAACCGTTCGATGACCAGTTCCTCCACGAACGCGTCCAGCGGTGCCGCAGTTCGTGTGACATGGTTGCCCGGACGCTGGGACCCTCCACGTGGCGGGCGGCACCGGTAGCACGGGTTCCGGGCCTGGCTGGAGCGAGAGCAGATAACGGTCTCCCCGCACCCCCCGCAGATGTAGATGCCGGACCCGAGCCACCGCGCCCGGTTGCTCGGCGACGTCTTGCGTGCGGGGTCGCTCAGCAGCGCGACGACTGCCCGCCAGGACTCTTCAGGGACGATCGCGGGCCAGGAGGCCTGGCCTACCACCTCGCCCTTGTGGACGGCGAGACCAGCGTTCCTGGCACGCAGGAGCACGTCCCTCAGCTCGACCGTGCTCCACTCCTTGCCACGCGACGTCCTGACACCCGCAGCGTTGATCGTGCGGACGGCGGAACGGAGGCTCGCCCCTGCGAGGAGGGCGTCCGTCGCCTTGACGATCTCGGCCGCTTCGGCCGGCTCCACGGTGACGCCGTCCTTCAGGAAGCCGAATGGGCGGATCCCGCCGCCGTACTCACCGTTGGTCGCCATGCGCAGGCGAGCGTTTGAGACCCGGCGGCCCGTGTCCCGGGAGGCCTTGTTGGCTACAGCTACCATGACCCGCGCCATGGTGATATCGGCGTCGTTCGCGAGCCGCAGTGACCCGGTAACCGACGCCACCGGCGGCCGTGGCTTGCGCATCTCGACGGCGTCAATCAGGTCCTCAAGGTCGCGGGGATCGCGGGCTGCCCGGTCAAGGTCGTAGGCGATCAGCCCGTCGGCCTCGCCGGTCGACAGCCACGTGATCGCGTTGCGCAGGCCGGGCCGGACGGTCCGCAGGCCGTGGGTGCCATCGGGGAGCTGGACCTTCCGTCGCTTGTAGGCGGACACGTCGTTCTCGACGACGACCTTCCAGACCTTCCAGCCGAGGCGGTCGGCCACTCCACGACAGTGCCGCTCCTGGTCGTCGACTCCGGTCGTGTCCTCGTCGCGGGCGTCGCTGATTCGGCACAAGATGACGGCTCGTTGGGGGATGTACTCGCTCATGGTTTAATGGTGTCACAAGTAGTGCTTCGGCTTGCCCGTACCCGTACCGCCCGTGACCAGGAAGGCGAGCCTCGACTCGATCACCGCCGTGAGAACGGAGACGCTGTCGGCCCTGATCGCGCCCGCTTCGACCAGGTCGGTAAGGGTGAAGGTGCGTCTGGGCGGGAGCCGCAGGGAGAGGCAGGTGCCGTTGGGCGCCACGGGCGGAAGGACGGCGTGCAGCCGGACACCTCCGGCGAGACGTGCGTCGACGTACGGGCACGCGTCGTCGAGGCGCCTGCCCGCGGCGGAGGCGAGGCGCTGCGCCAGCCGCCGGAGAGCGTCTTCGCTCGGGAAGACGATCGACGTCAGGCGTAGCCCACCGCCGTCGTCGACCCACACCTCGCGTGGGCCGTTCACCAGCACATCGGTGACCTCGGCCTCGGCCAGCAACGGCTCCAGAGGACCGGCCCCGATGAGATCGGCGCACAGGACCCGGGCCACCGCCAGGATCTCCGCGTCACCGAGCATCGCCCGCTCGGCTCGCAGCGCGACCGCGACGTGCGCGGCACTGGGCTCGACGCCCGTTCGAGCCAGTCGTACGCGGACCGCCTCCACCAGCTCCGGCGAGACCGTCACGGCTGTGTCGGCCCGCTTCACGCGTCCGGCCCGAACAACTCGTGCAGGAACGCGAAGCAGAACCGCCCGAGAGAGGTGCGGCGGCCGAGCGGGGGGACGTCCCCCCGCTCGAGCGCGGCGGCCAGACGAGGCTGGTCGGGGAGGCTGCCGCCGTGCGGGATGCCGAGCGAGGCCGCCACCACGTCGTCGTTCAGGACCCCGCTGCGCACGACGGCCCGCACCTCACCCGTGTGCCCGCGCAGCCCGGCGAGCACCTGGGCTGCGGCGAGCACGCCGCGCACGTCTGCGGTGACGACCAGAAGGGTCGTGGCGGCTCGTCCGAGCGCCTCCACAGCGGCCTCGTCGAGGTGGCGCGGCAGGTCGACGACGACCAGGTCGAAGCCCCTGCGGCCCGCCTCAAGAACCGAGCGCATCGCCTCGGCCGGGATCGGATCGACCTCGCCCCGGTGAAAGGAGAGCAGGGTCAGCCCGGCGAAGGTCGGCAGGGCCGCCTGGAGCGCGGTATGGCTCACCCTGCCCTCACGGGCGACCAGGTCCGACCAGCGCGCCCCGTCGGACTCCTCCTGGCCGAGGAGGAGGTCGAGACCTCCGCCGAGCGGATCGGCGTCGACGAGGAGGGTGCGGATGCGCCGCCGGGACGCGGCCATCGCCAGCGAACCCGCCAGGACGCTGGCTCCCGCTCCTCCCCGCCCTCCCGCGACACACACCACGGAGCCGGGTGTCGCGGGCGGCTCGACGGCGTCGGCGAACTCGTCGACCAGCTGTCGCTCCGCGGCGGGCAACTCCAGCACGCCCTGAGCGCCGACCGCGACGCACTTGCGCCATGTGTCGGGATCTTCGGAGGTGTGGGTGGCCAGGAAGACACGGGAGCGAGGTGGCGGACCGGTCGCGGCCAGGGCGTCGGCCACGTCGCCCCCGACGACGACCAGCGGAGCACGGTTCCAATAGGGCCGGGCGTGCGCGGGCACGTGGGCGACGTCGAGCTCGGCTCCGGCCGCGGCGGCTACACGAAGCAGGTCGTCGAGCAGATCGTGGTCTTCGGTGATGATCAGCGGACGGTCCACGGATGCCTCCCTGGGGTGCGGGGGCTCCACTTTCCGCGACGACCTCCCCATCAGGGGAAACCGAACGCCGCACTGTGGATAACCCTTGCCGACAGGGAGAGCCTGTGGATAACCGGTCGTCGGCCGGGAGGTCGGGAGGTCGGGAGGTCATGCCGCCGGGGCAGAGGGCGCTCGAAGAAAAGGGCGACCCCCGCCGGGGGGGAGAGAGCGGGGGTCGCCAACCGGTCCGGCTCTGGGGGGGTAGAGCCGGTCCCGTTTCGGAAGAAAGCCTTCAACAACCGACCGGAGCACAGCGAGAGGGTCGTGTTGCGACCTGCGCAGTTACTCCGGTTTGGGGAGATAACACCTCATGCTGCCCGATCAACTTGAGTTCCGTCGAGGAGTAATCCTGGATTTCCACCAGTTTTTTTAATGCAACGGTCCAGTCTCCGGACACGGTCCCGCCGAGGCGCGCGCCACGCACACACGAACGACGGTGACGCTCGGTAATCGCCACCGAGGCGTCACGGCACCCGCCGGACGCCACACCGGGCATGCGCAGCGAAGCATAAAACGACATAAGAGAGGATTCGTCCATTAATGTCCCCTGATCCGTAAAGGTCTTGCTCCCAGGGGTTCCCATCTGCGCGGATCGGACGTACAAAGGTTTTACGGACCAGTTGTCCGGGCATGGCCGCCGAGTACCCACGTACCGTCAGCCGCGGGAGGCGCGCTGAATCGGGCTTGCCCCGCTTCAGCGATTATCAGGTGCACGCTTGGTAACTCGGTCGGGACATGTCGGCGACGGCGCCCCCACACCAGGGGCGCCGTCGGTATGTACGGCCGATCCCGCCGGATGTCCGCAATCAGTGACGTTCGGTGATCGAACGCGCGGTCAGTCGTCACTCAGCGGCACCAATGAGTGAGTAGGCGGGCAGGCCACGGGTGCGATCGAGCCGATCCCGGGGCAGGTCGGACGCGAATGCGCGGACGGGCTCAGGGACGCGGGCAAGTGTCCTCGCGCCGCCCCGCTGCCCCGCCCCCGCCGACCCCACTGCCCTCGCACCGACCCGCTGAGCCCACGGCCGGCCGGTCCGAGGTCAGCCGCGCTGCATGGCCTCGCAGATCGCCGTGGCCTCTCGTACGCCCAGCGTGACCGCCGACGCGCAGTGCCGCACCCACGCGGCGACGCCCTCGGGGGTACCGCTCAGATATGACCGCAACCCCTCCCCGTAGGCGGAGCCGAGTTCGAGGTGGCCCACCTCGACGGCGACCAGCGACTTCGGGTCCAGGCCGAACTCCACGAGCGTCAACCGCTCCGCCGCCCGCGCGACCACACCGTCCGCCGTACCGAACGGGCGCAGCACGGCCAGTTCCGCGTGTACGACGGCGGCGAGCACCAGGGCGGGGGCCTTCGACGAGGCCGTCACCAGCCGGACCAGCCCGTCCACCCGTGCCACCGTCTCCTGCGGACCGGGGGCGGCCCCCAGGCCGAGCGGGTCGGGCGCCTCCGCGACGGCCCTGGGGCGGCCGAGGTCCCCCGTACCCCCGCCGTCTCCGATGAGCCCCGAGGCCGCGAGCGTATGCAGCCTGGCCAGCACCTGGCGGGGCGCCGACCGCCAGGTCGCGCCGAGTCGCCCGAGTTCGGCCGAGACCCGCAGCGCGCCCTGTACCACGGGATCGGTGACCTCGGGGATGGCTTCGAGGGGCACGTCCACGCCCTCCAGGGCCGCTGACGCGCGTGCGCCGCGCAACGCGGATCTGGCCGACACCTCCGGACTCTTACGTCGCAGCACGCGGTGCCCGTAGAGCCGGTCGACGGCCTTGCGCGCGTCGGTGACCGCCTCGGACACTCCGGGCATTCCCGCGATGACAGCCAATGGGTCGCTCACGCTGCCCGACCCTATCGGGGCCGTTCGGCGGGACTTCGGCCAGACCATGCGGCACTTCGGGTCGCGTCTCCGCCCGTCCGAAGGAGCCTCCCCCGCGGGAAACGACCCTTGAGAGGCCGTGAGATGCGTGGGAGACCGCCCGGGAAGACCCTTTCTGAAGACCTCGCCGCTGAGAGGCCACCCACGGAGACCTCCTCGGAAGGCCGCCTTCGCGGGAGAAGGCGGCCTTCGCGAGACCTCCGGGAAGACAGCTCCTCGGGGCACCCCGTCCTCGGGAGCCCTCGCAGGGAGCCCTCTCTCAGGAGGCTCAGGAGGCTTACCGGGGGCGGCTCGGGGAACACGGCGTGCGAACCGTTCACCGAGCGCATGGCACCGTCCGGCGCACCACCTCGCCACCGCACATTGAACAACGCCGTCCACATTCCTACGGTGTCGAAAACGCAGCGTTCCGTGGGTGGAACTCCCTAGAAATGAGGCGTTTGACCGTATATGGCCCCTCATCACCGGTTGGTACAGACCTGTCTAGACCTCTTGTGGCGGACACATGTGGCCTGGTGAAGTGGGACACGACCGTCGATAGCAGTACGTGAGGAGTGCGTAGTGGCCCCGGAGAACCCTGGTTCCAAGTCGCGTGAGACCCAGGAGACGCTGTCGAACCTGCTGCGGGAGACCCGGCGGTTCGCACCTCCCGCCGACCTGGCCGCGGCCGCGAACGTGACCGCCGACGCCTACACGGAGGCCGAACGGGACCGCCTCGCCTTCTGGGAGAAGCAGGCGGACCGCCTGACCTGGTCGAAGCGCTGGGACACCACCCTTGAGTGGAACCCGCCCTTCGCCAAGTGGTTCGTCGGCGGCGAGCTCAACATCGCCTACAACTGCGTCGACCGCCACGTGGAGGCGGGCCGCGGCGACAAGGTCGCCTACCACTGGGAGGGCGAGCCCGAGGGCGACACCCGTACGCTCACCTACTCCGACCTGCTGCGCGAGGTCTCCAAGGCCGCCAACGCACTCACCGAGCTGGGCGTCGGCAAGGGCGACCGGGTCGCGATCTACATGCCGATGATCCCCGAGCTGCCGATCACGATGCTGGCCTGCGCCCGGATCGGAGCGATCCACTCGGTGGTGTTCGGCGGATTCTCCGCGAGCGCGCTCAGCGGACGGATCCTGGACGCGGACGCCAAGCTCGTGGTCACCGCCGACGGCGGCTACCGCCGTGGCGCGCCCAGCGCGCTCAAGCCGACCGTGGACGAGGCCGTCAAGGAGTGCCCCGGCATCGAGCACGTCCTCGTCGTGCGGCGGACCGGCCAGGACGTGGAGCAGACCGACAAGGACGTCTGGTGGCACGACGTCGTGGACCGGCAGTCCGACGTCCACGAGGCACGGCCGAACGACGCCGAGGACCCGCTCTACATCCTCTACACCAGCGGGACGACCGGTAGGCCCAAGGGCATCCTGCACACCACCGGCGGCTACCTCACCCAGGCCGCCTACACCCACAACGCGGTGTTCGACCTCAAGCCCGACACCGACGTCTACTGGTGCACCGCCGACATCGGCTGGGTGACCGGCCACTCCTACATCGTGTACGGCCCCCTCGCCAACGGCGCGACGAGCGTCATCTACGAGGGCACCCCCGACACCCCGCACCGGGGCCGGTTCTGGGAGATCGTGCAGAAGTACGGGGTCACGCTGCTCTACACGGCCCCGACGGCCATCCGTACGTTCATGAAGTGGGGCGACGACATCCCCGCGAAGTACGACCTGTCGTCCCTGCGGATCCTGGGCAGCGTCGGCGAGCCGATCAACCCCGAGGCCTACATCTGGTACCGCGAGCACATCGGCGGCAACCGTACCCCGGTCGTCGACACCTGGTGGCAGACCGAGACCGGCGCCGTCATGATCAGCCCGCTGCCCGGTGTCACCGAGGGCAAGCCCGGCGCGGCCATGCGCCCGCTGCCCGGCATCACCGCCGACGTGGTCGACGACCAGGGCCAGAGCGTGGGCAACGGCGGTGGCGGCTACCTCGCGATCCGCGACCCGTGGCCGTCGATGCTCCGCACCATCTGGGGCGACGACCAGCGCTACATCGACACCTACTGGTCCCGCTTCGAGGGCATGTACTTCGCGGGCGACGGCGCCAAGAGGGACCAGGACGGCGACATCTGGCTGCTCGGCCGGGTGGACGACGTCATGCTCGTCTCCGGGCACAACATCTCCACCACCGAGGTCGAGTCGGCGCTGGTCTCCCACCCGAAGGTCGCCGAGGCGGCCGTGGTCGGCGCGACCGACCCGGTGACCGGGCAGGCCATCGTGTCGTTCGTGATCCTGCGCGGCAACGCCGAGGAGGGCGAGGACATCGCGGCCGAGCTGCGCGCCCACGTGTCCAAGGCCCTCGGCCCGATCGCGAAGCCGCGCCAGATCCTCGTCGTCCCCGAGCTGCCCAAGACCCGCTCCGGAAAGATCATGCGACGCCTCCTGCGTGACGTGGCGGAGAACCGCAGCGTCGGCGACGTCACCACCCTCGCCGACAGCACGGTGATGAACCTCATCTCGGAGAAGCTGCCCAGCGCCAAGAGCGAGGACTGAGCCGACCGGAAAACCCGGGTGGGCCGAAGACGCCGAAGACGCCGAAGACGCCGAAGACACGGCCCACCCGGAGCTTTTGAGCACTCCGAGCCCTCGTGAGAAGCCCTCCCCGGGAGCCTCCGGCGAACTCACGCGGGCTCCCGGTCCCTCGACGTCGCCGTCGCGGACCTTCAGTGCTCTCACGTGGTCTCACGTGGTCTCACGTGGTCTCGCCGGAAGGCTCCCCGTGGTCCCTCGACGTCGCCGGGCCTTCAACAGGCTCCGGTGACGGCGGCGTCTCCCGGCCCTCCCGCCGGTCACCGCGGTGACGGGGTCCCTCTCGCCCGGAAGCCTTTTCTCGTCGGCTCTCATCGGCCCGGCGATGTTCACCGGCCCGCCGCCGGGGTAGCACCCGGCCCGTTGAACATCATCTTCACGGCCGAAGGCCGCCGTAGCCCGCGGGAACCGGGAACTCCTTCCCTCAGGGGGCGGGAGTCGCCCCGGCGGTCGCCGTCCCGGTCAGGGGTCCGACGGTCCCGCAGCGGCTTCACGTGCCGTCCGCCCGGCGGCGGACCCGCGGTGCAGGTTCTCACCACCGAACAGCCGAGACCTCACCAAACGGGTGCAGCCCCACGCCTCCCTTCCGCCTCAGGACTAAAGTCGGAAGTCTTGATGACGCAGGTATTTGATGACACGTACGCGATCACCCCGGCGTGCTCGCGGCGCCGGTTCCGCTGCGGGTGTGCGTGCGCGACCACCTCGACGCGCAGCATGATGTTCGACAAAGGCCCTCGATAGGAGATCGTCCATGACACATATCCCGCCCGCGGAACCACAGGAGGAGTCACTGGGCGCGCTGGTCGCCGCCGCCAGCGACCACATATCCACCCTGGTACGCGCCGAGATCGAGCTCGCCAAGGCCGAGTTCAGGTTCGACGCCAAACGGGTCGGTACGGCGGCCGGGCTCTTCGGCGCCGCGGCGTTCATGGCGCACCTGTGCCTGATCCTCGCCTCCTTCACGATCGCCTACGCCCTGGTCGCCGCAGGTGTGTGGACCTGGCTCGCCTTCCTGATCGTCACCGTGTTCTACCTGATCGTGGCCGCGCTGCTGGTCTTCATCGGCATACGGCGGCTCAAGGGCCTGACCGGGATGAAGCGGACGCTGCGCTCGCTCAAGACCATCAAGAGCGGCGGGCACGACCCCGCTCTCGACACGGCTGTGGCCACGGCCGGCCAGACGGGCGGCCATCGCGACCCGGTGAGACCGAGCCAGTGAGCAGGCCCGACGAGTCCCTGGTCAGGATCGAGGGCCCGTGGACCCACCGTTCCGTCCACGCCGGCGGCACCCGCTTCCACGTCGTGGAGGCCGGTACGGGCCCTCTCGTGCTGCTGCTCCACGGGTTCCCGCAGTTCTGGTGGAGCTGGCGCAACCAGCTCGTCTCGCTCCCCGCGGCCGGCTATCGCGCCGTCGCCGTCGACCTGCGGGGCTACGGAGCCAGCGACAAGCCTCCGCGCGGCTACGACCTGCACACCCTGGCCGCCGACGCGGCAGGGCTGATCCGGGCGCTGGGCGAGACCGGTGCCGTCGTCGTCGGCCACGACTGGGGCGGGCTGCTCGCCTGGACCATGGCCGTGACGGATCCCAAGGCGGTCCTGCGGCTGGTCCCGGTCTCGGCACCGCACCCCCGGCGTCTCCGCACCACGCTGTTCACCGAGCCCTTCGGCCAGTTCAGGGCGGCCCGCTACGCGCTGGGCTTCCAGCTGCCACTGCTTCCCGAGCGGCGTCTGACCGCCGACTCCGGCGCCAGGGTGGGGCGGCTGCTCGATCAGTGGTCGGGGCCCGGCTGGCCTGAGGAGGACGTGGCGAAGACCTATCGCGACGCGTTCCGCATTCGCAACGTCTCGCACTGCGCGCTGGAGTATCACCGCTGGTTCGGCCGCTCCCAGCTCCGCCCCGACGGGTGGCGCTACGCGAAGACCATGCGCACCCAGGTCAACGCGCCGACCCTGCAGTTGCACGGC
Organism: Streptosporangium sp. NPDC000563; assembly: GCF_040299985.1. NCBI lineage: Bacteria > Bacillati > Actinomycetota > Actinomycetes > Streptosporangiales > Streptosporangiaceae > Streptosporangium > Streptosporangium sp. NPDC000563. The sequence continues at coordinate 981,300 of NZ_JBEPDA010000001.1, read as the reverse complement.
GCGCTCGACGGGCACATCCTGCCGCGCACCGCCCAGGGCTCCGGCCGCTACGTCGCCGCCTCCTACCGGTGGCGGCTCATCGAGGGTGCCGGGCACTTCCCGCACGAGGAGCGCCCCGAGGAGTTCGACGCCGAACTCGTGGCCTGGCTGTCCGACCCGGAGCCCGACCGATGAGTGGACGCGACCGGGATCCCGACGGCAGGCCGCGCAACCAGCGCCCCCGCGACGCGTTCGGCCGCCCGCTGCCCCACGGCGCCGAGGGCGTGGAGCGCATCCCCGACGACTACGCGCCGAGCGCCGAGGAGGCGATCTCCGAGGCGCGCCGCCTGCTCGGCGAGGGGCGGCCGTTCCACGCCCACGAGGTGCTTGAGGGCCGCTGGAAGAACTCCCCTGAGGAGGAGCGCGAGCTCTGGCAGGGACTGGCGCAGATCTGCGTCGGCCTCACCCACCTGCAGCGGGGCAACCGGCGCGGGGCCGCGACGCTGTTCGTGCGGGGCGCCGACCGGATCAGCCGCTACGGGATGCCGTACGAGCTGATCGCCAGGACCGCCCACGAACTCGACGACCTGGAGGCCGAGGTGGCCATCGCCAGGATCGAGGCCCTTCTCTGACGTTCGCCCCTCCGCGCGGCGGTGAGGGCGAGGCCGTGACGGTCCGCGAAGGGCTCCGGGAGCCGTTCGCGGGTTCTCGTCGACGGGCTAGTTCTGGTCGCACTCCTGGGTGTCGACCTGGTTGAAGAGCTTGGAGCCGTCCTCGGCGTCCGGCGCGACCTCCGCGGCGGTGAGCACGTAGCCGGTCTCCTGCTGGTCGAGGGCCGCGGCGAAGACGACACCGTAGACCTTGCCGTCGGTGGTGAGCAGCGGGCCACCCGAGTTGCCCTGGCGGACCAGGCCGCGGATGGCGTACACGTCGCGGACGACGGACTTGCGCTCGTAGATGTTGAGGCCCTTTGCCTTCTGCTGCACCCGGATGCGGGCCACGTTCATGGTGTAGCCGTGGCCGTGCGGGAATCCGGCGACGATCGCGTCGTCACCCTTCTGCGCGGTGCCGTCGAAGCGCAGGATCGGCATGTTGAGCCCGGGGACGTGGAGGATGGCGATGTCCCGGTCGGGGTTGTAGAGCACGACCTTGGCCGGGTGGGTCTTGTTGAGGTAGTCGGTGACCTGCAGGCCCTGGTTGACCCCGGCGACCACGTGCGCGTTCGTCATGATCTTGTTCTGGGCGTAGACGAACCCGGTGCCCTCGATGTGCTTGCGGCAGCTCGTGGCGACGCCCTGCACCTTCACGATGCCCCGGCGTGCCCGGGTGAGCTGCTTGTTGCCCTTCGCCACGCTCTGGTCGGGCGGCGAGACGTCGACGAGCTGGCCGCCCCCGATGGCGTCGAACACCTTGGGGAAGCCGGAGGTGTTGATGAAGTTCTTGAACGGCACCTGCAGGTCCTTGGCCGCGCTGGGCAGCGTCTGGTCGACCGTGCTCAGCAGCAGGGACCTGTTGACCTGCTCGCTGATCAGCGTGAACTGCGACGACGCCACCAGCGAGCCGATCAGCCACGCGATGATCAGCACGGAGAAGGCGCTGGCGAAGGTGCCGCCGACCGCGTCGACGACCTTGGCGGGCTCCCAGGTGACATGGCTGCGGACCACCGCGCCGATCGTGGACGAGGCGAACTGCCCGACCGTGGCGGTGAGGAAGACGATGACGATCGCGAGCAGGGCACGCTCGGTCTCGCCGTCGACCACCGCCCCGGCGAGGGGTGGGGCGATGAACATGCCCAGCAGGCCGCCACCGACAAAACCGACAAAGCTCAGGGCCCCGATGATGAACCCCTGGCGGTATCCCGACACCGCGAAGGCCACCATCAGGGCGATCAGGATGAGATCGAGGAGATCACCGCTCACTCCCTTACGGTATCCAGCCACCGCCCCGCGCGTGCACCCCTTCCGTGAGCTCTCTGCGGTTATCGTGGCCAGATGGCGATGATCGGAGGGGCGGCGGTGGAGTCTCTCATCGAGACCGCGCTGCGAGAACGCGATCAGGAGGGTGCGGCACGCTGGCGCGCGATCACCCAGCTGCAGGAACGCGGCGATCTGGAGACCTTCACCGCGGCACGGAGGTTGTGCTCGGGGAAGACCGCCGCCGAGCGGATGCTCGGGGTCGACATCCTGGGACGGCTCGGCTTCGTCGACCGGACGCTGCCGGTGCTGCGGGCCATGTCCGTCCGGGAGGACGACTGCCTGGTGCTCTACTCGGTGCTGATCGCCTTCGGCCATCTCAGGGACCGCCGCGCGCTGCCGTCGGTGATCGCCCTCGCCGAGCACGACGATCCCCGGATAAGGTACGGGGCCGCGTACGCGCTGCCGAACATCATGGGCAGCCCGCCGGACCCGACGGGTCTGGCCGCGCTGCGGCGGCTCACCCTCGATCCCGACGAGGACGTGGCCGACTGGGCCCGCCTCGGCCTCGCCCTGTCAACGGGACGCGAGGTTGAGGACGTCGGGCGGGATGTCCTCGACCCGTGACCGGTCCCAGGGAAGCTCGAAGCCGGAACCACCGAGCACCCCGTCGAGCACTCCCGCGGTGAAGCCCCACACCAGCAGCCCGCGCACCCGGAACGCCGGCCCCTGGTGACCGCTCGGGTGGCGCAGGACGATCCGGTTGGCCGGGTCGACGAGCTCGCGGATCGGGACCCGCTCCACCGACTCCACCTCGTCGGGCGAGGCCGCGTGCACCGCGCAGGGGGTGTGCCACCAGCCCAGCACCGGGGTCACCCGGTTGTCGCTGTGGCTCAGATACAGCTCGGGCATGGTCCCCAGCACCCGGACGCCCGCCGGATCGAGACCGGTCTCCTCGCCCGCCTCGCGCAGCGCGGCACCGATCGGGCCGTCGTCCTCGGGATCCACCCCGCCCCCGGGGAACGCGGGCTGTCCCGCGTGCGTACGCCCGCGCGAGCTGCGCTGGATGAGCAGCACGTCCGGGCCGAGCGGCCCTTCGCCGAAGAGCAGGAGGACCGCCGCCCGCCGCCCCCCGGACACCGGAGGGCGGAGCAGCGGTGCGGGCGGCATCCCCGTGACCCGCTCCGTCAGCGTTTCCAACCACCCTGGGACCTCTTCCACGGGCACACCTCCGGTTCTCTGCAACACGATGCCCCGCCCCGCGCTTCCCGGCCTTCGCGGATCCACCGACACCGGGAGACACCCAGGAGGCGCCGGAGGACACGGGGAGACACCGGGAGACGCAGGCCGGGCGGTCATCCGGCGACGGGCAGGGGGGAGATCACGAGAAAGGCCCTGGACGCACCAGCTTGGCGGCCTGGGCCGCGTCGACGGGGCCCAGGCCGTACGACGGGCAGAGCGCGGCGAGCGGGCAGACCCCGCAGGCCGGTTTGCGCGCGTGGCAGATCCGGCGGCCGTGCCAGATCAGGCGGTGGGACATCATCGTCCAGTCGCGCTTCGGGATGAACCCGGCGACGACCTGCTCGATCTTCACCGGGTCGGTCTCCGAGGTCCAGCGGAAGCGGTGGACGAGCCGCTGGAAGTGGGTGTCGACGGTGATCCCGGGCACCCCGAAGGCGTTTCCGAGCACGACGTTGGCGGTCTTGCGCCCGACTCCGGGCAGGGCCACCAGGTCCTTGAGGCGGCCGGGGACCTCGCCGCCGTGGCGCTCGCACAGGGCCTGGGCCATGCCGATGATGCTGGTGGTCTTGGCGCGGAAGAAGCCGGTCGGCCGGATGATCCCCTCAAGCTCGGCCCGGTCGGCACCTGCGTAGTCCTCCGCCGTAGGATATTTTGCGAAAAGGGTAGGAGTGACTGTATTGACCCTTTTGTCCGTGCACTGGGCGGACAAGATCGTCGCGACCAGTAATTCGAGAGGATCACGGAAGTCGAGTTCGCAGTGGGCGTCAGGATAGGTTTCCACCAGAATCCGATCCATTCGACGAGCTCGACGGACCAGGGCAAGCTGGGATTCACCACCGGGGCTGACGTTGCGAAGCACTCCGACAGCCTACGCTCAAGGCCCTCTGGAGAGTGGCGCGGCGGGATGGGTCACAATGACTGCGTGAGCCGTGAAACAGGAGGCACTGTGAACTCCGACGACGTGCTGGGCAAGGCCCCTCTGTTCGCCGCGCTCGACCGTGAGAGCGCCGCCGCGCTGCGCACGAGCATCTCGGAGGTGGAGCTGCCCAAGGGACAGACCCTCTTCAGCGAGAACGAGACCGGAGACCGCCTCTACGTGGTGCTCGAAGGCAAGATCAAACTCTCCCGCACCTCGCCGGACGGCCGGGAGAACCTGCTCAGCGTGCTCGGCCCGGGCGAGATGTTCGGCGAGCTGTCCCTGTTCGACCCCCGTCCCCGTACGGCGTCGGCCACCGCGCTGACCGACGTCCGCCTGGCCGGGCTCGGACACGACGACCTGCGGCCCTGGCTGACCGGCCGCCCCGAGGTCGCCCTCCACCTGCTGCGCGCCCTCGCCCAGCGCCTGCGCCGTACGAACGACGTGCTGGCCGACCTGGTCTTCACCGACGTGCCGGGCCGGGTGGCCAAGGCCCTGCTCGACCTGGCCGACCGCTTCGGCCAGCGGATCGACGACGGCGTACGGGTCCACCACGACCTCACCCAGGAGGAGCTCGCCCAGCTGGTCGGCGCCTCGCGGGAGACCGTGAACAAGGCGCTGGCCGACTTCGCCCAGCGAGGCTGGCTGCGCATCGAGGCCAAGGCCGTGGTCATCATGGACCTGGAGCGGCTGCACAACCGCTCGCGCTGACCCGGCGGAGACAGGAAGTGCGCGCGGAGGGTGGTTCGCCGGAAAAAGGACCGTTCCGAACGGGATCCCCCAACGGAGCGGACCGCCCTCAGAGGCCGGCCCGACCGTCTCCGACCGTCGAGGACCGTCTCTAGTCGTCGAGGTAGGCGAGCTGCGCGCGGACCGACATCTCGGCGTAGGGCCGGAGCGCCCTGTCCACGTCCGCGTAGACCATCTCGACGATCTCCGAGGGCGTCGTCGCGCCCCGCCGCCGCGCCTCCCGGATCTGGTCCAGTCTCCGCCGCCGGTGCGCGATGTAGCCGTCGAGGGCGCCGATCGGGTCGGGCAGCACCGGACCGTGGCCGGGCAGCAGCGCCTCGGCCCCGACCCCCTCGGCCTTCGCCCGCAGCAGGTCGAGGGAGCGCAGGTAGTCGGCCAGGTCGCCGTCCGAGGCGATCACGGTGGTACCCCGGCCGAGCACCGTGTCGCCGGTGAGGATCGCCCGGTCCTGCGGCAGCCAGAAGCAGAGCGAGTCGAACGAGTGGCCGGGTGTGCCCACGACGTGAACCTCCAGGTCCCCGGCCGTGAGCACGTCTCCGTCGCCGAGCCCCTCCTCGCCCAGCCGGTGCGCGGGGTCCAGCGCCCTGACGGGCGCGCCGACCAGTCCGGCGAACGTCGCGGCGCCGCCGCTGTGGTCGTGGTGGCCGTGGGTGAGCAGGATCGCGGCGACCCGGCGGCCCGCCAGGTGCCCGGCGACCCGCGAAAGGTGCTCGTGGTCGTCCGGTCCCGGGTCGACGACGAACACCTCCTCCGCGCCCGTGGGAAGGCCGATCACCCAGGTGTTCGTACCGTCCAGGGTCATCTCGGAGGGGTTGGGGGCGAGGAGGTTGAACGCGTGGTCCGTGCCGGCGCCGTCGGGCCCCTCCAGGGGGATCCGCAACCCGCTCATCGCGCACCGAACCGGTAGTCGTCGTCGAGCACGATGCGCATCTCCCCGTCCACCTCGGCGATCTCCGGCATGAACGTCACGATCTCACGCTCGGCCGCGAGCACCTCGGGCACCCTCTCGTAGGCGCTCAACTCGGTGAGCGTGCGGTGCGTCGGGGGCATCAGGAAGATCTGGCCGGTCTCGCCCTGGCCGAGCGCGTCGGCGGGCCGCACCCAGGCGACCTGGTCGGCCTCGCCGCCGACGTCGCGGGTGAGCTGGCCCGGCGGTAGCGCCGCGACGAAGAACCGGGTGTCGAAGCGCCTGGCCTCGACCTCGGGGGTGATCCAGTGCGTCCAGGGACGGAGCAGGTCGGCGCGGAGGACCAGGCCGCGCCTGTCGAGGAAGTCGGCGAAGGAGAGGGTCTTGCCGATCAGGGCGAGCCGGTCGGCCTCCCAGTCGTCGCCGGTGGTGTCGGACACGACGGACTCCGCGGACGGTCCGGCGAGCAGCACCCCCGACTCCTCGAACGTCTCCCGTACGGCGGCGCACACCAGGCCCCTCGCGGTCCGCTCGTCCGCGCGGAAGATCTCGCCCCAGGCGGCGGGCGGGGGACCGGCCCAGGCGATCACCTGGTCGGTGTCGCGCGGGTCGACCGACCCGCCGGGGAACACGTAGGCCCCGGCGGCGAAGGCCATGCTCGCCCTGCGCCGCAACAGGTAGACCTCCAGCCCGCCGGCGTCCTCGCGGAGGACGACCACGGTGGCGGCGTCCCTGGCCGGGACGGGGGCCACCCGCCCGGCCAGAATGTCGCGTGCACGTTCGCCCAGCTCACCGGGGAGCGGGATACCGCCCATTTGACACCCTCCACCAGAACATCACTCGGTTTCAGGTCCATCATGTGGCACGGCCGCCGCCCCGGACAACCACCGCACCATTCGGACAATCGTTGTTCCATCCGGCTAAACCCAGATAAAAACAGCCTCGCTACGACAGATGCAGCCTCATCCGGATAAAAACCGGCATGCGGCGGGCTGTCACCGGCCCGCGGAGCCGCCCCGCCCGGCGGGCGCACCCACACGGCTCCGGCGGGCCCTCACCGCGCCCGTACGGCCCCGCCGAGCCTCATCCATCTGAGAGACCTCAGCCGCCGCCGGCGAAGCCCACCGGGCCGTCAGGGGCCCTTCTCGACTCCGGACCCCCTGACGACCTTCAGCGAACCTCGGCGATCACCTCGACCTCGACCGGCGCGTCCAGCGGGAGGACGGCGACGCCGACCGCGCTACGGGCATGCCTGCCCGCGTCGCCGAGCACCGCGGCGAACAGGTCGCTCGCGCCGTTGACGACCTGCGGCTGCCCGGTGAAGTCAGGGGCGCTGGCCACGAAGCCGACCACCTTGACGATCCGCACGATGTTCGACAATCCCCCGGCCGCCGACGCGACCGCGGCGAGGGCGTTGAGCGCGCACACCCTCGCGAGCGCGTAGGCGTCCTCGACGTCCACCTCGGCGCCGACCTTCCCGGTCGCCATCAGCTTGCCGTCCACGATCGGGAGCTGCCCCGAGGTGTGGACGTGGCCGCCGGAACGTACCGCCGGGACGTACGCCGCCAGCGGCGGCACCACCTCCGGCAGGATCAGGCCGAGTTCGGCCAGTCTCTCCTCGCCTGTCACTGCTTGGGCCGCTTCAGGTAGGCGACCAGCTGCTCGGGGTTGGGGCCGGGCACGACCTGGACGAGCTCCCAGCCGTCCTGCCCCCAGTTGTCGAGAATCTGCTTCGTCGCGTGGACCAGCAGCGGCACCGTCGAGTACTCCCATTTCGTCATGCGGGACACATTAGCGAGACCGCTCGCGGCGAACGGCCCACCGCGCCCTCTCGGGCGTCTCGCCTCCCTCACCCGTCCCCGGGCGGGCCCGGACCGACGATCAGGACGGTCCACCCCGGGAGGCTGTGAGAATCTGCATATTTACTTTCCGCATCCGATCGATTAGCGAGACGGCGGCGTACGGTTCACCGGGCCGCGCGCCGGGTCCGGCTCCGACGCCCGCGGCCCGCTTCACCCCGGCGACCAGCGGAAAACGGTCGCACGCCCGCTCGGCCGCGGCACTCCCGAGCGGGTGGCCGTCCGTGCCGGTCCGCCCTCCTCGGGTGGGGAACGGTGCGGGTGCCCGCGCTCGGGGAGCCTCCGGAGGAAGGCGCCGAGGAGTTGTCAAGTACCGGTTGGGTAGCCTTCGAAGAGTGAGAGCTCGCGACACCGATTGGGACGGCGTACGCCTTCACGTCGTCACAGGCAAGGGCGGGACCGGCAAGACCACGGTCGCCGCCGCACTCGCGCTCGCCCTCGCGGCGGGTGGTGGAAAGGTCCTGCTGGTCGAGGTCGAGGGCCGCCAGGGGATCTCCCGGGTCTTCGACCTGCCACCGCTGCCGTACGAGGAGCGCAAGATCGCCGTCGCGCCCGACGGCGGGGACGTCTACGCGCTGGCCGTCGACGCCGAGGAGGCCATGCTCGAATATCTCGAGCTGTTCTACGGCATGCGCAGGGCGGGCAGGGCGCTCAGCAAGATCGGCATCGTCGACTTCGCCACCACCATCGCCCCCGGCTTCCGCGACGTCCTGGTCACCGGCAAGACGAGCGAGGCCGTCCGGCGCAAGGGCAAGAACGGCAGGAGGGTCTACGACGCGGTCGTGCTGGACGCGCCGCCGACGGGCAGGATCGCACGCTTCCTCAACGTCACCAACGAGGTCGCGGGGCTGGCGAGGGTCGGCCCGATCAAGAACCACGCCGACCTGGTGAACGGCGTCGTGTCCTCCCCGGAGACCGCCGTGCACTTCGTCACGCTCCTGGAGGAGATGCCGGTCCAGGAGACCCTGGACGGCCTGCGCGAGCTTCGCGCCGCCGGGCTTCCGCCCGGTGGGATCTTCGTCAACATGATCCGCGAGTCGCTGCTCCCCGCCCCGGTCCTGGAGGCCGCCGCCGAGGGCAGGTTCGACCCGGGCGAGCTGGCACTCGGCCTCAAGGCCGCGGGGCTCACCGACGGCGGCTCCGCCGCGGTCACGGTGGCCGAGGCCCTGAGCGAGGAGATCGCCGAGCACGCCCACCGCACCGAGCTGGAGCGGCAGGAGAGACTGGCGCTGGACGAGGCCGCCCGCCCTCGCTACGACCTGCCGCTGCTGGCCGACGGGGTGGATCTGGCCGGGCTGTACGAGCTGGCGGAAGCGATCCGCAACCAGGGAGCAGCGTGAAGACCCCCCCGTTCCTCGACCTCGACGCGATCATCGACGACCCGAACACCCGCATCGTCGTCTGCTGCGGTTCCGGCGGTGTCGGGAAGACCACCACCGCCGCGGCGCTGGGACTGCGCGCGGCCGAGCGGGGTCGTTCCGCCGTGGTGCTCACGGTCGACCCCGCGCGGCGGCTCGCGCAGTCGATGGGGCTCACCGAGCTCGACAACACCCCCAGGCCCGTCACGGACGTCGAGGGGGAGGGCCGTCTGCACGCCATGATGCTCGACATGAAGCGGACCTTCGACGAGATCATCGAGGCGCACGCCGACCCCGAGCGAGCCCGTCAGATCCTGACGAACCCCTTCTACCAGTCCCTGTCGTCCAGCTTCTCCGGCACGCAGGAGTACATGGCGATGGAGAAGCTGGGCCAGCTCAGGCGGTCGGACGACTGGGATCTGATCGTCGTCGACACCCCGCCGTCCCGCTCCGCCCTCGACTTCCTCGACGCCCCCGAGCGGCTCGGCCGCTTCCTCGACGGCAAGCTCATCCGGTTGCTCATGCTTCCCGCCAAGGCCGGGGGACGCAGCGCGTTCAAGCTGTTCAACGCCGGTTTCGGCATCGTCGCCGGGGCGTTGACCAAGTTGCTGGGCGCGCAGGTGCTCAAGGACCTGCAGACGTTCGTGTCCGCGCTGGACGCCGTCTTCGGCGGTTTCAGGGCTCGGGCGGAGCAGACCTACCGGCTTCTGCAGGCCCCGGGGACGGCGTTCGTCGTCGTCGCCTCGCCCGAGCGCGACGCGATGCGCGAGGCGTCCTACTTCGTGGAGAGGCTCGCCGAGGAGCGCATGCCCCTCGCGGGTCTCGTGGTCAACCGGGTGCACCGCTCACCCGCCTCCATGCTGTCCGGGGCGCGGAGCACCGCCGCCGCCGAGGACCTGGAGTCGCGCGGCGAGCACGAGCTCACCTCGGCCGTGCTGCGGTTGCACGCCGGACGAATGCAGTTGGCCGCCCGCGAGCAGCGCGAGGAGGAGCACTTCGTCTCCGCCCATCCCACGGTGCCCGTCGCGCGGGTCCCCGCGATGGCGCAGGACGTGCACGACCTGGAAGGACTGCGCGAGGTGGGTCGGCTTCTGGCCGCCCGCTAGGGGACGCCCGGACGCCGACCGATCGGCCGGTGCGGCCCGGCGCCTCCCGGCCGCCCGCCAGGAGGCGCCTCCCTCCGGCCTCCGCGGTCTCCGGGAGGAGGAAACGAGTCAGGGAGCGCGCCCGGCGGCACACTCCCTGACCTTCATACAATCGTTATACGCATGTACGGCCGACGCCCGGCGCCGGCCGTACGGGATCGGCGCGAACTCAGCCGGCGATCAGCTCGTTAGTCCGCTCGTACTCCTCTTTGGCCAACTCCAGCAGGTCCCGCCAGGAGTCGACATCCGGTCGCCGACGCAACAGCGCTCGGCGTTCGCGCTCGGTCATCCCGCCCCACACCCCGAACTCGATGCGATTGTCCAACGCATCGGCGAGGCACTCGGTCCGGACCGGGCATCCTCGGCAGATCAGCTTCGCTCGGTTCTGGGCAGCGCCCTGAACGAACAATGCGTCAGGATCCGCACCCTTACAGGCCGCACGGGAGGTCCAATCCGTGATCCACATTCGACCCCACTCCCCTTTAGGTGGTCAGTCGTGACTTGGGCCGACGGGCGCGGGCGTCAGGCCTCGGTATTCAATTGCTGCAGAAAGAGAACGTACGCAACCAGACGTTCGGGCCGACAGACCCCGGCGGGACCAAATTCTCACATGGTCATCCACGGCCATCTGGCCGGGAATGACTAGTCACCTGCCCGAGATACAGGACAAAGCCAAACTAAGATGGCGTTCCGTTACCGTATGGGTCATCTGCCCGACGTACTCTGGGACTCGTGCAAGCTCAAGGCAAAGACCAGCGGTCTGTGATCGGCGCGATCGGTAACGTGGTGAAGCTGCTCGGCGCGGCGACCGTCACGGGTGTGCTGGTCGCCGCCGTGGCGCTTCCGACGGTGGGTGGCGCGGGGCTGACGGTGAACGCGGCGGCGGACGAGCTACGCCTTCTCCCCGAAGAGCTCCAGGAGCCCCCACTCGCGGAGAAGACCACCCTGCTCGACGCCAACGGCAAGCAGTTCGCCCAGTTCTACTTCGAGAACCGCGAGTCGGTGAAGCTGGACGCGGTCGCCGACGTCATGAAGACGGCGATCGTGGCGATCGAGGACTTCCGGTTCTACGAGCACGGGGCGATCGACCTGGAGGGCACCTTCCGCGCGGCCGTGAAGAACGTCTCCGGCGGCGGGGTCGTCCAGGGCGGCTCCTCCATCACGCAGCAGTACGTCAAGCTCGTGCTGGTCAACGCCGCGGAGAGCAAGGAGGAGCAGGAGGCCGCTATCGCTCCCACGCTCTCCAGGAAGCTCAACGAGCTGCGCTACGCGCTGGCCATCGAGGAGAAGTACACCAAGTCGGAGATCCTTGAGCGCTACCTGAACATCTCCTACTACGGCGCGGGCGCCTACGGCATCCAGGCCGCGTCCAAGCGCTTCTTCAACAAGCCCGCCTCGAAGCTCACCCTGTGGGAGGCGGCCACCCTCGCCGGAGCCGTGCAGAACCCGAGCGTGACCGATCCCAACGCGGGCAAGGCCTCCCGCGACCGGCTGCTGGTTCGGCGCAACACCGTGCTGAACCGGATGGCCGAGCTCGGCAAGATCACGCCGCAGGAGGCGGAGGAGGCCAAGAAGAAGAAGCTCGGCTACAAGAACGTCGAGGCTCCCGGCGGCTGCGAGGAGAGCCCCTACCCGTACTTCTGCCTCTACGTGCGGCATGAGATCGCCACGAACGAGGACTTCGGCAAGACCCGCAAGCAGCGCGAGAGGCTGCTGCAGCGGGGCGGCCTCGTCATCAAGACGACGCTCGACCCGAAGGCGCAGAAGGCCGCGGAGAAGGCGATCAAGCAGTACGTCAAGACCAGCGACAAGCCGGTCGCCTCGCAGGCGATGATCGTCCCCGGCACCGGCGCCGTGAAGGCGATGGCCGCCAGCCGCAAGTTCGGCAGGAACAAGAAGAAGAACGAGATCAGCTACAACCTCGTCGGCGACAGGACGCACGGCGGCGGAGCAGGCTTCCAGGCGGGCTCCACGTTCAAGCCCTTCACCCTGCTGACCGCCCTGGACCAGGGCATGAAGCTGAACGACGGCTTCGGCACCGGTTCCGGCTACAAGGCCCCCAGCAGGAGCGCGTTCCGCGACTGCAAGGGCAACGTGGTCGGCGACACGAACCACGAGGTCAAGAACTCCAGCGAGGGCGGCGGCGGCTTCAAGACCCTGACGACCGGCACCCTGGGCTCGGTGAACACCTTCTTCATGCGCCTGTCGCAGGAGGTCGGCCTCTGCGACACGGTCAAGATGGCCAAGAGCCTGGGCATCAAGCGTGCCGACGGCGAGCCGCTGAAGGAGTTCGAGACCTTCACCCTCGGCATCAACGAGATGGACCCGGTGACGGTCTCCGCCGCCTACGCGACGATCGCCGCCCGCGGCACCTACTGCACCCCGATGGTGATCACCGAGAGCACCGACCGCGACGGCAAGAAGACCTCCTACAAGCCCAAGTGCAAGCAGGTCCTCGACGAGGAGGTCGCCGACGCGGCCACCCACATCATGTCCGGGGTCTTCACCAAGGGCACGATGACCGAGGTCGGCGGCATCGGCCGGCCGGCGGCGGGCAAGACCGGCACCACCGACGCCTACACCGCCGCCTGGTTCGCCGGGTTCACCCCCGATCTCGCCTCCGCGGTCAGCCTCGGCGACCCGCGCGGCGCCTTCAAGCACGACCTGACCGGCGTGACCATCGGCGGGCGCTACTACAGCTACGTGTACGGCGCCTCGATCTCCGGGCGGATCTGGAAGAACTCCATGCTCGGCGCGCTCAAGGGGGTCGAGGCGACTCCCTTCACCCCGGTGAACATGTCGCGCTTCGGCGGCTGTTCCGCCGGCCGGTGCGAGCCCAAGCCTCCGCCGAAGCGCGACGGTGACGGCCCCGGAGACGGCCCCGGAGACCGCCGGGGTGACAACCGGGGCGACAACGGCAACGGCCCGTTCAGGCCGGGCGGCGACGGCCGGGAGGTCAACGGAGGTGACCCGTTCGGTCCGTTCGGCGGCGCCCCGGTCGCCCCGGTCGTCCCGTAGTAACGCCCTCGAAGCCCCGCCGTCCCGTTAGGCGGCCTCAAAACCGTCGGAGCCCTGCTCGCCGGATCTCCGAGAGGTCCGGCGAGCAGGGCTCTCGCCGCGTGGGCCCCGCACCGGGGCCCGCACCCCTCGTTCGGGGCGAACCGGTTGTCGCCGGTGCGGCCCCGCACCCGGATCAGCCGGGCAGCCGCGGTGGCAGGGCCGCTCAGCTCCGCCGGATCGTCAGGTCAGGACGCCGCCAGGCGGGCCCGTACGGCCTGCGCGACGCGACCGCCCTCGGCGCGTCCGGCGACCTTCGGGTTCACGATCTTCATGACCTGCCCCATGGCCTGCGGCCCGGTGGCGCCGCTCTCGGCGACGGCCTCGTCCACGAGCCCGGCGAGCTCCTCGTCGGACAACTGCGCGGGCAGGTACGCCTCAAGCACGGCCTGCTCGTCGACCTCGGCCTGGGCCTGCTCCACCCGGCCGGCACCGCTGAACGCCTCGGCCGCCTCGCGGCGCTTCTTCGCCTCCTTGGCCAGCACCTTGACGATCTCGTCGTCACTGAGCTCGCGTGCCGTCTTGCCCGAGACCTCCTCGACGTTCACGGCCGCGAGGGCCATGCGAATCGTGCGGGTGCGGATCTCGTCCCTGCTCTTCATGGAGGCCGTGAGATCGGCCTTCAGCTTGTCCTTCAATGCGCTCATGATGTCCATCTTGCCGCCTCACCAGCCCCGCCGTATCCCGAGTTTCCGTTCGAGGGCTCGATCTCGGGCATGATGAGAAGGTGAGGAAAGCAGCCGCGGTGCCCCTGTCCCTGTTCGGCGTCGGCCTGGCCGGCCTCGCGTACGCCTCGGTCGTCGAGCGCAACGCGTTCCGGCTGCGCCGCTTCGACGTGCCCGTTCTGGAGCCGGGACAGCGGCCGGTGCGCATCCTCCACCTGTCCGACCTGCACCTCACCCCCGGCAGGCGGAGGCTGATCGAGTGGGTGCGCTCGCTCGGCGCCCTCAACCCCGACCTGGTGGTCAACACCGGCGACTCCATCGCGCACCCCGACGCGGTCGCGCCTCTCATGCACGCCCTGGAGCCCCTGCTGTCACGCCCGGGCCTGTTCGTCTACGGCTCCAACGACATGTACGAGCCGCGGCCGAAGAACCCGGCGCGCTACCTCTGGCGCACCTCCAAGGCCGACTACGGGCAGAAGATCCCCAACCTCCCCTGGGAGGAGCTGGGCGCCGCGATGGCCGCCGAGGGCTGGCTGGACGTGAACAACACCACCGCCCGCCTCAAGGTCGGCGATCTCGACGTGGCGGTGGGCGGCATCCACGACTCCCACATCAACCTCGACCGCTACGACCTGATCGCCGGCCCCGCCCCGGCGGCGGCCGACCTGCGCCTGGGCGTGATGCACTCGCCGGAGCCCCGCAACATGACCCGTTTCGCCGCCGACGGCTACCAGCTGCTGCTCGCCGGGCACACCCACGGCGGTCAGCTCTGCGTCCCCTTCTACGGCGCGCTGGTCACCAACTGCGGCATCGACCGGGCCCGGGTCAAGGGCATGAGCCGCCACGACTCCGCCTACCTGCACGTCTCCGCCGGTCTCGGCACCAGCCCCTACGCCCCGGCGCGTTTCTCCTGCTATCCCGAGGCGAGCCTCCTCACTCTGGTGCCCCGTCGCCGTGGCGACGCAAGCACCCACGAAGTCCGCTAGACTTTCCCAAGCACGAGCAAGTCCGGACGTGCGACCGGGGTGTGGCGCAGCTTGGTAGCGCGCTTCGTTCGGGACGAAGAGGCCGCAGGTTCAAATCCTGTCACCCCGACGTTGAATGTCCCGAAGCGAGAGCCTGGTCACCAGAAATGGTGACCAGGCTTTTTGCTTGTGAACCCCGGTCGGGTCGCGAAAGCGAGTGACCATCTGGCGAAATTTCCCCCATTCGCCTATTTCGTCAAGCAATGACCGCTTTGTCGATCAGTTCCCGCTGATCTCCGGGCCCGACGGGTGCCCCCGCCTTCGTCGCCCCACCGATGACGGTGCTTCGGAACACCGGCGTGGCGACGAACGCGAAGGCCCGTCCCCGGGCCGAAGCGTTCGGAGCTCCGGGGATCCGGGACTCCGGAGGTCACCGAACCGCGTCGTCCGTGATCCCTTCCGGTACGAAGCCCTCCGGCAGGTCCCGCAGGTGGTGACCGCCGGCCGTGACACGCACCGGGCCTCCGACGGCGAACATGATCTGGTGGGCACTGCGGATCAGCACCCGCCCGACGGCCGAGTCGATCGCCCCCGCGAAGTGGGGAACGCTCGTGCTGTAGTTCACGTCGAACACGACCTCGCAGCCCTCGGGCAGGTCCGTGCTCGTCCACACCCCCCTGAGGTGCTGGAAATCCCCGCTGACCTGCTCGAACTCGATGCGGTACGGCTGCGAGCCGTCTCCGGACCCCTGACTGCGCTGCACCCACCGCGCCGTACCTCCGCGGAAGGCCAGCACCCACTGGCGGAGCCCGTCGCCGGTGTCGGAGACGGAGACGATGTCACGGGCGTACGCGGGGAATGTCGCCTCGTCGCCGAGCCGTTCGATCACCTCGGCCGCCGTCGCCGGCACCGTGGCCTTCAGAATGCGAGATGTCATGACGCATGCTCCTTCTCAGTCCGCCGGGCGGATGACGCTGACACCCTGCAGGCGGGTGGTGCGCAGCATGGGGTGGCTCGCCTCTCCGAAGGCACCGCCGGTGAGACCGGGCCCGCCCTGGTTGGGCAGGAAGGGCAGGAAGCCACTGTGCGAATCATTGATCTTCAGGTTGCCGCCGTTGACGACCCCCTCCAGGAACCGCTCGATCGTCGAGGTCCCGGTCGACCAGACGGAGTTACGCAGGCCGTACGCGTTGGTGTTCACGAAGGCCAGCACCTCCTCCAGGAGAGCCTCGTCATCCGTCCCGGCGTCGGGGACGATGATCGGCAGAAGCGGGAAGAAGGTCTCGTCGCGGACCACCGAGAGCGATCTGGCGTTGCCGAGCCCGTCGACACGGACGATGCTCGGCTCGACGAAGAACCCCGTCTCGGACGGTGATCCGTCCACTTCGAGGCGGCGGCCACCGTGGACGAGCTTCGCACCTTTGGAAAGGGCCTCCCCCAGGCAGCCGAAGAACCAGTCGACCCCCAGAACCGGGGTGAGCACCACACCGGCCTCGTCCGGGTATCCCGGCTGGATCCTCCGGGTGGCCACGACCAGCCGCTCGATGATCTCGTCCGCGATCGCCGGATGGACGACCACCTGGTTGGGCACGTTGCAGATCTGTCCGGAGTTCATGAAGAACTGGGTGAGGGTCTCCACCGTGGCGTCCAGGTCGGCGTCGTGCCACACCACGCAGCAGTCGTTGCCCGCGAGCTCCAGGATCGGCTTCTTGCCCGCGGCGATGCACTCGCCCTCGAACTCGAGCCCCTTCTTGCTGCCCCCGAAATAGAGGATGTCGTCGACGTGCTCGCTCGCCATCCAGGCGTCGAGCATGGGCGGCCCGCAGAGGGCGTTGATCGTTCCCGGCGGGGCTCCCGCCTCTTCGAGCACCGGCGCCACGATCTCCCGCATCGCGTACATGCAGCTGAGAGCGACCCCCCGCGGTGCGCGTACCACCACGGTGTTGCCCGCGATGAGGGAGGTGAGGCCGTTCAGCGCGTTGACCGCCGCGGCGTTCTGGGGTGGGTTGATGCAGACGACCCCGTCCGGAACGCGACGCAGGATCATCTCACGGTCGCCGTCCCAACGGCGGAACTCCATCTGCTCGGCGCACCATTCGAGGGTCTCCCGGCTCCAGCTGGTGTACGGGAGCCCGCCGATCATGCCTTGGGCCGCGGAGCGCGGCGTGCCCTCGGCGACGAGGATCTCGACGAGGGGGTCGAGGTGCTCAAGAATTCTTTTCGCGATGCGGCGTCCGATCTCGATTCGCTCGCCGAGCGGAACGCGCCTCCATTGCGGCGCGGCGGCGGCGGCCGATTCCAGGGCGAGGGTCGTCATGCTCTCGTCGGCGACGACGCACGCCCCCACGACACGTTCCCCCGCGGTGTGCGAATCGGTGATTCCCAGATCGAGATCACGCTTGAGCCCCAGGGTGGGGAAGGTGTCCTCGATAAGGGCCCGAGCGGCGAGCGTGTGAACAAGCTGGGCGTTCTCGCCGGTGACATCTCGGCCGCAGATGTAAGCGGGATATATCCCAAATTTCACATTTCCTCCTTCGCTCGATATGACCACGGCTGATATTCACGCTATGTGCGGCAATACCAGTGGAGCAATGGGCGTGCCATAAGGGCTTCTTATGAAGCCCAAGAGCCATTTCTTATGGAGTTCGGGCCGACCGGAGGCCGGACCGCTGTGCACCGAGCAGGGCGTCGCCCCCCAAGGGGGAACGCAGGGCCCCTCCACTCGCCACCCCGCCGATCCGTCCGCCCCGTCCGTCCGGTGCCGCTCCGATGACCTGGACGGCCCTCGCACATGCGATGGAGAAGGGGTCAATAGCGCATGACTGCCAGGTGATTTAGCCATTGGAGCAGGAATATGCGAAGGTAGTGTGGTTGTTCACGATGTCTCGACTCAGCACGGTGAGCCGGTAAGGAGCCCCCGTTGTTCAGGCGTCTTCCCCGGTGGGCCGTCGCGGCCCCCCTCGCCCTCACGCTGGCCTCCGTCCTGTCCGGCTGCGGCTCCGACACCCCGGCCCCCACCACGGCCTCCTCCGGCGACGGGACCACGACGTTGACGGTGCTCGCCGCCGCGTCGCTGACCGGCACGTTCACCGAGCTGGGCAAGACCTTCGAGGCCGCGAACCCGGGCACCACGGTGCGCTTCAGCTTCGGCTCCAGCGCCACCCTGGCCCAGCAGATCGTCGCGGGCGCCCCTGCCGACGTCTTCGCCGCCGCCAGCCCGGCCACGATGAAGACCGTCACCGACGCCTCCCTGGCCACGACCCCGACCACCTTCGCGCGCAACGTCCTCCAGATCGCCGTCCCGGCCGACAACCCGGCCAAGGTCGACGATCTGGCCGACCTGGCCGACCCGAAGGTCAAGGTCGCCCTCTGCGCCGAACAGGTGCCCTGCGGCGCCGCCGCGGTCAAGGCCCTGGACGCGGCCGGCCTCAAGGTCACCCCCGTCACCCTGGAGCAGGACGTCAAGGCCACCCTCACCAAGGTCGAACTCGGCGAGGTCGACGCCGCCCTCGTCTACAGGACCGACGTCATCGCCTCCGGCGGCAAGGTCCAGGGCATCGACTTCCCCGAGGCCGAAAAAGCGATCAACGACTACCCGATCGCGGCCCTGTCCGGCGCACCCGCCCCCGAGGCGGCGAAGCGCTTCGTCGACCTCGTACTGTCACAGCAGGGCAAGGACGCACTGACCAAGGCCGGTTTCCAAGCCCCCTGACCGCTGCCACGACACCCTCCGTGACGCGACGTCCCCGCGCCCATCCGTACACGAAACCATGCGCGGGACGCGCGTCCAGCGCCTCGCCCGCACCGTCGAGGACCTCCACCTCGATCCCGGCCATCGCGAGGCCGGCCGAAGCGGATCCACCGAGATACCCCACATCGGCATCACCGGCCCCTCTGCCCTCATAACTACCCATCTAGCACCCTTTAGCGACATAAAGTAACCCCCCGGAGTCATGCGACCGCAGACGGTAATGTACGTTTGTGGTCATGATCGTGTCGATGCGGCGAGTCGCGCAGCGCGGAGGCGTCACCCTCGCGCTGGGACTGGCCGCGCTCGGCGCCGTCATATTGATGCATCTGGCACTGTGCGTCGTGGCCCCCGCGCACCGGGGGCACTTCCACGCCCCCGGCCATCGGTCACCGGCCACCGCGACCACGACCACGACCACCGCCGCCGCCGGCCCCATCACCGCGATCGGCGCGGAGGTGCCCGCGGATCACGTACCGTGCCCGGCGCCACCACCCGCCGAGGAGGATCACCACCTGTGCGGGGCGGCGGCCGGAGCGCAGATCACCGGTACGCGCGCCCCGGTGCCGACCGGCCCGGTCATCGGTGACCCGGTGGCCGTCGACGAGGCCCCGGCACCCCCGCCGTCGCCCGCGTGGCGCCGCGCGCGACCGGTCCGCCCGCCCCCGGGCGCGGTGTTACTCCTTCTCAAATCCGTTTCCCGTATATAGCCCGCCCCGCGGGCCCGCCGGTCAACGACTCCGCACTCCTCACGAGGCTCCTCGCGAGTTCCTCATGAGCGGTGGAGCCGTCGCTCAAGCGTGCCCAGAAGCGAGTTGATCACATCGCATCCAGGGGAAACGGATCATGACATACACACTTAATTCACCACAGGTAGCGGCCGAACGGCCGCAGATCGACACCGCCTCACTCGGCCGGCTGATCACCGGAGCCACCTGCCACACTCCCGAGCACGTGGTCGGCAACACCCCCGTGCTCTGGGTTCCCGAGATCGCCTCGGGGCTGGGGCACGGATTCTGGGCGAAGTTGGAGGGCGGCAATCCCGGTGGGATCAAGGACCGCTCCGCGCTCTACATCGTCGAGCGGGCGCGCGAGCGCGGCCTGCTGCGACCGGGAGCACCCATCGTGGAGTCCACCAGCGGGACCTTCGGGCTGGGCCTGGCGCTGGCCGGCATCGTGCACGGCCACCCGGTGACGCTGGTGACCGACCCGGGCATGGAACCGCTGATGCACCGGTTGCTGTCGGCCTACGGGGCCCGCGTCGTCGTCGTCACCGAACCGCATCCGGTGGGCGGCTGGCAGCAGGCCCGTCGACAGCGCGTGCGGGAACTGCTCGGCGAGCACCCGGACGCCTACTGCCCCGACCAGTACACCAACCCCGACAACGTCGCCGCCTACGCGGGACTCGCCGTCGAACTGGCCGGTCAGCTCGGGCGGATCGACGTCCTGGTGTGCAGTGTGGGCACCGGTGGTCACAGCGCCGGCGTTCATCGCGCGCTCCGGCGCTTCTATCCCGACCTGCGGCTCGTCGGCGTCGACACGATCGGCTCGACCATCTTCGGCCAGCCCGCGCGCTCGCGGCTCATGCGCGGCCTGGGCAGCAGCATCCACCCGCGCAACGTGGCGTACCAGGCCTTCGGGGAGGTCCACTGGGTCGCGCCCGCGGAGGCGGTCTGGGCCTGCCGACGCCTGGCCGCGCTGCGGTACGCCACCGGCGGCTGGAGCGTCGGCGCGGTGGCCCTGGTGGCGTCCTGGCTCGCCCGCACGCTGCCCGGATACACCCGGATAGCGGCGATCTTCCCCGACGGTCCGCACCGCTACTTCGACACGGTCTTCAACGACGACTACTGCGCGGAACGCGGCCTGCTCGGCGCACCCCCGACGACGGACCCCGACGAGATCGCCCATCCGGCCGAACGCGAGGTGACGCGCTGGACGCGATGCGCGACCGTACCCGACCCGGCCGGCTTCCCGAGAGACGGCGACGCCTTCCGGAAAGACGGCGACGTCTCCCTGGAAAAGGACGTGTCCCTGGAAAAGGGGGTCGCCTTCCCCGAAGACGGTGCCGGCTTCCCGGAAGACGGCGTCGTGGAAACGTCGCCGGCCGCCGCGGAAGACGGCGCCCGCGCCGAAACCGCCGGGGAGACGACCGGGAAAGGTGGCCTCCGGTGAGCGGCACCGTCGCTCTGGCCCGCTCCTTCGACCGGCCGGTGAGACTGCTACTGATCAACCAGCTCACCATCAACACCGGCTTCTACATGCTGATGCCCTATCTGGCCGGTCACCTGTCGGGAACGCTGGCGCTGCCGGCCGCACTGGTCGGCCTGGTCCTGGGCATCCGCAACCTCAGCCAGCAGGGCATGTTCCTGGTGGGCGGCACCCTCGCCGACAGGCTCGGCCACAAGCCCATGATCGTCGCGGGCTGCGGGCTGCGCACGGTCGCGTTCCTGCTGCTCGCCGTGGCCGACTCCCTGCCCGCGCTGGTGGTCGCCTCGGCCCTGACCGGGTTCGCCGGCGCGCTGTTCAACCCGGCCGTACGGGCCTACCTCGCCCGCGAGGCCGGAGCGCGCAAGGTCGAGGCGTTCGCCGTGTTCAACGCCTTCTCCCAGGTCGGCATCCTGATCGGACCGCTCGTCGGCCTGCTGCTCAACGCGGTGGCCTTCAGGCTCGTCTGCCTGGTCGCGGGCGTGATGTTCGCGGTCCTGACGGTCGCACAGACGCGAGCCCTGCCCGCGGGAGCCGCTCCGGAGGGCGAGGAGGGGCGAGGCGTGCTGCCGGCCTGGCGCGAGGTGGTCGGTGACCGGCCGTTCCTGCTGTTCTCCCTGGCCATGATCGGCTCCTACGTGCTGAACTTCCAGATCTACCTGGGGCTGCCGCTGGAGATCCGCCGGGCCACGGGCGGTGAGCTGGGAATCACCCTCGTGTTCGCCGTCTCGGCGGTGATGACCCTGGCGGGCCAGGCCCGTCTCACCGCGTGGGCGACCCGGCGGTGGCGACCGCCGCAGGCCATCGCGTGGGGCCTGGTCCTGATGGGACTCGCCTTCGTCCCCCTCGCCCTGGCGGCACCCTGGGCGGGCACCGCCGTCGTGCCGCCCGGCGGAACCGCCCTGATGCTCGCGCTCGTCCCCGTCCTGGGGACCACGGTGCTGCTCAGCCTGGCCACCATGATCATCTATCCGTTCGAGATGGCGACCGTCGCCACCTTCGGAGGCCGGCACATGGTGGGGACGTACTACGGGCTCTACAGCACCCTGGCCGGCGTCGGCATCGCCGTGGGCAACCTGCTCACCGGGTCGGCCCTGGATCTGGGCACGCGGGTCGGCCTGCCGAGCCTGCCGTGGCTGGTCCTGGCACTGATCGGCCTCGGCTGCGCCACGGCCGTCGCCGTTCTGGATCGATCGGGGCGCCTGGCGACCCCGCCGAGGGCCGCTCCGGCGACGGCGTGAGGCGGCAAAGGCCGGTCCGGCCCTGACGATCTGCGGGGGCGGGGGCGGAGCATCTCACCGAGACTCCGCGCTTGCCCGTCCCCGCCGGTCGTCCGGGGTCGGCGTTCGGTCGCGGCGGACAGCGTCACGGCCAGGAGGGATCGTCCGGCACACGCGTCCGGCCTGTTCGGCCTTCCACCCACCGGCGCCGCCCATCACCACGCGCTCAGGAACGGCGCCGTCCGTCGCGGCTCGCTCAGGAACGGTGCCGCCCATCAGGGCATGCTCAAGAACGGCGCCGCCCATCACGACTCGCTCAGGAACGGACGAGGCGGGCGATCGCGTCGGACGCCTCCCTCACCTTCTCCTCGGCCTCGGCTCCGCCCTTGGCGGTGGCCTCGGCCACGCAGTGCGCCAGGTGCTCCTCCAGCAGGGACAGCGCGAAGGACTGCAGCGCCCGGTTGGCCGCCGACACCTGGGTGAGGATGTCGATGCAGTACTTGTCCTCCTCGACCATCCGCTGCAGGCCCCGCACCTGCCCCTCGATCCGACGTAGCCGCCGCACATGGTCCTGCTTGTTGGCGGTGTATCCGTACATCTCGCCCCCTCCGCTCGGCTTCCCCTGCGAAAGGATACCCCCCGCTAGTATTCAAGGCAGCCTCGCCGACCGTGCCCGCCTACATGCCGCCGACCGTCTCGGCGGGCGGCGGCACCGGCTCCCACCCGCCCACCAGCCCACGGGTGGCGATCGTGACCGCGCAGCGTTGCGCGGCGTACGTGAGGGCCATGGCGTGATGTTCCGGAGAGAAGTCGGCGACGGCATCGGCGACGAGGAACGGCTGAAGGTCCTGCATGAAGGCGTCGCAGGCGGTCATGAGGCAGCCGATGTGCGCGTAGACACCGCAGACGATGATCTGGTCGCGTCCCATCGCGTCCATCCGGGTCCGCAGGTCGGTCCGGTGGAAGGCGCTGTAGCGCCACTTGGTGAGCAGGATGTCGGACTCCGCGGGAAGGAGGCTCGCGACGATCTCGCTCTCGCGAGGACCGGGGATGCCCGCCCCCCAGAAGTCCTGGAGCAGGCCGCGCTCGTTCCTGCTCTGACCGCCGGGCTGCACCGAGTAGACGACGGGAACCCCCAGCTCCGCGCAGGCGTCGCGCAGGAGACCGATGTTGGCGATGAGCCCGGTCAGCGGAGAGGCGTCGGCGGCGAAGGGGGCGAGGAAGTAGTTCTGCATGTCGTGGACCAGCAGGATGGCGCGGCGCGGATCAGGACGCCAGCTCACCCGGTTCTCGGGCAGGTCGTTCTCCCTCGGCAGCGGGTAGGAGGCGATCTGGGGGAGGGCCACGGGCACTGTCTCCTTTCCTCGGTTTTCGTGGGGTTTCCTGCGGCTTCTCGGCAGTTTTTTCTGCGGCTCCTCTGCGGTGCCGGAACCTTCTCGCGGTGGCGGACCGCCTCCCGCGACGGTGAACCTCCTCCGTGACGGCGAGTCGTCTCCCCGTGGCGGACCATCGCCCGTGACGGCGGATCGTTTCCCGTGCCGGCGGGTCAGCGGTCCTGGTCCAGGCCGACGGCGCGGAGCATGGTCTGGAACTTGGCGGTCGTCTCGGCGAGCTCGGTCTCCGGTACCGACCCCGCGACGATCCCCGCGCCCGCGAACAGCCTCAGGGTCTGGTCGGCGACCTCGGCGCAGCGGATGGTCACGACCCATTCGCCGTCGCCCGTCACGTCCCCCCACCCGACCAGGCCGGTGTACAGACCGCGGTCGAACGACTCGATCTCCTCGATCGCCTCACGCGCGGCGCTCGCGGGCGTGCCGCAGACGGCGGGGGTGGGGTGCAGCACGGTGGCCAGTTCCAGCGAGGTGACCGTCGGGTCGTCCAGCACGCCGGTGATCCGGGTCGACAGGTGCCACATGGAGGCGGTGGACAGCGGCGAGGGCCCGGCGGGGACGGACAACTTCCTGCAGTACGGGCGCAGTGCCTCCACGATGCTCTCGATCACCAGGGCGTGCTCGCGAAGGTCCTTGTCCGAGGCGAGCAGAGCGCGGGCCCGTTCGCGGTCGACGACGGGGTCGGGGTGGCGGGGCGCGGACCCCGCGAGCGGGTTCGTCGTGATCCTGCGGCCCGAGCGGGAGACGAGGAGTTCGGGACTGGCTCCCAGGAGGGTACGGGCCGTGTCGTCGCTCGACGGCAGGTCGACCGCGTAACCGTAGGCCTGTGGGTCGCGCCGGACGAGGTTGCGCAGGATGCGGCCGACGTCGACGGGCGCGCCCATGGTGATGTCCAGGGTCCGGGCCAGCACGATTTTCTGGAGCTCTCCGGCGGTCAGCTTGACCAGCGCCTTCTCCACACCGCGCATGTAGTCGTCGGAATCGGAGACCGGACCGACCCCGGTGAACGTTCCCGTGACCTGCTCGGGGGCGGCGGAGAGGCCGGTCGGCGGACTCGTCCAGCAGACGGTGGCGGGCACCAGCAGGCGCGCGGGACGGTCGTCGCGGAAGGGAACCGCGCCCACCACCACGGGATTGGGGTGACCGGAATCCCGTGCGTCGCGCAGGGCCGAGGCGACGCGCCCCTGCAGGCTCGTCGTCCCGGAGTCGGGGACCTCCTGAACCACCCCTCTGGCGAGCAGGGTCCTGGTCGGCGAGGTGAAGAAGAAGGTGCCGGGCTCGTAATCTCCCAGAAGGTCGGGCGTTCGAGACATGGTGCTGGTGTCGTTCGACGACATGGCTAAGAGGTCTCCTGTCGGGAGAAATCCAGGAACGGGGGGTGTGCCGTACTACGACCGGAGCGTGGCGCCCCCGTCGACGTACAGGTCCTGCATGGTGATGTGCCTGGCACGGTCGGAGGCCAGGAAGAGGACGGCGTCCGCGATGTCGGCGGGATCGGCCAGCCTGCCGAGGGGGATGCCCACCCGGAAACTGGCCGGCGAGCCGTCGATGACCGTCCTGGCGTCGTGGCCGCCGGCCCACAGGGCACGCTGCATGGGAGTGTCGGTGGAGCCGGGCGACACCACGTTGCAGCGAATGCCGTACTGCGCCAGCTCCAGGCCGAGGCACTTGGTGAACTGCGCGGCCGCGGCCTTGGAGGCGGCGTAGGCCGACATGTTGGTCCGGGGCACGCCCGCGGCGTTGGACCCCACGGTGACGATCGCCCCGGATCTGCGGGGGATCATCCGGCGGGCGACCGCGCGGGACAGGTGGAAGACTCCGCCGGTGTTGACGGCGAACGTGCGAGCCCAGTCGTCGTCGCTGATGGCGACGGCGGGTCCCGAGCAGAGCACCCCCGCGACGTTGACGAGCAGCTCGATCGGGCCGAGATCGGCCTCGACCCGCGCGACCACGTCGTCGACGGCGGCGCTGTCGGTGACCTGGCAGGGGTAGGCGACCGCGACGCCGAGGTCGGCGGCGACCCGCGCGACCCGCTCGGCGTTCACGTCGAGCGCGGCGACACGTGTGCCCGTCGCCGTCAGGGCTCGCACCACGGCCTCGCCGATGCCCTGTGCCGCACCGGTGACCACGGCCACCGCGCCTTCCATCACCATGCCTTCACCGTCTCTCGCCATCTCTCGCCGTGTCTCGTCGTTCGCTCGCGCTCCCGTCGCCCTCGCCACGGTCCGCCTGTGTCGGTAGGCAGGCTAGCTCCATCACTTTAGGTCGCGCAGCAAAAACTTATAGTTACTTTTCACAGATCAGGAGGACATCCCGGAGGTTAGTGGGACCACTCCGGACTGCGGGACACTGCGAGCAAGGGAACCCCGGGCGGGCGATTCGTCCCCCTATGACGGTTTTTCGAGGAGAGCCGGTCTCCACTGCTCCCGCCCAGGTGAAGGGCGGATCCGACGCGTTTACAGATAGTCAACGTCGCGTCAATCGCCATGACCTAACATCATTCTTCGTGACAAGCCAGGATATTTCAGAGCGACAGGCATATATCCCCCCTGCGCCTCCCGCCGAAACCTCCGCAGAGCCCGTGGAACCCACGGAGGAGGAGGGCAGCGGCGTGCTGGCGATGATCGAGCGCATCGGCTCGATCATCGTCCCGATCGGCGTCGCGTTCTACGCCGTCCTATACCTCGGCGTCGAGCAGATGTACGGCGTGTTCGGCATCAGCCCGCAGCAGGCGGGAATCGACCAGTCCGTCCTGCTCGGCCGGTTGATGGGGACGCTGATCCTGCTCCTGCTCTTCATCGCGCCGCTCCTCGGCCTCGTCGTCGGGGTGGGCTGGCTCGCCGACAAGGTGACCCTCGGCGCGGTCGGAAAGGTCATGACGGCCGTACGGCGCCGCCCCTGGGTGGCCGCCCTGCTCGCCGCGCTGTGGTGTGGCGCGACCTACTGGGGTCTGCTGAACCTCGTGGGCGACCTCGACATCGCCGTCATGGTCGTCGTCGCGGTGGGGCTGGGCGTGCTGACGTTCCTGGTGCCGTTCCGGCTGCTGCGCCGCAAGCCCGTCGGCCGCGCCGGCATGAAGGTGCTCACCGGCGCCCTCACGGGCATCGGCCTGGGATTCCTGCTGATCCTGCAGATGACCAGGGGCGCAATCGAGATGCAGGAGACGGGACGGGCGAACGACCTGCTCCCCTACGTCGGCTTCCAGGACCAGTGGGCCGTCATCAAGAACGCCGACGACAACAAGCCCCTCTACGACGGCCGGTGGATGATGCTGCTCGGCGAGAGCCAGGGCACCTACGTCTTCTACGACTGCGACAAGCTGGAGACCTTCCGGCGCCCGATCGACGGCACGCTCCTCGGCAACCTCCAGCTGCAGCCGGAGCGAGAGGCGGGCTACAAGTGCGGCACGCTCGCCGAGCAGGGAGAGGCGCAGGCGAGCGAGGGTCAGTAGACACGACCGGCGGACACGACCCGGGAGGGCGTCCACCGGTTCACCCACGACACCTGTCGGCGGCGGGATCCGGCACTTCCGGTCCCACCGCCGGGGACGGCACGACGCACGTCACTGATTTTGGCCCGAATAATCATCTCAAAAATCATTACGGGCAACAAAAATGCCTCGACTCGGATATACGAATCGAGAGAGCACCATCTGCCGCGACCGTACGACGGGGAATCCAGCAACCTGGACATATCCCCGCCATTGACGAATCCGTTTAAACCTTCTTAACGAGGGTCGCGCTTTGCCATGTCGATCATCGGGTAACTCCTGCTTGCCGCCATCGTCGCGGTTCAAGCAATCCGATCTCCTGAAATCACAAAAGACATGGAATGCGATGACTTTTAGCGGTAGAAGACGGGCTCAAAACATTAATTCCAGCCAACACGCTCGAAACCGGTCCGTCGCGACAACAGCAATCGGCGCCATTCTGGCACTTTCCTGCCAGGCACCGGCCGGCGCCGTGACCGACACCACGGGAGTCGTTCTCCTCAGCACGCGAGCCGCGGGTAGCGAGACCGTCCCGGTCGGGAGGACGATCGGCGCGCCCGGGGGCGCGAGCTTCTCCCTGATCGGAACCCTCGGGCGGGAAGACTGCAAGTGCCGTGGACAGAACTGCGTGTGTGACCGCGATCGTCCCGGCAAGAATCGGGGCAGCGGAAAGGGCAGGAGCGGCCGGGACCGCGGAAAGAAATCTTCGAGTCTCGAACTGCCGTCGGAATCGGCGATCCCGGCGAATCCCGCTAAAGAAAATCCCGCCAAAACGGATCTTCCAGATGTTCCACGCGATCCGCTCGGCCTACCCGGTCCGGCCAAACCCGCGGGGCCCGCGAAACCAGCGGAACCTGCCAAATCAGCGGGACCCGCGAAACCGGCGGGATCCACGGACACGGCAGGCCTGGCGAATCCGGCAGGGCCCGCGATTCTGGTCGGCCCCGCAGGCCCGGCCGGCCCGGCAGGCCCCAAGGGAGTTCCCGGTCCCGCAGGACCGACAGGAGCGACGGGTCCGAAGGGCGACACCGGTGCCCCCGGCCTTCCTGGGGCACCGGGCCCGGCGGGCGCGATGGGACCCGCGGGCGCGACGGGTGCCACCGGTCCCGTGGGACCGATGGGACCCGCGGGACCGATCGGCCCCCAGGGCCCGGACGGGCTCACCGGCCCGATCGGCCCGGAAGGACCCGAGGGTCCGGCAGGTCCCCAGGGACTCGCGGGACCGGTAGGGCCGATCGGCCCGGAAGGGCCGGTGGGGCCGATCGGCCCTGAAGGACCCGCGGGGCCGATCGGCCCCGAAGGACCGGTCGGCCTCGTCGGGCCGATGGGCCCGGAAGGTCCGGTCGGCGCCCCCGGGCCCGCGGGTGCGGACGGCGCTCCGGGACCCGTCGGTCCGGCCGGCGAACCCGGCGCCACCGGACCGGTGGGACCGACCGGCGCCACCGGAGCCGCGGGCGAGCCTGGAGCACCTGGCCCGGAGGGACCCGCGGGACCGATCGGCCCCGGGGCACCGACCTCCGCCGTCTCGGTGTCGTACCTGCTTTTCGAACCGATCACCGCGTCGGTCAGGAACGACAGGACGGCACAACTCCGCGATCCGCGCACGACTCCGCTCTGGCACGATCTTTCGAAGATCCCCGGTCATCCCACCGACGTGGTGGACGTCGCGACGACGATCCTCCATGACGGCGCCCTTCCGTACCTTCACCTCACGGTCCAGAGTTCGTCCGGTCAGGTCGCCCGGACGAAGTGTCTTCTCGGGCGGCCGGTTCCCCGGACGGGAGGCTTCTTCGCTCCGGGAACACCTCATGGACCTCCCGCCTACCCCGCGAACTGCGCCAAGTTCACCGACGAGACACCGCCGCTCTGAACCTCGCCGAGTTCCGAGCCTGACAAATGAAAAAATGTCGTCAAAAGAGAATGCCGCACCCGGCACCGGCCGGGCGCGGCATTCTCCATGTCGAATCCCTCGAACGATGTCGAATCCCTCGAACGCGCACGGCCTCCCGCGCCCCACGATCACCCGGCCCTCGGGCCGTGCGGCGCGTCAGTTTCGGGCGAGGACCAGACGCGAGGGGTCTTCTCCCGGCAACGGGACGCGGAGGCGACGCCTGGCGGCGACCATCCGGCATCCGGCGACGCACGCGTTCGTGCCCAGCGCGACGATCGTGAACAGGCCGAGGCGGAGCAGGTCCTGCCTGCCGAAGCTGAGCTCCCCGGCACCGTTGACCAGGAATCCGGTGCCGAAGAACCACGCCATGACGGCCGTCGCCAGCGCGACCCCGGCCCGGACCCCGCGGGCGGCGTAGGCGCACACGGCGATCGCCATGATCAGTACGCGGCCGGCGGTCTCCGCCGGAGCGAGGAGCAGCGAGGCGGTCGCGGCCGTGGCGACGACGGTGACGAACCCCCCGGCGAGCGAGAACCCCACCGGTTCGATCCCGGACTTCACACCTACCCCCTTCGTATAGCGGACATTTGTTGCTGAACAGGCATTTACCGAGGGGTGGACTCCGCCCCTCCATGAAATCCCGGGAAATGCCCGAACGCCAATGTCAGTATCTTTTCTTCACCCTTTCCCGACGTTCCTTTACGCCGTTCTCGGCCCCGGCGGGCGCCCGCCGGAAGCCTCTTCGCGGCGACAAGGCGCACCCGGGTGGAGAGTCCGAAGACGACCGGAGCTCTCGTGCCGGGACGACGGAGAACCGGTCCGGGATGACTCAACCCACTCGATCGCGAGCCCCCCGTGACCTTTGCCATACGATCGCCGTATGGCGGAGGTCATGGTGCGCGACGGAACCTGGACGTTCGACGGCGAGATCCTGCGGATCGTGCCCGGCCACGACCGGAGTGTGAAGAAACTGCGACAGCTGCTGGGAGAGGTGCGGGTGCCGCTGGAGGCGGTGGCCGGCATCGCGTACGAAACCGGCAAGAAGGGCGGCAGGCTGCGACTGCGCCTGCGGGAGGGCGCCGACCCGTTCAGTCAGGCGACGCGCGGGCGGATCGCCGACAACGCCGACCCCTACCAGCTGGTCGTCGACGCCAACCGCACCGGCGCCGCCGAGTATTTCGTCACCGAGGTACGCAACGCACTGGTGATCGAGCAGGTGCCGGACGGCCCCTCGGAGCGCTACCTCATGCCCGGCCCCGAACTCCCCGTGGTGGTCCCGGCCGGCGACGGCACGGCCACGTTCGACGGCGAGTCGATCCGTCTCGAATGGAACTGGGCCGCGGAGGGGGTCAAGAAGTCGGCGGGTTCCCAGCGGTTCGCGCTGAAGGACCTGAACGGCGTGGAGTGGTTCCCGGCCACGGGCATGGAGAACGGCTGCCTGCGTTTCCATGTGAAGGGCACGGCACCCCACAATTTCGCTCCCAAGCATGACCCGAACTGCCTGCTCCTGTGGGGATTCGACAAGGAGATCCGCACCACGGCCCTGCTCGTCGCCGCCGTTCTCGCCAGGCTGCCGCACCCCTCGGGCGCCCACCCGCCTCCCGCCGAACCCCTCTCGATCGAGGCCGCCACGGCACCCGCCGCCGACGACGACCCGGACTCGCTCCTGCGCCGCCTACGCGAGCTCGGCGACCTGCACAGGGACGGCATCCTCACCGACGAGGAGTTCACCACCGCCAAGCAGGCCCTGATCCGCCGCTTCTGACCTCGGGGCGGTCGAGCGGAGGTCACCTGCACCGGGCGAGCATGACCTTCTTGTCCGCGCGGGTGACCGGCAGGTCGTATTTCACGGCAACCTGGGCGAAGCGGACGACGTAGGCGCAGCGGACCCCGCGTACGGGAGGGAGCCAGGACGCCGGTCCCGAGCCGCCCTTCGCCTCGTTGGCGGCGCCGTACACCGGGATGAGGTTGAGCGGGTCGTTGGCGATGCGCTTGCGCTTGGACATCGGCCAGCGGGAGGCTCCCATCCGCCACCCGTAGGAGAGCGGGACCACGTGGTCGACCTGGATCTCGTCGGAGCGCTTCTTGGTCCAGCGGACGATCCGGCCGGTGTAGGGGTCGCGCAGCCTCATGGAGACGACCACGCAGTCGGATCCTCGGCGGTAGCGCACGTCCTCGCCGTCACGGGCCAGCAGGTCGTCGCGGGTACGGCAGCCGTTGCGCGCGTACGGCACCCCTTTGGCGGTGTCGGCCCAGTTCTCGCCGAACCTGGCCCTGCTGTAGCCGGCCTTGGAGCCCATCGGCCTGACCTTGAGTCTGCCGATCAGCCTGACGGCGGCTCCCCGATCCCCTGCCGATCTGACGGGCGCCAGGCCGGGACGCACGCCGTCCGGATTGTCCAGTGGCGCGACCCGGGCGGGCGCGGCCCTCGCACGCGTGTCCTCGCCCTGCGTCGACAGTGAGAAGAGCACCGCGGCGCCGAGCATCACGGTGACCACCCCCCGCGTGCTCAACCATGCCTCCAGAAAGGGTCTACGGACTCACGCCTGACCGATTCCCGGTCATCTCATGGTTGACACGGGGGTGTCCGCTGGTTGAGACCGGCTCCGGCGAAGGGGCAGGTCAGGGCTGGAAGCGGTAACCCATGCCCGGTTCGGTGAGCAGGTGGACCGGGTGGGCGGGGTCGCGCTCCAGTTTCTTGCGCATCTGGGCCATGTACTGGCGAAGGTAGTGGGTCTCCTTGCCGTAGGCGGCGCCCCAGACGTCGTTCAGCAGACGGCGCTGGGTGATCAGCTTGCCGGGGTTACGGGCCAGGATCTCCAGCAGGCGCCACTCGGTGGGGGTCAGCCGTACGCCGCCGGAGACGGTCTTGCCCGCCAGGTCCACCTCGTGCTCGCCGATCACGAACCGGGCCGGTTCCTCCTCGGTGGCGGAGACCCGGCGCGCCACCGCGCGGATCCTGGCGAGCAGTTCGTCGACGCCGAACGGCTTGATGACGTAGTCGTCCGCGCCCGCGTCCAGGGCCTCCACCTTGTCACGGCTCTCGGCCCTGCCGGACAGCACGATGATCGGGACATTCGTCCAGCCGCGCAGCCCGTGGATGACGTCCACCCCGTCCATGTCGGGCAGGCCGAGATCGAGCACGACCAGGTCGGGGTGCCAGTCGGCGGCCTGGCGCAGGGCGGCGGCGCCGTCGTCGGCCACGGCCACCTCGTACCGGCGCGCGGCCAGGTTGATGCGCAGCGCCCGCAGGAGCTGGGGCTCGTCGTCGACGACGAGGATGCGCGTCACGGGGTCCTCCTCGGTCGAGACCAGGCTACGGTGGCGGCTCCCCGGCCGATCAGGTGCCCCGGTGAACGGAACCGCTACGTGCCGCTGGGCCGGGGAGCGGTCGAGCACCGTGAAGTCCGGCCAGGAGCGGCCCGGTGGGTACGCGGCGAAAAGCCGCGTTCTGCGCTATTAATGGTGATATCGAGGCAAATGTCGATATCGGTGGCACCTTCAGGAAGCCTGTCCGTCATATTCTCCGACGCCCATCGGGATCCGATGAATAATCCCGCTCGTCGAGGGCAGCAAGGGCTACCACAACAGCCCAAGTCTGAGGTGAGGTCACACATGATAGCGCTGGGACTTCTCTTGATCGTAGTCGCGGGTGCGGCCGTGATCGCGGTCTCCTGGGACGAGACCACGACATCGACCGCCACCGCTTCGTTCACGGTCTTCGACCGCCTGTTCCAGCTGTCCCAGCTGGAGCTCTTCTTCGCGGGTGTCGCCACGGGAGCGGTTTTCCTGCTCGGCCTGGGGATGCTGTTCGCGGGTATGCGACGCTCGGCCGCGCACCGCCGCAGGCTCCGTGCCTCGCGGATCGAGGCGCGTGACCGGGTCACCCGCCTGGAGGAGGAGAAGCGGGAGCTGGAGCGCAAGCTCGAAGAGGCTCCCAAGACTCCGGCGACCGCCGCGACCGCCACGACCCCGGTGGCCGCCTCCGCCGCTCCCGCGACCGCCACGCCCCCCGTGGTCGACCGCGACCGCGACGGCGTCGACGACCGTGTCGAGGACACCGCACCCCACCCCCGGGTCGACGTGCCCCGTCAGGCCTCCACCGACCAGCTCGTGGCCGGTCGTCACGGGCGCTCGGACCACCGCTAAGCGCCACGCCTTCCCCCAGCCGGTGCGACCCTCGGGTCACACCGGCTGAGGCATGCCCGGACCCCCTTCGCCGCCCTCCGGAGCGCGGGGCGACCGGTCGGGGGAAGGCGGATCCCGGCTCTTCACGACCCCGCCCGTATTGATAAAACCCCCAAAAAGTAATATTCGCCCCATGACACCACGGTCTAGGGCGATTTTCTTCTGGGCCACCGGTGTACTCGCCTACATCGTCGCCGTCTTCCACCGGCAGTCGCTGGGTGTGGCGGGCATCGAGGCGGCGGCGAGGCTCGACGTCGGCGCGGCGGGACTCTCGATCCTGGCCATGTGCCAGTTGCTGGTCTACGCGGGCATGCAGGTGCCCGTGGGAGTGCTCGTCGATCGGCTCGGTTCCAAGCGGATGCTGATCGTGGGGGCCCTGGTGATGGCCGGCGGCGAGCTCGTCTTCGCCCTCGCGGAAGGACTGCTACCGGGGATCGCCGGGCGGACGCTGATCGGGTGCGGGGACGCGATGACGTTCATCAGCGTGATCAGGCTGGTCCGCCTCTCCTTCCCCGCCCACCGCAACCCGCTGATGGTCCAGCTCACCGGCCTGCTCGGCCAGCTGGGCGCGATCGCCTCCGCGGTGCCCCTCATCCACTCCCTGCACACCTACGGCTGGACGCCGACCTTCCTGATCGCCGCCGTCGTGGGCGTGGTCTCGGCGTTCCTGCTGATCACGGTCCTGCGTGACACCCTCCCCCAGGTCGTGGGGGAGCCACCGAGCCTGAAGGCGGCCTGGGCGGAACCGGGCACCCGGCTGGGCATGTGGACCCATGCGGCCACCCAGTGCTCGGCCGCGGCCTTCCTGCTGCTGTGGGGATATCCGTTCCTGGTCCAGGGGCAGGGGCTCACCCCCTCGACGGCGGGGGTGCTGCTCACCACGCTGACCCTGTGCGGCATGGTGTGCGGGCCGCTGCTCGGCTATCTCGCCGGACGGTTCCCCTTCCACCGCTCCCGGATGGTGTTCGTCGTGATCGGCACCACCGCGGGGACGTGGACCGTCGTACTGCTCTGGCCGGGACGGGCACCACTCTGGCTGCTGGTCGTGCTCATGGCGGTGCTGGCGGCCAACGGGCCGGGGTCGATGATCGGCTTCGACTACGCCAGGACCTTCAACCCGGCCACCCGGATCGGCGCGGCCACCGGCATCGTGAACGGCGGCGGTTTCGTCGCGTCCATACTGGTGATCGCCCTGATCGGGGTCACCCTCGACCTCAGGGGCGACAACGGCCTGGACGCCTTCCGCTGGGCCCTCGCCACGCAGTACCCGATCTGGGCACTGGGCGCCTTCCAGGTCATCCGCTACCGGCGCAAGGCACGCCGCAACCTGCTCGCGGCTCCCCGGACGAACCCCTGACCACCTGCCGGGTACGGCGAAGATCGCTCCTCTCGTGCTCGTCCTCCCCCGGCGCCTCCGGTGCGGACCGACCTTCCGAAGGGCCGGGGAAGGGCTGGGTTCAGGCGATCCTGGTGAAGGGCTCGGCGAAGTGGGCGGTGCCGATCATCCCGCCCGCCGCCCTGACCTTGTCGAGCAGCTCCACCCGCGTGAGGGTGGCGAGCTCGGGATCGGCGTCGTAGAGGTAGGGCACTCGCGGGTCCTCCAGTTGCACCGGATGCAGCACCACATCGCCGGTCAGCACCAGATCGCCGACCTGGACGACCTGGTGGCCCGGGGTGTGCCCCGGCGTGAGCAGCACCCGGATGCCGGGCAGCACCTCCGCCCCGCCGGCCACCGCCTGTACCCGATCGCCCAGCGGCCGCACGACGCGGTCGAGGACCTCCTCGCCCGCCGCGTCGATCTCGGCGCGCTGCAGAAGGTGCCGGGCGTTGGCGAAGACCGGCGCCCCCGCGACCACCGCGCCGCTCGCGTGGTCGCTGTGCAGGTGCGTGATGACCACGGCGTCCACCTCCTCGGGAGCCGTCCCCACCCGGGCCAGCTCCGCCCCCAGGGAGCCCGGCACCGGTGCCCAGCTCGCCGCGAGCGAGTCACGGGGGCCGATGCCGGTGTCGACCAGCACCGTACGGCCCGCCGCGTCGCGCAGCAGATAGCAGTGGAAGTGCAGGATCCACTCGTCCGACCCGCCGTGACAGCCGCCGGGGAACATCTGCGCCATCGGGCGCCGGATCGACTCGCCCATCGCCCCCACCGCGTCACACAGCGGGAACACCTCGACCCCGGCGACCGTTATAGACCGATGTAGCATCCGCTCTCCTGTTCGGGATGAGGCAACGGTGCTACCGTGATACCGGGCGTGACGCACCGCTGGCTAGGCCGCGTGCGATGATCCGCCCCCGTTTCTCGCTTTTCTCTCTCACCGCCCCTGTCTCAGGTGTGCGGTCCCCGTCTCATGCATCTCCCGTATCTCCCGTGAAAGGTCACTCATGACCACGGAACCCGTCTTCAAAGAACCACGCGTCGAGAAGATCACCACCAGGAAGGTCCCGCGTCCCCGTGCGGGCGGCGCGGGGAAAACCCCCCGCGGAAACGACACGACCGCGGGCGGCCGGTCCCCCGGGCGCGACGCTCCCGTCGAGACCGTGACCGGCCTGCTCGACATCCGCGACCGTACCGGGCACATCCGGACCCGCGGCTACCTGCCGTCACCGCACGACGTCCGCGTTCCCCCCTCCCAGATCTCCGAGTACGGCCTGCGCCCCGGCGACCACGTCGTGGCCACCGCACGTGCCCCGTACGAGAGGCTGGAGGGGGTGGAGAGCGTGAACGGCACCGCCGCCCGGCGGCACAGGCCCGACTTCGCGGACATGACCCCGATCCACCCGCGTGACCGGCTCCGCCTGGAGACCGGATCGCTGACCGGCAGGGTCGTCGACCTGTTCGCCCCGGTCGGCAAGGGCCAGCGAGGGCTGATCGTCGCCCCGCCCAAGGCGGGCAAGACGATGGTCCTGCGGGACCTGGCCGCCGCGATCACCGCCAACCACCCGGACTGCCACCTCATCGTCGTGCTCGTCGGCGAACGCCCCGAGGAGGTCACCGAGATGCGCGAGTCCATCCAGGGCGAGGTCGCCGCGTCCACGTTCGACCGTCCCGACCGCGACCACACCGCCGTCGCCGAACTCGCCGTCGAGCGCGCCAAGCGCCTCGCGGAGGACGGGCACGACGTCGTCCTCCTCCTCGACTCCCTCACCCGGCTCGCCCGCGCGTACAACAACCTCGCCCCCGGCGGCGGGCGCACCCTCGCCGGAGGCATCGACGCCACGGCCCTGCTCCCCCCTCGCCGCTTCTTCGGCGCCGCACGCAACCTGCGCGACGGCGGTTCGCTCACCATCCTCGCGACCGCGCTGGTCGAGACCGGCTCACGGATGGACGACAGCCTCTTCGAGGAGTTCAAGGGCACCGGCAACATGGAACTGCGCCTCAGCCGCGCCCTCGCCGACAAGCGTCTCTATCCCGCCGTCGACCTCGACGCCTCGGGCACCCGTCGTGAGGAGATCCTCCTCGACCCCCGGGAGCGGCGGCTCACCTGGCGGCTGCGCCGCACGCTGGGCGGCCTGGAGAGGCAGCAGGCGCTGGAGCTTCTCACCGACAGGCTCAGCGAGACCCCGTCCAACGCCGCTTTTCTCCAGCAGATCCAGCAGACCACCTGAGCCGGTGCGACCTCCCGCTCATCATGACAATTCCCCCCTCGGCGGGGCGCGAGATGATGGGGAGATGCTGGACGATGTCGTCGAACACCTCGCCTGCCCGGTCTGCCGCGGTTCCCTGGAGCTCGAAGAGCGGGTGCTGAGGTGCGCCCTGGGGCACGGCTTCGACGTGGCCAGGCAGGGATACGTCAGCCTGCTGACCGGGTCGCGGGTGCCGGGAACGGCCGACAGCGCGGCCATGGTGGCGGCCAGGGACGCGTTCCTCGGCGCCGGGCACTACGCCCCGCTGGCGGAGGCGGTGGCCGGCGCCTGCCGTACCGGCGCGAAGGTGGTGGCGGACGCCGGGGCCGGGACGGGGCACTATCTCGCGCGGGCGCTCGACGGACTGCCCGGGGCCGCGGGGGTGGCACTGGACGTCTCCAAGCACGCGATCAGGCGGGCGGCGCGGGCACATGCCCGGGTGGGGGCGGTGGTGGCCGATGTGTGGCGGCCACTGCCGTTGCGAGATGGCACGATAGATGTGCTTCTCAATGTGTTTGCCCCTAGAAATGGGGCAGAGTTCGCACGAGTGCTCAAGGGGGAGGGTGAGCTCGTAGTGGTCACGCCTACCCCGCGGCACCTCGCGCCACTGGTGGAGCGGCTGGGGCTCCTTTCGGTGGACGATTCGAAGGAGCGACGGGTGACGGAAAGCCTGAACGAGCACTTCGTCGAGACGGATCGAAGCCTTCTCGCGTTCGAGATGCGCCTGGGGCACGACGCGGTCGAGGCGGTCGTGGGAATGGGGCCCAGCGCCTGGCATACGGATACGGAAGTTATGCGAGGCAGGATCGGAGGGCTTCCGGAAATGAGCCCCGTGGAGGCTTCTTTTCGTATGTCTACCTTTAAGCGTCGCCGGTGAGCAAGCCGTGTGCTTGACAGTCACCTTCGAGACACCTGTTACTGATGTGACTTTTAGTCCGAAATTCCCAGACATTCCCCAAGAAATTAGCCGGTGAAGACGACATACTGGACCGCAATTCAGCGAGCCCGCGCCCGGGCGCGTGAAGCTGACGCCTTGACGGAGGGAAGCCCCACATGAAGGCGGAGGAGCGCTGGCAGGCCAGGTTCCGCGCGCCGCGCGCGACGTTGCCCGTGTGGGCCGGTCAGGCTCCCAGCCGGTCCGTCTACCGCAGCAACGCCTCGGGGGCGTGGGAGGTCTACGCCTGGGACCGCGCGGGCGGCTCCACCCGCCAGGCGACCTCCCGGCCCAAGGGCACCTCGTACGGCGCGATCGATCCCACCGGGCAGTGGATCTGGTGGTTCGACGACACCGACGGCGACGAGTGGGGCCGGTGGATGCGCCAGCCCTTCTACGGCGGCCCCGACCAGCCGATAGACCTCGACCCCGGCTTCCCCGCCGGGCTCGGGCTCTCCGCGACGGGCGAGGCGGTCATCGGCATGGCCAGGCCCGGACAGGGCTTCACCATCCATCTCGTCCAGCCGGGCGAGCCCGCACGGACGATCTACGAGCACACCGAGGCGGCCGCCGTCGCCGCGGTCTCCCCGGACGGCTCGCTGATCGCGATCAGCCACAGCGAGCGCGGCGACGCCCGGCACCCCGGATTGCGCGTGCTCCGGCGCAACGGCGCGCTCGTCGGCGACCTGTACGACGGCCCCGGCAAGGGACTCATCGGCCTGCGCTTCGCCCCCGTGTCCGGAGACCGCCGCCTGCTCGTCCTGCACGAGCGCAGGGGCCGCCGCGAGCCCCTCGTCTGGGACCCGCAGACCGGCGAGCAGCGGGAGATCTGGCTGCGCGACCCGGGCGAGATCACCGCCGACTGGTACGACGACGGCCGCTCGCTGCTCGTCGTGCGAGGCAACCGGGGCCGCACCTACCTGACCCGCTACGACCTTCCCGGCGGCGGTTTCTTCCCGATCGAGACCCAGCACGGCGTGATCGACGCCGCCGCGCCCCGCCCCGACGGCTCCGTCGAGTACTCCTGGTCCAGCGGCGCCCACCCGCCGTTGATCCGATCGACCAGCGGCCACGTGGTCATGAACCACGGCGGCCCCACCTCACCCCCGTCGGTCCCGGTCGAGGACGTGGACGTGGAAGGACCCGGCGGCCGCATCCACTCCCTGGTCTCGCGTCCCGAGCGCGGCTCCGGCCCCTTCCCCACGGTCTTCATGCTGCACGGCGGGCCCACCGCGCAGGACGACGACTCCTTCGTGCCCCAGGTGGCCGCCTGGGTGGATCACGGCTTCGCGGTCGTACGGGTCAACTACCGAGGGTCCACCGGCTACGGTTCCGCCTGGCGCAACGCCCTCCACGGCGACGTCGGGCACATCGAGCTGGCCGACGTGGCCGCCGTCAGGGACGCCCTGGTCGACCGCGGCGTCTGCGATCCCGACCGGCTGGTGCTGTCCGGCGCCTCCTGGGGCGGCTACCTCACGCTGCTCGGCCTGGGCACCCAGCCCAAGATGTGGGCGGCGGGCATCGCCACGGTGCCGATCGCCGACCACGTCGCCGCCTACGAGGAGGAGACGGAGGCGCTGCGCTCCTACCACCGCGCGCTGATCGGCGGCTCACCCGAGGAACAGCGCGAGCGGTACGTGCACAGCTCACCGATCACCTACGTCGACCAGGTCGAGGCGCCGCTCCTCATCCTCGCCGGGGAGAACGACCCGCGCTGCCCGATCAGGCAGATCGAGGCGTACGTGGCCCGGCTCGCCGAGCGCGACCACGAGCACAGGGTGTACCGCTACGACGCGGGCCACGGCTCCCTGGTCGTCTCCGAGCGCATCGCGCAGATGTCGGCACAGCTGGAGTTCGCCAGAAAACACGTGAAAACCAATATTTAGCGCACACTCCGCTGTCGGAGGGCGACGGTTTCACCTCATGAAGGGGTGACGGCCCTCCGTCAAAGGGGTGACGGTCTCCCCGTGAGGTGACGGTCTCCCCGTGAAAAGGTGACGCCCTTCCCCCGAAGGGGTGACGGCCTCCCGTGAGGTGACGACGGTGAAGGGGTGACGGTCTCCCGTGAGGTGAGGACGGCCCTGCCCGGCCGGCGAGAGGGCCGATGACCGACTCCGACCGGTCGGCGGTCCCCGTCAGCGGGCCCGCAGGACCACGATCGCCATGTCGTCGGCGCTCGGCTCGGGGGCGAAGTCCTGGACCGCGCGGCGGATCCGTTCGGCGACCGCCCGCGCCGACAGCCCCACGCACTCGGCCAGCAGCTTGGCGAGCCCCGCGTCGTCGTCGAGCAGCCGTCCGTCCCTGCGACGCTCGGTCACCCCGTCGGTCACCGCGAGAAGCACGTCACCGGGGTCGAGGTGGACGAGTTCCGCCTTGAAGGTCGCCTCGGGGAAGACCCCGAGCAGCGACTGGGAGGTCACCACGGCCTCCACGTCACCGTTGGGCCGCAGCCGCAGCGCCTCCGGGTGCCCCGCGGAGACCATCGCCACGTCCAGTCCGCTCGGCACGGGCGTGATCTCCCCGTGCAGCAGCGTCAGGAAGCGGGCACGATCCCCCTCGTCCAGGATCGCCTGGTTGAGGCGTTCGAGAACGGCCGCCACCCCGTACCCCTCCCGCGCGAGCAGGCGCAGGGTGTGGCGGGCCAGACCGGTCACCGCGGCGGCCTCGGGGCCGGTCCCGCAGACGTCGCCCACCGCGAACCGCCAGGCGCTGTCACCGGCCGCGAAAAGATCGTAGAAGTCGCCGCCGACCTCGTTGGTCTCCCCTGCGGGCTCGTAGACCACGGCGGGGTCGAGACCGGGGATCTCGCCCGGCTCGTCCGGAGGGAGCAGGCTGCGCTGCAGTGCCCGGTTCGCCGCCGCCTGGGTGGCGTACAGCAGGGCGTTGTCGAGGGCGAGCGCGGCACGGCGGCCGATGTCCTCGGCGTACTGGAACACGTCCTCGGCGAACCGGTCGGGCCGCCCCAGGCACATCGCGCCCAGCGTGCGCCCGCGCGCCAGGAGGGGGATGACCAGCACCTGCGAGTCGGCGAGCTGCATGGACCCACCGCCCTGCGGGATCTGGGCGTCGGCGAGCTCCTCCCTGAGCTCGTCGATGCGCCGCTCGTCGGTGTGCCAGAGGTAGGCTGGACGCTGCGGACCGCCGCCGTTGCTCCACGTATAGACGGCACACCAGGTGGCGAGCCGCGGCACCACGATCTGCGAGATGATCGCGGGCACCATGTCAGGGTCGAGAGTGCCTGCCAGCAGGTCGCTCGCATCGGCGAGAAAACCCATCCATATCGGCCCACGGCTGGGCTCTTCGGTGGCCCACTCCGAGGACGGACGTCCGGAGGAGCCGGCCAGGCGGATCTTGGCCCAGTGCGTGCGTTGCTGGCCGGCGAAGGTGACACCCCATTCCTCCACCGGCACGGACGGCGCGCCGGGGCTTTCTGCGGGAGCCTGCCTCTGGCGCACCTCGATCCGCAGGCCATCACCCAGATGGCTCCAGACGATCTCGAAGGGAACGTCCGTGACCTGCGACGACAGGTCGGCGGCCAGCCGTTCGGCGACCGCCAGGACGGACGCGGCGGCCCAGGCGGTCATCACCTCGATGGTGAACCGCCTGGCGGCAGGGACGGCCGTGTCTCCTGGGGCGAAGGTCGCCGCCAGAACGGCGCGGGGAGCACTGGTCACTGTTCCGTGACTACCACACTTCCCGTTGACATGGGGTGAATCGAAGGTGGGACTACACATTGCGCACCGTGACAGACTGGGGTGACTCACGGCCGCGCCCCCGGGAGTCAGGGAGGTCATATGACCACGGTCAATACCGTGTCCGACGTCGAGGAGCGACGTTACAGCGAATCGGATCTACGACCGATCCTTCAGACGCTCATCACCTGGCGCGACGGTGACTTCCGCCGCCGGGTGCCACACGCACCTCCCGGGATCCTCAGCGAGATCCGCCTGCTGCTCAACGAGGTCGCCGACCGCCGCGAGCACCTCGCGAACGAGCTGCACCGGGTCCGCCGCGAGGTGGTCAAGGAGGGCCGCTTCGGCGAGCGCCTCACCCCCGGCCCCGGCGTGGGCTCGTGGGCCGAGAGCGTCGACTCGGTC
The DNA here is from genome assembly GCF_040299985.1 of Streptosporangium sp. NPDC000563. Lineage (NCBI taxonomy): Bacteria > Bacillati > Actinomycetota > Actinomycetes > Streptosporangiales > Streptosporangiaceae > Streptosporangium > Streptosporangium sp. NPDC000563. The sequence continues at coordinate 939,756 of NZ_JBEPDA010000001.1, read as the reverse complement.
AACACGCTGATCGACGCGCTCGTGGGCCCGGTCAGCGGGGCCGCCGACGTGATCGACGCGGTGGCGAAGGGCGACCTCTCCCGCCGGATCGATCTCGACCGCGGTGCCCGGGGCGAGGTGCGCCGCCTCGGCAAGGCGATCAACGGCATGGTCGACCAGCTGTCGCTGTTCACCTCCGAGGTGACGCGGGTGGCGAGGGAGGTCGGGACCGAGGGGCGCCTGGGCGGCCGGGCGAACGTGCGCGGCATGTCGGGAAGCTGGCGCGACCTCACCGAGGCCGTCAACACCATGTCCAGCCGCGTCTCCGCGCAGGTCCGCGACATCGCCGCGGTGACCACCGGGGTCGCCCGGGGCGACCTGAGCCGTAAGGTCACCGTCGACGCGGTCGGCGAGATGTTCGAGCTGAAGAACACCGTCAACACCATGGTCGACCAGCTCCTCGCGTTCGCCGAGGAGGTCACCCGCGTCGCCCGCGAGGTCGGCACCGAGGGTCAGCTGGGCGGCCAGGCGCAGGTGCGCGGCGTCTCCGGCGTCTGGAAGGACCTCACCGACAACGTCAACGTGATGGCGGGCAACCTCACCACCCAGGTCCGCGCCATCGCGGCGGTGTCCACCGCCGTCGCCCAGGGCGACCTGTCCAAGAAGATCACCGCCGACGCCCAGGGCGAGATCCTCCAGCTCAAGGACACCCTGAACACCATGGTGGACCAGCTGTCGATGTTCGCCGACGAGGTCACCCGCGTCGCCCGCGAGGTCGGCACCGAAGGCCAGCTCGGCGGCCAGGCCCGCGTACGCGGCGTCTCCGGGGTCTGGAAGGACCTCACCGACAACGTCAACTCCATGGCGAACAACCTGACCTACCAGGTCCGTAACATCGCCGAGGTCACCACCGCGGTCGCCAACGGAGACCTGACCCGCAAGATCGACGTGAACGCCCAGGGCGAGATCCTCGCGCTGAAGACCACGATCAACACCATGGTCGACCAGCTGTCGTCGTTCGCCTCCGAGGTGAGCCGCGTCGCCCGCGAGGTCGGCTCGGAGGGTCAGCTGGGCGGTCAGGCGCAGGTGCCCGGTGTCTCCGGCACCTGGAAGGACCTCACCGACAACGTCAACGTGATGGCGAACAACCTCACCACCCAGGTCCGCCAGATCGCCGCGGTGTCCACCGCCGTCGCCCAGGGCAACCTGTCCAAGAAGATCACCGCCGACGCCCAGGGCGAGATCCTCCAGCTCAAGGACACCCTGAACACCATGGTGGACCAGCTGTCGATGTTCGCCGACGAGGTCACCCGCGTCGCCCGCGAGGTCGGCACCGAAGGCCAGCTCGGCGGCCAGGCCCGCGTACGCGGCGTCTCCGGGGTCTGGAAGGACCTCACCGACAACGTCAACTCCATGGCGAACAACCTGACCTACCAGGTCCGCAACATCGCCGAGGTCACCACCGCCGTCGCGTCGGGCAACCTGAACCGCAAGATCGACGTGAACGCCCAGGGCGAGATCCTCGCGCTGAAGACCACGATCAACACCATGGTCGACCAGCTGTCGTCGTTCGCCTCCGAGGTGAGCCGCGTCGCCCGCGAGGTCGGCTCGGAGGGCAAGCTGGGCGGCCAGGCCCGCGTCGAGGGTGCCGAGGGCATCTGGAAGCGCCTCACCGAGAACGTCAACGAGCTCGCCGCCCGCCTCACCACCCAGGTGCGCGCCATCGCCGAGGTCACCACCGCCGTCGCGACCGGCGACCTCACCCGCTCCATCACCGTCGACGCCGAGGGCGAGATCGGCGAGCTGAAGGACAACATCAACATGATGGTGGCGGTGCTGCGCGACACCACCACCGCCAACCAGGAGCAGGACTGGCTGAAGTCCAACCTGGCGAGGATCTCCCGCCTCATGCAGGGCCACAGCGACCAGATGGAGGTCGCCAAGCTCATCATGAGCGAGCTCACCCCGCTGGTGTCGGCACACTACGGCGCCTTCTACCTCGCGGAACCCACCGGCGACCGCGACCTGCTCCTCATCGCCGGGTACGGCGCCCGCCCCGGCAGCGGACCCCGGCAGCGGTTCGCCACCGGCGAGGGCATCGTGGGCCAGGCCGCGCTGGAGGGCAGGGGGATCATCCTCGGCAACGTGCCCGCCCGCTACCTCACCGTCGACACCGGCCTCAGCACCTCCACGCCCGCGCAGATCGTCGTGCTGCCCGTCCTGTTCGAGACACAGGTGCTCGGCGTCCTGGAGCTCGCCTCGTTCAGCGAGTTCAGCGAGGTCCACCACGACTTCCTGAACCAGCTCGTCGAGACCATCGGCGTCACGATGAACACGATCATCGCCAACTCCAGGACCGAGGACCTGCTGACCGAGTCGCAGCGCCTCACCACCGAGCTGCAGGAGCGTTCCGACGAGCTCCAGCGCCAGCAGGAGGAGCTGCGCCGCTCCAACGCCGAACTGGAGGACAAGGCCGCGCTGCTCGCCAAGCAGAACCGGGCGATCGAGATCCAGAACTTCCAGATCGAGCAGGCCCGCCGCACGCTGGAGGAGCGCGCCGAGCAGCTCGCGGTCTCCTCCCGCTACAAGTCGGAGTTCCTCGCCAACATGTCCCACGAGCTGCGCACCCCGCTGAACAGCCTGCTCGTGCTCGCCAAGTTGCTCACCGAGAACGCCGACGGCAACCTCACCGCACAGCAGGTGGAGTTCGCCAGGACCATCCACGGCGCCGGTTCCGCCCTGCTGCAGCTGATCAACGACATCCTCGACCTGTCGAAGGTCGAGGCGGGCCGGATGGACATCCACCCCCAGCAGATCTCCCTGCCCAAGCTCGTCGACTACTTCGAGGCCACCTTCGCGCCGCTCGCCCAGGACAAGGGCCTGTCGTTCACCGTCGAGATCGACCCGTCGATCCCGCAGGAGCTCCGCACCGACGAGCAGCGCCTCCAGCAGGTGCTGCGCAACCTGCTCTCCAACGCGATCAAGTTCACCCCCAAGGGAGAGGTGCGGCTGCGCGTGATCCACGCCAGGCGCGCCGTCGCCTTCGTGGACGACACCCTGCGCGGCACCGACGGCATCCTCGCCTTCGAGGTGGTCGACACCGGCATCGGGATCGCCTCCGACAAGCTGGAGGTCATCTTCGAGGCGTTCCGCCAGGCCGACGGGACCACCAGCCGCAAGTACGGGGGGACGGGTCTCGGCCTGTCCATCTGCCGCGAGATCGCCCGCCTGCTCGGCGGCGAGATCCACGTGGTCAGCGAGGTCGGCGAGGGCAGCACCTTCACCCTCTACCTGCCCCCGTCGTACGGCGGCCCGCTGTCCTCGCGCGACGGCGGGGCGAGCACTCCCTCCTCCCCCCGCAACACCACGCTCATCGGGGTGCTCGAGGAGCCGGGCGACCTGCCGGAGCTGACGCTCAACGACGACATGCCCCTGCCGCAGTTCCCGCAGGGCGAGGGCAAGCCGTGGAAGGGCGACGATCCGCTCACCGGGGCGAAGATCCTGATCGTGGACGACGACATCCGCAACGTGTTCGCGCTGACCAGCGTGCTCGAACGCTACGGCTCCACGGTGATCTACGCGGAGAACGGTCGCGAGGGCATCGAGCAGCTCGAACGCAACGAGGACGTCGCCCTCGTCCTGATGGACATCATGATGCCGGAGATGGACGGCTGGGCCACCACCTCCGCGATCCGCCGGATGCCCCAGTTCGCGGATCTGCCGATCATCGCGCTGACCGCTAAGGTCATGCGAGGCGACCGGGAGAAGAGCATCGCCTCCGGCGCCTCCGACTACGTGCCCAAGCCCGTGGACGTCGACCGCCTGCTGGAAAGGCTGCGCGGCTGGCTCACCCGGGGCAAGCCGGCCGCCGACCCCGACGAAGGCGTGTGATCGATGCCGGACAAAGCCAAGATCCTCCTGGTGGACGACCGGGAGGAGAACCTCATCGCGCTTGAGGCCATTCTCAGCTCGCTCGATCTGATCCCCGTCCGGGCGAAGTCCGGGGAGGAGGCGCTGAAAGCGCTGCTCGGCACGGAGTTCGCCCTGATCCTGCTCGACGTCCGGATGCCGGGCATGGACGGGTTCGAGACGGCGGCCCACATCAAACGCCGCGAACGAACCCGCAACATCCCGATCATCTTCCTTACCGTGGTCGACAGCGCGCCCGACTACGCCTTCCGCAGCTACGCGGCGGGCGCCGTCGACTATCTCACCAAGCCCTTCGACCCCTGGGTGCTCCGGGCCAAGGTCGCGGTGTTCGTGGAGCTCTACAACATGAACCGCAGGCTCGCCGAGCAGGCCACCATGCTCCGCGAACGCCTCGCCACGGAGTTGCCGCCCGGTGAGGCGGCCGACCAGGCGGCCGTGCTGCCCGAGCTGTCCAGGCGCCTGGCCGCCGTCGAGGAGGAGGTCGGCCGGGTCGTGGAACTGGCCCGTAAAGGCGGCGACCCCGGTCTCGCGGGGCCGTTGACCGACCTGTCCAATCGTCTCGACCACCTGCGCGCGGGCTTCGACGCCCTTACCTGAGGGGCGTCTTCGAGGTCACCTGACGGGTGCCCCGCAGTCACCCGGCGGACCTCTCCGCGCCCGCCTGAGGGATGTCTCCGCGCCGCCCCGAGGGATCTCCGCGTCACTTGAGGGGCGTCTCCGCGCCTCCCCGAGGGATCCCCGCGTCACTTGAGGAGCGTCTCCGCGCCTCCCTGAGGGATCTCCGCAGCGCGATCCTCTCGCGCCGCGGGTTTCCTTCCGAGCCGGCCGTACGTCTCCTGGGTGCCTCTCAGCGGCGGGCGCGCTCCAGGGCGTCCCAGAAGCCGCGGCGCAGGGCGTGACGGACCTCGTCGTGCAGGAGGAAGTCGATCGGCAGTGAGGAGCCCTGGAGCAGGCGCGCCTCCAGGTCGGAGGGCATCCGGGGCTTGCGGGCGAGGACCGCCTCCAGCCACAGGGCGGGCGCGTCCTTGGCCACGGACTCGCCGAAGTCGTGGCCTTCCTTGTGGGCGGCCTGCACCGCGTCGGAGAGGGTCGTCGCGGCACCGGTTCCGGTGCTCTGCGTCGGCACCGGAGCCGGTTGGGGACCGGTGTAGGCGCCCATCTGCTGCTGCGGGGACTGATAGCTCGGCATGCCGCCGGTGTTGCCCAGCGAGTACTGCGGCGCGACGGGCAGCGGACCGGTCTGGGTGCTGACGGCCGCGTGCGAGGGCGGGGAGGCGGGCGGGGGCGGCGGTGGCGACGACGGTGACGGCGGTGTGACGGGAGCGGCCGGGACGACCGGTGACTCCTGGGTGTAGCTCTGATAGGCGGAGGGCAGCGCGGGCTGGGCGTGAGCCGCGCGGGACGGCTGGACCGCGGGGATGGGACTGGTGGCCGGGGCGGCGGTGTTCGCACCGATGCTCCCGGTGTTTCCGCCGCCGCCCCCGGTGCCGCGCGCGGAGACGGGCTGGCCGTTGGCGGCGCGCTGGTGGCCGTTGGCCACCAGGGCGGGTGTGTCGCCGCTCAGCAGGCTGACGTGGGGGCGCAGCTGACCGGCGCCGATCTCGATCAGGTCGTCGCACTCCTGGCGGAGCGTACGGGAGACGGCCCAGCTGCCGTCGGCGCCGATGTGCACCACGGTGACCCGGATGCCGAGGTCCTGGGCGTCGCAGATGACCTGCGCCAGGTCCTCGTCACCGCTGACCACGACCGCGTCGCAGACCGCGCCGTTGCGGGCCAACGTCATCAGGTCGCGGTGGACCTGGGCGTCGACACCCTCGCGACGACCGGGGCGGATGCGCGACAGGCGGAGCTTGAGGCCGGGGATCTCGGCCAGCGTGTCGTGCTCCGGGGTGCGGCGGCCCTCCACGGTCGCCTCGTACCAGTAGCAGCGCAACAACGGCAGCCCGGTGCGCTCTCTCGACAACTTGTTGAGCAGTTGGAGCAGCCCCGGGTAGTCCCAGGAGACGGACTCGCGGTGGCGGATACCGTGCACCGCCATCGCGCCGTCGGCCAGCAGGTAGCCGGCGTCCACGAACAGCGCGCAACGATCCACACGACACCGCCCTTCCTACGTAGCCCGATCCTTCGGTTCAGACAAGCCTGAAAGAACCCCTCAGAGACCGGACAGACGGCCCTTCCTCAGGGTAATCAAGCAGCTGACCATCCGAGGGTGAATCCCGACGATTCCACCCGCGCTCGACCATACGCTGGATCGTTCACGCAGACCGTACCAGTTTGTCCCGTTCGTGAACCCGTTCGGCGAGGTGCTATCACTTCTGGTTCTCCCTCATCGCGCCCCGGCCTCCCCAGCCTTCACACCACCCCCTCACCGCACAACGAACCCGCAGGCGTGGTGCGCCCTTCCGCCGGGGATACGACTCCTCTTCCGTCGGCGATGCGCCTCGTCAGGTGTACGACCGCCCCCTCCTTTCACGGTGCCGTCCTCTCCTTTCGCGGCGCCGTCGACTCCCTTCACGGCACCGCCGACGACTCACCTTCCACTTCCACCGCGTCGCCGACCACCGAGGGCCGTCACGGGGCGGTCCGCACGCTCACCGCCGCCACGCCGAACAGCAGAACGTCCTCGCGCGTACTGATCTCCAGCACCGGGTCACGGCCGAGAGGCGCCCGGAAGCGGTCCACGTCCGTGCCGAAGGTCGTACCGGTGCCCCGCGCCCCGGCGGCGGACCCGTCGAAGGGATTGCCCGGGTCCCGCTCCCCGCCCGCGGGCCGCAGGGTCCGGCCGCCGAGCCTCACCCGATCGCCCCCGACGCCCGCGTCCCCCTCCCAGGTCACCAGGGACATCCTCGCGGGCACGCCGGAGGGCGTCAGCCCTTCGAGCGGTATCCGCGCCGAGCGATTCTCCCCGTCCAGCATCTCGGTGGTGTCGACGACGACGGCCTGGCTGTACGGCCGGCGCGGGTCGGCGACGATGACCACCAGGCTCCACCCGGCGTGACGCGCCACACCTGACCGCACCGAGGCGTCGGCCACCCAGTACGTCCCGCGAACCCTGCCCAGCAAACGCGTCACATCGGCGAACGCCTGGTAACCGCGCCCCGCGGGCAGTTCTCTCTCCACCACCTGCGTGGCCCTGACCTGCCGGTACCGTTCCTCACCCGGCACCTTGAGCTTGATCCGCCCGCCCGGTGGCGCGCTCGCCGACCAGTAGAGTCCCGCCCACACCACCTTGCTCGCCGCCGGCAGGGCGAGCCGGGCGGCGCTCGAACTGCTCGTCGACGGATCCCCGTCATGATCGATGGGACGCATCTCCCAGTTGTTGTTGTCGCGTCTGCCACCCCGTCGGGAGCGGGCGGCCTCGCACGCGGGCTCCGAGGACGCGCAGCTCACCAGGGTGTTGCCGATCGCGGAGACGGCGACCCGGCCGTCGGTGGCGAACCTGGCCGGGGCCCCCGTCGCCCGTACCCTGCTGCGTGACCTCGCCTCCACCCGCGTCCCCGCGGTGGTGACCGTGACCGAGGGCGACGTCCCGTAGGCCGCCTCATCCGACACCAGGACCCTCAGGAAGACCGCCGTGGCCCGGCCCGCGGGGAGTGGGCCGCGGACGCACCGGGCGCCCCGGTTTCGTGCCCGGCAGGACCAGCCGTCGACCGTACCCACCGGTGTGACGCCACCGACGGCGTTTCCTCGGCGGGACCCGGACGGCAGCGTCACACCTCGCGGCAGCCCGACGTCGGCGACGACCTCCTCGCTCTGCCCCCGGCCGGCGTTGCGCAGCCGCACCACGACGATTCCGGCCTCGGACCTGACAAGGGCGCCGAGCGCGTCGATCCTGGCCACCAGGCGGGGAGCGAGCCAGGCACCCGTCCGGCCGCCCTGCCCCCCTCCGGGCCCCCCTCCGGGCCCCGCTCCGGCCGACGCGCCCCCCTCGGACCCACCGGCCCTGTCCCCGGGGCCCGTCTCGACGGACTCTCCGTCGAGGGGCGCGCCGGCAACGGATCCGGGCGCCGCTCCGGTCTCCTCGGGTCCGCGGCCGGATTCCGCCGACCGCCCCGACGGTGACGGTACGGGGGCTTCGGAGATCTCCGGCACCTCCGGGTCCGGCGAGTCGGGCACCGGGGCCACGACGATCGGCTCGGAGGCCGTGCTCGGCCATCGGACGGGCTCCTCCGTCGACACCAGCACGAGGGCCGCGGCCACCACGACCGAGGTGGCCATCGCACCGGCCGCGACGGCGCGCCGTACGGATCGGGGAGCCCTCCGCCAGCGGCCGGACAGCCCGCCGCCCCCCACCGTGGCACCCATCCTGGCGAGCGCCGTCAGGTAGGCGGGGAACGCGGGACCGGCGACGAGCGGGCCGATGACGGAGCGGACGCCGTGGCCGATGCCGGTCAGTTCCGTGAGCACCGCGCGGCAGCCGGAGCACCCCTCCAGGTGCCTTTCGATGACCCTGCTTCGTTCCCTGTCCAGGCCGCCACGCGTGTGAGGGCCCAGCCTGGTCAGCACGGGCCGGCACTCGGGGGCGGACGTCTCGGCCAGGTGGATGCGCAGGCACGCCTGGCGCATCCCCTCCTTCGCCCGGTGGGCGAGGGCGGCCGCGCCGTTCACGGTCAGCCCCAGCAGGAGCCCGACGTCCTCGATCCTGAGCCTCTCGACCTCGGCGTGCCACAGGACGAACTGCCACCGCTCGGGCAGGGAGAGGAACGCCCTCGCCACCGGCGAGCGTTCCAGGCCCCGCAGTGACGGGTCCACGAGAAACGCGCGCGGATCGAAGGGCCCTGCCTCACCGTCCGCCCGCTCGTCGGTCTCCCCGTCCGCCCTGCCCGTCTCACCGTCGGTGGACCGCTCACCGGTCTCCTCGCCCACCTCGCCGCCGGACTCACCGCTGGGCCGCTCACCGGTCTCCCCACCCGCCTCACCGCTGGGCCGCTCACCGGTCTCCCCACCCGCTCCTTCCCCGGTCGCGGGGACCGTCCGCTCGACGGTCCCCTCTTCCGCCCCACCCTCGACCTCACCGGCCGCCCGCCCGACAGCTCCCTCATCTCCCTCGTCGGGCTCATCCGCGACCGCGCCGGTCGCCCGCTCCACGGCCCCCTCATCGGCCTCGTCCTCGCCGTCGGCCCGCTTGGGGGCTTCCCCCGGCGACCGTTCCGGTACGGCCGGTGTGCCTCCGGCCGTACCGGAACGGTCGTCGGCGATACGGCGGAGGACGGTGAACAGATGGACACGGAACGCCTGTTCCGGGCCGTGTCCCTGGGCGATCACGTGGTGGATCTCGGCGAACGCCTTCTCTACGAGGTCCTCGGCCTCGCTCGCCCCCGGCAGGAGCAGGCGGGCGAGGGCACGCGTCGCGGGGGCGTGTCGCCGATGGAGCAGCCGGTAGGCGGCCACGTCGCCGTTCCTGGTGGCAGCCAGGAGCTCGGCGTCGCCTTGAGATGTTTCCGCACCCATTGTGACCTCACCATTACCCGGAGTTGCCTGCCGGATAATCCCGCAGTCCGCGCCGCGAGTAAACCCGGATCGCACTTTTGCCATCACGGGCCGAAATCGACGTTACGGTCGGCCTGCTCGTAGGCGGGGCCCCGATCGGGCGGGCTCCCCGGTCGCCCTAACCTTGTGCCATGAGCGATCGCGAGAGCCTGCTGGCGGAGATCAAGGGCAAGGCCGTGGTGCACGGCAAGGTCGTGCTGTCCTCGGGCATGGAGGCCGACTTCTACGTGGACATGCGCAGGGTGACTCTCGACGGGCAGGCGGCGCCGCTGGTGGGGCGGGTCATGCTGGACATCACCAAGGATCTGGACTACGAGGCGGTCGGCGGTCTCACGCTGGGCGCCGACCCGGTGGCGGCCGCCATGACGCACGCGGCGGCCGCGCGAGGCGGGAGGCTCGACACGTTCGTGGTCCGCAAGGCGCAGAAGACCCACGGCATGCAGCGCAGGATCGAGGGTCCGGACGTGTCGGGGCGTCGGGTGCTGGTGGTGGAGGACACCTCCACGACCGGCGGATCCCCGCTGACGGCGGTGGAGGCGCTGCGCGAGGCGGGCGCCGAGGTCGTGGCGGTCGCCACGATCGTGGACCGGGGGGCCGCCTCGGCGATCGCCGAGGCCGGACTGCCGTACCTGACCGCCTACACCCTGGCCGACCTCGGCCTCGCCTAGCGGGAAACGGGCCGACCCCGCGCTCCGCCTCAGCGGGAAACGAGGCAGCCCCGCGTTCCGCCTCGGTGGGAAACGGGGTGGCCCCGCGTTCCGCACGCCCTCCCGACCGCCCCGGGTCGGTACGGCTTGCCGCCTGCGACGATGCGGGAGGCGGGGCTAGCGGGAGGCCGTGAACTCCTGGCGTTCGCCCGCCTTCCCCGGGGAGCGGACGGCACCGTTCACCTCGACGCGGACGGCGGCGGAGTCGGCGAGGACGACATCGACCTTGGGGTCGAAGGACCGGAACTGCTCCCCGAACTCCATCTCCCTGTCGAGGAGCACGTCACCTCCGGTGATCTTCACGAAGACCGTGGGGCACCGTTCCCGCAGGCACTCGACGAGAACCGTCGGGACGCGCTCGGGGGTGGCGGACGGCGGCGGGGAGGCGACGGCGGACGAGACGGCGTCCGAGGGGGCGGGCGACGCCGTCGGCGCGCCGGAGCCCAGGCTTCCGGCCAGCGAGAGGACCCCCAGCACGATCAGGACGACGACCGCCGACACCGCGAGTCCGACGAGGACCAGGCGCGCGATGCCCATGGGGTCAGACCTGTGGCGTCCCACACTGTGGAGGTTAGCGGTTCGTGAGGAGATTTCACGACCCACCTGGTCGGATCCGTCAGGGAGGGTGTGTTCCGGCAGATCATCCGCGCCTCGTCCGGGTCGCGCCACGGCCGCCGAGTCCCCCGCGGGAAAAGGGGCAGAAAAGCGCCGCGCCGGGGATTGCCTGGTGGGAAGGGAGGCGAGGGGGGGCCGCGGGTCCCGGCCATCCGGCGGGAACGGGGCCGGGGATACCGTTGGGGAGACGGTCGGAGACACCTCGGTACGCGCCGAAGTGGTACCCGAGCTATCCGGCCGGGAAGAAACTCCGGAATACTGGCCTGCGGGCTATGCCTTCATAGCCGCGCCAGCTGTTCATAGCCGTCTCCAGGGAGATGACACGATGCCTATCGCTACTCCAGAGGTCTACGCCGAGATGCTCGACCGGGCAAAAGCAGGCGGTTTCGCCTACCCGGCCATCAACGTGACCTCATCACAGACCCTCAACGCGGCGCTCAGGGGGTTCGCCGAGGCGGAGAGCGACGGCATCATCCAGGTGTCGACCGGCGGCGCCGACTTCCTCTCCGGTACCACGGTCAAGAACATGGTGACCGGCTCGGTGGCGCTGGCGGAGTACGCCCGCGTCGTCGCGGCGAACTACCCCGTCACGGTCGCCCTGCACACCGACCACTGCCCCAAGGACAAGCTGGACGGTTTCGTACGCCCGCTGCTCGACATCTCCCTTGAGCGGGTGGCGAGGGGCGAGGACCCCCTCTTCCAGTCGCACATGTGGGACGGCTCCGCCGTGCCGCTGGAGGAGAACCTGGACATCGCGCGGGAGCTCATCGAGAAGACGGCCCGCGCGAAGATCGTCCTTGAGGTGGAGATCGGCGTCGTCGGCGGCGAGGAGGACGGCGTCGTCGGCGAGATGAACGAGAAGCTCTACACCACCACCGAGGACGCCCTCGCGACCGCCGAGGCCCTGGGCCTGGGCGACCGTGGCCGCTACATGCTCGCCGCGACCTTCGGCAACGTGCACGGCGTCTACAAGCCGGGCCACGTCAAGCTCCGCCCGAGCGTGCTCAAGGAGATCCAGGACGCGGTCGGCGCCAAGTACGGCGCGGAGAAGCCGTTCGACCTGGTCTTCCACGGTGGCTCCGGCTCGCTGCTCGAGGAGATCCACGAGTCCATCGCCTACGGCGTGGTGAAGATGAACATCGACACCGACACGCAGTACGCCTTCACGCGTCCGATCGTCGACCACATGTTCAAGAACTACGACGGCGTTCTCAAGGTCGACGGCGACGTCGGCAACAAGAAGGCGTACGACCCCCGCTCGTACGGCAAGGCCGCCGAGGCCTCGATGGCGGCACGTATCGTCGAGGCCGCCCAGCACCTGAAGTCCGCGGGCACCAAGCTCTCCTAAGCCCAGAAAAGGGTCACAGCAGAGACAACGAGATCGGCTTCCGGAAAGACTCCGGGGGCCGATCTTGGCCTGACGCGGGTCCACCGGGTAGGACTGTCGTCATGGAATCGCACGAGAACCTCCTCGCCGGCCCGCCGCCCACCCTGCTACCGGACCTACCGGAGGCCAGGGAGGCACTGGAAACCGGCGCCAAAGCATCCGATGTCGCCGCGCGTTTCCCCGGGTACCCGGCCGTCTGGGCCGTGCTCGCGGACGAGTCCTTCGCGGCGGGGCACGCCGTGACGTCGTACGCCTTCGCCCGCACCGGTTACCACCGGGGCCTGGACCAGCTCCGCAGGGCGGGCTGGAAGGGGCACGGCCCGATCCCGTGGGGGCACCTTCCCAACCAGGGGTTCCTGCGGTGCCTGCACGCGCTCGCCCGCGCCGCCCAGAGCATCGGGGAGAAGGAGGAGGCCGAGCGGTGCTTCCAGTTTCTGAAGGATTCGAGCGCCGAGGCGTCCGAGGAGCTGAACAGCCGCTGACCTGCGGGTATTCGACCGTCGGCTCCGCAGCTGATCTGTCCCGCTGAGCCGCGGGTCAGCTTCCGATTCGTCCCTGGGATCTCCCGCCGAACCCTCTTTCCCAAGGTGGGAGATCCCCATTTCGGGCGCGGTCGGGTATTCTCTCCACGCAAGAGCCCCTGTCGCGATTGCGCCAGGGGTTTTCGTTTTTGTGGTGGGAGACTCACGATGCCGGCTGTCGTTCTCGTTGGTGCCCAGTGGGGCGATGAGGGCAAGGGTAAGGCGACCGACCTGCTTGGAGACCAGGTCGACTACGTCGTCAGATACCAGGGAGGCAACAACGCGGGCCACACGGTCGTCATCGGCGACCAGAAGTACGCGCTGCACCTGCTTCCCACGGGAGTGCTCTCCCCGAACGTCGTCCCCGTGATCGGCAACGGCGTCGTCATCGACCCGGGGGTGCTGCTGAGCGAGATCGACGGGCTTCAGGCCCGGGGAGTCTCCGCGGAGCGGCTGCTGATCTCCGCGAACGCGCACCTGATCATGCCCCACCACAAGGCCCTGGACAAGGTCACCGAGCGCTACCTCGGCAAGGCCAAGATCGGCACGACCGGGCGGGGCATCGGCCCCGCGTACGGCGACAAGATCTACCGGATGGGCGTGCGGGTCCAGGACCTGCTGGACCCGGGCATCCTGCAGAAGAAGATCGAGGTCGCGCTGGGCGAGAAGAACCAGATCCTCACCAAGATCTACAACCGCCGGGCGATCGACGCGGGCAAGGTCCTGGAGGAGTATCTCGGCTACGCCGAGCGCCTCACGCCGCACATCGCCGACACCTCGCTCGTCCTCAACAGGGCGCTGGACGAGAACAAGGTCGTGCTGCTGGAGGGCGGGCAGGGCAACCTGCTCGACATCGACCACGGCACCTACCCCTTCGTCACCTCCTCCTCCCCGACGAGCGGCGGCGCCTGCTCGGGTTCCGGCATCCCGCCGACCCGGCTCACCGGCGTGATCGGCATCCTGAAGGCGTACACCACCCGCGTCGGCGCCGGCCCGTTCCCGACCGAGCTCGACAACGAGATGGGCGAGTGGCTGCGCACCACCGGCGGCGAGTACGGGGTGACCACCGGCCGCAACCGCCGCTGCGGCTGGTTCGACGCGGTGATCGCCCGCTACTCGACCCGGATCAACGGCGTCACCGACTACTTCCTCACCAAGCTGGACGTGCTCTCCGGCCTGGACAAGATCCCCGTCTGCGTCGCCTACGAGATCGACGGCGTCCGCCACGACGAGATCCCGATGACCCAGACCGACTTCCACCACGCCAAGCCGGTGTACGAGGAGTTCCCCGGCTGGAAGGAGGACATCACCGGTGCGAGGAGCTTCGAGGATCTGCCCCCCAACGCGCGGGCGTACGTGAAGGCCCTTGAGGAGATGAGCGGCTCCAGGATCTCGGCCGTCGGGGTCGGCCCGGGCCGTACCGAAACGCTTCAGATCCACTCGTTGATCTAGTCAGGACCGGTACGGCTCGCGAACGGCGTCACCGAGACGCGAGCCGTACCGGACGATCGGCGCGCGAGGTGGATAAGGTCCCTGTGTGCATGCCGAGATTCACGGTCACCGCGGCGCTCGCGGGCTCCGTCCAGAGAACACCCTGCCCGGTTTCGCCCACGCCCTCGAACTGGGTGTCGACGCGCTCGAACTCGACGTCGCGCTCACGGCCGACCGGCGGCTGGTGCTCACGCACGATCTCACCGTCTCCCCGGTGACCAGCGCCGACGTCCGTCCCGCCTTCCACGGCGACCCCGCCTTCCCGTACGTGGGCCGGCCCGTCGGAGCGCTCACGCTGGCGCAGCTGCGCACGCTGGAGTGCGGGATACGGGTGCCGCGCCACCCCGAGGACCGTTTCGCCGCGACGCAGGTGCCGGTGCCGAACACCCGGATGCCGACCCTGGCCTCCGTGCTGGGCCTGATGGACGCGTACGGCGCCGACGGGGTGCGGGTGCACGTGGAGCTGAAGTCCGATCCGACCAGGCCGGAGCTGAGCGCCGACCCCGCCGAGTTCACCGAGATGGTCGTCGCCGAGCTCGACCGGCACCGCAGACTGGACAGGGCGGCGATCCTCAGTTTCGACTGGCGCGTCCTGCGGATCGCCCGTTCGCTCACCCCCGCGACCCCGAGGTACGCCCTGATCGAGCGCGCCACCATGGACAGCGCGTGGCTCGACGGCCTCCGTCTGGAGGACTTCGGCGGCGACGTCCCGGCCGCCGCCGTCGAGGCGGGGGGCAGCACGCTCTCCCCCGAGCACGTGATGGTCGACCGGGAGTTCGCCCGGCGGGCCGAGAAGGCCGACCTGCCGATGGCCGTGTGGACCGTGAACGAGCCCGGCCGGGCCGGTGAGCTGCTCGATCTCGGGGTGGCCGCGATCGTCACCGACTATCCCGACCGGATGATCGCCCTGTGGACCGAGCGGGGCATGCCCGTCCCCCGGCCGGTCACCCCCGCGCGCCCGCTGAGCGCCTGAGGGCCGACGGGAGAGCTCGGGTCATATCCAGACGTCGCATCGGAAACCGCGGTGGAGCGAAGCCGACGAGAGAGCCACGGTGGAGCGAGGCCGACAGGAGAACCCAGGTCACATCCAGCCGTTGCGGCGGAAGCCCCGGTAGAGCAGCGTGCAGGCGATGACCATCACGCCGATCACCACCGGGTAGCCGAAGACGGAGTCGAGCTCCGGCATGTGCTCGAAGTTCATGCCGTAGATGCCGGCGATCATCGTGGGGACGGCCATGATCGCGACCCACGAGGAGATCTTCCGCATGTCCTCGTTGGCGAGCGCGTTGGAGCGGGCGAGCGCCGCCTGCAGTATGGAGTTGCAGAGTTCGTTGGACGACTCGACCTGCTCGCAGACGCGGGCCAGGTGGTCGACGACGTCGCGGAAGTACTCGCGCATCTCCGAGGGGATCATCCGGCGCTGGGCCAGCGTGGACATCGGCGACTGGAGCGGCATCACGGACCGCTTCATCTCGATCATCTCGCGCTTGAGGTTGTAGATCCGGCCGATGTCGCGGGCGCTGACGTCGGCGAAGACCATGGCCTCGACGTCCTCCAACTCGGCCTGCATGCGGTCGGCCACGTTGAGGTACTTGTCGACCACGTGGTCGGCGATCGCGTGCAGCACGCCGGTGGGTCCGCGGTTGAGGAGCTTGGGCTTGTCCTCAAGGCGTGCGCGCACCTCCGAGAGGGGGCAGTGGCTGCCGTGGCGCACGGTCACCACGAAGTCGGGGCCGACGAAAATCATGAGCTCGCCGGTGCCGATGATCTCGCTGGTGGCGGTGAGCACCTCGTGGTCGATGTAGGCGACGGTCTTCAGGACCACGAACACCGAGTCGCCGTAACGTTCGACCTTGGGCCGCTGGTGAGCCTTGACGGCGTCCTCGACGGCGAGCGGGTGCAGGGCGAAGACCTCGGCGAGCCACTCGACCTCGGGGGCGTCGGGCTCGTGCAGGCCGACCCAGACGAAGGCGTTCCCCTTGCCGGCACCTCCGCCGGAGCCTCCGTCGGAGGCCGCGTCGGAGCCCTGGTCGTGAGCCGCGTTGTGGGCACGGACGAGCTCCAGGGCGTCGGGGATGCCCAGGGCGTCGATCTTCTTGCCGCCGATGTACGCGGCGTACTCGACGAGCGAGTCGCTCGGCGGTACGCAGACGCCGGTCATCCGCTCACGGATCGAGACGGCGGGCGTGTGCGCGGCACGGATCGTCCGGGTGTGCTTGATGCGAGGAAAGAGAAGCGAGGAGCGCATGGCGAGCCTTTCCCGCCCAACCTGGCGGGATCCACACGCGATGCGATGTCACCCCCGGTGAGGAGGGTGATGCGTGTGGTGCCGGTCGGGCACCGAGATGGGGTGGTCGAGGGTGCGCACAGCAGGCGTGCGCGGGCACGTACTGCTGGGATCGCCAGAGGACATCCCGAACCACCTCCAATCAGCAATAGACACGCAAAGCCACCCAAAAGTAACACGATTGGGGGGACGACTTTCAGCTTACTCCCAGGTTCAACTGTCGATCATGCGTAACCAGACAAAATTCACACGCCCTTTACGGCGCCTCTCCCACCCGAGCGCGCTCCGACTTGTCCACAGGCTGTGGACAAGTCCTCGGATCCGCCACGGGCACGGGTCCACCGGAAGCGCCGACGTCCCGGAGACGGGGCCTTCCAGAGCGTGAGCCGCCCGAAGCGAGGAACTCCCGAAGCGTGAACCGCCCGGAACGCGAGGCTCCCGGCCCACAGGATCCCCGGGAGGACACACAGGATCCCGGGAGCAGACCCCCTCCCGGGGGCACGGGCCCGAGGGCGCCCCCGCAGGGACGATAGGCTCTGACGAGTGCGCGTTCTTGTGATTGGATCCGGCGGGCGTGAGCATGCCCTGTGCCGGTCGCTGGCGGCCGACCCCCAGGTCACCGAGGTCCACTGTGCTCCCGGAAACGCGGGTATCGCGCAGGTCGCGACCCTGCACCCGGTGACGCCGACCGACCCGGCCTCGGTCACCGAGCTGGCCGGGAGCCTCGAAGCCGACCTGGTCGTGATCGGCCCCGAGGCGCCCCTGGTCGCCGGGGTCGCCGACGCCGTCAGACAGGCGGGGATCCCCTGCTTCGGGCCCTCGCGGCAGGCGGCGTTGATCGAGGGTTCCAAGGCCTTCGCCAAGGACGTCATGGTCGCGGCGGGCGTTCCCACCGGCCGGTCGCACACCTGCGTCACGCCCGAGGAGGTCGCCGCCGCGCTCGACGAGTTCGGCACGCCGTACGTGGTCAAGGACGACGGCCTGGCCGCGGGCAAGGGCGTGGTGGTGACCGACGACCGCGACGAGGCGCTCCGGCACGCCGCCGCCTGCGGGCGGGTCGTGATCGAGGAGTTCCTCGACGGCCCCGAGGTGTCGCTGTTCGCGCTCTGCGACGGCTCCACCGCCGTGCCGCTCCAGCCCGCCCAGGACCACAAGCGCGCCTACGACGGCGACCAGGGCCCCAACACCGGCGGGATGGGCGCCTACACGCCGCTGCCGTGGGCGCCCGACGACCTCTCCGAGCAGGTGATGGCCGAGACCGTCATACCGACCGTGACCGAGCTTGCCAAACGCGGCACGCCGTACACGGGGGTGCTGTACGTGGGGCTCGCCCTCACGTCCAAGGGTCCGAAGGTGATCGAGTTCAACGCGAGGTTCGGCGACCCGGAGACCCAGGTCGTGCTGGACCGGCTGGAGACGCCCCTCGCGGGCCTGCTGCTCGCCTGCGCGACCGGGACGCTCGACCGGTTCGGGCCGCTCTCCTACCGCGAAGGCGCCGCGGTGACCGTGGTGATCGCCGCGGAGAACTACCCCGCGGAGCCGGTGAAGGGCGACGTGATCGAAGGGCTGTCCGACCCGGTCGAGGACGCCTACGTGCTGCATTCCGGCACCGCCCTCGACGGCGACCGGATCGTCTCCAACGGGGGCCGGGTGCTCAGCGTGGTCGGCACGGGGCCCGACGTCCCCGCGGCGCGGGCGGCGGCCTACGAGGCCGTGGAGCGCATCCGGATGCGCGGCGCGCACCACCGCACCGACATCGCGAGCCGCGGCGACCTCTGAGCCCCGGTTCGCCGGGGGTGCGCGGGACCTGACCGGCACGTCCGAGCCCTGGTTTTCGGCGGGATGTGTAGCGCCTGATCGGCATGTCGCGATAAGCCTGGGGCAGTCGGTGCCCGTCCCAGGCCGCTCCCCCCGGAGGAACGATGTCGCTCGATCCCGCGATGCCCCCCGAGCGGATCGGCGACACCGGCGTGTTGCGCTGGCCCGGCACCTGGCGGGTGTACGTCGCCACCCGGAGCGAGGAGATCAGGGCCGACACCGAGCGGGCCCTCACGATGCGCGACGAGGCGGGGCAGCTCGCCTCGGTGGGCGAGGGCATCGGCACGCACCTGGCGCGGGCGGAGACGTACGCGCGCAGCACGCACGGCGTACGGCGCTGGCTGACCGGCCAGGCCATCGAGGGCGCCTGGTCCAACGTGAACAGCGCCACCGTGATGCTGTACGGCGTGCTGCCGGCGGCGGAGCTGTGCGGCCGGGCCCCGGAGGTGGTGGCGATCGGCCGGGCCTACCTGCCCGGCGACGACCCCCGGCTCGTCCACCTGCAGGCCAGACTCGCGGCGGGGGACCTGTCGGAGAACGACAGGCCGCTGATGCAGTCGGTGCTGCGGGCCGCGTACACGGCGCAGGCGATGGAGACCGGGCGGGTGCGCAGCTTCCGCAACCTGCTGCTCGGCGGGGTGGTCATGCTGTCCCTGATCGTGTTGAGCGTGGTGGTCATCGGCGCGATCTGGCCGAACGTCATCCCGATGTGCGGCGACCAGTCGGTGATCCGTACCCAGGGGCTGATGCCCGCCCAGATCTGCCCGACCGGCGGTCTGCGGCCGGGGCACGGCGACGTCCCTCTCGTCGCCCTGATCGGCATGCTGGGCGCCGCGCTGGCCACCGCGGCCTCGCTCTCGACCCGCTCGGAGCTGTCCACCCGATACTCGCTCGCGGTCGTGCAGAACCTTCTCAAGGCCCCCGCGGGGGTGGCCACCTCGGTGCTCGGTCTGCTGATCCTGAACTCGGGCTTCGTACCGGGTTTCGCCGGGCTCGGCTCGCAGCCCGCGATCCTGGTCTGGGCGATGGCGTTCGGGTACGGCCAGCAGGTCGTCACCCGCTTCGTCGACCAGCGGGCCGACAACCTCCTCTCGGCCGCCTCCCCCCTCACCACCGCGGGCGGCCCGAAGGGCAGGTAACGGGCCGACGGGTGGCGCGGACGCGGCGGGAGGCCAAGGATTATCGGGCATTCGAGGGGTAGTTCCCCCGCGAAGTGGCCGGTTCAGGGGCATCCAACGACTACTGTTGGCCGGATAAACCTCGGCTGCCGCCCCGCGCCACACGAATCACCCACATCACTTCAAGGAGCATGACGCATGGTCCGTTACCGCGTGCGCGGTGGCAACCCACTTCGTGGAACCGCCTTCATCCAGGGTGCCAAGAACGCCGTGCTGCCCATGATCGGTGCCGCGCTGCTGGCGTCCCGAGGCCGGACGGTCCTGCGCAACGTGCCCATCATCGAGGACGTCCGCCGCGCGGTCGAGCTGGCGGAGAGGGTCGGCGCCACGGTCGAGCTCCACGAGGCGGAGCGCACGCTGGTGATCGACGCCTCGACGCTCAGCAGCCCGGTCCTGCCCGCCGAGATCGCCCGCCGCTTCCGCGGTTCCGTGCTGTTCGTTCCCGCGCTGCTGCACCGGCTCGGTGAGGCGGTGATCGAGGGCGTGGGGGGCTGCAACCTGGGCAGCCGCAACCTCGACTTCCACTACCTGGGCTACAAGCGCCTGGGCGCGATCGTGGACGAGGGCGACTCGGTCATCCACGTCAAGTCGTCGGGGCTCACCGGCGCCACCCTGTACCTGGACACCCCCTCGCACACCGGCACCGAAAACCTGATCATGGCCGCCGCCCTCGGGCGCGGCACCACCGTGATCGAGAACGCGGCGCTGGAGCCCGAGGTTCTCGACGTGATCGAGATGCTGACCCGGATGGGCGCGAAGATCAGCGGCGGCGGCACGGGGTTCATCACCGTGGAGGGCGTGGAGGAGCTCCAGGCCGTCGAGCACACCGTGATGCCGGACCGCCTCGACGCGGGTGTGTTCGCCATGGCCGCCGCCGTCACCGGCGGCGAGGTCAACCTGGTCGGCGCCGACCTCGACCACCTCGGCGTGGTCCGCTACAAGCTGGAGCAGATGGGGGTGGAGTTCGCCGACCACGGCGCGGTGCTCCACGTGCGCAGGGACCGCCCGCTGCGCCCGATCAACGTGATCACCGACACCTACCCCGGCTTCGCCACGGACCTGCAGTCGCCGATCATGACGGTCGCGTGCCTCGCCGACGGCGCGAGTTACATTCATGAACGCATCTTCGATGGGCGTTTCGCTCTCGCCTCAGAACTGAACAAGATGGGCGCCGACATTGAAGTGAAAGAGAACAGTGCTGTCGTTCGCGGCGCCACTCCGCTCACCGGAACAGAGGTAACCGCTCACGATCTGCGCTCGGGAATCGCGCTCGTGCTCGCCGGCCTCGCCGCCGAGGGGGAGACCGTCATCGGATCGGGTTATCTCATCGACCGCGGGCACTCTTATCTGGCCGAGCGCATGCAGTCCCTGGGGGCCGACGTGCGGCGAGAGATTTCAGCTTCATAATGAGCGGGTTTGAGACGCTCAAAAACCGCTCTGACCTGTGTAAACGATGCCAGTCATGGCTTTAACCCGGAAGTGGCTTCCGGAATTGGCCGCAAATCGGGCGTGACATTACGGCCCTCGCAAGCGATCGTTCCAAAAGAGAGCCGAAAACAAACGGACGGCATGATGGGACGAACATTGGTCGAGCGGGCCGAAGAAGCGCCACGAGTGTCACGCCCGGGTGCCATGACACCAGACCTCACTATCGGTGTGGTGGGCCCCCATGACCTCGTTGAACGGGTTATGTTGATGGGACATGCGGCCGCCCCGTTACCCTGCCGCCTGGTGGCGGCGGCATACCGCGACGAGCAGGAGGCCGCCGACAAGGTCACCCGGCTGGGAGCAGGGGTGGACGCGTGCCTGTTCGCCAGCCCGGTCCCCTACGATCTGGCACGGCGATCGGGGGTGCTGACGATGCCCGCGACGTATGTCCAGCTCGGAGGCGCCGCGCTGATCGCCGCGCTGGCGAGGGCCGCGCTGGACGAGCGGATAGACCCGCGCAGGGTCAGCGTCGACGTGCTGAGCAGGGCGGAGGTCGAGGAGGCGTACCACGATTTGAGCCTTCCCGCAGGGGATGTGCACAGCCGCGACGAACCGGGCGCCACCGGTACGATCGCGGCCTTCCATGAACGCCTCGCCCGCCAGGGCAGCACGAGCGGGGCGCTCACCTGCCTGCCCGCGGTCGCCGACCGCCTTCAGACGGCCGGGGTGCCCGTGGTCAGGATCCGCCCCACCTCCGCCGCGGTGCGCACGGCGCTGCACACGGCGGCTCTGCTGGGCGCGCACCACAGGCTGGAGGAGTCGCAGCTCACCGTGGTCCTGGTGGAGGTGCCCACGCTGCGCGAGCCGGTTCGCCGTGCCGCGCCACGCTACTGGCGCGACGAGCTCCGGCTGTCCCTGCACCGGTTGCTGGTGCAGGAGGCCAACCGGATCAACGCGTCGGTCACCGCGGTCGACGACCACAGCTACATGGTCACCGCGACCCGCGGCTCGGTGGCCGCGGCCACCGAGGGCTTCCGGGTGCTGCCGTTCGCCGCGCGGGTCCGCGACGAGCTGGGCCTCGCGGTCGAGGTGGGCGTCGGCATGGGCCGCACCACCCACGACGCCGAGTCGCACGCCAGGGCCGCGCTCGCGCGCACACAGGCGGGCAAGCAGGCCCAGGGCTTCGCGGTGGACCGTGAGGGCAGGGCGCTCATCCCGGCCCCCAGGATGCCTCCTCAGGGCGCGGGAGCGCTGAAGCCGAAGGGCGTGGAGGTCCTGGCCCGGCTCGCGGCCAAACTGGAGGGCGGGGACACGGTGGTGGACGCGGAGGGCGCGGGCAAGATGCTCGGCGTCACCCCGCGTACGGCACGGCGGTTGTTGCGCACGCTGGTAGACGAGGGACTCGCGTGGCCGCTTCCGCCGAACCGGACACCCCAGCCGGGGCGTCCCCGTCAGCTGTACCGGCTGATCGTGGAGAAGCTCGGCGCCCGCTGAGCCCCGCGCCTCCATCGGCACGGAGGGTTTCCGCCGCGCCCGGGCGGCGGAACCTCCCAGGTCACGGCACGTCGATCCCGGCGTGGCGTGACCTGGCGGGCCCGGACCGTTCGACGTGACACGGCGTGACGCAGCGTCATCGACTCGTCGCCATGTGTTCACGAAACCTTGTTCACCGTGGCTCGTTCACCGGGACGTGTTCACTGCGGCTTGTTCATTCCGGCCTGTTTGTTTTGGCCTGTTCACAGCATCCTGTTCATTACGGCGTTCATTACGGCCCGGGAATTACGGTCCCCCCGGCACGCCGAGGACCGCCGAGGACCGCCGAGGACCGCCGAGGACCGCCGAGGACACAGTGAGGGCCCCGGTGCCGCGATCCCCCCGGCGCGGATCCGTCGGTGCGACGTCGGCGCGGCGTCAATGGATCACGGCCCCGCGGAAGCGCGTCTCAAGGTCCGAAACTCGCGAGCGGATTGTCGGTGTCAGCCACTATTGTCATGAGCTATGAGCAAAGACGGTGCTTACAGCCGTAAGACGCTCCTCGTCTGGGGAGCGCTGGCGATCGTGTACGTGGTGTGGGGTTCCACGTACCTGGCGATCATGATCACGATCGAGACGATCCCGCCGCTGCTCAGCGGAGCCGTCCGGTTCGTCACGGCCGCGCTCGTGCTGGGCCTCGTGGTGCTCCTGGTGAAGGGGCGCGATGCCTTCCGGATGACCTGGAGGGAGGCCGGCGGGGCGACGCTGGTCGGCCTGCTGCTGCTGAACGGCGGCAACGGCATGGTCGCCGTGGCCGAGCAGCACATCTCCAGCGGCCTGGCCGCGCTGCTGGTGGCCTCGACCCCGCTCTGGCTCGTCATCTTCAGGATCATGTTCAGGGACCGGCCGCGGGCGCTGACGCTCGTGGGGGTGCTCATCGGGTTCGGCGGCGTGGCGGTGCTGTCACTGAGCGGCGGGAGCAACGTGGCCGACGGCGTCGGAGTCGTGGTCATCCTGCTCGCGTCGCTGTCGTGGGCGGTCGGCTCGTTCCTCGCCTCCCGCATCCCGATGCCCGCGAACCCCTTCGCCGCGAGCGTCGTCGAGATGGCGGCGGGCAGTGTCGGGCTCGCCCTCACCGCCGCCACGATGGGCGAGCGCCTCGACGTCGCCGCCGTCTCCACACGGTCGTGGGCCGCGCTGATCTATCTGATCATGGTCGGGTCGCTGGTCGGCTTCACGGCGTACGTGTGGCTGCTGGGCAACGCCCCGATCTCGCTGGTCTCCACCTACGCCTACGTCAACCCGGTCGTGGCGGTCGTGCTGGGCGCACTCGTGCTGAGCGAGCCGGTCACCGGCTCGATGGTCGCGGCCGGCGTGGTGATCGTCGTCGGCGTGGCCCTGGTGGTCTCCACGGAACGGCGGAAGAAGCCGGAGCCCGCGGAGCCGAGGCCCGAGCCGGAGCCCGCGGCCGTGTAGACCGCGGGCGCCCGGCGCGGGATCGGCCGGAATCGGTACGTCGAGCCGGTCACGCGGGCCACGTGGATCCGACAGGTCAGGGTGGTCACGCGGACCCACAGGTCATGGGGCACGCGGAGCATGACGAAGCGGGTCGGGCCGAGTGGACCGGGGAAGTCGGGCGGGTCAGGCGCCTCTGAAGGCGGCCGCGGCGGCGAGGAAGGTGTCGTTGGCCTCGGAATCGCCGATGGAGACGCGGGCACCCTCCCCGGCGAAGGGCCGTACCGCGACACCCTCGGTCGCGCACGCCCCGGCGAATTCGAGCGTGCGCTCCCCCAGCCGCAGCCAGACGAAGTTGGCCTCGCTCACCGGCACCTCCCAGCCCTGGCCGATCAGCGCCTCACGGACCCGGTCGCGCTCCTTGACCACGACGTCGACCCGCTCCATCAGCTCGTCCTCGGCGGCGAGCGAGGCGATCGCCGCCGCCTGGGCGAGGTGGTTCACCGCGAACGGCACGATCGTCTTGCGGACGGTGGACGCCACCGGCTCGTTCGCGATCAGGTAGCCCACCCGGAGTCCGGCCAGGCCGTACGCCTTGGAGAAGGTGCGCAGGACGGCGACGTTCGGCCGGTCACCGTAGACGGTGAGCCCGTCGGTGACCCCGGTGTCCCTGACGTACTCGCGGTAGGCCTCGTCGAGCACGACGAGCACGTTCTCCGGAACCCGGTCGAGGAACGCCGCGAGCTCGGCCGCGTGGACGACCGTGCCCGTGGGGTTGTTCGGGTTGCAGACGAAGATCATGCGGGTGTGCGGGGTGATCGCGTCGGCCATCGCCTCCAGATGGTGCGTCTCGCCCAGCAGCGGGACCCGCACCGAGGTCGCCCCCGCCAGGTCGGCCAGCAGCGGGTACGCCTCGAAGGACCGCCACGCGTAGATCACTTCGGCGCCCGGCTCGCTCACCGTCTCGAAGAGCTGCTGGGCCACCGTCACCGAGCCGGCGCCGAGCGCGATGTGCTCGGCCGGGACGCCGTACTTCTCGGCGATCGCCGCGGTCAGCTCGGTGGCCGCCGGATCGGGATAGCGGTGCATCTGGGTCGCCGCCCTGGCGACCGCCTCGACGACCGAGGGCAGCGGCTCGTAGGGGGATTCGTTCGAGGAGAGCTTGTAGGACCGGCCGTCGGCGGACACCACGGCCTTGCCCGCCCGGTAGGCGGGCATCGTGTCCAGGATCGCGCGGAAACGAGGCATGGCCTTACCTTATGAGCAGCGGGCGGATGGGGCATCCTGTAACACTGGAGGTGAGAGGCGTGCCCGACCGGGAGGACGACATGAGCATCGCACCGCCAGCCGACGTTGAGCCCATTCCCGACTGGGCAATTCCCCCTATAGAGGGCTTCACCGCCGATGACCTCGATCGGCTTCCGGGGATCCCTCCTCACACGGAACTCATCGATGGCACTCTCGTCTTCGTGAGCCCCCAGACCCGTTTTCATGCTCTTGTGCTGTTCCTGCTGCACAAAGAGCTTGATCGGACGGCACCCGCCCATCTCCGGGTGGAGCAGGAGATGACGGTGAAGCTGGGGCGACGTCAACGACCGGAGCCCGACCTGGTCCTCCTCCACGCACACGCGCCCTCCGAGCTGACGCGGACCTTCTACGAGGCGGCGGACGTGCTGCTCGCCGTCGAAGTCGTCTCCGAGGAGTCCGAGGAGCGCGATCGCAACCGCAAGCCCCAGATGTACGCCGAGGCCGGCATCCCTCACTTCTGGCGTGTCGAGAACATCGAGGGCCGCCCCAGCGTCTACGTCTACGAACTGAACCCGGTGACAAGGGCATACGCGCTCACCGGTGTCCATCAGAATCGGCTGAAGCTCAGCCTCCCCTATGACATCGACATCGATCTGACGGATATCAGCAACCCTCGCGGTCGATAGCCGACGCGGTTGACCGCGTTGGCCATGTGCCGGCGAAGACCCTCATCGATGACAGAGCCGGTGTTCCTGAACACGATGCGAGCACGGCGCGACCGCCCCCGCCATCGGGTGCCCCGGCTACTCCTTGAGGGAGCGGAGCATCGGGGGATGCAGCGCCACGGCGGGGCCGCGGCGATACAGCTTGGCGGGGCGTCCGCCGTCGCGGGTGGTGGTGCCGCCGGTGGGCACCAGGAAGCCCTCGGCCTTGGTGACCTTACGGTGGAAGTTGCGCGGGTCGAGGCTCCGGCCCCAGACGATCTCGTAGACCCGGCGCAGCTCGGCGACGGTGAACTCCGGCGGGCAGAAGGCCGCGCCCAGCGGGGTGTATTCGAGCTTGGCGCGGGCCCGCTCGATGCCGTCGATCATGATGCGCCGGTGGTCGAAGGCCATCTCGCGCAGCAGCGAGGAGACCGGCTGCCAGCTCATGTGCGCCTCGGTGGAGGTGGGCAGGTGCGGGGCGAGGCCGAGATAGGCCACGCTCAGCACGCGCTGGCGCGGGTCGCGGTCTGGGTAGCCGTAGGTCTGCAGCTGTTCCAGGTGCACGGGGGCGCCCGGCAGGCCCGCCCGTTCCGCGAGGACGCGGGCGGCGGCCGCGGGCAGGTCCTCGTCGAGCTGGATGAAACCGCCTGACAGGGCCCAGCGTCCCTCGTACGGCGGCTTGTCGCGCCGCCAGACGAGCGCGCTCAGCACCTGGCGGCGCACCGTGAGGACGACAAGGTCCACGCTGACGGGAATGCGCGGCACCATGGCAGGCACGTTACACCGGTCAGACCCGTACGCGGACGTGCAACGTCTCGGTGGCGGCGCGTCCGTCGGCCGCCGCGACCGAGACCCTGACCCAGGTGTCCTCGGGCACCCGGGTCCAGTCGAACGGGATCCACGCCGTTTCCATCCGTACCGGCAGGTCCGGCGGCGGCTCGGTCAGGTTCACCCCGGCCACGTCGACGACGCGGGGCTCCTCCTGGCCCTCCCAGGTGATCGTCACCTTGGAGCCCATCGGGATGTTGTAGCCGCGGATCTCCATTCCGTCCTGGATGTCGCGCTGCATGCGGACCGCGTCGGCGGCGATGGGCCGGTTGTAGTCGCGGGCGATCTCCTCGGCGAGGGACGGGGAGCCGCAGGTGTAGAAGTCGCTCCACATGTAGGAGACGACCTTGGAGACATAGCGTCCGACCTGCGCCACGGCCGTGTCGAGCCGCTCCTTGTCGGTGCGTCCCCGGTCGGACCCCGCGGCGCACGGCTCCTCGCCCGAGGGCTCGAAGGCCTCGACGTTGGCCCAGAGCTGCACGTTGAAGCCCTGCTCGATCATCCTGGTCCTGGCGAGGGACATCTCGCGGTAGTAGTCGCGGGTCGAGCCGTGGTACGCCTCGCCGTTGGTCTTCTTCTTGACGACCGGGCTCAGCCGCTCGTCGATCTTCTCCTCGCGCTGGTCGGCCCAGAACAGTCCGACCTTGCCGGTACCCCGGCTGTCCTGCGGGGCGATGATCCCGACACCGGTCCTGACGAGGGCCTCGAAGCCCTTGGCGACCTGCTTGGGAGTGGCGCTGAACGGCCGCTCCTTGCGGGCGTCGAGGTAGGGGCTGACGAGCACGGGCCTGCCGGGCATCTCCTGCTCGACGATCTCGTGCTGCGAGGCGTAGACCCTGAGCGTCGGGTGGTCGGAGTCGGAGTCGCCGACGTACTTCATCTCGCGCATCTGCAGCTCGAACGGCTGGTAGAAACCGCCCAGCGAGGCCCGGTCCTGGAAGCGCGCCCCGTAGTCCTGCATGATCCGGCGGGTGAGGGTGGTGAGCGTGTCCGTGCCCTGCTTGGCGGCCTGGGTCTTCTGCGCCGGGTCTCGGGGGGCGAGCGGCAGCGCCGGGTAGACCTTCACGCCGAACCGGTCACCGAGGTCGAGCAGCTCGGCGAGGCTGTCCTCGTGCGCGGCCGCGACCAGGATCACGTGATAGCCGCGTCCCTTGGACCGGATGTTCTCGCAGCTCGGGTCGTCGGTGCCGTCGTCGGGGGCGACGATCCGGTAGAAGACGGTCTTGTCGGTGACGATCTTCCGCTCGAACTCGGGGCAGCGGAACAGGTCGGGGCCGAACGCCTCGTCGGTGCGGTAGACGAACGTCCAGCTCACCCGGTTGCCGGGGTTGGCGGCCTTGAGGTCGTTCTCCGCCGCCAACGCGCACGGGACCCCGTTCTCCTCGCACGGCTCGTAGCGGGCGTCGACGTCCCCCTGGCCGTCGAGGATCCGGCCGTCGTTGTCGAGGCGGCGCGCCTGCAGGCCCCAGCCGATCCGGATCACCGTGTCGCCGCCCACCTCGTGGATGGCGCCGAACTGCCGGCGCCAGGTGCAGTGGTCGCTGGTCGGCACGAGCCAGTAGCCGGTGACCGCGTACGGCCAGCGCATCGTCGTGTCGAACGTCCCGCACGGGTCGGTGAACTCGGTCACCTCCGGCACCGGCACCGAGGGGGTGGCGGAGGTGGAGGGCGAGGGCGAGGCCGTGAGCGACGAGCCGCCCGCCGTCGGGGAGCCGTTCCCGGTGGGCGTGGTCACCACGAACGCCGCCACACCCGCGAGGATCGCCACGCCCAGGAAAGCGATGAGCCAGCGCACGTTCAGGACACTACCGTTCTCGTGATCAGGCAGACATAAGGAGCCGGACGGACACCGCGGGCCTCGCCGTATCGACGATCAGCTCTTGACGCCCGCCCACGCCTCCAGCTGAGCGACGAAACGGCGGGCCGAGTTGGGCCAGTGGTGGTTCGCACGAGCCGCCGCATACCCTCGGGCACCCCTGGCATACCGCTCCCTGGCGTCGTCTCGCAGGAAGAGCACCGCCTGGGCCACCGCCTTGGGATCCTGCCAGGGCACGACCATGCCGCTGTCGTAGCGCTCGACCAGCTCCACCGCGCGGGGCGAGGGAGTGGTGATCACCGGGATGCCGTGCGCCATGTACTCCACGATCTTCGTGGGCATGGAGTGCCGGTAGTTGGGCTCGTCGTGCAGCAGGGAGAGCCCGGCCAGCGCGCCGTCGAGCCGCTTGAGCGCCTCGTCGTTCGGCATGAAGTCGCGCCACTCCAGCACGCCCTCGGCCACCGCCTCGTTCAGCGTCGGCCGCGACTGCGGGTCGGCGTAGCCGATCAGCTCGACCGCCACCCGGTACGGCTGCAGCAGCCTGGCCACCTCGATCGCCTCGCGCACTCCGCGCGCCCCCGACAGCCAGCCGAGGTAGACGACGCGGTCGTCGCCCGGCGGCGTCACCTCGTCGGGCACCCACGTCTCGTTGGGCACCACCAGGTGCGCCTGGCGGAACCTTCCCGCGTACGCGGTCTCGGCCAGCAGCAGGTGCAGGTGCCGCTCGGCCGTCCCTTCGAGCAGGCGGGCCAGGAACCGCACCGGCGGGCGCAGGAACGCGGGCAGCCAGGGCTTCAGCGACAGCGTCGCCGGGGTGTCCTCGTGGACGTCCCAGACCACCGGCGGCCGCTTGCGCACCCCCACCACCGCGAGCAGCAGCTCGGGGTCGTGGATGACCACGAGGTCGACCTGGCCGCGCATCCGCTTGAACACCTTGCGTGCGGCGCGCACCGCGGCGAACCGCTTGCGCTCGGCCGCTCGGGGGAGGTCGACGCCGTTCACCCAGGAGCGGGCCATCACGCCCCGCGCCGTGTACGGGGCCGCGTACGTGACCTCATGACCGGCGTCCACGAGCGCGCGGATCTGCCGGTGCAGGATCCGGGCGTCCTCGGGGTGATGCACCACCGTCATGACGAGCACGTGCACTTCGCGCAGCCCTCCGTCGCTAGAGCCGCTCGACGCGTTCACCCTCGGCGAGCACGCCTCGGGTGTCGAGCACGAGCTTGCCATGGTCCTCGACCGTCGACAGGTCGAAGGCGGCGTGCTGCTGGAGCAACAGCGTCACGTCGGCTTCGGCCACCGCCTTGGCGAGGTCTTCCTCACGTGGCACGTCGACGTCGTCGACCCGCCACTCCTTGACGTACGGATCGGCGAAGACGAGCTCCGCCCCCAGCTCGAGCAGCGCCCGCGCGACCGGCAGGGCCGGGGTCTCGCGCTCGTCGGCGATGTCGGGCTTGTACGTGACACCGAGCAGCAGCACCCTGGAGCCGTTGACGGGCTTCCGCTGCCGGTTGAGCAGTCGTTGCACGCGGGCCACCACGTAGGACGGCATCCGCTCGTTGATCTCCTGCGCCAGCTCGACGAAGCGGAACGGGTAGCCCAGCTTGCGCACCGTGTAGGAGAGGTAGGACGGGTCGACCGGGATGCAGTGCCCGCCGACGCCGGGTCCTGGAAGGAACTTCTGGAACCCGAACGGCTTGGTCGCCGCGGCCTCGATCGACTCCCACAGGTCGACACCGAGCTCGTCGCAGAAGATCGCCATCTCGTTGACGAGGGCGATGTTGACGTGGCGGTAGGTGTTCTCCAGGAGCTTGGCCATCTCGGCCTCGCGGGTGCCGCTCACCGGCACGACCTGCTCGATGAACTGGGCGTAGAACCCGACCGCGCGGTCCTTGCAGGCCGGGGTGTAACCGCCGACGACCTTCGGGGTGTTGCGCAGGCCGTACTTGGGGTTGCCCGGGTCGATGCGCTCGGGCGAGAAGGCGAGGTGGAAGTCGGTGCCCGCGGCGAGGCCCGAGCCCTTCTCCAGGATGGGGCGGGCGACCTCGTCGGTGGTGCCGGGCCAGGTGGTGGACTCCAGGACCACCAGCGTGCCGGCGCGCAGGTTGCGTGCGACGGTGGCGGTGGCGCCCTCGACCGACGACAGGTCGGGGCGGTGGTCCTCGTCCAGCGGGGTCGGCACGCAGATGACGACGGTCCGGCTGTCCGCCAGGACGGATTCGTCCAGCGTGGCGGTGAAGCCTCCCGCCAGCATGTGCTCGAGGTCGGCGTCGGTCAGGTCGTCGATGTAGGACGTGCCCGCGTTGAGGGACTCGACCTTCGCCGCGTCGACCTCGAAGCCGACGACCCGCAGACCGGCCGCGGTGGCCTCCTTGGCCAGGGGCATGCCGACGTAGCCCAGACCGATGATGGCCAGGTCGTAGGCAGTCACTGGATGACCTTGGAACGCCGGAAACAACACTTCATGGTCGCAAAGGCTATCTCAAGTCCGAACGAGCTACGCCTAATGCGATTGAACGCATCGCAAACGGCTGGTCTCCCTGTTACCAACACGAGACCATCATCCAGCAATCGATCGGTAAATATCACGGTAAGTCTCCGCGATACGGCTCCACGTACGCTTCGCCGCCACCTCGGCCCGTCCCGCCTCACCCATCCCGGCCCTTCGCTCGGGGTCGTCACGCAGCCCGGCGATCGCCTTGGCCAGCGCCTCGGGGTCTCCCGGGGGCACCAGAAGCCCCGCCCCCTCCGAACCCACGAGCTCGGAGAGCGCCGGCAGGTCGCTCAGCACGACCGGCTTGCCGAGAGCCATCGCCTCGACGGGCTTCAACGGCGTGACGAGCCGGCAGACGCGCAGGTCCTCGCGAGGGCAGACGAAGATGTCGATCGCCGCCTGCGCCTGCAGGGCCTCGTCGGGACCGACACGTCCCGGCAGGATCGCGATGTCGCCCAGGCCCAGCTCCTCGACCTGTTCGAGCAGCGCCGCCCGCTCCACGCCGTCGCCGACGAGCAGCACCTTCACCGGCGCGCCCTCGTCCCGCAGCAGCGCGGCCGCGTTGATCATGGTGGCGAAACCCTCGTAGGCCACGATGCTCGACACCGAGCCCATCACGATCTCGCCGGGCTCGATGCCGTACGCGGCGCGGAAGGCCGCACCGTCGTACTCGGCGCTGAGCAGCGAGTCGTCCACCGCGTTCGGCGCGAGATAGATCTTCTCCCTCGGCACCCCGCGTTCGACGATCTCGGTCGCCATCGTCTCCGCGAGGGTGACCACGGCGTCGGCGGAACGCATGATGAACGCCTCGCGGTCGCGCTGGAGCACGTGTCGCTGGCTGCCGATGCGCTTGGGGTCGCGGGAGGCCCAGGTCTCCTCGAGGAAGCCCCGCACCTCGTAGACCATCGGCGTGCCGGTACGCTCGCGCACCGCGAGCGCCACCGATCCGTTGCGATGGTCGGTCGCGGCGTGCAGCACCTGCGGTCGCAGGGTCCTGACCAGCTCGGTCACCTCTCCGGCGCCGCGGATCATCCGCCCCTGGCTCTCGAACGGCACCTCGCCGCTCGGGATCAGCCGGTGGTAGGGGATGCCGTCGATCTCCTCGTACGGCGTCGCGTCGGCGTGCCCCTGCATCATCGGCCAGCCCCAGCTGGTCACGACGTGCGGGTCGAGCCCCGCGGCCTTCTGCGAGGTGACGATGCGGTGCGTGCGGACGGTGTATCCGGCCTGCGTGTACGGCAGCGCGTTCGTCACGCAGTGCAGCACTCTGCCGGGGAACCGCTCGCCCACGATCACCTTCGCCTTGGGCGGGATCGGGTTCGGCTGGATCGCGGCCAGTTCTCCCGCGTAGTAGGCGTGCCGGCGCTTGATGAAGGGATAGCGCGTGTGACCCTGCAGCACCGCGGCGGCCTCGCTCATCCGGCCGGAGTCGAAGTGCTCCTTCGCCTCGCTCCACGGGCCCTTCACCAGGCGCATGCCGAGCTTGCGTACGACGATCTTGGCGCGGCGCGCGACGGGCCAGGCGAACCGGCCGACCACGGGACGGACACTCGGCGGGAGCGTCTCGGCCGCCGCCTGCGCCACGCGTACCGGGTCGGACTTCACCTTGGTCGCGACGACGCGGGAGACGATGACCGGGTGCTGGACGAAGCCCTTGATGAGGCCGCGCAGCCCGGCCCTGGCCGACTTCGCCGAGACCGGGGAGACGGGAGAGTCCGGGGAGGCAGGGGAACCGGTGGGCGTCGGGGAGTCCGGGGAGGCGGGGAGCGACGCGGGGACCTTCTCCTCGTCCTCGTCCGAGGGCCTCGCCGTGACGGTGGGCATGTCGGAGACGGGGGGCGTGTCCGGGGCGGAAGGCTTGTCCGGGGCGGAAAGCTTGTCCGGGGCGGAGGGGGTGTCCGGGGGTGTGTCCGCTGTCTCCGTCGGCTTGTTGTCCGGTTCCGTGGTGCCGTCCGCGTCGGGTTTCCGCGTCGCGTCCACGTCGGAGACCGGGGCCGCGTCCACGGGCGAGGGCGTCTCCGCGCTCGGCGGGGGCGGCGGCTCCGTGGGCGTGTCCACTGCGGGGGTCTCAACGGCCGGGGGCGTCACCGAGGGAGAGGGTGTCGCCGGAACCGAGGGCGTCACCGGATCCGGGGACTTCACCGGATCCTTCGCCGAAACCTTCGCTGGAACCGAGGGGGAGTCTGGCCTGTTGGCATCGGATACCACGCCGTGACCGTACCATAGGCAACGTTTGCCCCACTGCCGCATGAAAGGCGAGGTCAATGAGGGACTTTGCCCGTCCGGGCGCTGCTCAGAGCCCCGATGATCCCCTCGTCCTGCACGTGCTCGGCGCGCGTCCGAACTTCGTGAAGGCCGCTCCCGTGGTGCGCGCCCTCACCGAGCTCGGGGTGCGACAGGGCATCGTTCACACCGGTCAGCACTATGACGCGCTCATGTCGGACGTCTTCTTCGCCGACCTCGGTCTTCCCGAGCCGATCGCCAACCTCGGCGTCGGTTCCGGCTCGCACGCCCGTCAGACGGCGGCCCTGCTCGTCGGCCTGGAGGACGTGGTGCTCGAACACCGTCCCACCCTGGTCGTCGTCTACGGCGACGTGAACTCGACGCTCGCCGCGATCCTCGTCTGCGCCAAGCTCCACGTGCCGACCGCGCACGTGGAGGCGGGCCTGCGTTCCTTCGACCGGGAGATGCCCGAGGAGGTGAACCGGGTCGTCACCGACGGCCTGTCCGACATCCTCTTCGCCACCTCGCCGGACGCGCTCTCCCACCTCGCCGCCGAGGGCGTCGATCCGGCCAGGGTGCACCTCGTCGGCAACCCGATGATCGACAGCCTGTTCTCCGCGCTGGACCACCTCGACCCCGCCCCGGTCCGCTCCCGGCTCGGCCTTCCCGAGCGGTACGCGGTCGCCACCCTGCACCGTCCCGGCAACGTCGACGACCCGGCCTCGGCCAAGGAGCTCGTCGACGCCGTGCTCTCGGTGAGCGAGCGCCTGCCGGTCGTGGTGCCGTTGCACCCGCGCGGCCGGACCCGTCTGGCGGAGGCCGGACTGGTGAACGGCGACAACCTCCTCATCGTCGACCCGCTGGGCTACGTGGACTTCCTGTCGCTGGTGCGAGGCGCGACGCTGGTCGTCACCGACTCCGGCGGCGTGCAGGAGGAGACGACCATGCTGGGTGTGCCCTGCCTCACGGTGCGGCCCAACACCGAACGGCCGATCACCATCACGCACGGCACCAACCGGCTCGTCACCCCCGCGCAGCTGCCCGCCGCCGCCGACCGGGCGCTGGCCGAGGGCTCGGGAACGCCGTCGGGCGAGCTGCCCCCGCTCTGGGACGGCAAGGCCGGTCCCCGGATCGCCCGGGTGATCGAGAGCTGGCTGCGCGGCGGCAACCTCTCACCGGCCGGTCAATCCGTATCGCCCAAATCCCTTTAAAACGGCCATTTGGCTACGACTTTGGTCGTACGCTGGCACGACCTCTGACAAAGGCGATTCCCCATGAGCGATGAGACCCCAGAAGAGCCGAAGTTCCAGCGTCTCGGACCGATC
The DNA here is from genome assembly GCF_040299985.1 of Streptosporangium sp. NPDC000563. Classification (NCBI taxonomy): domain Bacteria; kingdom Bacillati; phylum Actinomycetota; class Actinomycetes; order Streptosporangiales; family Streptosporangiaceae; genus Streptosporangium; species Streptosporangium sp. NPDC000563. The sequence goes on along the minus strand of NZ_JBEPDA010000001.1, from coordinate 905,359 downwards.
AACTGGTTGCCCGAGGAACGCAAGGTCGTCGAACGCCTTGAGGAGCGCGTCCACGACCTGGAGCGGCGGCTCGCCATCGCCGAGGCACGGGCCGACTACGCGCAGTGGAAGCTGGAGTCCACCAAGGTGCAGCGCCCCTACCGGGTGGCCGAGGCACTGACGTCCGCCAAGGGGCCGGGGGTCACCGCGCTGCCGGGCAAACTGCGCTCGGCGATGCAGGCCCGCAAGGGCCCCAAGCCGCCCCGTCCGGTGGCCGAGGTGGTCGAGGAACTCGACCGGCAGGGGCCCGTGGTCGACGTACCGCAGGTCAAGTGGCCCGCCGGTCCGATCGTCCGCCCTGACATGAAGGTCGCGGTCATCCTGGACGACTTCTCCCGGATGGCGTTCAAGTACGAGTGGGACCAGATCGAGTTCGGGCTCCGCGACTGGCCGGAGATCTTCGCCGAGCGTCGTCCCGAGCTGTTGTTCGTGGAGTCGGCCTGGCACGGCAACCAGGGCCGCTGGCGCTACCAGATGACCGGGACGAAGGCTCCCAAGGCAGAGCTGATCGCCCTGATCGACTGGTGCCGCGCCGAGGGCATCCCCACGGTCTTCTGGAACAAGGAGGACCCGCCGAACTTCGACTTCTTCATCGACACGGCCAAGCTGTTCGACTACGTCTTCACCTGCGACGGCGACATGGTCCCCCGCTACCGCGAGGTGCTGGGTCACGACCGGGTCGACGTCCTGCAGTTCGCCGCGCAGCCCCGGGTGCACAATCCCATCCAGGAGAAGCAGGGGCGCGTCAACGACGTCGTCTTCGCGGGCATGTACTTCAGGGACAAGCACCCCGAGCGCCGCGAACAGATGGAAACCGTCCTCGCCCCGATCCGCGAGCTCGGGCTGCACATCTTCGCCCGCAACGGCACCGTCGACGAGAAGTACGCCTGGCCGAAGGAGTACGTCCCGCACATCGTGGGCGAGCTGCCGTACGACCGGATGCTGGCCGCGTACAAGATGTACAAGGTCTTCCTCAACGTGAACTCGGTGCTCGACTCACCGACCATGTGCGCCCGCCGCGTCTTCGAGCTCTCGGCCTGCTCGACGTCGGTGGTCTCCGGCTGGTCCCGGGCCATCGAGGAGACCTTCGGGTCGCTGATCCCGATCGCCCGCGACGAGCTGGAGTCGTACAACCAGGTCCTGCACCTGATCAACAGCCCCGAGCTGCGCGCCCGTCAGGGGCACCTCGCCATGCGCGAGGTCTTCGACAAGCACCTCTTCTCGCATCGCGTGGACCAGATCCTGGGGATCCTCGGCCGGCCGGTGCAGCCGCGGACCCGCTCGATCTCGGTGGTCCTGCCCACCAACCGCGCCTCCCAGATCGAGCACGCGATCTCCTCGGTGGCCAAGCAGATCCATCGTCCGGTTCAGCTCGTCATGGTCCTGCACGGGCTCGCCATCGACCCCGTGGTGGTGGCGGACAAGGCGCGGATGGCCGGGATCACCGATGTCGTGGTGCTGCCCGCCGACTCGTCACTGTCGCTGGGCGCCTGCCTCAACATGGGCATCGCCGCCGCCGAGGGCGAGCTGATCGCCAAAATGGACGACGACAACCTCTACGGCGAGCACTACCTGTCGGACCTGGCCCGCGCCTTCGACTACTCCGACGCCGAACTGGTCGGCAAGGGCGCGCACTACGCGTACTTCGAGGGCGGCAACACCACGATGCTCCGGCTGCCTGGGCTGGAGCACCGGTACGCCTTCCTGGTGCAGGGCGGGACGTTCCTCGGCAAGGCCGACATGTTCCGGCACTACGGGTTCGAGGACGTGACCCGGGGTGAGGACACCCGCCTGGTCCGCCGGCTCAAGGAGGACCGCGTCAAGATCTACTCCGCCGACCGGTTCAACTTCGTCTACTGGCGCAGTGGCGACAAGTCCCTGCACACCTGGCAGGCCGACGACATCAAGCTGACCCGCAACGCACAGTTCTCCTTCGCCGGGCATCCGGAAGCGCACGTCATGATCTGACGTCGGTTTCGGCGTTGGTGGGGTGGTTCCCGAAGGTTTTCCTGCGGCATGGGCACGATGGCCGGGGGTCGGCGTGTCGGGTGGGTGCGCGCTCCGGTGGGCGGCCGTCGTTGGTGATGGGGCTGGGTGTCCGGCCGGTGTGGACCGGTGTTCAAGGTGGGTGCGCGCTCCGGTGGGCGGGTGTTCCGGGCGGCCGTCGTTGGTGGTCGTCTGGTGGGTCAGGCCTCCGGCCTGGCGGGCGCGCTGGTTACGGATTTTTATAAGCCGCCCGGAACACCCGCCCACCTCCGCACACGGCCCGTCTCGCCGTAGGTGGTGCGGGCCGTAGTCGCTTTCTTACGGGCCGCCCACGGGGCTCTGGGGATGCTGAAGCAATCCGTACGGGGTCGTTCGGGGGTCGTCGCCGTAGCTGAAGCGTTGGTGCGGAAAGGAGCGCATGGGGCTCGCCGTGAGTCCATCGGGCTCGTCGTGGTTCGTCCTCTTGGCTCACCACTCGTTCTCCACCCTCGGCCGTGAGGGCGTCGGGGTCGGGTCAGTGGCGGACGGCGCAGAGGAGGCGGTTGTTGCCGCGCTGCCAGAGGGTGCCGATCTCGGCGAATCCGGCATCGCGCAGGGCGTCGACGTGCTCGGAGAGCAGGGAGGACTCCGAGCCGTGGTGGTCGGCTCCCGCGGTGGTGCGTGCGGTGTGGAGTTCGGCGAAGGCGGGGTCGGCGGCGATCGCGTCCCACCACTGACGCCAGTCCTCGGGGTGGCCGTCGGCGAACACGCGCCGGGTCTCCCGGTCCTGTACGGCGCGTTCGAGACGGGCGATGGCCGGGGTGGTGTCGTCGGTCTCCATGTGGTCGCCGTTGAGCAGGAGCCCGCCCGGGCGCAGCACGGTCGCCAGTTCGGCGTACATCTTCCGGAGATCGGGCCCGGAGATCCAGTGCAGTGCGGTGGTGCTCACCGCGACGTCGGCCGGCCTGTCCAGGCCGAGGGATCCGGTCCATCCGGGGGTGCGCAGGTCGAGGGAGAGGAAGGTGAGGTGCGGGTAGGCGGCCCGGCCGAGGCCGAGCAGCAGGGGGTCGGCGTCGACCGCGATCACCGTCGCCTGGGGCAGCCGCTCCAGGAGGCGGGCGGAGAGCGAGCCCGGTCCACATCCGAGGTCGATGACGAGCGGATCGGGACGGCCCGTCGCCTCGACGGCGTCGATCAGCGCGGTGAAGCGCTCTTCGCGGTCGGGCAGGTAGCCCTCCTGCTGACGATCCCAGCGTGCGATCCACTCGAGTGCGGCATCGTGGGTGAGCACCATAGTCTCCTTGTGACTGCCGTCTAAGCTTATGACAGTTACAAGCTAGAACGTGAGGATGTGACTGGTCAAGTGGATTTCAACAGTCACACCGATTCGATCGTCCGCGTGGCGGTGGGGTTGGTCAACGAACTGACGCCGGGAGAGAGGCGGGGCCGCGACTTCTCGCCGCCGCGTGATCTCGCTCCCGCCGCCACGGAGGGCCTGCGCACCGGCTACCCGGGCCATCGGGAGGTCACCGAGGTGGAGGCCGGCGAGCTCGCCGAGATCGCGGCCCGGCTGCGCGTGGTCTTCGACGCCGTCGCGAAAGGAGACGTCGACGCCGCCGCCCTGCGGGTCAACGATCTTCTTGAGAAGACCAGGGCCCGGCCGATGCTCGAACGACACGACGGAGAGCCGTGGCACCTGCACTTCCACGGCCCCGGCGGCACCATGACCGGCGACTGGGCGGCGAGTTGCGCCACCGGGCTCGCGATCGTGCTGGGGAGCGAGCACCACGACCGTCTCGGCGTGTGTACGGCGCCGCACTGCGACCGGGTCTATGTGGACGTCTCCCGCAACGGCACCCGCCGGTTCTGCGGCACCGCCTGCCAGAACCGCGTCAAGACCACGGCCTTCCGGGCCAGGGGCAGGGTTTCGTGAGGGCGGGTCGGAGACCGGCCCTCCAGCAGATGCAACGGTTCCCCGGGAGCGGACCGAGGACCGGCCACGGTGGCCCCGGCAGCATCACCGATCGTCGTCGATGGGCGGAACGCCTGTCGGCCGTCGTTCAGAGGTAGGACCGCTCAGGAGGCGTCCACTCTCGCGAATCACACCCATTCCTACTGCCTGTCTTTGTATCGTAACTTTGTGTGATCACAGAATCGCAGACATCCTGGTGCCCGCTCGTCGAATGTGTGCGTGCTGCCGGTGGAGCAGCCCGTTCGGCACGGTTTCCGGCTCGGCTGAGGCTTGGCCACGGCGGCGCGGCGGGAGGTCCGCTCCCTCATGGCGACTAGGAGCGCCCCGATCCGCGGCCCGGTGCGGAGCGGCGAGCGCGCACTCGCCCCCGATCTCGCCCGTGGCTTCATGCTGTTGCTCATCGCCGTGGCGAACACTCCCTGGTATCTGTGGGGCCGAGAGATCCGGGCCACCACGATCCATCCGCCCGGAGGCTCGGCGCTGGACCGGATCGTCCAGGTGGTCGCCATCGTCGGGGTGGACTTCCGGGTCTATCCGATGTTCGCGTTCCTGTTCGGCTACGGCATGGTGCAGCTCCTGTCACGCCAGCGGGCCGCCGGGCACTCGGAGTCGGCCGTGTCGGCACTGCTGCGCCGTCGCAGCCTGTGGTTGTTCCTGTTCGGGTTCGTGCACGCGGCGTTGCTGTGGCAGGGGGACATCCTTGGCGCGTACGGCCTGACCGGGTTTCTCCTGTCCTGGCTGTTCCTGCGCAGGAGGGATCGCACGCTGCTCGTCTGGGCCGCGATCGGCACGGGCATCCTCATACTGGAGACCCTGCTCAGTGTGGTGGGGGCCTGCTTGGAGTCGTCCCCTGAGATCTTCGGTTATCTGTCTTTGGGAGCTGCGGGCAGTGCCGAGGGCGATCCGCTCGCCGCGGCGTCGGGACGCCTCGCCTTCTGGCCGATGGTCGTGGTCGGCCAGGGCCTGCTGGGACTCGTCGTGCCCGTCGCGATCGTCCTCGGTTTCTGGGCGGCCCGGCGGCGGATCCTGGAACAGCCGGGCGAGCACCTGCCACTGTTGCGCCGCGTCGCCGCCGTCGGCATCGCCGTCGGCTGGCTGGGTGGGCTCCCGCACGCGGCGGCGGTCATGGGGGTGCTGAGGGTCCCGGAAGAGTCGATGTTCGTTTTCGAGATGTCCCAGACGGTTACCGGCCTGCCCGCCGGGCTGGGTTACGCGGCGGCGTTCGGACTGGCCGGGCATCGGCTCGGGCGTCGGCGACGTCCCGGCCTCGCGTCCGCGGCGGTGGTCGCGCTGGGCAGGCGGTCACTCTCGGCCTACCTCGCCCAATCGCTGCTCTGCGCCCCGGTGCTGGCCGCATGGGGCCTCGGGGTCGGGGCTCACCTGCACAGCGCCTCCGTGGCCGGCTACGCGCTCGGCGTCTGGCTGATCACCGTGGTCGTGGCCTACGGCCTGGAGCGTCGCGGCATGCGAGGGCCCGCCGAGGTTCTCCTGCGTCGGCTGACATACCGAACGGGTTGGAAAATCGAAGATCGTCGGGCGGTGTCGGGCGGTTAGGCTTGCACGTCGCTATCTCGTCTGTGAAGGAGTCGCTCGTGATCACCGACCCAACGCTCACCCGGATCGGCCAGGGGGTGGAGTTACATCACCACAAAGGTCGACGTGACGCCGCTCGCGAGCTGTTCGCGCAGATCTGGGACGACATCGGCGGCGAGAAAGGCGAACCGCTGCATGTCTGCGTCCTCGCCCACTCGATGGCCGACGTGCAGGACGACGTACGCGAGGAGCTGATGTGGGATCTGCGAGCGCTCGCCGCCGCCGACCTGGTCACCGACGAGCAGGCGGCCCAGGCCGGGGTGGCGATTTCCGTGGCCGGTCTGTATCCGTCGTTGCACCTCAACCTGAGCGACTGTTATCGCAAGCTGGGCGACCTCGACCTCGCCCGCACGCACCTCCAGCAGGCGCGGGACACGATCGGCGCGCTTGGTGACGACGAGTACGGGCAGCTCATCAAGGGTGGTCTGCAGCGGCTGGCCGAACAGTTGGACGAGGCCACCTGACCGAGCCCCGGCGCTTCCGCCTCCCTGGGTTTCCCCCTCCCGGAAACCCGTGTCGGCCACGGGTTCGTGTCGCCCACGGGGAAGGGCACGGATGCCCGGGCCCCCGCTCGCCGAATCCTCACCGACGAACACCGGTCACCTTCCGGTCGCCGGGATGTCCCGGGGATTCAGCCGGCCGGGCGGTAGACGCACACGTTCGTGCCCGCCTCGCTGGTGACCGTGGAGACCAGCTCGAACGTACGCAGGCCGCCGTCGTCAGGGAAGATCGTCTTACCTCCGCCGAGGATCACCGGCATGACGATGAGCCGGAGCTCGTCGACCAGATCCTCGCTCAGGAGGGTGCGGGCGAGGGTGGGACTTCCCATGAGCACCAGGTCGCCGCCCTCGGTCTCGCGCAGCTTCCTGATGTGGGCGACGGCCTCGTCACCGGGGATCCGGGTGGTGTTGTTCCACGTCAGCTCGTCGTCGCCCAGTGTCAGGGACACGACGTACTTCGGGATGGCGTTCATCCGGTCGGCGAACGGGTCGCCGGCTCGCCCCGGCCACGCGGCGGCCATGGTCTGCCACGTCCGGCGCCCGAACAGCAGCGCCTCGGCTCCGCTCAGCGCGCCGTCGAAGGCACCGCCGACCACCTCGGGGTCGAAGAACGGGTGGGACCAGCCACCGTGGGCGAAGCCGCCGTCGGTGTCCTCCTCGGGACCGCCCGGCGCCTGCACGACGCCGTCCAGGCTCATGAACTCGACGATCACGATACGCATGGATTCGCTCCTTGAAGGGGGTGGCTCAACGGGTTTCCTTCACGCTCGGGTGAAGGGCGACGACGATCCGATGGTCGCGGCCTTTCGCTGCGGACTCGTCGTGATATTTGGACACCAGGGCCGTGACGGCCCCGGCGAGCTCCCTGGCGAACTCGGCCCGGTCGGCGGCCGAGGCGAAACGCACCTCGCCGTCGATCGCGAAGGTCGCGACGCGCTTGCGTGCTTTGGCGGCGCCGGTGATGAGCGCCCCGACGTCGCGGACCAGCCTGGCCGCGACGGCCAGCAGCCAGCTCGCCGAGAGCTGGTCGGGTGAGCGCGCCGGGTCGGGCTCGACGGAGGAGAGCGCGGTCGGGGAGATCACGTACGAGGCCGCGGTCGCCCGCATGATGCGCTCGTTGACGTTGCCCTTGCGCCGCTCTTCGATCATCTCGACGAGCCCGTGTGCCTCAAGCGTCTTCAGGTGGTAGTTGACCTTCTGCCGGGGCAGGCCGACCTTGGCCGCCAGCATGGTCGCGGAGCCTGGCTCGCTCAGCTCGGCCAGCAACCGGGCCCGGATGGGGTCCAGCGAGACCTCGGCGGCGGCGGAGTCCTCGATCACGGCGATGTCCTGCATGTCCGCAGACTATCCCCGACAAATTATATTGTCAAGGAAGCCCCATTTTTCCGAGATATCGAGGTGTCGGAGGGCTCGGGTCCGCCTCGGGTCCTCGGGCCTCGCTTCTTGCCCGCGGCCCCTTTCCCCATTCACCGGTCGCCCTCCCGCGTGCGAGCGCGGGCTCCTCGTACTCGTTCACCGGGGCCCCTCGCCCGGTCGCCCTCCCGTGTACGGGGGCGGGTCTTCTTCGGCTGCCCCTCTGGCCGCGCGCGTGCGGTCGCCCTCCCGCGTACGGGCGAAGGGGAACCGGGGTCGCGGGCCGCGGTTTGATCTCCGTACGGGCGGCACTGGGAGCGTATGAGCATGATGTCGTGAATTCCAGGAAACGGTGGGTTCGGGCGGACAGCAACGGCCCCGCCCCGGAGAGATCCGGGGCGGGGCCGTCGAGGGTGAACCGGGGTGGTGGTCTCCGGATCTCCTCGGGGTCTCCCCGTGGAGATCCGGCCGCCCCGGATCACGGATTACCGGACGCCTCGCCTGCCGTAGAGGCTTACCGTCAGGATGACGCCGACCGCGGCAAGGGCGACCTGGATCATCAGCTCGATCCAGTCGATACCTGAGGTGGCAGCGACCCCGAGCGCGCCGGCGATCGCGGTACCGATGAGGGCCGCGACGATACCGATGACGATGGTCAGCCAGATCGGGATGGACTGCTTGCCGGGCACGACGAGCCGACCCAGGGCACCGATGATGGCGCCGATAACAATGGCGGTGATGATGCCGGTGACTGTCATGTTCCACTCTCCCTGTCTGCTCAGCTGCCAGGCGTATGCCCTAGGAAAAAGGAACAACACATAACGGGGTGCCCCGAATTAATGGCCGCGGGTCACGAATCCGTTGCGCGGAGGTCTCAGGCAGGTCGTTCCCCTCGATTCGCCGTGGAGGAGACCCGGCTTCACCTGCCACGAAAGCCACACGGCCCCCATCCGTCTTCTACGGGGATCCCCGGAAAAAATCTGTCATCCGTGGGGATCAGCCGGGGAAATCCGTCGAAGAAATCGGGGAGAGGGGGCGAAGCGAGGGGTTCGGAGAGGGGGTTCGGAGGGGGTGAAGTCGGCTCTTCGACGGTGAGGGGAACGCTCATCTTCGGCGTCGAAGAACCGTGACGCCGAGAGTCAGGGGGCGAGGGCGGCAGGTTTTTCCGGGGGCGTGGCTCCTCTTTCCGATCTTTCTGAGGGGGCGGCCCCATCGGTCGCGGTGGCCCTACCGGTTGCCGTGGCCCCATCGGTTGCCGGAGTCCTATCGGTTTCGTCGGTTTCTGTGGCCTCGCTCGCCTCGGTGGTTCCGGTGGTTCTGGCCGTGGCGGAAGGAGGGGCGGCTTCGAGGGGGGCGGCGGGGGTGACGGTGCTCAGGAGGGAGCGGGCGAGGCCGAGGCCGGCGCCGCCGAGGGTGAGGGCCTTGGCGAGCATCTCCTCGACGCCCTGGGCGCCGTTGAGTACGACCATGTGGTCGACGTTGCCGAAGGCCTTCGCGCCCGCCTCGACGATCTGGGGCCACTTCTCGGCGAGCTGCTGGGCGATGACCGCCTCCTGGTTCTCGGCGAGCGCCTCGGCGCGGGCCCGGATCGCGTCGGCGACGGCCAGCCCCTTCGCCCTGGCGGCCTCGGCCTCCGCGAGCCCCTGCGCCTTGGAGGCGTCGGCGGCGGCCAGGCCGCGGGCCCTCGCGGACTCCGCCTCGCCGAAGCCGGTGACCTTCGTCGCCTCCGCGGTGGCGATACCGCGCAGCCGCACGGACTCGGCCTCGGCCGCGGCGGCCTGCTTGACCTGCGACGCCTGCGCGGCGGCGCGGAGCTCGGTCTCGCGCGCCTCGGCCTCGGCCTGGGCGATGCGGGCGTCGCGCTCGGCCCGGGAGACCGTCACGGTCTCGTACGCCCTGGCGTCCGCGGGTTTGCGGATCTGGGCCTGGAGCCGTTGCTCGGCCAGTGCGGCCTCGAGCTCGGCCGCCCGGGTCTCCTGGACGACGACCTCCTGCCGGGCGGACGCCTCGGAGAGCGGCCCCGCCTGGCGGGACCTGGCCTGGGCCTCGTCGATCTCGGCCTGGTAGACCGCCTGCTTGATCTTCGCGTCTCGCCAGGCCGCGGCCTTGTTGGCCGCGGCGATCTGCTCGGCCTGGGTGGCCTCCTGGTCGCGCTGCGCCTCGGCGATGCGGGCCGCGGCGGCGATGCTGGCGGCGTGCGGCTTGCCGAGGTTGGTGATGTAGCCCGTCCCGTCCTCGATCTCCTGGATCTGCAGGGAGTCGACGATCAGACCGAGCCTGATCATCTCGTCGGCGGCCGAGGCGCGGGTCTCGCCGGTCAGCCGTTCGCGGTTGAGGATGAGGTCCTCCACCGTGAGGTTGCCGATGATCGAGCGCAGGTGGCCGGTGAACAGCTCGTGGATGGCACCGTTCATCGAATCCTGCTGGTCCAGGAAGCGCCGGGCCGAGTTGGCGATCGAGTGCAGGTCGTCGCCGACCTTGTAGATGACGACGCCTCGTACGACCACCGGGATGCCCTGCTGGGTGACGCAGGAGACCTGGAGGTTGGTGGCGCGGCTGTCCAGGCGCAGGCGGCGCGCGGTCTGGAAGCCGGGGAGCACGGCGGTGCCCTTGCCGGTGACGATCTTGAATCCGAGGCTGTCGGCGACCGCGGAGCTACCCCGGGCACCGAGGCCGGAGATGATCAGCGCCTCGTTGGGCTCCGCCACCCGCCAGACGGATTTGAAGAGCAGGGTGATGACGAGAAGGGCGACGAGGGCGAGGCCCCCTATGACGAGGTACTCCGTGGGCATCTCGGCCTCCGCGGTGTGGGGGAGATCAGATTCGGGGAGCGGGGCGGATCAGGGGAGCGCGCGGGCGACGTAGATCGTGCGCGGCGGGAAGAACTCGACGACCACCACGATCGACGACGGGGCGATCTCCTCGTCCGGGACCGTCGGGTAGGCGTAGAACGCCTCGACGCCCCCGCGGACCTCCACCATCACCTCCCCGACCAGGCCGGGGCCGATCCGTCCCGTGACTCTTCCGTGCTTACCGACCACGTGATACTCCCCCGCGACATCGGTCAAAGGGAAAAGCGAATATGAAGGCACGGAGGCCGCCCCCGCGTGCCGCGCCTCGCCACCCGGCGACATGGAGGCGCCGGATCCCTCGCTTCACTTTATCCGAGTAACAAGTCGAATGGCCATATGGTTATGGATTATCCGACAATCCGGATGGCATGCCTTCCCCGCCTCGCGGAGTCGTCGGGAGGGCGCCCGGAGCGCCCTCGGAGAGCCCGGAGCAGCGAGAATGAGCGGGGTCGGCCGGTGACGGCGTGGGGCGCGTATCGGGCCACTCGCGGCTTTTCCCGGATCGGATCGGCCAAGGCCCCATCTCCCCACTTAATTCCCGGTCGCCATGACATGACTCTCATGTGGGACATGTCGCGACAGCGCGTTAATGGCCCGGGTAAAAACTTCCCGAAAACGCAGCGAGGCGGCCCCACCGATCCATTCACATCGTGATGATCGCCCCATGACAGATCCTCACGAGATCAATCCACGTAAGGCCCTGGAACTCGGCATGGACCGGCTCATCTCCCGCCGGGACTTCTTCGATGGGGTGATCACGGCCACCGGCGTCGCGGCGGCGTGCTCGCTGCCCGGGACCGGTCGGGAAGAGACCCACTCCGCGCTTCCGGAGGATCTGGAGCTCTCCTGTCCGCCGTCCCTCACGGGGTTGCGCGGCGACACCGCGGAGGCGCTGAGCGTGCCCCACGCCCTCCGCGACCGGCGCTTCTGGCCGTACGTCGGCACCCCGGAACCCACCGGCGAGCACTACGACCTGGTCGTGGTCGGCGCGGGGATCAGCGGCCTCAGCGCGGCCCACCGATGGCTGGAGCGCGAGCCCGGCGCGCGGATCCTCATCCTCGACAACCACGACGACATCGGCGGGCACGCCCTGCGCAACGAGTTCCGCCCGGCGGCCAGGAAGGGGCCGCTGGTCGCGTACGGCGGCTCGCGGTCGATGCGGCACCCGTCGGCGTGGACTCCCGAGGGCAAGGACCTGCTCGCCAAACTGGGCGTCCACCCGGAAGGGCTCGGGGAACCCTCGGGCCGGGAGCCGTACGCGAGCCTGGGGATGCACGACGGCGTCTTCTGCGACCGGGAGGCGTTCCCCGCCGGAGGCGCGGAGAGGCTCGTCGTGCTCGGGCCCGGCAGGAGCGCTCCCGAGTGGATCGCCGAGCTGCCCGTCGCCGAGCGGGCCAGACGGGACCTGCTCATGCTGTACGGCGATCCGCCCGACTGGTTTCCCGGCCTGTCCGCCGAGGAGAAACAGGCGCGGCTGGCCCGGCTGACCTACTCGGGCTTCCTCAGGGACGTCTGCGGCGTCCACCCGGACGTGCTGGCGTTCGTCAGGACCATGCCGAGCGACGAGTGGGCCTACGGCTCCGACGCCTTCGGCGCGATCGACGCCTGGGGCAGCGCCGACGAGTACCGGTACCCGGGGTTCCAGGGGCTCGGGCTCGACAGGTCCAAGCCGTCCAGGTACAACTCCCCGACCGTGATCAAGGAGTGGGACGCGGGCGCACCGCGCGCCTGGCGCTTCCCCGAGGGCAACCAGGCGATCGTCAGGATGATGGCCGCCCGCATGATCCCCGGCTTCGCGACGGCCTTCGGCGTGAAGGACATCACCACCGCGAGCTTCGACTACGGCGCGCTCGACCGGCCGGGCAACCGGGTCCGCGTACGGCTGTCCAGCCCGGTCGTCTCCGCCGCCAACGACGGCCCCGCCGGCACGGCCGGCGGCGCCACGGTCGGCTACTTCGACGGCGAGCGGGTGAGAACCGTACGGGCGGGCGGTGTGATCATGGCCTGCTGGAACTCGATGATCCCCTACCTGGTCGACGACCTCCCGCCCGAGCAGCGGACGGCCCTGGGGCGGGCGGTCAAGGTGCCCCTGCTGTACGCGACGGTCCAGCTCCGCGACTGGCGGGCCTGGCGGAGGATGGGGATCAGGCGCGCCCGGTTCACCGGCGCCCGCTGGTGCGTGGCCGAGCTCGACGACCCGGCGGACGTCGGCGCCTACAGGTGTCCGAGGAGGCCCGAGGAGCCGATCACCGCGCACCTGGTCGGCACGCCCGTCACGCCCGGTGTGTCCCCCGCGCAGGGCTCGGTCGCCGGGCGGTACGCCCTGATCGAGACGCCGTACGAGCACCTGGAGTACAGCATCCGCGACCAGCTCACCCGGTTGCTGGGGCCCGGTGGCTTCGACGCGGCCCGTGACATCGAGGCGATCACGGTCAACCGGTGGGGACACGGCTACGCGCCGGAGTACGCCACCCCGTGGGACCTCGACTTCTACCCCGACGGAACCCCTCCTGCGGCCGTCGCCCGCAGGACACACGGCCGGATCGCGATCGCCAACTCCGACTCCGTTCCGGCCGCCCGCGCCGACGCGGCCGTCACCGCCGCCTACCGCGCGGTCGCGGAGCTGCAGGACGGACCCTCGCGCCCTTCCCGCCCTTCCGGCCCTTCCGGCCCTTCCTCCGGACCGATCCTGGCCTGACTCCGGCGTCTCCGCTCCGGCCTCGGGGTCGGTCGGTCGTGGTCGGTCGGTTTCGATCGGAAGGGCCGCTCAGCCAGGCTTTCTCAACCTGGTTCTCTCAGCCCGGCTTTCTCAGTTTGGTGAAGGCCCAGCTCATGCTGGGCTCGACCGCCCAGTGGGTGACGCGCCGCACCGGCGCCGTACACAGCAGGGCGGCGAGCCCGACCCCGAAGAGCGCCACGGCCGTCACCCCGGGCACGGTCTGCGCCCAGTCGCCGTAGAACCGCTCGGCGACCTTCACCACCAGGCCGTGGAGGAGGTAGGCGTACATGGTCGCCATGCCGAGCCCCGAGTACCAGGTGCGCACGGAGGGGGTGACCGCGAGGAACGCCGCGACGAGCACCGCCCCCGCCGCCAGCATGCCCAGGCGGATCAGGCTGCCGGTGAGGTCGTCCACCCCGATCGCGTCGTTGGCGTGCCGCCAGCGGATCCACTCGGTCTTCACCACGGTGTGCGTGGCGAGCGCGAGCGCCGCGCCTGCGGCGAGGGTGACCGCGCCCGCGACCCGGACCCACCGCCTCCTGAGCCGTTCGAAGTGCTCGGGCCGCAGCATGAGCCCGAGTACGTAGAACGGGAGCAGGCCGAGGGTGCGGTTCATCGACAGCTCGTCGGGGAGCCTGCTCATCCCCGACAGCAGCGACAGCCCGACCGCGACCACGAGCGGCCATCGCAGTTGCTGCCAGACCGGCGTGGACAGCCGCCACAGGAACAGCGACATCAGGAACCAGGTCAGGTAGTACGGGTCGAGGAGGCTGATGTCGAGCTTGCCGTACAGGAAGAGGCGCGGCAGTGAGTAGATCAGCTCGAAGATCACGTACGGGACGGCGAGGGTGCTGATCAGCTTGCGCGCCTTGCCGGACGAGAAGGTGAAATTTCGTGACAGGTAGCCGCTGAGCACGATGAACAGCGGCATGTGGAACGTGTACACGAAGAAGTAGGCGGCATGCGCGACCGGAACGTCCCGCAGGTCCTCGATCAGGTGGCCGGATACGACCAGGGTGATCGCGAGAAACTTGGCGTTGTCGAAGAACGGGTCCCTCGCCGTGGCGGGCGGGAGGGCGGCCCGCAGCGGGGTTGCGACGCTCACAGCCCGGGACCGTAACCGGACCCGCCCAACACCCGGCGAACGCCCGGTGACGCGCGGGGAAATCCCCGCCGCGTACGCGAGGACGTGCTGCCCACCGTCTTGCCGTTCTTCCCTCGACCACATCCCCGCCGTGCACGCGAGGACGTACGTCGTGGGCACGCCCGCGCGACACCTTGGGGCGTGAACCCGCCCGTCGCGAGGTCAGGTCGCGACGTCGTGGGGCGTGGCGCGGCCGCCCGTCGGGAGGGTCGCGTGGGGGTGGGCGGTTACGCGACGGCGGCGGCGCTGGCGTCCCAGAGGGCGCGGGCGAGTGCGGGGTCGCTCATCCTCTTCGGAACGGCGGCGGGGGCGCTCTTGGCGAAGTAGCGGCCGGGGTGGGCGGCGCCGTCCGGATGGGTGGCGAGGTGGACCATGGTGCTCGCCCCCTCCTCGACGGTCTGCCCCATGCCGGGGATGTTCTTCACCATCCACATCATGAACGTCGACGGGGCGAACTCGGTCTTGATCACGCCGGGGTGGAAGCAGGTCGCGGTCACCTCGGTGTCCTGGAGGCGGCGGGCGAGTTCCACGGTGAACAGGGCTCCCGCCTGTTTGGTGTCCCCGTACTGGAGCCAGCCGCTCCAGCGCCGCCGTTCGCGGTTGAGGTCGGAGGGATCGAGTCCCCCGGTCTTGCCCGCGCGGGAACTGGTCGTGATCACCCGCCCGGTGACCCGTTCGAGCAGCAGGTTCGTCAGCAGGAAGGGGGCGAGGTGGTTGACCTGGATCATCGTCTCGTGGCCGTCGCGCGTGAACGTGCGCTCGGTCGTCATGACCCCCGCGTTGTTGACGAGGATGTCAATCCGGTCGTAGCGGGAGAGCAGTTCGGCTGCCAAACTACGCACATCATCCAAAAGGGTGTAATCGCAGGTAAACGTATCCGGGAGCACCCCGGAGACCTCCCGCACCCTTTCTGCCACCCGAGCCGTCTTGTCGGGATTACGGCCGACCAGAACTACGGTCTGCCCGCGCCTCGCGAGCTCCACCGCGGCAGCAGCACCAATTCCGGCACTAGCCCCGGTAATCACACTAATCATCGGATCCTCCACTGCGCAAAAACCCTATTCGGTGCTAGTCTCCTGTGCGATCTTCCGGAGGCGTAATCACCCCTAATGCGGCACGGGCCTCCACACGCTCAGAGGTTGGGACGAGTGGACATGGGCTCTAGAAACCGCTCGATTCGGTTCAAGATTTTCTCGCTGCTGCTCCTGCCTCTGTTGTCGTTGAGCGCGCTGTGGGGCTTCGTGCTCAACCTCACCGTCGGTGACGGCCTCGCGCTGCTGAGGTCGAACACCGTGTACCAGACGGTGGGCGTCACCTCCACGGACCTGGGCCTGCAGCTCCAGGCCGAGCGGACCCTGGCGTCGGTGGCGATCAGCTCCCGGGTCCTCACGAGCGGGATGGGTGAGCAGCGCGCCCGCACCGACCAGGCGGTCGGCGCGTTCAAGGCGGCCGCGGCCGAGGATTCCGGCAGCCCGGAACTGAACAACTCACTGAGCGAGCTGGTCCGCAGGCTCGAAAGGCTCCCCAGCATCCGCTCGGGCGTCGACAGCGGACAGCACACGCGGCTGGGCGCGCTGTCGAACTACAACCAGATCCTCGACTCGGTCTTCCTGGTGTACGACCAGATGGTCGCGCTGCCCGATCTCTCGATCTTCCAGCAGGCCTCGGCCATGCAGGGGATGGGCAACGCCTACGAGATGATCGCGAGGGAGAACGCGCTGATCAGCGGGGCGCTGATCGACAAGCGGCTGTCGGAGGAGGAGCGCAGGGCCTTCGGCGAGTACGTCGCCACCCGGCGCTTCCTGCACAACCGGGGCGCGGCCGCGCTGGATCCCGAGCTGGGCACGCAGTACCG
Organism: Streptosporangium sp. NPDC000563; assembly: GCF_040299985.1. Lineage (NCBI taxonomy): Bacteria > Bacillati > Actinomycetota > Actinomycetes > Streptosporangiales > Streptosporangiaceae > Streptosporangium > Streptosporangium sp. NPDC000563. Next base: position 889,367 of record NZ_JBEPDA010000001.1, on the reverse strand, counting down.
CGACACCTTCGCCTCCGCCACCTTCGAGAAGTTCACCGACCTGGAGAAGGTCATCATCGCCTCGGCCGGCGACCGGCTTCCCTCCGAGGCGAGCGCGTGGAAGGCGACCACGAACGCGCTCACGACCTGGCTCGACAAGGTCAACCTCGCCGCCGCCGAAGCCCTGGCGGACCGGGCGCAGGGGGTCGCCACCGGTGTCCTGGCCCGGATCGTGATCGCCGGTGGCGTCGGCCTGATCGCGGTGGTCGCGTCGATCATCATCTCGGTCCGCTTCGGCCGCCGTCTCGCCGCCGAGCTGGCCGGGCTCCGTTCGGCCGCCCTGGATCTGGCGGAGGTGCGGCTCCCCCACGTCGTGGACCGCCTGCGGCGCGGCGAGGAGGTCGACGTACGTGCCGAGGCGCCGCCGATCCAGGCGGGCGGCTCGACCGAGGTGCACGACGTGGCCCACGCGTTCGGCTCGGTGCAGCGCACCGCCGTGGAGGCCGCCGTCGGCCAGGCCAACCTGCGGCGCGGTGTCAGCCAGGTCTTCGTGAACCTGGCCAGGCGCAAGCAGAGCCTGCTGCACCGCCAGCTCACCCTGCTCGACAGCATGCAGCGCCGGGCGACCGACCCCGACAGCCTTCAGGACCTGTTCCGGCTGGACCACCTCACCACCCGCATGCGGCGGCACGCGGAGGGCCTGATCATCCTGTCCGGCGCCGCCCCCGGCCGGTCGTGGCGCAAGCCGGTACCGGTGATCGACGTACTGCGGGCCGCGATCGCCGAGGTCGAGGACTACACCCGGGTCAGCGTGACGCCGGTGCCCGACATCTCGCTCGACGGAGCCGCGGTCGCCGACATCACCCACCTGGTGGCCGAACTGATCGAGAACGCCACGATCTTCTCGCCGCCGCAGACCGCGGTGACCGTGCGCGGCGACGTCGTGGCCAACGGGTTCGCCGTCGAGGTCGAGGACCGTGGCCTGGGCCTGAGCATCGCGGAGTACGAGGCGATCAACGAGCGGCTCGCCAACCCGCCGGAGTTCGACCTGGCGGACAGCGACAGGCTCGGCCTGTTCGTGGTGGGCCAGCTCGCCTCGCGGCACGGCATCCAGGTCATCCTGCGCGGCTCGCCGTTCGGCGGTACCACCGCCATCGTCCTCATCCCCCGCTCGGTGATCGCCCAGCAGGACCCGCCGCTCGCCCTCACCGCGGAGCGGACGTCCCCCGCCGAGCGCGGCACCGGACGCCAGGCGGAGCCGTACGTCCCCGCCCAGCCGGGAGCGCTCGCACCTCCGGCCGGCGGCAACGGACTCCCGCGCAGGAACAGGCAGACCTCCCCGAGGCCGCCCCAGCCCGAGCAGCCCGCGGCCCCCTCTCTCAGCGTGGTGTCGGACCTGCCCGACCGCACACCGTCCCCGCCCGCGGGCCAGGAGCCCGGATGGGAGACGGGCTGGGACACGGGCTGGGACACCGGCCGGGACACGGCCTCACGCGAGACGCCTCCCACGGCGTCGCCCCGAGGGGCACCTCAGGAGCCCCGTGAGTCCCACGAGACGCCCCGGGAGGCCCCCGCCGGGGAAAAGGGCGGCAACGGCCGTCCGACGCGCCAGACGGCCGCACAGGCCCCCAAGGGGCCGGGCGGTCTGCCCCGCAGGATCCGGCAGGCGAACCTGGCGCCTCAGCTCCGCCAGGAGGCGGAGTCCACCGGGCCCGCCGAGCCCGAGCCGAGCGCGGAACCGAACGAGGAGCGTTCGCCGGAGGAGGCCCGCGCGTTGTTCTCCGCCTTCCAGGCGGGGTCTCGACGCGGTCGCGAGGAGCAGGACAATGACTTCGCGCACCATACGACAGGCGATAAGGGGGACAAGTGACCGGAAAATTGACCAACACCGGCGAGCTGAACTGGCTCCTCGACGACTTGACCACCAGGGTGGGTGCGGTGCGCCAGGCGGTGATCCTCTCCACCGACGGGCTCGCCGTCGGATTCTCGAAGGGGCTCCTGCGCGAGGACGCCGAGCATCTGTCCGCGGTCGCCGCCGGGTTCCAGAGCCTGGCGCGCGGGGCGGGACGTCACTTCGGCGGAGGCGATGTGCGCCAGACCATCGTGGAGATGGAGTCGGCGTTCCTGTTCGTCACCGCCGCCGGGCAGGGCACCTGCCTGGCCGTGCTGAGCAGTTCCGACGCCGACGTCGGTCACATCGCGTACGAGATGGCGATGCTGGTCAAGCGGGTCGGCCAGCACATCTCCACCAACCCACGCCAAGGTCTCTCATGAGGGGGGGAGCGGTCGGCCGCGTCTTCAGCGGACCGCTGGACCCCCGAGCCCGGTACCGGAGGCCTGGATGACCCACTGGATGGACGAGGACGCCGGGCCCATCGTCCGGCCGTACGCCCTCATCGGGGGTCGCACCCGTTCCTCCGGTGACAAGCTGGACCTGGTCGCGATGGTCACCTCGACCCGTGGCGCTCCCACCGGGGGGTTCGTCCCAAGCCCCGAACAGGAACGCATCCTCGCCATGGTCACCACTCCGACCTCGGTCGCCGACGTCGCCTCGGACCTCAACCTGCCGCTCGGCGTGGTGCGGGTCCTGCTCGGCGACCTGCAGGACCACAAGCTCATCTCGATCGGGCGCGCCTCCGCGAGCGAGCGCATTCTCAAGGAAGTGATCAATGGACTTCGGGCCCTCTGACGAACCCGTCGCCCTCAAGATACTCATCGCGGGTGGCTTCGGAGTTGGCAAGACCACGCTCGTGGGCGCCATCAGCGAGATCCGGCCGCTCCGCACCGAGGAGGTCCTCTCCGACCGCGGTATCGGCATCGACGACGTCGACGGCGTCGAGGGCAAGACCACCACCACGGTCGCGATGGACTTCGGCCGCATCACGATCAGGGAGGGGCTGGTCGTCTACCTGTTCGGCACCCCCGGCCAGGAGCGTTTCTGGTTCATGTGGGACGAGCTGTCCTACGGAGCGCTGGGTGCCGTGGTGCTCGCCGACACCCGGCGGCTGACCGACTGCTTCCCCTCGATCGACTACTTCGAACAGCGCGGCACGCCGTTCATCGTGGCCGTCAACTGCTTCGACGGCGCCGAGCGGCACGACGCCGAGGAGGTGCGCGTCGCCCTGGACCTCGACGTGGACGTGCCGGTGCTGCTCTGCGACGTGCGGCGCCGCGTCTCGGCGAAGACGGTGCTCGTGACGCTCGTGGAGCACTCGCTGAGGGTGCTGACGGCCAGCCAGAGCTGAGAAAGCCGGACGAGGTGCAACCGGCCCCCGTGGCGGGGCCGGGCGCCGGCTCGGGCGCTCAGGGCCGGAGGGCGGAGGGCGTCACAGGGCGCGCAGGCCGCTGATCAGCTCCCTCAGGAGGTTCTCCGGGGGCATGGAGGCGGCGGGAAGCGGCGACCGTACCAGGATCAGGCCCTGGTCCAGCAGGTCGCCCAGGAGAACCCTGATCACGCCGATGGGCAGGCCCGCGTCCGAGGCGATCTCCACGATCGGGCGTGCCCGTTTGACCAGGTTGAGCAGCCGCCGGTGCTCGGAGCCCAGATTCGCCCCCGAGGCGACCGGCGCTCCGGTCGCCACCGCCACGGCGAGCATGTCGAGCGAGGATGAGGACGACGCCCGGGTGCGTCCGCCGGTCATCGCGTAGGGGCGGACGACGGGACCCGCCTCCTCGTCGACCCACTCGACGTCGTCCTTCACAGGCCCCCCACCCGGGGGCTTGTGGCCAGATGTTGGCCGACGCGGGTGACCAGGCGGGCCATCTCGTAGGCGACCAGACCCACGTCCGCGGCACCGGTGGTCAGGACCGAGAGGCAGCTCCCCTGGCCCGCGGAGGTGACGAACAGGAACGCGGAGTCCATCTCCACCATCGTCTGGCGCACGCTGCCCCCGCCGAACTGCAGGCTGGTGCCCTTGGCGAGGCTCTGGAAGCCGGAGGCGACCGCGGACAGGTGCTCGGCGTCCTCCTTGCTCAACGCTCGGGACGAGGCCATCATCAACCCGTCGTTGGACAGGATCAGTGCGTGCGAGACGTCCGCCACACTCGTGACGAAGTCATCCAGAAGCCAATGAAGCTCACCCGGCACGTGGTCAAACCCCTTCCCCTGCGATGGTCTCGCCTGCCGCCGGCCCCCACCGGCTCGGTAAATCCGTTCTCGCCGATCCGTTCCCACCGGCGTGACTCCGAAGCACCCGAACCGGCGCGACTTCGCTCACACCGGCGTGACTCCCAAGCATTCGAACCGGCGCGACTTCACTCACACCGGCGTCGCCCTGACGCGCCCGAGACCTCCGGGCGGGGCTCCGCGAACCCGATCCCGCGGCTCCGCTCCCGCGCTCCCGCCTCATCGATCGGCACCGCCGTCCTCGTCGTCGGCGCGTCCGCGCTGCCAGCCGGACTGCAGGGCGCTCATCAGCGCCCTCGCCTCCTCGGGCGACCGTTCCTCGACCTCCGAACCGGACGCCGAGCCGGGCGCGCTCTCCGACGGGCGGGGCTCCCGCGCCTGGCGCGGCGGCATGTTCGCCTGCCGCACCCGGCGGGGCAGGCCGTCGGCACCGCGCCGCCCCGGCTGCCACAGGTCCGCGGGGATCGGGACCTCGCCGGAGTCACCGGTCCGGTCCACCCGCTCCACGACGATCTCCGAGCGCCGCTCCGCCGACTCGGGCCGGGCGCCGATGACGGTGAGAACCGGCGGCTCCTCGACGGGCTCGGGGTCGCCGAGCAGGTTCTCGGGAATGAGGACGACCACCCCCGTGCCGCCGTACGGCGAGGCGCGCAACGTCACCTCGACCCCGTACCTGGCGGCCAGCAGGCCGACCACCGCGAAACCCAGCCGGTCGGTGTCGGCGGGGTCGAACTCCGGCGGGCTGGCCAGGCGCTCGTTGATCGCGGCGAGCTTCTCGTCGGTCAGCCCGAGTCCCCTGTCCTCGATCTCGACCGCGAAGCCTCGCGCGACGAGCTCGCCCCGTACCGAGACCGGGCTGGCCGGCGGGGAGAAGACGGTGGCGTTCTCCAGGATCTCGGCGAACAGGTGCATCATGTCCGCGGCGGCGTTGCCGATCAGGGTGGTGCCGCCCGTCGGGTAGATCAGCACCCGGGTGTAGTCCTCGACCTGGGCGGCCGCCCCGCGCAGCACGTCCTCCATCGGCACCGCCGAACGCCACTTGCGGCCCGCCGCCCCGCCGGACAGGATCACCAGACCCTCGGCGTGGCGGCGCATGCGGGTGGTGAGGTGGTCGAGCCTGAAGAGGTTGTCCAGCGCGATGGGATCCTCGGCCTGCTTCTGCATGCCGTCGAGCAGCTTGAGCTGGCGCTGCAGCAGCGACTGGCTCCGGCGGGCGAGGTTGCGGAACGCCTGCGAGACACCCTCGCGCAGCCTGGCCTGCTCCACCGCGGCGTCCAGGGCGCTGCGCTGGACGCTGTTGAAGGCGGCGGCGACGTCGTGGACCTCCGTCGTACTGCCCGACGGCTTCAGCGCGGGCGCCTCCGCCTCCACGTCCACCCTGTCGCCGCGGCGCAGCTTCTCCATCACCCTCGGGAGCCGCACCTGCGCCAGGTCGGCGGCGGCCCCCCGCACGTCGGCGAGCTCCCTGGTGATCCCGCTGCCGATCCGGTACGAGACCAGCACCGACGCGATGACCGCGACGAGGCCGAGCACCCCGACGACGCCGGCTCGGACGAAGACGCCGACGGCCACGGGCGTGGCCTGCTCGACCAGCAGGGGGACGGCCCCCGCGAGGGAGCGCCGGTAGGAGGCGTCCACCTCGTCCCCGACGGAGCGCCAGGCGGCGGACGACACCTCGGAGACGCCGGAGAGCAGGCGGTTCTCCAGGTCGGTGAAGCGGGCGTACGCCGAGGAGGCGATCAGCTCGGAGAAGGGGGCGCGCAGCTCTGGGGAGAGGTCGGGGAGCGCCTGCTCCATGAGGAAGGCCCGGTTTCCGGCGAGCTTGGCGAACAGCCTCGCCTCGCTCGCCGTCATCGGGGTTCCGAGCGCGAGCGGGCCCGCGACGAGCGCCCGCTCGCGGTTGAGCACGTCCACGGCCTGGTTGATCATCGTGATGCCCCGCGACTGGCGGTAGAGCGGGAGGTCGTTGCTGAGGCTCAGGGTGTTGAAAAGCCGGCGCAGGGCGTCGGGCACCCGGCCGAACTCCTCGGTGAGGCCCACCGGGCCGATCCGCCCGGTGTCGATCCTGGCGCGGATCGCGTCGAGCCCGTCCACCTGGCGCATCAGCTCGGCGTGGCGTGCCTTCATCTCGTCGGACATCGCCGCCTGCGCCACCCCGACGGTCGTCTGCCGGCGCAGGCGGTCACGGGCCTGGTCGGTGACGAGGCGCTGGCTCGCGAGGGTGTCGCGGTCCGCGGCGGAGCGGGTGGCCAGGTAGTCGGCCGACAGGAGGTGCTCACGCTGGACCGCCGCGCCGAGCTCTCCGGCGGGCTTGCCCACGGCGTCGTACAGCGTGCTGAGGGAGAGCAGGCTCATCGAGTCGCCGACCGTCACGGCCGCCGCGAAGCCCCACACCCCGACCAGTGAGACGAGGGGGATGACCAACAGCACCGAGACCTTGAACCGGATGGACCTGCTCGCTGCCATGTCACCTCAACGGCTTGCTCTCGGAGCGCCCGGGGAGACCGGGCAATCTCTAGATCGCCGACGACAATAGCACTGGCGGCTCCCCCTATTTGTAGCCTATTCGTGACATGTGATGAAAGAGTTTCCAGAAGTGAATGAGTCAGCCGAGGGCGGCGCGTGAGGCGTGAGCGGCGCCCCGCGCCCACGTCAGCCGCGCGAGCCGGGCGGCGAGCACTCCGACCAGCGCGACCTCGGCGCCGAGCAGCGACCACTCGACGAGACCGACGAACATCCCCTGCCCGGGAAGCATCACGTAGACGAGCGCCAGCAGCCCGAACCCCCCGGCCAGCGTGAGCCACTCCACCGGCCTGGCCGTCTGCCGCCACCGCTCGTCCTCGGCGAACCGCGCCACCGTCAGGCCACCCGCCGCGGGCACCGCCGCCAGCACGGCGACCGACAGGTAGCGGTACGTCTGGGCGATCAGGTCCGTCCCCGTGGCGGGAAGCGCGGCGGGCAACACCGCGAGGACGACGAGCCCCGCGCCCCAGGCCAGCATCAGCCGTTCGGCCGAGGCGTCCACCGGCGCCCCCACGGCCCGCAGCCCGGCGACCACCGCGAAGGCCGCGATCCCCAGCGCCGCCATCGCGAGCCCGGCGGCTCCGGTGCGGTCCAGGGCGGCGTACTCACCGATCGTCAGATCGAGCGGGTTCGGGGAGAGGACCGGTTCGGTCAGTCCCGTGACGGCGGCCACGACGGCGACGACGATCGCGGCACATGCGATCAGGGGGTGGAGCCTCTTCGACGCGAGCATGCGCTAAGACTGTCCGCCGGCGGACGTTTCAGACATCCGGCGGCATCCCTGATCCGACCCTGAGGCGCCCCTGAGAGCCCTCGCCCCGAAACGGTCCCGGTACGCGGTCCCGGTACGCGGTCCCGGTACGCGGTCCCGGTACGCGGTCCCGGTACGCGGTCCCGGTACGCGGTCCCGGTACGCGGTCCCGGTACGCGGTCC
>NZ_JBEPDA010000001.1:751130-881707 GCF_040299985.1 Streptosporangium sp. NPDC000563 | reverse complement strand
CGGTCCCGGTACGCGGTCCCGGTACGCGGTCCCGGTACGCGGTCCCGGTACGCGGTCCCGGTACGCGGTCCCGGTACGCGGTCCCGGTACGCGGTTCGCCGCCTCCTGTTCGGAGGCGGCGAACCGTCCCGTGCGAACCGCGTCGGTGCGCCCGCATCCGGCCGCACTGTCGCGGATCCTCGCGGTGTGAACCACGGCCGCGTGCCCCGTGTCCGGCTACGCGGCCGTGGATCCTCGCGGTACGCGGCGCGAACCGCGTACCCGTATCGGCTGCTCCACCGCGGATCCGCGCGGTGGGAGCAGTCACGGTCGTGTGGTGGGGGCCACGACCGTGTGGTCGCCGTGTCCGTGTCTCAGCCGAGGCCGCGGACCTCGGCGTAGCGTGCCCTGACCTCGGGCGCGGGATCGGCCTCGTAGTGCTCGACCTTGCCCGCCTCCCAGGCCGGCGGCTCGTCGCCGCCGAGCAGCCAGGCGGCCTGCCTCGCCGCACCGTCGGCGACGTACTCCCCCGGCTCGGGGACGACCACCGGCCGCCCGAAGACCGCGGGGGCGATCCGCCGTACGGCCTCGGACTTCGCGCCTCCGCCGATGAGCAGCACCCTGGCCGGGTCGAGCCCGAGGGCGTCGAAGGCGTCGGCGAGATGGCAGAGCATGCCCTCCACCGCCGCCCTGGCGAGGTGCGCCGGGGTTGAGGTGGCCAGCGTCAGCCCGTGCAGCGAGCCCGTGGCGGTGGGCAGGTTCGGGGTGCGCTCGCCCTCCAGGTAGGGGACGTGGACAAGTCCTCCGGCCCCCGAGGGCGCTTCGAGCGCCAGCCTGCCGAGCTCGTCCAGACCGACCCCGAGCACCCGCGCGGCGGCGTCGAGCACCCTGGCGGCGTTGAGCGTGGCCACCAGCGGGAGGAACCGCCCCGTGGCGTCGGCGAACCCGGCCACGGAACCGGTCGGGTCGGCGATCGGGCTCTCGGCGACCGCGAAGGCCGTCCCGGACGTCCCGATCGACACCACCACGTCCCCGGGCAGGGCGCCGACCCCGAGGGCCGCCGCCATGTTGTCGCCCGTACCCGGCGCGAGCCGCACCGCGTTCGCACCGGGGACACCGGCCGCGGACCGTACCTCGCCCGCGGAGTCGCGGGGACCCAGCACCTCGGGCAGGCCCGGTAGGGTGCCGAAGGCCCCCTGGAGGAGGTCGGTCCGGTAGGCGCCGGTCGCGGGCGACCAGTAGCCGGTGCCCGACGCGTCACCTCTGTCGGTGACGAACTCCCCGCCCAGCCGCCAGGTGAGCCAGTCGTGCGGCAGGCACACCCTCGCCGTACGGTGGGCGGACTCCGGCTCGTGCTCGGCCAGCCAGCGGAGCTTGGTCACCGTGAACGACGCGACCGGCACGCTGCCGACCGCCTCGGCCCAGACCTCGGGGCCGCCCAGCTCCTTCACCAGGTCGGCGGCGGCTCCGGCGGAACGGGTGTCGTTCCACAGCAGCGCCTTCCTGACGACCTCGCCGGACTCGTCCAGGCAGACCATGCCGTGCTGCTGCGCGCCGATGCTCATCGCCTCGACGCCGTCCAGCCCGCCCGCCTGTGCCAGCGCCTCCTGGAGCGCCTGCCACCACGCCTCGGGGTCGACCTCGGTGCCCTCGGGGTGGGTCGCGCGTCCCTGGCGGACCAGGGCGCCCGTACGGGCGTCCCTGATCACCACCTTGCAGCTCTGGGTCGACGAGTCGACCCCGGCCACCAGTGTCATCCGCGGACTCCGAGGAGGTAGTCCATCGCGAGCTGGTTGAGGCGCGTGAAGTGGAAGCCGCGCGCCGCCACCGCGTCGAGGTCGAACTCGTCGCGGTTCAGGTCGGCGATCGTCTCGCCGGGGGCGAGCGTCGGCTCGGAGAGCTCGGCGACCCTGCTCGCGGCGAGCGCCTCGGCGACCTCGGGGTCGGCGCGGAACGCCGCCACCTTCTCCTTCAGGATCAGGTACGTGCGCATGTTGGCCGCGGCGGAGACCCAGACGTCCTCGGAGTCCTCGGTGCGCAGCGGCTTGTAGTCGAAGTGCCTGGGGCCGTCGTAGCCGCCGTTCTCCAGCAGGTCGACCAGGAAGAAGGCGTTCTTCACGTCGCCGTGGCCGAAGATCAGGTCCTGGTCGTAGCGGGGACCGTGCTGGCCGTTCAGGTCGATGTGGAAGAGCTTGCCGTGCCAGAGCGCCTGCGCGATGCCGTGCGCGAAGTTGAGCCCGGCCATCTCCTCGTGGCCCACCTCGGGGTTGAGGCCGACGCGCTCGGAGTGCTCAAGCTCGTTGATGAACGCGAGGGCGTGGCCGATGGTCGGGAGCAGGATGTCGCCCCGGGGCTCGTTCGGCTTGGGCTCGATGGCGAACCTGATGTCGTAGCCCTGCTCGATCACGTACGAGGTGAGCAGGTCCATGCCCTCCTTGTAGCGGCTGAGCGCGGCCTTGATGTCCTTGGCGGCCCCGGACTCGGCGCCCTCGCGCCCGCCCCAGCAGACGTAGGTGGTCGCGCCGAGCTCGGCGGCGAGGTCGACGTTGCGGATGACCTTGCGCAGCGCGTAGCGGCGGACGTCGCGGTCGTTGCTGGTGAATCCGCCGTCCTTGAAGACGGGGTGGGTGAACAGGTTCGTGGTGGCCATCGGAACCTTGAGCCCGGTCTCGGCCAGCGCCTTCTTGAAGTTCGCGATGGCCCTGTCACGGTCGGGCTCGACGGCGAGGAGGTCGTCGTCGTGGAAGGTGACGCCGTACGCGCCGAGCTCGGCGAGCCGGTGGACGCTCTCCACCGGGTCCAACGGGGCCCTGGACGCGTCCCCGAAGGGGTCGCGGGCCTGCCAGCCGACGGTCCACAGCCCGAAAGTGAAGCGGTCTTCGGGCTTGGGGGTGTAGGCGCTCATCTGCGTTCCTCCGATTTAATCCACTTTATGGACTTAATATGGATCGAGGTGGTGGGATCGTCAAGAGGTGGATGCTCCATGACACAGGCTGTACGCCACAATTCGATGCGCGCCCGCAACCTGGGTGTGGTCCTCAGCGAGGTACGCAGGAGCGGTCCGATCAGCCGGGCCGCACTGGCCGAGATCACCGGGCTGACCAAGACCACGGTGTCGAAGATGGTCGGCGACCTGATCGAGGCGGGCATGGTCGCCGAGTCCGGCGCGCTCAGGGACGGCGAGCGGGGACGGCCCGGCACGGCCGTCGCGCTCAGCGGGCAGCGGGTCGCCGCGCTCGGCCTGGAGATCAACGTCGACTATCTGTCCGCCTGTGTGGTCGATCTCACCCTCGCGGTGCGGCTCAGATATACACAGGCTGTGGACAACCGCAGTGTCTCGCCTGTGGAAACCCTGTCCCACCTGGAACAACTTGCCCACAGGGCTGTGGACGAAGCTCGCGCGGAGGGCCTCACCATCGCCGGATCGACCCTCGCGGTCCCCGGCCCTGTGGAGGACGGGCTCGTCCACACGGCCCCCAACCTCGGCTGGCACGACGTCCGCGTCTCCGAACTGCTGAACTTCCCCGTCACGCTGGACAACGAGGCCAACCTCGCCGCCCTGGGCGAGCGCTGGTTCGGCTCCGTCCCCGGCGACTTCCTGCACGTGTCGGGGGAGATCGGCATCGGCGCGGGCCTGGTGGTCGGCGGGACCCTGTTCCGCGGCGCCAGCGGCCTCGCCGGGGAACTGGGCCACGTGGTCGTCTCCCCCGAAGGCCCCGCCTGCCGTTGCGGCGGCCGGGGATGCCTGGAGCAGTACGCCGGACAGGACGCGCTGCTGAGGGCCGCCGGACTCGCCGGGGTCCCCGACGGGGTGACCACCCTGCTGGGGCGCCTCCAAGCGGGCGAGCCCGCCTCGCTGGAGGCCTGCGAACGCGCCGGCCAGGCGCTCGGCGTCGCCCTCACCTCCGCGGTGCACCTGATGGACCCGGGGACCATCGTGCTGGGCGGGGTGTTCGCCCCCCTGTTCCCATGGATCCGAGGCACCACGCACGAGACGATGACCTCGCGACTGGGCGTGATGCGCCGCGCCGTCCCCGAGCTGACCGTCTCCCGCCTCGGCGGCGACGCCGCCACCCTGGGCGCCGCGGGCCAGGTCATCCACCGGGTCATCGCCGACCCCTGGATCCACCTCGCCACCCCCGCCCCCGACCTCGACTCCCGCGCACCTCGCGGTTGAGCACTTTTCCCCTTCCCCGCGTTTCCCTCGTCTCCCCTCGTTGAGAAAGACCATCCGCGCCCTGATGAGCCGCCTGGTCGTGTCCGACCCTGCGGGCGACCCCTGGTTGTGCGCCACCGCCCGCAGGAGGTGGGGAGCGCGACGGCACGGGAGGCTGGTCGCCGTGCCGCCGCGCCGTTCATGGAGCCGTGGTCGGCTCGGTCCGGTCACCTCGGGGCCGGGTACGCCACAGGTCGAGGTCTATCTGTTGCATCCGGTCCCACAGTTCGGCGGCGCTGGTGGCGTGGACCGTGCGGCACTGGGCCGGGTCGGTGCACTCCCAGGCTTCGAACCGGCGAAAGCGCAGGCTCCAGATGACGCACCAGGTGGGGGCGTGATCCTGTACTTGCCGGGCGGCGCGTGCGGCGTCGGCGTCAGCGCGGGACAACATGCTCTGCCGGGGTCGTGTCGGTGAGTAGTGGTAGTTCGCTCTCCAGGAGGCCGGCGGCGGGGCGGACGCGCAGGATCCGGTAGTGCGCGGCGAGGCGTTCGGCGGCTGTGGCCGGGTCTGAGGCGGCGCTGAGCAGGTGGTCGCCGAATCGGTCGAGTACGGGGCTGGTCCACCAGAATCTCTCGCCGTCGCTGTAGGCGAGCAGGCCGAGGAAGACGGAGACGATGGCGTTGCCGGAGCGCAGGTGGTGGATGTCGGCTGAGACGCCGTGCACCTCGTTGAGGATGGTGGCGAGGTCTTGGGCTCGTGCTACGGCCTGGGTGTGGGGTGGTGGCGCGACGGCGGGGATGTGGGAAGGAGCCGCGCCGCCGCGCCTGCTCATGGGGTCGCGTGGGGTGGTGTTCATGCCGCGACCTGCTGTCGGCGCTCGTGACAACTGGGCTCGTGACAACTGGGCTCGTGAGGGCTGGGTGCGGGGGCGTTTGGGAAGTAGCGGACTTGGCCGGAAGTGAGGGCGGGGTTGGGCCAGGAGGTTTGGTGTTGGTGGTCGGGAGGGGCCGGCAGCAGGGTGAGCGGCGGCCGGGTGGGCGGTTGGCTCATGGTCGGGGGTGGAGTGCTGTGCTCGGGGGCGCGGGCCGCGATGCGGGCTCGGCGGCGGGCGAGGGGGTCGCGGGCGAGCGCGAGGCGGGTCGCGCGGTCCTGTCCGGACTCGACCGGCCGGGGTGCGGGACGCCGGGCGACACGGGCGTCGTCGCGGCGGGGTGGTGCGGCAGCGGGCCGCACGGTTGGGCGAGGGGTGGGGTGTGGTGTCCGCATGGGCGGTGGCGCGGGCGCGGCGGGAGCGTCCGGGATGGAGGCGGGTGAGGTGGAGTGGCGGGGCGCGGGCACCAGGGGGATGACCTCGGCGGGCGCCGTGGTGACGGGCCGCTCGACGAGAGGGAAGGGTCGCGTGCCGGTGCGGCGCGCCTCCAGGCGCATCGCCATCAGCGCACCGGTCGGCTGCGCGTACTCGTGATCGCTGGGTCGGCCGGGGCAGCCGTGGGCGTAGGGGGCGTGTCCGCACTCGGCGCAGCCCATCGGCAGCGGCGGCACGTCGGCGAAGCAGCGGCAGTCGTTCGCCGCAGTCCGGTCGAGAACCGGAGCATTAAAGTTGTTCACGGGTCAGGACTCATTTCCTGATCAAGGAGCCCGTCCTGGCGCGCGATGCCATGGGCGGGCTCCGCCTTTTCATGGGGGCTCCATGAAAACGCTCCGTGACCACTCCGCAACAGAGGATACTTTGGATGAGGGGGGGATATCCCCCCCTCATCCCCTGTGCCTTTGAGGTGCGCACATGAACGATCTTCCTGTGTGGGCCGTTCGATTGCGCGAAGAGCGGCAGTCGCGTGAATGGTCCTTGAAGGACATGGCTCGGCGGTTGATCGACGCCGCCGGCGGCCGTACCAGGGAACACCTGCCGACTCAAGAATCATTGACCCGCATGGTCCGCGCCTGGGAAGCCGGTAAGCATCGGCCGAACGAGCCTTATCCTGCGCTGCTCGCTCAGATCTTCGAGGTTCCCGAGAGGGAGTTGTTCGCAAATCCACCGAATGCCGATGAATTGGTGATGCCATCCGAGGGTATTTTCATCCGGAAGGCACCAGATGGAGACGACATGGAACGTCGAAGGCTTTTACAGATTGCCGCGGCCAGTGCCGGAATTGGGATATTTGGCGTCTCCGGTGAGCCGGTTCGCCAACTCCTCGAACTGTCCCTCGACCATGGTTTCCGAAGCGGCGAGGAGTGGGAGATATCCGCCGCCGACCACCTGCACGCGCTCCGCACCAGGCCGCCCGCACAGGTGGCGGCCGATCTCATCATCGACCTGCTCACGGTACGGCGGCAGATGGAGGTGTCATCTCCCGCCGAGGTGACCGAGCTACAGCGAACCCTGGCCGTGCTCGCCAGCATTCACGCCAACGCGCTGACCCGCCTGGGTGACCATGGAGCCGCTGTCCGTTGGTGGCGTACCGGACGAAGCGCCGCCGACGCCTCCGGGGACCGGGAGGTGCGTCTCCTGGTCCGCTCAGAGGAGGCCGGGCACGGGCTCTATGGGCAGCGCGCCCCGGAGACGGTCATGCGCCTCGTCGGCAACGCGGAGCAGGTCGCCGGCGGTCTCTCCGTCGACTTGCTGACCACCCGGGCGAAGGCCCTCTCGCTGCTCGGCAGACATGCCGAGGCGCGTGAGACGTTGGACGCCGTTGTCGAGCTGACGGAGAAGGGGGACCGCGGGGATTCGCTCGGCTTCTGGAAAGAGAACCAGATCTACTTCACACAGAGCTGGGTCCATGCCGGTGCGGGCGACGAGGCCAGGGCGGGCACAGCCCGGGAGAACGTGCTCAGGTTGACCTGCAATTACCAGTACCAGGCCAACATCGCTCTGCACGAGGCGCTCTGCACGGTCGTCCAGGGCGCGACCGACGAGGGGGTCCGCCGAGCAGCGACGGTGATAGACCCTCTCCCTGTCGCATACCGCAGCAACCACATCATCGAGACCGGACGAATGCTGCTGCGCGCCATCCCGCTCGACCAGCAGGACCGCCCGGCCGTCGGCGAGTTCCGTGAAGTTCTGTCCACCAAGGTCGCAACATAGTCGCCGGTGGACAACCACCGCCGCCGAGGACGCATTCGGCGCGATCTGCGTAGGGGATCCCGATCCCGACTGGATCACCTACTTCGACGCGGCCGCGCACGCGAACGCCCCCTGGGCAGATGCCTTCCCTGGCTCTGGAGACGGCCTGGGACGCCACAGAGGCCGAACCGTTGCGCGGCGCGATCCGCCGGCGCCGAAAGAGGAGAGTCGGCTGCTGGTCGCTTATGGCCGCGAGTTCACCCGCTCCCGCCCCTACATTTTGGCCGAGCTGACCGCTGCCTCCGGAATGTCGGTCTCCGGAGGCGCACCGCCTACAGCCACGGCCAGGGCGCCACCGTCGCCGAAGCGATCAGCCGATGTAGAACGAACAGAGGAGCAGGAAGGAAAAGAGTAGTCAGGACAATGCGCGACGAGGGGAAGAGCACATGGGATGGTCGAGACCTTCGGTCGAGCGGCACCTGCGGGCTCGGCTCGGTCCCGTGACCCGGCTGCGCCGCCTGACCAGCAGTCCGCGCTCGCGCGTGTGGCGCGCCGAGATGGACGGAACCGCCGTAGTGATCAAACAGGTCGTCGGCGGCACGGACTCCGATTGAGCTTCCCCCAGTAGTCCGGACATCGGCGGTGTGTCATCAGTGTCCGGCGGCCGGTGAAATCCGGGCCAGGCCTCGCCGGAGGTCAGTCCGACGGGGCAGCTCACACCGGTGCCGCTCGGCGTGCAACGGCCGTTAAGTCCGGAGTTTGTCAGCTTGGGCGCTTACGCCGACGAGGCGGCTTGGCGAGATCACGGCAACGAGTCACCAGATCATCTATTTCCGGCAGGTTCGGATCCGCGCCGCCGTCGTCACAACAGGCGGGCTTGGTACGCTCACCCACCGGCGGCGCGTCCAGCCCGCACACCTCCCACAGCGAGGTATAGACATCGTGCGTCCGGTTGCGCTCATCATGGGGTCCCAGCATTAGAACCCATGCGTGACCCGGCTCTTTGAAGGCGACCACGACGCGCATGGCGCCTCTCAGATGCTTGACGCACAGCCGACTCACCGGGAGTTCCCCCGTGAGCCGATATCCAAGGGCCGCGCAACCGCGCACTTCCAGATCACCGACAAAAGCGACAAATGACCCTGAGATCTGCTCCGCGCAAGGTCTCAGCGTGCTTCTCCGCGAGAACCGAGAGATAGACCTCAGTCTTCACCGGCGGTCAGCTCCGAATTCTTGGAACTCCACTCTGCCCTGATCTCTCGCCACGGACGGCCCTCGCCCTGTTGCATCTGCCGAAGACCGTCGGTCAGCTGATCGCTCTCCAGAAGCTCCCGGTCCTGCAGGCGCTGCCAGACCGCCTCGACCAGATTCCGGGTGCGGCCAGCCTGGCGTAGATCCTGGACGAGCGTTGCCACGGTGTACAGACGCTCGGCTTCAAGCATCAGGCGGGGCCTTCCCCTGACCGGGACGAGTAGCCCTTCCTTGGCCCACGCGCGAACCGTCTTCTCGTCAACACCGAGAATCTTCGACGCGATCGTCGCCCGCACCGGCTCGGCGTGAGCGAGCAGATCCTGGACGACCTCCCGGACCGTGTCACGGGTGCCGGTCTCACGAGTGCTGGCGGCCACCTCGTCCAGCCGTTGTGCCTGCTCGAACAAGAGCAGCGCAGCCCGCTCCTCGATCTCTTTTCTGCGAGGAGCCTGCACTGTGGCACCCGTCTCACAATCACTCTGCGGCGGGAGCGTCCGATGCTTTCGCTTCTTAGCCGTTCCGGCTGAAGCCTTCCGAGGCCTGGCATCGGTCACGAGGATGGTTCTCCTTCCCTCTTCAGGGTACTCCCTGTTTCAGGCCCAAAACCGGGAGTCAGGCTTTGATCTTTCGGCAAGACGGGTCACCTAGCTTGACGTTGGTGCCACCGGCGTCGCAGTAGCCGTTCGGCACCTGAACAGGTCTTGCCGGTGGTAGCTCAAGGCCCGTCTGGCAGGCGCCCTACTGGGATGGGGCACCTAGCTTGACGTTGGTGCCTATCAACGCGATGTAGCCGGTGGCATGGAGCGGTCAGCCGGGCACCAGGGTGAAGGCGGTGACATGCGCGGGCCGCACCACGGAGAAGTCCCTGGTGTCCAGGGTGAACACCTCGGCGATGCGAAGACGCTCGGCGACGGCGACCACCGAGGCGTCCGCCGATCCGAGAGGAAGGTCTGAATAGCGCTCTACCAGGTCGGCGATACGGTTGAGGTCATCGTCTGTGAGATCGACCAGGGCGAAGATTCCGGATCTCAGCGAGCGCAGGAATCCGGCCTCCACCTTGGCTCCGCCGATCTTGCCGAGCATGTAGGAGACCTCACGCCGGAACGAGGAGTTCGCGTCGTTCTCTGCGAAACTGGTTGAACATCTCTACACAGACATCGTGCCTGCGGTCATTTCGGATGGCAGCGGCGACGATGGGGCCGGTGTCAACAACGATCACACTTCGTGACCATACCCCTGGCGCAGGAGATCCTCAGTGCGTTCGGCGATGTCGTCCCGCCCGGTGGTCACCGATCCGAACCAGGAAGGAGGCCACTCCTGACCCGACTCACCCTCACCGGAGTGGACGAGACGCAGGGTATGCGCGCGCACCTCATGGAGCTGGTCCGGCGTCAGTCGATCGACCAGCCGATGCATGTCCTCGTATTCTTCAGGAGCAGCGGTCATAGCCGGAGTCTACGCCAACCCGGCCGGAAAGCACCGATCTACCAGCGCACTTGCCCCGAAGCGATGCGTTCAGGTCCTGTCGCCTGAAGCGATCGGCTTCGTCGACTCTCCGGATCGACGAAAGGATGACAGCAAGCTCGCGCTCGGAAACCCGGTGCAAGCCGTGCCGGTGAAGTCGACGCCACTCCTCGGTCGGGACCAGACCCGTCTGGCAGGCGGCCCATTCGGACGGGTCACCTAACTTGACGTTGGTACCGCCGAGCTCGCAGTAACCCAGCACCGAATAGCTCTCGCCGTGCATGGCTCCAACCCGTGAACGGCGACTGCGGGCTAACGTGGCCCCGAGCGAAACTCCGTCCAGAGATCGACGGCTTCCTCCAGGTCCAGTGCCGCCACATCCTCACGGGCCATGCCGACTGTGTAGATCAACCGATTGGCGAGCCAATCAGGAACCGGCTCCCGTGCAGGCACCTCATCGATGTGAATGTGATCGGTCAGAGTTCCTAGGCGGTCGATGACCTCGCCAAGGCGGACGACATCGGGACGCGAACCGCCGGCCGCCCGGACTCGTGCCTTGGCCTCGGCGTAGACCTCCGCGTCGGCCCTCTCGCCGACTGCCCAGATCTCACAGATCTCGACCGCCTTGTCATCGGTGATCCGATAGACGACCCGCCAGGTGTTCCGGCCGACGACAAGCTTGCGAAATCCGGTGAGCTCCCCGCCTAGCGGGTAACCAGCCTCGGGGTTCTCCAGCAACAGAAGGATCTTTTTCAGGACCTTGGGCACTGCGTCCGGGCCGATCCTGCGGAGATCGTCAACGGCCGGGTCGGTGAATACGACGTCGGACACCGCTACTCGTCGTCATCCGGAAGCGCGGCCAGCGACTCACGTGTGTGCCCGAAGGCGGAAAGGACATCATCGATCGACGTCCGTCGCCCGCTGTCGGTCGCCGCCCGCACAAGAACCAGCGCCAGATCCCGCAGATCGGCCGCAGCCTCTTCCAGCTCGTTGAGGCGCCGCATGCTCACGACCGCCGCGACCGGCTGATGCCGGCGGGTCACCACCAGATCCGCCCCCTGCTCCGCATCAGCCACCAGACGAGCCACCCCTCGCTGCGCCGCCTCAGTGACCGTGAGCTTGGTCGCATCATGGAGAACAGTCATGCAAAAACTATATAGGAAACTATACAGAACGACAA
The DNA here is from genome assembly GCF_040299985.1 of Streptosporangium sp. NPDC000563. Lineage (NCBI taxonomy): Bacteria > Bacillati > Actinomycetota > Actinomycetes > Streptosporangiales > Streptosporangiaceae > Streptosporangium > Streptosporangium sp. NPDC000563. Next base: position 870,615 of record NZ_JBEPDA010000001.1, on the reverse strand, counting down.
TCACCGAACCGCGTCGCAGGCCGTCGTAGCCAAACGGCCTGCGCCTGAAAGATCGGCAGAGCCCATGGGCAGCACGCGAAGAGCTACTCCTCGGTCGGGACCAGACCCGCCTGGCAGGCGGCCCACTCGGACGGGTCACCCAGCTTGACGTTGGTGCCGCCGATGCCGCAGCGGCCACCAGGGTTCGGGAGGCTGCCGCGGTCCGGACAAGAGATCACCTGATCGGCTCCCCGCCCTCGGGCTTCAGGCGTCGGTGTCCTTCGGGTGCCGGGGGGAGGCGTAGACGATCCAGACGGTGTGAGTGGCGTCATCGATGACATAGCGGACGCGCCCGCCGCTGGTGACCTCGAACTCCCACTGCTCCAGGTCCCTACCGTTGTGACGATGAGTCGCGAGGTCGCCGCGTAGGCGATGTTGCCGCTCGTGATCCGCCCGTGAGCGCGGATCGGCGCGCAGTGCCTCGAAACATCGGCGTGTGTTGCCCAGGGCGTGGCGGCACAACTCCTCCCACCCCCTGACCGCGTCACCGGTACCGAACCGGATGTCCCATTCGTCATCCGGAGGGGGACCGTGACCCGGTCGCCCCGCTTTGGGCTCACGCTGAGACCTCTACCGCTCCGTAGTCGCCGCTTGTGGCCTTGCGAGCCTGGGCGTAATGGGCGGGGTCGGCCTTGATCCGAGCGGTCGCCCGCCAGCCCGCGATGACTTCCTGCGTGGTGACATCGACATCGAGTTCGGCGGCGTCGGAGAGCGCCTCCACCAGTTCGAGGGTGAAGGCGCGCAGTTCGGTGGAGGTGAGGTGGCGCACCCAGGGGAAGACCTCGGGCATGGCGATGACCAGTGTGCGGGCGGTCGGATCGTGCTTGATGAGGGCGAGGAACAGGCGGGATGCCGTGGCCAGGGTCTGCTCGCGCCGATCCTCACGATCAACGGCGGTCAGGTAGAAGTCTGGGGCGTCGCGGTGGGTGACGCGTACTCGTCCGAGGCGCGCGGCGCGTTCGGCGACGGCTCGGGGGTTTCTCGACAGGTCCGAGAAGGTGACGGCGTCGGCGTTACTGCTCACCCTGCCATCGTAAGTCAGAACACATTCTGAGGTCGGTGGACCGGAGAAGGAGCCTCGCACGATCGTCTCGTCGCGGATGGACGGTCAGGAAGCCTGGCGCGCCTGATGGGCGGGCAGCTCGAACCAGACGGCCTTTCCGTACTTTCTCGTGCGCGTGCGGCCGGTGCCCCAGGACCGGGACAGGGTGTCGACGAGGAACAGCCCGCGACCGTTCTCACCCTCGTCGGATTCCTCGCGCACCTGGGGGAGGGATGGATCTTCGTCCTCGACCTCGCAGCGCAGCGTGCCCTCCCGGCAGGAGAGGGTGACGACCGGTGCTCCCCGCCCGTGGAGCACGGCGTTGGTGACCAGCTCGCTGACGAGCAGTTCCGCGATGTCGCTCTCCCCCGTGCATCCCCAGTCGTCGAGCTGGGTTCGGACGAGGCGCCGCGCCAGGGGCGTCGAGGAGATGGCGGGCGACAGCGTCCAGGAGACCCGCCGGACGCGCGCCGCGCGGGCGGCTCGGATCACCGGCTCGCCGAGCCCGCGCAGGAGGCGCCGCCATCCCGGCGGACGGACGTTTCCCGGTCGGGCCGGAGAGACCGGCCGGCCGGGTGCCGTCTGCTTGGTCGCGGAGCCCTGACGCATGAGCTCAGGCCGCCTGGGCATAGGAACCCCGGTGAGCCGGGATGCTGCGTCCGTCGGGCAGAAGCTCGCCGTTGTCCTCGAACAGCACCACACCGTTGCAGAGGAGTCCCCACCCCTGCTCGGGGTGGAAGGCCACCAGGCGGGCCGCGTCGTGGTCAGGAGCGTTCGCGGATGGGCACTGAGGCTGGTGCTGACACATGGCCGTTACCTCGATCCTTGACTCTCGCGGGAGAGTCTTCGGGAGCCACCGCTTCCGGATTGACGTTCATCGTCGGCTTTTCCGGTCCGGTGAGCTGCTTTCACCCCCTACGATGCCGCGCCCGCCGCCCGCTGTCTGCGCTGGCAGCACCCGTTTCCGCCCCATGCCAACGACCCCCCTGGCATACCTGCTAACCGCAATGCCCAAGCAAAGCCCCACCCCTGTCGGCGTATTCGGCTACGAGGGGTCCTGGGCGGGGAGGATCGCGGTGCAGATCTCTCGTAGTTGGCGGAGCTGGTCGGGGGTCAGGCGGTCGAAGAGGGTCTGTCGTACGACCTCGACGTGCCCCGGGGCGGCGGCGGTGAGGGCGGCGAAGCCCTCGTCGGTGAGGATCGCCCAGCTCACGCGCTTGTCGGCGGCGCACGGCTCGCGTCGCACCCAGCCGCGTTCCTCCAGCCGTTTCACCGCGTGGGACAGGCGGCTCTGGGAGGAGTTGACCTCCGCCGCCAGCTCGCTCATCCGCATCATGCGCTCGGGTGCCTCGGAGAGCTTCACCAGCACGGCGTAGTAGGCGTGTGGCATGCCCGAGTCTCGCTGCAGCTGCCGGTCCAGCTCCTCCAGGACGAGCTGCGAGGCGGCCATGTAGGCGCGCCAGGTGCGCTGCTCGTCGTCGTCCAGCCATCGCGTCACGGGGTCATCTTACTTGAGCTCTCAATGAAACGGAGGTAATGTACTTGAGAGTTCAAGTTTTTGGGAGGAACCATGCCGGTCCAGCGACTCAACCACGCCGTTCTCTTCGTCCGCGACGTGGAGCGCAGCGTCGCCTTCTACCAGGAGGCGCTCGGCTTCAGGACGGTCATGGGCATGCCGGGCGCCGCGTTCCTTCAGGCCTCGGGATCCAGCAACGACCACGACCTCGGCCTCTTCGAGGTCGGCGCGCAGGCGGGCCCCACGGGGGCCGGGCGATCGACGGTCGGCCTCTATCACCTCGCCTGGGAGGTCGACACCCTCGCCGAACTGGAGCGGATCGCCCTCAAACTCGGCGAGCTCAACGCCCTCGTCGGCGCCTCCGACCACTCCACCACCAAGGCCCTGTACGCCAAGGACCCCGACGGGCTGGAGTTCGAGGTCTCCTGGCTCGTTCCCGCCGACCTTCTCACCGAGGAGACGCTGAACGGGCGCTCCCGCATCAAGCCCCTCGACATCGCGAGGGAGAAGGAGCGGTACGGCGCAGAGACGCGTGGCGGCCTCGGGGTCTCGATCCCCGCCTGAGCACTCCCGGTGGCGCGGGGAAGAGAAGGGTGATCCGGTGAAGGCCTCCCCAGCCCTTCACCGGATCACGGACTTCGCATCCACCGACGTGCCCGCAAAGTCGGGCGATACTCCCCTTTTTCGTGTTTTTTACCTATCCATATATCCCCTCACCGAGGGTCACAGCCTGCCGAACCAGTCGCGTACGGCGTCGATCCCGCCGGTCCCGAGCGCGACCATCAGCGCGTACCGCGCCTTCGAGGGCGCCAGGCCGCGGGCGCCGATCGCCCCGACGCGAGCGGCGAGCCCCGCCCCCGGGCGCAGTTCGTCGAACGGGGTCGCGTGGGTGCGGCACCTCGACGCGACGACCACCGGGATCCCCCACTCCGTCAGCTCGGCGATCGTCGTGAAGAGCTCGACCGGTACGTTGCCCAGCCCGGTCCCCTCCAGCACGACGCCCTGTGCCCCCGCGTCCACGACGGCGGTGAGCGACGCGGGACCGATCCCCGGATAGGTCTTGATCAGGGCCACGTCCGACGCGGGGTCCCCCACGAACGCGGGCGGCCGGGGCGGCGGGGCCGACAGCGGCTCGACCCGGCCGCCGACCACCCGGCCCAGCACGGGGAAGGTGCCCGACGAGAACGCCGCGACGCTCGTGGCGTCGACCTTGGTGACCCAGCGGGCCGCGTGGATCTCGTCGTTCACGCACACGACGGCCCCGGCACCGCGCAAGGCGCCGTCGGCGGCGGCCGTGATGGAGGAGGCGAGGTTGCGCGGCCCGTCCGGGGACAGCTCGTCCAGGGAGCGCGTGGCCCCGGTCAGCACGATGGTTCCGCGCTCCGCCGCCCGGCCCGCGAGCAGGTCCACGAGATAGGCGGTCTCCTCCAGCGTGTCGGTGCCGTGCGTGATCACGACGCCGTCGAACCCGCGCTCCAGGACGGCCGAGCGTGCCCTGCGGGCCAGGTCCAGCATGGTCGAGGTCGACATGTCCCAGCTGGGCTCCGCCATCACGTCCTCGACCACGACGTCCGCGGCGATCGCGCCGGGCGGGAGTGCCCGCAGGAGCTCGGCCCCGGACGAGAACCCCGGGCGGCCGGGCGCGTAGGAGTAGGCGATGAGATCGCCGGTCGCCAGCAGCAGCACACGCTTCAAGGCGCGGTCCCTTCGATGGGCCGTGTTCGGGTCTCCTCCATTTATAACCCAGGACTACCCCCATTGGGGTTATCTTCAAGGTCGCGCGATGCCGGGAGAGGTCGTCGGGGGTAGATGCCTTTGACGCGGCTGGACGCGGAGGCGTACGAGGACGTACGAGGACGTACGAGGGCCGCCAGAAAGACCGGTGCGGGAAACCGTCAAGGGGCCGCACCGGCGGGGACCGCTGAAGGAGCGGCACCGGAAGGGACCACCGAGGGGACCGCACCGGAAGGGGCCGCCAAGAGAACCACCGAGGGAGCCGCGCCGGAAGGGGCCGCGCCGAAGGTGGGGTTTGCCCTACCTTTTTCTGGGATACCTCGCCCCTGTGTCCCGGCCGTCCCGATCTCTACCGTGGTCGTATGACCGCCATCGAGATGACCACCCCCTGGGAGAGGATCAGCGCCCACTGGTCCGCACGGACCTGGCTCCGCACCGCGCACCTGGTGGTGGGGGCACCGATCGCCCTGCTGGGCGCGTGGACGATCCTGGCGCTGGTGGCGGCGTCGGTGCTGCTGGTGTGGACCGTGGTGGTCCCCGTGGTCGCACTGCTGCTGTCCTTCGTGGTCGTCCGGCTGCTCACCCGGGTGCAGCGGTCCCGGTTCGCCGCCTTCCTCGACGTCGACATCCTCCCGGTCGCGCGCCGCCCCCTGAGCATGAACCCGTTCAGGCGGCTGGTTCAGGAGGCGAGGACGCTGAGCACCTGGCGCCGGCTCGGATACCACCTGCTCGCCCCGCTGATCAGCGGCATCGGCGCCTTCTCCGTCGTCGGGGCGTGGGCGGGCGGCCTGGTCACCGCCGCACTCGCCGTGCGGTACTGGGCGCTGGAGGAGAGCTGGCGGAGCGTGGCGTTCGTCCTCGTCTCGGGGACCCTGTTCGTCGCGGCGCCGTGGGTGGCCCGTGGGTTCGCGCTGCTGGACGTGATCGCCGCCGAGGCCCTGCTCGGGCCCAGCCTGAGCGACCAGCTGGTCCAGCGGGTCGAGACGTTGCAGGAGAGCCGGGCCGAGGTGGTCGACGCCGCGGACGCCGAACGCCGCCGCATCGAGCGGGATCTGCACGACGGCACCCAGCAGCGGCTGGTCTCGCTCGCGATGAACCTGGGCATGGCCCGCGCCACCCTCACCGACCTGCCGGAACCCGCACGCGAGGTGATCGTGCAGGCGCACGAGGAGGCGAAGCAGGCCCTCAAGGAGCTGCGCGACTTCGTCCGGGGGCTGCACCCGGCCGTGCTCAACGACCAGGGCCTGGACGCGGCGCTGTCCGGCCTCGCGGTGCGGGCGCCGTTCCCCGTACGGCTGAGCGTCGACATCGCCGAACGGGTCTCTCCCACGATCGAGGCGGTCGCGTTCTTCGTCGTGTCCGAGTCGCTCACCAACATCGCCAAGCACGCGGGGGCGTCCTGCGCCGAGGTCGTCGTCGAACGCGTCGGTGACCGCCTCCACGTGGCCGTCGGCGACGACGGCCACGGCGGTGCGGACCCCGACGCCGGGACCGGCCTGCGCGGCCTCGCCCGCCGGGTCGGTTCCGTGGACGGCATCCTGTACGTCGACAGCCCGCTCGGCGGGCCGACGACGATCAAAGTGGAGCTGCCGTGCGCGTAGTGCTCGCCGAGGACTCGGTGCTGCTGAGGGAAGGGCTCGTCCGTCTGCTCGGCTCGGCGGGCATCGAGGTCGTGGCCGCGGTGTCCGACGCCGAAGGGCTGCTGCGCGCCGTGGACGAGCATGTCCCCGACCTCGTCGTCACCGACGTGCGGATGCCGCCCTCGCACACCGACGAGGGCCTGCGCGCGGCGCTCGTGCTGCGCCGCCAGCGGCCGACGCTCGCGATCCTCGTGCTCTCCCAGTACGTCGAGGAGCGCTACGCCACCCAGCTGCTGTCCACCGCGACCAGCGGGATCGGCTACCTCCTCAAGGACCGGGTGGCCGACGTCGAGGAGTTCCTCGACGCGCTGCGCCGGGTCGCCGCCGGAGGCACCGCCCTCGACCCCGAGGTGGTCGCCCAACTGCTCCTGCGCAGGCACAGCGACCCGCTGGACCGGCTCACCCGCAGGGAGCACGAGGTGCTCTCACTGATCGCCGAGGGCCGCTCCAACACCGGGATCGCCGAGGCCCTGGTGGTCTCGGAGAGCGCGGTCGGCAAGCACATCAACAACATCTTCACCAAGCTCGATCTCTCCGGCGCCGACAAGGACCACCGCCGGGTACTCGCCGTCCTGCGATTTCTGAGGGTTTGAAAGCATGCCGATACGAAACAACGTGCGGATCGCCTGGCTGGTCGCGGGCGGTGCGCTCACCGCGCTCGCCGTCGCCTTCACCACCATAGGGGCGTGGGCCGAGATCACGGCGCCCCGCCGGACCACCGAGACCACAGCGCGGTCCTGGGCGCTCACCGCGCCGGGGATCGTCGTGGAGAGCGCGAGTCACGTCAATATCTCGGTCGCGCCTGGAGCGGTGAAGCGGCTGGACCTGGAGCGGATGCTCTCCTGGGCCGGGGACCGGCCCGTGGTCACCGAGGAGTGGGACGGGCGGACGCTCAGGCTCGACGTCCGCTGCCCCGGCGTCGACCGTCCCGGCGACCCCGCCTGCCAGGCCGACTACATCCTGCGCGTACCCGCCGCCACCGACGTCGAGGTGAAGTCCCGCCGCTTCGGGACCCTCATGGCGAGCGACATCGACGGTGACCTGCGCCTCTCCACCACCGTGGGCGACGTGATCGTGGACGGTACGAAGGGCGATCTGTGGGCACGGACGCGGACGGGGAACGTGATCGGCATCGACCTCGGGTCCACGAAGGCCGACGTCGAGACCGGTACGGGAGACGTCGACCTGGGGTTCACGGTCCCGCCCGGCGACGTCGGCGCCGTGGCGAGGACGACCGGCGACGTGAGGGTGAGGGTGCCGGACGGAGAGGAGTACCGGGAGGGCTACGACGTGCGGACCGGCCCGGGGCACGCGGTCGTCGAGGTGCGGCGCGACCCGGCCGCACCTCGTCGGATCACCGCTCTGACCGGGAGCGGTGCGCTGCACATCTTCCCGTTCTGACCCATCCCCTGGCCGGAAAAGGACGAACCGTACATCCTCCCGCCCTGACGGGTAGGGGCGAGCCACTCATCCTCCCCTTCTGTCCCATCCCCCTGACCGGCGGGGACGAGCCACGCATCTTCCCCTTCCGATCCACCCCCCTGGCCGGAAGGGGACGAACCGTACTCCCTTCCCGTCCTGGTCCACCCTCTCCCCCTAGAGTGGGAGCGTTCCCACGCATTGGGGGAACCCTCTCGACGCCGGGCCGCGACCGTGCTCATGATGGCGGTGGAACGCTTCCACCGACCGGGACGACGGCGACCCGCCACCCCGCGCGTTCCGGCAGTCGCGAGAACCGACGGGGGGTTTTCGAAGCATGACCGTAACGACCATCTCGGCCCGGGGCGAGACCCTGGCCTTTCCCCAGGGCTTCGTCTGGGGGGCGGCGACCGCCGCCTACCAGATCGAGGGCGCCGTGCGAGAGGGCGGGCGCGGACCGTCGATCTGGGACACGTTCTCCCGCACGCCCGGAAGGATCGCCGACGGCCACACCGGCGACGTGGCCTGCGACCACTACCACCGTTACGCCGACGACGTCCGGATGATGGCGGAGCTGGGCCTCGGCGCCTACCGCTTCTCGGTCGCGTGGCCCAGGATCCAGCCGTCGGGCTCCGGGCCCGCCGTCGCCGACGGGCTCGACTTCTACGACCGGCTGGTGGACGAGTTGCTCGCGGCCGACATCGCGCCGTACGTGACGCTCTACCACTGGGACCTCCCTCAGGCGCTGGAGGATCGGGGTGGGTGGACCGACCGCGACACCGCCTACCGCTTCGCCGACTTCGCGCGCATCATGCACGACCGGCTCGGTGACCGCGTCGGGACGTGGATGACGGTGAACGAGCCGTGGGTGTCGGCGGTGCTGGGGTACGGCATCGGCATCCACGCGCCGGGCCGCGCATCGGCGGCGGAGGCCTTCCGCGCCTCCCACCACCTCCTGCTCGCCCACGGGCTGGGCGCCCAGGTGCTGCGCGAGGCGGGCGCCCGCGAGATCGCCCTCACCCTGAACCTCACGCCGGTGATGACGCCCGGCCAGGTGAACGACCCCGACCTCGTCCCCTCCGCCGAGGACGCCGAGGCGGTGGAGCGGGTCGACTGCCTCATCAACCGGCAGTTCCTCGACCCCGCCCTGCGCGGGAAGTATCCCGACCCGGCGCTCGCCATCATGGAACGCATGGGCGGGATCGACCACATCCGCGACGGCGACCTCGAAACGATCAACCAGCCCGTCGACCTGCTCGGGATCAACTACTACACCCCCTGCGTCGTACGGTCCCGGCCGGGCGAGCCCGCCAACGCCGCCTACCCCGGCAGCGAGGACATCCTGTTCAGCGGCGCCCACGCCCCGACGACGGCGATGGGCTGGGCGATCGTGCCGACCGGACTCTCCCAGCTGCTCACCCGGCTCTCGCGCGACTACCCCGAGGTCGGCCTGCTCGTCACCGAGAACGGCGCCGCCTTCGACGACGTGGTGGAGGACGACCGCGTGCACGACACCGACAGGACCGCGTTCTTCGAGAGCCATCTGAGAGCGGCGCACGCCGCGATCGAGGCAGGCGCCGACCTGCGCGGTTTCCTGGTCTGGTCGCTGATGGACAACTTCGAGTGGGCCGAGGGCTACCACAAGCGCTTCGGGATCGTGCACGTCGACTTCGAGACGCAGCGTCGGCTGCCCAAGGACAGCGCGCTGTGGTACCGCGAGGTGATCCGGCACAACGGGCTGCACCGCGAGCGCGCCAAGCGTCCCACCCTGGAGGCGGTCGCGGCCCGCGCGGGCGTGTCGAGGTCGACCGTCTCCCGGGTGATCAACGGTGAGGGCACGGTCAGCGACGAGTTCCGCGCCATCGTGATGAACGCCGTGAACGAGCTGGGCTACGTCCCCAACTCGGCGGCCCGCAGCCTGGTGACCCGGCGCACCGACTCGATCGCGCTCGTCGTCTCCGGCTCCCCCGCCTCGGTCAGGGCCGACGACCCGCTGTTCTCCGCGATCGTCCGCTCGGTCACCGGGGAGCTGGAGGATTCGGGCAAGCGCGTCACCCTCATGCTCGCCGACTCGTCGGCCGGTCGGCTCCGGGTGGAGCGGTACGCCGCCTCGGGGCACGTCGACGGGGTGGTGCTCGTGTCCACCCGGGGCAGCGACCCGCTGCCCGCCGCGCTGGCCCGCACGGGCGTCCCCGTCGTGTCACTGGGCAGGTCCGCGATGGAGACGCGGATCTCGTACGCCGACATCGACAACGTGGGCGGTGCCGCCTCGGCGGTGAGACACCTCCTCGACCGGGGACGGCGGCGGATCGCCGCGATCTCCGGGCCCCCGGACGCGATCGGCGCGGGGGAGCGGCTTGAGGGATACCGCAAGGCGCTGCGCGACACCGGGCACCGGTCGATCATCGCCGTCGGCGACCTCACCCTCGCCTCGGGCGCGGAGGCGATGCGCCAGCTCCTGCGCGACGATCCGGCGCTCGACGCGGTCTTCGCGGTGGGCGACCTGATGGCGATCGGCGCTCTGCGGGTGCTGAGCGAGTCGGGACGGCGGGTGCCGCACGACGTCGCGATCGTGGGGTTCGACGACATCGAGGCCGCCTCCTACACCGTGCCCGCGCTCACCACGGTGCGCGTGCCCACGAAGGACCAGACACGGGTGGCGGTGCGCCTGCTTCTCCGCCAGATCGACGGCGGGCCCATGTCGTCGACGATCCTGCCCACGGAGCTGGTCGTCCGGGAGTCCACCTGAGCTGTTCGAGACGCCAGACGTACCCGACGCGCTGACCGCGAGCCGCGTCCGGCGGCCCGCGCCCCGGACGCGCCTCGCGGACCGGGGCGGCTCGCGGACCGGACGCGCCCCGGCCGCGCCTCGCGGACCGGGGGCGCCTCGCGGACCGGGGGCGCCTCGCGGACCGGGGGCGCAGGGACGCGGGCGGGAGGCCCGACGGTCAGCCGGGGGTCTGGAGGAGGACCTTGCGCTCGTCCGCGGTCAGCTCGCGGACGGTGCGGTCGCGGGCGAGCTCCAGAACCTCCTCCATCGGGCCGCACACGTCGCACCGCCAGACCCGGACGGTGGCGTCACCGTGCGTGGTGACCAGGTGGCGGCCGTCGCGCCCGAACCCCACGCTCTCGACGGAGGCGCCGTACCCCTGGAAGACCACGGGCTCGCCTCGGCCCGCGGCCGTCCAGATCCTGACGGTGTTGTCGTTGCCACTGCTCGCCACGTGCAGCCCGTCGGGACTGAAGGACACGCTCCACACCAGACCCTGATGCCCGCGCAACACCACCGGCTCGCCGCGTCCCGAGACGTCCCACACCCGGACCGTGCCGTCGTTGCCTCCGCTCGCCACGTGCAGCCCGTCGGGACTGAAGGACACGCTCCACACCAGACCCTGATGCCCGCGCAACACCACCGGCTCATCGTGTCCCGAGACGTCCCACACCCGGACCGTGCCGTCCTCACCCGCGCTCGCGACCCGCCGCCCGTCCGGGCTGAACGCGACGTACCTGACCACTCCCCGGTGGCCGCGGAGCACGAGCGGCTCCCCTGCTCCCGAGGCGTCCCAGACGCGGGCCGTGCCGTCGTTGCCGCCGCTGACGACCCGCCGCCCGTCCGGGCTGAACGCGACGCTCCACACCATCCCGAGGTGACCGCGCAGGAGCACGGGCTCCCCGCGCCCCGAGGCGTCCCAGACGCGGACCACGCCGTCCTCCAGCGCGCCCGCCACCCGCCGCCCGTCCGAGCCGAACGCGACGTCGAGGACCTCCCCGCCCTTCGGACGCAGCACGACCGCGTCGCCCTCGCCGGTGACGTTCCCGACGCGGACCGTACCGTCGCTGCCGGCGCTCGCCACCCGCCGCCCGTCCGGGCTGAGATCGGCGCTCCACACCTCCCCGGTGTGACCGCGCACGATCGCGGCGTCACCCGCCGCCGTCACGTCCCACATCCGTACGGTGCCGTCGTCGCTCGCGCTCGCGAGCGTGCGGCCGTCCGGGCTGAACGCGGCGCTCCACACGGTGCCCCGGTGCCCGCTCAGCACCAGGGGGGCGATGGAGCCGCCCGCGCCCCAGACGTGGACCGTGCCGTCGTTGCCGACGCTCGCGATCCGCCCGTCACGGCCGAACGCCACCCCCTCGACGGTGCCGTCGTGCCCGCGCAGGACCTTGGAGGTGCCGTCGTGCCCGCCCGCGCCCGCACCGGGCACCTCCCACGTCCGCACGGTACCGTCGGTGCTCGCGCTCGCCAGGCGGTCGCCGTCCGAGCTGAACGCCACGCTCTCCACCGAGTTCTCGTGTCCGCGCAGCACCGTGGGCCGCTTTTCGCCCTCCGGGTCCCACAGCCGTACCGTGCCGTCGCCGCCCCCGGTGACCAGGCGCCTGCCGTCAGGGCTGAACGCCACCCCCAGGACCCGCCCCTCGTGCCCGCGCAGGACCTTCGGCGCCCCGCCGTCGGCGAGGTCCCACACCCGCACCGTGCCGTCGTTGCCGGCGTCGGCCAGGCGCCGCCCGTCGGGGCTGAAGGACACGTTCCACACCGCTCCCTCGTGTCCTCGCAGAACCTCGGGCGCCTCCGCACCCGTCAGGTCCCACACCCGCACCGTCCCGTCGACGCCCCCGGCGGCCACGTAGCGTCCGTCGGGGCTGAACACCGGGTTCCACGCCTCGCCGTCGTGTCCCCGCAGCACGACCGGATCGTCCGGTGACAGGCCCCGACCGTTCACCTTCCACACCCGTACGGTCCCGTCACCGCTGCCCGTGACCAGGAGGCGCCCGTCAGGGGAGAAGGAGGCACCGCAGACCTTGCCGCCGGCGACGGGCAGGACGAAACCCACCCGGGAGTCGACGACGGCCTGCCTGAGGACCGAGGCGGCCTCGACGGTGTGGCTGACCTCGTACGCCCGCCGGGCCAGCAGCAGGCCGAGCTGGGGATCGAGCTGGAGCCTGCCGCGGGCGTCGGCGGCGAGCTGGCGGGAGTAGGCGAGCTCCTGGCCGTGCTGTGCCCGGTCCGCCAGGACGAAGGCCATCACGGCGAGCGCGCAGACCACCACTCCGACCACCGTCGTGCCGATCAGCGCCAGCCGGACCCGCCTGCCGCTCGCGGCGCGCTCACGGGCCTCGCGTGCCCGCGCGGCCTCCAGGAAGGCGCGCTCCAGGTCGTTGAGCCGGTCGAGTTCGCGGCCCTCCCAGGCGGTCAGGCGCATCCCCCGGTAGAGAAGCTCGTCCTCGCGCCCGTGCTGCCCCCACTCCGCGGCGGCCTCGGTGAGCCGCCGGTGAAGACGGACGAACTCCCGGTCCTCGGCGAGCCAGCCCCGCAGCCTGGGCCAGGAGCGGATGACCGCCTCGTGCGCCACCTGGACGCTGTCCTCGTCGACGGTGAGCAACCGGGCCTCGGTGAGCCTGCTCAGCACGGTCGCCACCGCCGTACCGTTCGGGCCGGAGAGCAGCTCGTCGGGGGCGACGCGGCGGCGGGTGTCCTCGGTGCCCTCGCCAAGCGCCGTCAGGCGCAGGAACACGTTCTTGACCAGGTGGCGCTCCCCGTCGCCGAACTCGCCGTAGACCCGCTCGGCGCTCTGCGCGATGGCCCCCTGGATGCCCCCGGCCGCGCGGTACCCGGTGAGCGTCATCGCGTCGCCCTTGCGCCGCTTCCACGTCTCCAGCAGCGCGTGCGAGAGCAGCGGCAACGCCCCCGGCTCCGTACGGCAGTCGCCGAGAATGGCCTCGACGAGCGCCCGGTCGACCCTGAGCCCGGCGCGGGTCGCCGGTCCGGTGACCACCTGCCGCAGATCGTCGTCGTCCATGGGCCCGATCAGCAGCTGCCGGTCGCGCAGCGCGGCCACCAGCGGCGGATGTTCCGCGCACCTGGCGTAGAAGTCCGCGCGAACCCCCAGCACCACCCGCGCCCGGTCGCCGCCGTCCGCCGCGGCGAGCAGCCAGTCGAGGAAGGCAACCCGTTCCCGCTCGTCGCCGCAGAGCGTGAAGACCTCCTCGAACTGGTCGACCACGATCACGGCACGCGCCGACCTCGGCCGTCCCTCCAGCAGCTGCCCGACGTCGAGGCGGGCGTTCGCGTGCCCTGCCGTCAGCCCCGCGTGGAGTGAGGAGGCGCTCACACTCATCGCGTTCGCCAGGCCGATCGCGAGCTCCTCCAGCGGATGCTCGCCCGGGGTCAGCAGCAGCGTCGGCCACGCCTCGCTCCCCGGCAGCGCTCCGCCCCACAGCGTCGGCAGGAGCCCCGCGCGCAGCAGCGACGACTTCCCGCTCCCCGACGGGCCGAAGACCGCCAGCAGGGAGGTGCTCTCCAGCCGCGCGCACAGCTCGGCGACCAGGTCCTTCCTGCCGAAGAACCGGTCGGCGTCACCGGGGTCGAAGGTCACCAGCCCCAGGTACGGGGCGTCCTCGCCCTCCTTGGCCCGCTCGGCGGCGTCCGCCGAGGCGAACTCCGCGGCCAGCGTCCGCCATCGCCTCTCCCAGGCCGCGGGGTCGCCGCCGCACGCCTCGACGTAGGCGAGGGTGACCGCGAGCGTGGGGAAGATCTCCCCTCCGGCCGCCTCCGACAGTGCCGTCACCGAGTAGTGCGCGCGCCGGGACAACTCCCGGTAGCTCGGCTTTCCCGCTGCCTCCCGCAACTGCCGTAGTTCTGACGCGAACCGCTGAAGTGGGCTCGCGTCGGGATCGAGTGCCCTTTCGGGTCGCCCCATTCAGCCCCCGCCGGCATGCGATCGTCGTTGTCTTCTCCAGCAGATCAATTCTGGACAAGTCGAGATGCAACCATGCCCGGCCTTACGGGTCCAGGGGTTGGGCCGAATCGCCGGATCGGCACCCGTCGAAAACGACGTCGCCGAGGAGGCCCCGCCGGGAGGCACACCCCCGCACCGGCCCCAGAGAAAACGATGCGGGGGTTCTCGTGCCGTCCTTTCGGTATCGCTCACGCGCGATCCGACGGCGAAACGCCGGCCTCTTCGTTCCCCGTGGAGGCTCGGCGTCCGAGCACCGTCCGGGGTGGTTCCGGCCTGCGGACCGGAGCCACCCCGGGCGGAATCAGGTGGTTCTGGGGAGTGACGCGCGTCGCCCTGGCACGTTCCCCATCACGGGCCGCTCACGGCGGCCGGGCCGTACTCCCCCTGTTCTAGCGCTTCCGGCTTTGTCCAGCACAGATCTCGCGAACTAGACAAACAACGTGTACCCGCGGGGCGAGACGGTCCGGGCCGACGAGACGGTCCGCACCTGCGGGACGAGACGGTCCGGGCCCGATGAGCGTCCCGGCGGGCGTGCGACGGCCCGGGCGGGGCGAGTCCCCCGCCTCGCGGGCGGGCTCGGCCGCCCCGCCCGGATCGGCTCGGTCATGCCTCTGTCGGCTCGGTCGCGCCTTTGTCAGGTCGGCTCGGCCGTGCCCTTCCCGAGTCGGCCCGGTGGCGTCTCCGTCGGGTCGGCCCAGTCGCGCCTTTGTCAGGTCGGCTCGGCCGTACCCCTCCCGAGTCGGCTCAGTCGTGAGCCTTCTTCCCCTTGGCGTTGACCGCGTACCACTCGCCGCCGAAGCCGTCGACGTCATGTCCCTTGATCTCGCCGGCCTCGGTGTCCTTGGCGAAGTAGTAGAGGGGATGGCCGTTGTAGGTCACCTGCGTCGTACCGTCCTCCCGCTCGGTGGTGCCGAGCAGGTCCGCCTTGACGCCCTCACCCGCCTCCGGCGTCCCGTCCGTGACGTACGGCGGCCACGCCCGCGCGCAGGCGTCGGAACACGACGACTTCCCGTCCTTGTCCTTGTCGAAGAGGTAGAGCGTGCGCCCCTCCTCGCCGACCAGAACCTTTCCGATCTTCGTCTCACCCAGTTCGACCTTGGCCCTGGTCGCCTCCGAGGGCGAGAGCGAGTCGGAGGGTTCCGGCGAGGTGGGTGACGCTTTGACCTGGTCCGCGACGATCGGCTCGGTCGCACTCCCGTCGCCGGCGCCGCCGCACCCCGCGGTGAACACGCCGAGCGCGAGCACGCCGGCATGAAGTAACTTCCTCATCTCCGTCCCTCCAGGCAAGCAGTGCCATTACTCCTGGACAGGAGACACGCTGCGACCCCGACTGGAGGGCGCGACACGGACCCCCTTGGCAATCCTTTGCCCGCCCTTGCGAGATCCGTCCCACGCCCTGCCTCTCGCCGAGGTCATGTGCGAAACGCGGGGAAAGGCGAAGGCCACGAGGGCTGCGGGGAACGGCGGGGTGCGAGGTCAGCCGCGGGGCCGCGTGGGAACGGCCAGGGGGCGAGGTCAGCCGGAGGTCCGCAGGGCCGCGCGCGAGCGGCGGCGGTGCGCCTTCTGGCGGCACGCCGCGTTGCAGAACCGGGCGGGGCGGCCCGTGCGCGCGGCGTGGATCGGTTCGCCGCACACCTCGCACCGTGAGCGGGCCTCGCCGCGAACGCCCTCCTCGCGCGATGCCGCCACGGCCCGAGTTTCGTTACGTAACGATACCGGGGAGTGAGTTTCGTTACGTAACGGTGTCGCGGCCGGCGCGGTGTCCGCGCGGGCGTCGTAGGCCGCGCGGGCGGCGGCGATCTCGTTCTGGTGCCGCTCCGTCCAGCTGACGAGCGACTGGATGGTGTCGTGCAGGGTCACGCCGAGGGGGGTGAGCTCGTAGTCCACCCGGGGCGGCACGACGGGGTGCACGGTGCGGCGCACCAGGCCGTCCCGCTCCAGATGGCGCAGGGTGACGGTGAGCATGCGCTGGCTGACGCCGTCGATCTCGCGGCTCAGCTCGGTGAAACGCAGGGTGCGGCTGTCGAGGAGCGCGATGACGAGCAGGGACCACTTGTCCGCGACCCGGTCGAGGATCTGGCGGACCTCGCAGTCTTCCCGGGTGTCCCACTGGCGGGCGTCGTAGGCATCGTGGGCGCTGTGGGCGCTGTGGGCGCTGTGGGCGCCGTCGGTATCGGGGCAGCGACTCGGTGACTTCGAAGTGCCTTCTTCCATGGTCATCGATGGTGTCCCATGATGCGACTACTTACAAGAGGGAACCGATCGCGGTTCCCCGCGCCTCTTCGAGGAGTCGTCTCGTGTCCACACCACTGTCCCCACCCTCGGACCGGATGAGCGGGCGTGCCTGGGGCATGCTGCTCGTGCTGTGCGGTGCGATCTTCCTGGAGGGGATCGACGTGGCGATGCTGAACGTGGCCCTGCCGTCGATCCGCTCCGACCTGGACCTGAGCACGGGCTCGCTGAGCTGGGTGATGAGCTCGTACGTGCTCGGCTACGGCGGTTTCATGCTGCTGGGCGGGCGGGCCGCCGACCTGCTCGGCCGGCGGCGGATGTTCCTGGCCTGGCTCGGCGTGTTCATCGTCTTCTCCGGCCTGGGCGGGTTCGCGACCGAGGGATGGATCCTCATCGTCGCCCGTTTCGTGACGGGAGTGGCCTCCGCGTTCATGGCGCCCGCCGGTCTGTCCATCATCACGACGAACTTCGCCGAGGGCCCGCAGCGCAACCGGGCACTGCTGGTCTACGCGGGTACGGCGGCGGCCGGCTTCTCGCTCGGCCTCGTCGTCGGCGGCCTGCTCGCCGAGATCAGCTGGCGGTGGGTGTTCTTCGCCCCGGTGATCATGGCCTCCGCGGTCCTCGTCGCCGCGCTTCTCCTCATCCCGGGCGGCGAGCGTCCGTACCGTCACACGCGGGGCTTCGACCTGGCCGGAGCGGTCACCGTGACCGCGGCGATGATGACGCTGGTGTTCGCGGTCGTCCGGCTGGAGGACCCCGCCGGGGGATGGGCCTGGACGGCCGGAGCGCTCGCCGTCGGAGTCGCGCTGATCGTCGCCTTCGTGGCGATCGAGCGGCGGTCGGCGGCGCCGCTGGTGCGCCTCGGCATCCTCCGCTCGGGCCCCCTGGTGCGCGCCAACCTCGGCGCGCTGCTGTTCGGGGGCTCCTTCTTCGGGTTCCAGTTTCTCGTCGTGCTCTACCTGCAGGAACTGCGCGGCTGGTCGTCGTTGCAGGCGGCCCTCGCCCTGCTGGCGGTCAGCATCGACGCCATCCTCGCGCCGACTCTCACCCCGCTGCTGGTGAACCGCTTCGGCAACGTCCGGGTGATCTTCGGCGGGCTGTGCCTCGCCGCGGTGGCCTACGCGCTGTTCCTGCCGGTCGGTCTCGACTGGACGTACGCGGCGATGTTCCCGACCATGATCATTCTTGGTCTCGGCTTCGCCCTGGCGTACGGACCGCTCACCATCGCCGCGACCGACGGCGTGGCCGAGGAGGAGCAGGGACTCGCCGGCGGCCTGCTGTACACCTCCTTCCAGTTCGGCGCGGCGCTCGGCCTGTCGGCGGTGACCGCCGTGAACATCGCCGCCACCGGCTCCGGCGGGTCCCTCCTCACCCAGCTCGACGGCTTCCGCACCGCCCTGGTCATCCCGTTCGCGATGGCCGTCGCCGCGGCGGCCGTCGTCGCGTTCGGCCTGCGCGGGCGCGGCAGGGCCGGCACCGGAATTCGCCGGGAGACCCCGGTGACCGTCGAGTCGCGGTAGGTCCCGCGCGCGGGGTTCGCGGACGGCCCGGCCCGCGAGATCGTGCGCGTTATGGTGACGTCCATGAAATTCGGGGTGCTTGGGCCGTTGGCGGTGTGGACGGCGGACGGCCGGCCCGTCGCCGTCCCCGGGCTGAAGGTCCGCGCCCTCCTCGCCGACCTGCTCGTCCACGAGGGCCGCCCGGTGCCCGCCGACCGGCTGGTCGACGACCTGTGGGGCGAGGATCCGCCGGGCAATCCGGCGGGAGCCCTGTCGGCCAAGGTCTCGCAACTGCGGCGGGTACTGGAGGACGCGGAGCCCGGCGCCAGGAAGCTGGTGGTGTCGCCACCTCCGGGATACGTGCTGCGCATCGACGCAGACGCGGTCGACGCGTGGCGGTTCCTGTCCCTCACCGCGGAGGCGACGCGGACCGACGACCCCCGGGCCAGGGCTGCGCTGCTCGCCGACGCGCTCGCCCTGTGGCGCGGCCCCGCGCTGGCCGACTTCACCGACGAGCCCTTCACCCAGCCGGTGATCGCCCGTCTGCACGAGCAACGGCTCACCGCCCACGAGGACCACGCCGAGGCCCGCCTCGCCCTCGGCGAGCACACCGGGCTCGCGGCGGAGCTGGGCGACCTGCTGACCCGGCACCCCCTCAGGGAAAGGCTGCGCGCCGCCCACATGCGCGCCCTCTACCGTTCGGGACGGCAGACCGAGGCGCTCCACAGCTACGAGGAGCTCCGCGCCCACCTCGCCGACGAACTCGGTCTCGATCCGAGCGCCGAGCTGATCGCCCTGCACCGGGCGATCCTCGCCCGGGATCCGGCACTCGACCCACCCGCACCACCGGACTCTCCCCCGGCCGGGCCCGCCACGAACCTGCCCGCGCCCCTCACCGACCTGATCGGCAGGGGCGAGGCGACCGCCGAGATCGGCGCCCTGCTGCGCACCGGCCGCCTGGTCACCCTCACCGGTCCCGGCGGGGTGGGCAAGACCCGTCTCGCCGTCGAAACCGCCCGTGGGCTGACGGACGCCTTCCCCGACGGCGTGTGGCTGGTCGAGCTGGCCGCGCTCGACCGGCCCGGCGCCCTGGAGACGGCGGGCTCGCTGATCGACGCGGTCACCACGGCGCTGGACATCCATGACAGCGCCGGTTCAGGAGATCCCCTGGACCTGCTCGTCGGGGCGCTCCGCCCCCGGCGGCTGCTGCTGGTGCTCGACAACTGCGAGCATCTCGTCGAGCCCGTCGCCGAGCTGACGGAACTCCTGTTGCGAGCCGTTCCCGGCCTGCGCGTCCTCGCCACCAGCCAGGAACCCCTCGCCCTCACCGGCGAGGTGGTCTGGAACGTACCGCCCCTGGAGACGCCGGACGCCACCGCCGACCTCGACGCGCTGGAGCGAACCGGTTCGGTACGGCTGTTCGTCGCCCGCGCCCGCGCGACGGCCCCCGGATTCACCCTCGACGCGGACACCGCACCGGCGGTCGCCACGCTCTGCCGCCGCCTGGACGGCATCCCGCTCGCTCTGGAACTGGCCGCCACCAGGGTCCGCGCGCTGGGCGTGCACGGTCTCGTCGCCCGCCTCGACGACCGTTTCCGTCTCCTGTCCACCGGGTATCGCGGTGCCCCGCCCCGCCAGCGGACGCTGCACACGATGATCAGCTGGAGCTGGGACCTCCTCACCGACCCGGAGCGCCTCACCCTGCGCCGTCTGGCCGTGCACACCGGCGGCTGTACGCTGCCCGCCGCCGAGGCCGTCTGCGGCGCCGACGACCTTCCGGCCTCCGACGTGCTCGATCTCCTGGTACGCCTGGTCGACCGCTCCCTGGTCACCGTCACCCACACCGCCGACGGCCCCCGCTACCGTCTCCTGGAGTCGGTGGCCGCCTACTGCGTCGAACGCGTCCACGAGGCGGGCGAGTTCGAGTCCCTGCGGCGGCGCCACCGGCGCCACTACGTCGATCTCGCCGAGGAGGCCGGACGGCACCTGTACGGGCACGACCAGAGGCTGTGGCTGCGCCGCCTCGACGCGGAGACCGCCAACCTGCGCACCGCGCTCGACGGCGCGGTGACCGGCCGGGACCGGGAGGCCGGGCTGCGACTGGTGAACGCGATGACCTGGTACTGGTTCCTGCGCGGCAGGCTGGCGGAAGCCCGGCGCTCCCTCGCCTCGGCGCTGGCCGTCGCCACCGCGGCACCGGACTCCGTCACCGAGACGCCGGGTTCCGCAGCCGGAGCGCCGGGCTTCACGTCCGTGACGCCGGATTCCGCCGTCGAGGTCCCGGACGTCACCGCCGAGACGCCAGGCGTCACCACTCACACGTCGGGCGTCACCGCTGACATGTCAGACGCCGCGCGGATCCCCGCGCTCCGTGCCAGAGCCCTCGCCTGGCAGGCGGGCATCGCGTTCATGCACGGCGAGGTGGCCGATCAGGCGGCCATGCGTCTGTACGAGGACATCGACGACCCGGGTGAGCGCGCCAGAGCCCAGTGGTTCATCGCCTTCACCGGGATGGGCACCGGCGACCTGTCGGCCGGCGAGAAACTGCTGGACGAGGCGCTGACCGCCTTCGGCGCCCTCGGCGACCGGTGGGGCACGGCCGCGGCCCTCGTCACCCGGGCCAAACACGCGCACGTCCGGAGCGACATGGCCACGCTCGAACGCGACAGCGAGCGGGGAGCGGAACTCTTCGGCGAGCTCGGCGACCGCTGGGGCCGGCTGCAGGCGACGGAGTGGCTCGGCGGGCTGGCGGAGATGACCGGCGACTACGAGCGGGCCGACCGGCTGCACCGGGACGGGCTGCACTTGGCCGAGGAGCTCGGGCTCTGGCCCGAGGTCGCCGTACGGCTCGCCTGGGTCGGCTGGATCGCCCTCCAGCGCGGCGACCACACCCGGGCGCGGGAGTCCGGCGAGCGGGCGGCACGACTCGCCGCCGAGCAGAGCCACCAGGGCGGGCAGATCTTCGCGGAGACGGTGCTCGCCTACGCCTCCAGGAGGGAGGGCAGGCTGGACGCCGCGGAGACACACCTGCGCACCGTCCTGAGGTGGACTCCGAGGCAGGAGGAGGGGGTGACGGACAATCTCGTACACCTACCGATGATCCTGGTCGAGCTCGGTTTCGTCTTCGAGGAGCGCGGCGACGCCGCGACGGCGCGGACCATGCACCTGGAGAGCCTCACGATCGCCCGCGAACTCGACGCCGTCCGTGACGTGATGCGTGCCCTGGAGGGCCTGGCCGGGGCGCTCTCCCTCGCCGGGGACCACGACCGTGCCGCCCGGCTGCTGGGAGCGGCGGCCTCGGCCCGCCTGTCGACGGCGATGCCAACGGCCCCCGCCGAGCGCGGCGACATCGACAGGATCACGGCGAGAACGCGCGCCGCACTGGGCGAGGACGGCTTCGCGTCCCGGTTCGAACGCGGCGGCGGCCTGACACTCGACGAGGCCGGATCGCTCGCCGTCCGGCCATGAAGGCGGCGGTACGGACCCGGCGAGCGGCGGGACCGAGGACCCGGCCCATCAGGTTCGTCCCGGAACTCATGAACGGCTCGTTACCGGGCAAAGGGCTGTGATGCCGTGTCCGGCGTCGCCGGTCGTTGACAACCGACCGGCCGTTGGCGACGGTGAACTGCCGCGATCGGGCCGTGAGGGGAGGGACGAGGGCTTGGGCGACGTCGAGCGAGAAGATCCGGCACCCACCCCCGGGCAGGTCAGGGCCCTCCTGCAGAGGGCGGGGCGCCTGGGGTCCCACGCGCGCACCCTGCTCGCCGACGACGCCGAGGCGCGCGCCGACGTCCAGCGGGCGCTCTCCCTGGTGCGTACGCGCCTGGCACGTGAGGAACTCGGGTCCATTCCCCTGGCACGCCTGAAGGACGTCACCGTGGGACGGCTCCGGGTCAGCGCCCTCGAACAGGCCGGTCACCAGACGGTCCTCGACATCCTGGACACCACGCCGTACGCGCTCCAACTGCTCCCCGGGGTCGGGGCGTGGAACGCGAGACAGGCGCACGCCGCCGCCGGGCAGATCGCCAAGGCGGTGGAGGAGACGGTGGCGCTGCGGATCGACGTCGACCGGCAGGACGACGAGACCACGGCCCTGCTGATCGCACTGAACCGGCTGGTGAACGCGGGCCCCGACCTGCCGCGCGCGGGCGCCGCCGCGCGCAGGATCGCGGAGCGGCTCGCCTCGCTCCTGCCCGCCGCGCAACCCGCTCGCGGATGGTTGCGGATGCTGCTCGCGGGCCAGGAGGGCCGTCGCCGGGCGCGGGAGGCCGTCGCGCGGATCGAGGACGTGATCGCGGAGGCGAACGCGTCCGACACGGCGCTGCTCTTCGGCCAGGTCTCCGTGGACCTGCTGCGCCCGCCGGTCTCCGGCCTTGAGGCGTGGGTCGACTTCGAGTTCCGCGCGTCCGAGTACTACAACCTGCTCGCCGAGATCGCGGCGACGGAACCCGACAGGGTCGCCTCCGAGGGTTTCCTGCCCGACGACATCTCCTCGCGGGTGAAGGCCCAGAACCTCGACGACACCCACCGCAGGGTCTCCCTGCGCGGCTACCAGTCGTTCGGCGCCCGCTTCGCCCTCGCCCAGCGCCGGGTGATCCTGGGGGACGAGATGGGCCTGGGCAAGACCATCGAGGCCATCGCCGTCCTGGCGCACCTCCGGGCGCGCGGCGAGAGCCACTTCCTGGTGGCCTGCCCGGCCAGCGTCCTGATCAACTGGGTGCGCGAGGTCGAGACCCGCAGCACGCTGCGGGCCTACTCCCTGCGCGGCGGCGACCGGGCCGCGGCCCTCGCGGAATGGGTGCGCACCGGCGGCGTCGCCGTGACCACCGTCGACACCCTGCACCGGCTGGAGATTCCCGACGACGTCGCGCTCGGGATGCTCGTGGTCGACGAGGCCCACTACGTGAAGAACCCGGCCGCGAGGCGTTCCCAGGCCGTCGCCCGGTGGTGCGACCGTACCGAGCGGGTGCTCTTCATGACCGGGACCCCGATGGAGAACCGCGTCGAGGAGTTCCGCAACCTCGTCGGCTATCTCAGGCCCGATCTGATCCCCGCCCTCCGGAACGGCGACGCGACGGCGGGGGCGGCGGGGGCGGCGGGGGCGCAGGCCTTCCGCAGGGCCGTGGCACCGGTCTACCTGCGCCGCAACCAGGAGGACGTGCTCACCGAGTTGCCCGACCTCGTCCACGTGGACGAGTGGGAGGAGTTCGGCGAGGCGGACCTCGCCGCCTACCGGAAGGCCGTCGCCGACGGGAACTTCATGGCGATGCGCCGGGCCGCCTACGCCGTACCGGAGACGTCGGCCAAGCTTCAGAGGCTGCTGGAACTCGTCGACGAGGCGGCGGGCAACGGTCTCAAGGTCGTGGTCTTCTCCTACTTCCGCGACGTCATGGCCGCCGTCCACCAGGCCCTCGGCGGCTCCGGCACCCCCCAGGCCCCCGGGGACCCCGGCGGCCGGGTGCACGGGCCGATCTCGGGCGATCTCGGCGCCGACCGCCGTCAGCAGGTCGTCGACGAGTTCACCGCGGCCCAGGGACACGCCGTACTGCTCAGCCAGATCCAGGCGGGCGGGGTCGGCCTCAACCTGCAGGCCGCCTCCGTGGTGATCATCTGCGAGCCCCAGGTCAAGCCGACCATGGAGAGCCAGGCCGTGGCCCGCGCCCACCGCATGGGACAGGTACGCAAGGTCCAGGTGCACCGCATCCTCACGGCCGACAGCGTCGACCAGCGCATGCTGGACATCCTGCGTGGCAAGGCCGGGCTCTTCGACACCTACGCCCGCCGCAGCGACCTGGCCGACTCCACCCCCGACGCGGTCGACATCTCGGAACAGGCACTCGCCCGCCAGATCGTCGAGGAGGAGCAGCGACGCCTCGCGACGACGCGGCCGTCGCAAGACTGAGAAGGGCACTCGCCGCCCTTGGCGGTCGACGCGAGGAGCGGGGAGCCGACCGCGACACGGTGCGGCAGGTTCGCGTTAAATCACGCAAACCCCCCTGTTGCAAAGCGGTAACTTCTGTGAAACTTTCACAGGCGCGGGCAGGGCGGCGCGACCCGTTTCCGGACGAGCCTCCAGGCAGGGGCAGCCGCCCTGACAACGCCACGTCAGCGAGAGTCGTGACTCGTTGACGCCGGATCGGGTCGTCGGATGTACTTCGCGGCAAAGCACTCACCAAAGGAGTCCGTACAGAATTGCCACGTTAAATGTTAGCGCTAACAATTTCGTAGGGCAGCTCACCGGCTGAAAGTCGGTGGCCGACCGCGGCGATCGCGGCAGGTCACATCCCCCCTTCTCTCAAAGGAGCACCCCCCAATGTCCTTGAGTCGCCGCCAGCTCTTCCAGGCCGCGGGCGCCACCGTCGCGATCTCGGCCGCGAGTCAGGTGGTGGGCACGTCCGCCGCCTGGGCCGCCCTCCCGTGGGCGCGCGCCGACATCGGCGTGTCCGCCTACGAGTTCGACCTCGGCCAGGTCCGCCTGACCTCCGGCCGCTGGCTGGACAACCAGAACCGCACCCTGGCCTACCTGCGCTTCGTCGACGTCGAGCGGTTGCTGTACGTCTTCCGCGCCAACCACCGCCTGTCCACCAACGGCGCGACCGCCAACGGCGGCTGGGACGCTCCCAACTTCCCGTTCCGCTCCCACATGCAGGGCCACTTCCTGACTGCGTGGACCCAGGCGTACATGGTGACCGGTGACACCACCTTCCGGAGCAAGGCCGAGCTCATGGTCGCCGAGCTGGCCAAGTGCCAGGCGAACAACGGCGCGGCCGGGTTCACCGCCGGCTACCTGTCGGGTTTCCCCGAGTCCGACATCACCGCCGTGGAGAACCGCACGCTCAACAACGGCAACGTGCCCTACTACTGCATCCACAAGACCCTCGCCGGGCTGCTGGACGTGTGGCGGCACATCGGCAACACCCAGGCCAGGACGGTGCTGCTCGCCCTGGCCGGCTGGGTGGACACGCGCACCTCCCGGCTCAGCTCCAGCCAGATGCAGTCGATGCTGGGCACCGAGTTCGGCGGCATGAACGCCGTGCTGACCGACATCTACCAGATGACCGGCGACTCACGCTGGCTGACCACGGCCCAGCGATTCGACCACGCCGCAGTGTTCAACCCGCTCGCCTCCAACCAGGACCAGCTCAACGGGCTGCACGCCAACACGCAGGTGCCCAAGTGGATCGGGGCGGCCCGCGAGTACAAGGCCACCGGCACGACCCGCTACCGGGACATCGCGACCAACGCCTGGGCCATCACGGTCGGCGCGCACACGTACGTGAACGGCTCGAACAGCCAGGCCGAACACTTCCGCGCGCCGAACGCCATCGCCGGCTACCTGGCCAGGGACACCGGGGAGGCGTGCAACACGTACAACATGCTGAAGCTGACCCGGGAGCTGTGGACGCTCGCGCCGACCAGGGCCGACTACTTCGACTACTTCGAGAACGCCCTGCTGAACCACCTCCTCGGCCAGCAGAACCCGGCCGACAGCCGCGGGCACGTCACCTACTTCACGCCGCTCAACCCCGGTGGCCGCCGAGGTGTGGGCCCGGCCTGGGGTGGCGGCACCTGGAGCACCGACTACAACAGCATGTGGTGCTGCCAGGGCACCGGCATCGAGATCCACACCAAGCTGATGGACTCGATCTACTTCCACAACGGCAACACACTCTTCGTGAACCTGTTCGCGCCCTCCACCCTGAACTGGTCACAGCGCGGCATCACGGTCACCCAGACCACCTCCTTCCCGGTGAGCGACACCACGTCGCTGCAGGTCACCGGGAACGTGAGCGGGACGTGGTCGATGCGGATCCGCATCCCGGCCTGGACCCAGGGCGCGACGATCAGCGTCAACGGGGTGCAGCAGAACATCGTCACCACCCCCGGCTCCTACGCCGACCTGAACCGGTCGTGGATCTCGGGCGACACGGTGACCGTGCAGCTGCCGATGCGGGTCGTCCTGAAGCCCGCCAACGACAACCCCAACCTCCAGGCCGTCACCTACGGCCCGGTCGTGTTGTCGGGCAACTACGGCAACACCTCCCTGTCGTCGGCGCCGACGCTCACCCCTTCGTCGATCACCCGGACGAGCACCTCGTCGCTCGCCTTCACCGCCACGGCCAACGGGGCATCGGTGAACCTGGGGCCGTTCTACGACGCCCACAACCACAACTACGTCGTCTACTGGAACGCCACCGGCTCCTCCAGCGGCGGCGGTACGGCGAGCTTCCGGCTGATCAACGTGGCCAGCGGACTGGCGCTGGGCATCCAGAACATGTCGACCGCCGACGGCGGTCTCGCCCTGCAGTGGACCGACAACGGCACCGCCGACCACGACTGGGTGCCGGTGGTGGACGGGGGGAATCTGCGCTTCCGTAACGTCAACAGCGGCAAGGTGCTCGGCGTCGAGAACATGTCGACCGCCGACGGCGCCCGGGTGCTCCAGTGGGGCGACACCGGCACCGCCGACCACCGCTGGGCGATCGTCGACGTCGGCGACGGCTCGGTCAAGATCCGTAACGCCAACAGCTCCAAGCTGCTGGGCATCCAGAACAACTCCACCGCCAACGGCGCCCAGGCGGTACAGGACTCCGACAACGGCACCGCCGACAACCAGTGGCGCTTCGTGCCCAACGGCGCGCGCCGCATCCAGAACGTGGGCACCGGCATGGTGCTCGGCGTCACCAACATGTCGACCGCCGACGGCGCGCTGGTCGTGCAGTGGGGCGACACCGGCACCGCCGACCACCTGTGGACGGCGGTCGTGGACACCGGCGGCTACCTGCGCCTGCGCAACTCCAACAGCAACAAGGTGCTGGGCGTGGAGAACGCCGCCACCGCCGCCGGGTCCCGCGTCCTGCAGTGGGCCGACAACGGCGCCAACGACCACCGCTGGCGGCTGCGCTACGGCTCCAACGCCGCCTTCCGCATCCAGTGCGCCAACGGCGGCCGGGTCCTCGGCCTCTCCGGCACGGCCCAGGGCGCGCAGGTCGTCATCGCCGACGACAACGGCTCGAACAACAACCTCTGGAGGTTCCTGTAAAGCACGTGTTCGACCGGCAAGCGGGAGGTAAGTGAATTCCCGCCGGGCGAAGCCTCGGTGATCGGAACCGAGGCTTCGCCCGATCGCCGCACCGAGGACCGCGCGAGGAGGATTCCAATCACCGATGGTCGGGCGAGGACTCCGATCACCGGGGGTCGCGCGAGGTTTTCGGTCACCGGGGGCCGCGCAGGGACTCCAGGAGGCGCGTCAGCTCCTCGGTGACGGCGGGGAGGTCGTCGGGGTCGGTCGAGCGGGCCAGCCACAGAGCCGCCTCGTTCATCGCGCCGGACAGGAGGTGGGCGAGCGGCTCCACGGGCCTGCGGGCGATGACCCCCGCCTCGATCAGCGTGACGAGCGCCTCGGTGAGGTGCCGCGCCGAGGACGCCTCGTCCATCGCCCGCCACTCGTTCCAGCCGAGCACGGCGGGGCCGTCGACGAGCATGATCCGCTGCACGTCCGGGTCGCGGCTCACCGCGAGGAAGGCCCGGCACCCCGCGACCAGTTGCTCCCAGGGGTCGTCGTACGCGTCGGCCGCCGCGGCGACCCGCTCGCCCACCTCCTGCTGCACCTGCTCGACGACCGCGTGGAAGAGGTCGGCCTTGCTCTCGAAGTGGTGGTAGAGCGCGCCCTTCGTCACGGCCGCCGCCCCGACGATCTGCGCCAGGCTCACCGCGGCGTACCCGTGCCGCGCGAACAGCGCCCTCGCCTCGGTCACCAGCGCCCGCCTGGTCTCCAGCCGTTGCCGTGCCCGGTTCACCGTGGCCTCCCTTGTTGACGTACCGATGGTATGTTAGCTTCACATACCGTTGGTATGTGAAATGGACCGAAGGGAACGGCATGACCCTCACGAGCTTCTACCCGGTCGTCTGCACCGATCGGATCGCCGAGTCCCACGACTTCTACCGGCGGTTTCTCGGCTTCGAGACGACGTTCGAGGCGGACTGGTACGTGAGCATGCGGCGGCCGGAACCGCCGCACTACGAGCTCGCGCTCGTCGATCGCACCCACCCGACGGTGCCGGAGAAATACCGTTCCGCGGTGCGAGGGCTGATCCTCAACTTCGAGGTGACCGACGTCGACGCCGAGCACGACAGGCTCGTACGACAGGCGGGGCTCCCGGTGGAACTGACGCTGCGCACCGAGGAGTTCGGGCAGCGGCACTTCATCGTGGCCGCGCCCGACGGCGTGCTCATCGACGTGATCACCCCGACCGAGCCGTCCTCCGCCTACGCGGAGCAGTACGCCCTTCCCTGATCTAGGACGTGCCCGGTGCGGACTCCCCCGTCGGCTCCCTCGCGGGTTCCCTCGGGGAAGACCTGGCCAACCGCCTGCCGAGACGTTGAGCGGGGGCCTCGATCAGGCGGTGGGTCAGGTAGCAGAGCGGCACCAGGACGAGGAAGAACAGCGGAAGGTTCGGGCTCACCCCCAGCAGGAGCGGGTGCAGCAGATAGAGGGAGAAGCTGATCACCCCGAGGTGGGCGAGCCACCGGGGGAACGACCTGCGCCGCAGCGCGAACGCGGCCGCGAAGAAACCCGCCGCCAGCAGGAGCGCCGGCGCCCAGCCGGGGTCGTCCTTCGCGAGGACCCCGCAGGCCAGCACCGTCAGCACGGTCACGATGGCGGTACGCCACCGGATCGCCCCCTGTTCCGCGCGGTACACGGCCGTACCGGCGAACATCATGGCCGGCACGATCAGGCCCTGCCACGCGCCGATCCGGCTGCCCAGCACCACCAGCACCACCCCGAGGAGACCACCGGCCACCGCGGCGGCCGTACGCACACCGCCCGCCGCCCGCGCCGACACCAGGATGACCACGACCACCGCCACCCCGAGAATCGCGGCGACCAGGTCGGCGCGGCCACCGATCACCGGGCCAGGCAGCAGCAGCCCCAGGAGGACCGCCGAGATCGCCAAGGCGATCGCGGTCGCGGCCGACCGGTGCGCCCGCCCCGCGCTGAACAGCCCGGCCGCCATCAGGTAGAACGCCATCTCGTACGAGAGCGTCCACATCACGCCGATGACGGCGGGCACGCCGAGCAACTCCTGCAGCATCGTCACGTTCCCGAGGACGACGAGGGGGAGGGGACGCGTGCTCAGCCCTTCGTGCAGGGCGAACGTCCCGGCGTAGGCGAGCAGGAGGGCCAGGCCGAGCGCGACGAGCAGCAGGGGCAGCAGGCGGAAGGCCCTGCCGATCCAGAAGACCCGCAGGTCACCGCGCCGTTCCAGGGAGGCCGGGATGATATAGCCGCTGACCAGGAAGAACACGAAGACGCCCCAGGTGCCGACGTCGATCCTGCTGTCCACCTCGGCCCAGAGGTCCGGGATGAAGGTCCAGCCGGAGTGGTGCAGCGCGACGGCGAGCGCGGCAGGTCCCCGCAGGGCGTCCAACCAGGCCAGCCGTGAGGGGATCGAGGCCATTCACCCGACTGTAGGCGATAGGCGTACTTTCCCAGCTATTGTCCGGTCGGCGTGCTCAGCGTACCGGGTCGGAGGGGTTGATCCGGGGGACGAAGAGAGGGTCGACCGGTGTGGACGGATAGGCAGGCGGGCAGATCGGCAGACGGACAGAATCAAAAGATGACCTTCACGACACCGCCGAGAAGCGCCGCCTGGCGGCATCTCGACGCACGCGACGGCTTCGAGGTCGCCTACTTCCAGCCCTCGGACGACGGCCTGCGCGTCGAGGGCTGCACGACGGCGGTCGAGGACGGCCAGACCTGGATCGTCGGCTATACCATCGACCTCGACGCCGCCTGGACCACGCGAAGCGCACGGATCACGAGCCGGTCGGCCTCGGGAGCCCGGCAGACCGTCCTGGAGGCCGACGGCGCCGGCCACTGGCGCGTCGACGGCGAACCCGCCTCCCACCTGGACGGCTGCCTGGACGTCGACCTGGAGTCCTCGGCAATGACCAACACCTTCCCCGCGCACCGGCTGGGCCTGCGCGTCGGCGCTCGGTCGGCCGCCCCCGCCGCCTACGTACGCGCCATCGACCTCACCGTCGAACGGCTTGAACAGGACTATGTCCGCGTCGCCGACGAGGGCTCCCGACAGCGCTACGACTACAGCGCCCCGGTCTTCGACTTCGCCTGCCGCCTCGTCTACGACGAGTCAGGCCTCGTGCTCGACTACCCCGAGATCGCCGTACGCGCGGCGTGACCGTCAAACCGTCAAACCGTCAAACCGGGCGAACCGAACTCCACCGAAGTGGCGCAGCGGCCGGGGGCGAGCAGTGATGGAATGGTCAGTGGCGTTAGCGAGGTGTCGGGGCGCGGCTTATCGCCACTGGCCGTTCCGATCCGGCTGGTTGCCGGGGCGGCCTGCGAATCCTTGGTCTCTGGGAGGGTCTTCTGGACGACGCCGATGGAGACCTTGACACCAGCGGACGCTGAGCGGGTTCGACCAGGTCGAAGATAGGGTCACGGGAGCTGCGGACGGGGTGCCGGAGGCGGCGGACCGGTGCGTCGAGCTGGCCAGGCTTGAGGGTGCGGACGTTGCGGATGCGTTCGAGGTCGAAATAGTCGGGGTTGATGGATTGGCGGCCGATGGTGACGAGTCTGAGTTCGGTGAGGTCCTTGATGCCGATAGCGCAGGTGTCTTGGCTGAGTCCGTAGTGGGCCTTGAACACCGAAGGGCTGATCCAGACTGGTTGGGGGCGCTGCCGGTGAGGGCGTTCTGGTCGAGCAGGATCAGGTACATGGCAAGGCTCGGGCCGGTCATAAGTTGGATGTAGCCGGTGGTCCAGAGAGTCGCCGGGATCTGAGCGTAGTAGTGGGGCTTGGCCTTCGCGGGGTCAGATGAAAACGCCGGCGGTGTCTACGTCGGCGTGCATGATCGGGTAGCCATAGGCGGTGCCGCCATCGGGATACACGTCTATCGAGTTTGGCGAGACACTCGACAAGTACAAGATCCGCAGATCGGTGGGCCGAACGGGGATTTGTTTCGACAACGCAATGGCCGAATCTTTCTTCGGGAAGCTGAAAACCGAGATGGTTCACCATCAAGCGTTCGCTACACGCGCTGAGGTGATCTCACCAAGATCAATAAGGGCGGTTGTGATTCGATGCCTTCAAAGCGGCGCCCGCTGACACGAACCGGGATGGATCGCGATGCCCCTGAAATAGGCGTGGAGCTTTCGGTAGAAGAGGTCTCACCACAAGTCTTCTTCAGTCCAGAAAGCCCCACGTGATCACCTATCGTGCCACGCTCGATGTCCCCCGGGAGCTGGTTTGCCATCTCTCGCTGCTGCTGTCGGCCGAGCGCCGCCGACTGGGCACCCGCTCGGGTTCTCGGGCACTGACCTGTTTTGAGCAGGCGGTGATGGGATTGCGCTGGTTTCGCGACCGCACCGCCCCGGCCGCCCTCGGCCGCGACCACGGCATCTCCCGCGCCACCGCCTACCGCTACCTCGACGAGGTCATCAACGTCTTGGCCGACCAAGCCCCCGACCTGCACCACGCCCTGCAGCGTGCTACCGATGAGGGCCTCACCCACCTCATCTTGGACGGCACCGTCATCGCCACCGACCGCTGCGCCGAAAAGACCATCAGCGTCAAAGGCGAGCCCATCGACCTGTGGTACTCCGGAAAGGCCCGCCACCACGGCGGCAACATCCAGGCCCTGTCCGCGCCCTGCGGCCTGCCGCTGTGGGTCTCCGACGTCGAACCCGGCTCCGCCCACGACCTGACCGCCGCTCGCACACACGTCCTGGGCGCGCTGTACAAGGCCGCCGCCGACGGGCTTCCCACCTTGGCCGCCTGGAGGCTACGACGGCGCCGGCATCGGCATCCTCACCCCGGTCAAACACCCCTGCGACGGCCGACCCCTCGACCTCGACACCCGCACCCGCAACGCCCTCCTGCGCGCCCTGCGCTGCCTGGGAGAACGCGGCTTCGCCCTACTCACCCAACGCCGGCGCACCCTCCAGCGCATCAACGCCAGCCCCAGCCGAATCGGCGACATCGTCAAAGCCGCACTCGTCCTCACGCACTTCGAACACGGCTACCTGAAATAAAAGTCGCTGAGATCACCTCGCTGAAGCGCGGCATGCGCTCATCAAGTACATCGAGGGATTCTACAATCCACGTCGACTTCATTCGGGGCTTGGTTATCGACCACCGCTTGAAGTCCTCGATGAATGGTTCGATAATCGGTCGGTTGCGTGATAGGGTCCACCATATAGTTCATTTGGGACGTGTCCGGAAAACGCGGGGCTCCTCACCTGCACGCATCTGACAGAAGTGGGGTACCAGCCAGGTACGTGTAAAAGAGGCAATGGCCAGCTCGCGATTAGCCGGTCAGCTCAGATCGAATTTCTTTGTGACAGCCGCAAGACCACCCACACTAACGGTCACATAGACGGGCCGGTCCTTACTGATGAGGAGAATGTGGTCTGGGAACGAGACGCCAGCTTGAAGCTCTGCTCGTACGGTCTCCTGATGCTGAGTGCCATTGCAGACGGGATCGAAGCGGCCCATGCGTTCGAGAACCCCCTCGGTTGCACCGATGGTGACGGTTCCAACCGCGATCGCCGACCGGAGCCGTGAACGCGGCAATCTTCTTCGCCCCGGACCAGGGCGCGATCTCCGACGTCACGGTCAGCTGCAACGTGCTCTACCACGCGCCGGGGTCCTACTATCCGCTGCGGATCTACGACGTCTCCGGCGCGGTCAAGGTCACCGGCAACCGCTGGGTGCCGGACGGGACCGACTACGCGCCGGTGCACGTGACCGGCCCCCGCCCGGCCACCGTCACCTGGTCCGACAACACCTTCACGGGCAACAAGCCAATCCCACCCCCGACGACTGGCCCTAGCGGCCCTACTCAGCGTCCTGTGCCTCGATCAGGTCGAGGTCGCGGACGCAGAAGCCGTGGTGCTCAAAGGTCTCGTTGAGCACCGTGCCCAGGCACTGGCGCACCGAGCGGCCCCGCGCGTACGGCGGCCAGACGTCGTCGTCGGGCACCGGCGCTCGCGCCGCGAGCCGCTCAGCGGTGACCTCGTCGAGCCAGGCCTCGAGCTCGGCGGCCTGTGCGTCACGCACGCTCACGATCTCGTCGAGGGCCGGATCGAGCGAGAGGTCAAGCCCGTGCGCCTCACGGTAGGGCTCCACGGTCGGCCCGATGCCCATCGGTGTGAACAGCTCCGTGGAGCCCAGGCAGCAGCGGCGGAACCACGAGTCGTGGACGAAGACCAAGTGGCGCATCGTCTGCACCGCCGACCACTCGTCGTTGACGCTGCGGCGCTCGATGCCGGGCGTGCGGCGGATCCGCTCGATCGTGGCGGCCCAGGCGGCACGGAGCTGACGCGATGCCTCGCGCAGATCGGCGGGGTCCTCGGAGCGGATCAGCACCCGCACCGGATGACGCCGGTCGAGCTCTGCCTCGACGTACTCAGTGACCTCGACGCCGTTTACCACGAGGTTGGTGATGAGCCCGTCGATCACGGCATCCTGCATGACGACGCCGATCAGGCGTGCCCCGGTTAGGTCGCACTCGCGGAACTCCGCACCGTGCAGATCCTCTTCGACGTACCGCTTCATGTTCATGCTCCGGATGATAGGTCCGAGCACCGACAAGCCTCTGTCAGCATTCGCAGGTCACGGCGTGGAGGGGGCGGTGAGGGGGTCAGCGGGCTTGGTGACTAGGTCGACGGGCGTTTCCACGGCGAAGCCTTCGCGGGTCCAGTATTCGATGCCCCCGATCATTTCCTTCACCGCGTAGCCGAGCTTGGTGTTCTTCAGTCCTGTTCGTCGGTTGCGGGACCTGGCCGACCTACCTGTGTCACCAGTTTCCGCGGTGCCAGCAGGCAGTAGCTCTCGGTGAGTAGCTCGCTTATCTCTCCCCAGTCCGCGGTGTCCTCGATGACCATGCCTACTACCTGGGGGTGCCAGCGCGGCTTGTAGAACGGGAGTCCGCTGTTGGACAGTGCGTGTAGTTCTTCGCCCGCGGCGCGGAAGGTGAGGACGGTGGCGTCGCCGACCAGTGGGGCTTCGCGGCTGTGCAGAGGTGGGTAGTCGTCGGTGATGCAGAGCACGTGCGCGAACGTCTTCGTGCGGATCCGCCAGCGTCTTCCCACCCAGGCTTGTTGTTCGTGAACCTCGGGGAGTACGAGGCAGATCGTGCGCAGCCGATCGAGGATGTGGGCTGGGACGTCGGGGCTGTCAGACATGGTCTGCCGCCTTGATCACCTCGTCGAGCACGTCCCGCGAGTTGGCCAGTTCGACCATCATCCGATCGATGCGGTCCCGTTTCGCGACGAGGTCGTCGACCAGTTGCGGCGCGGCGATTTGTGACGGGCCGCCGTCGGTGTCCCACATGCATGGGAGCAGCTGGGCGATCTTCTTGCTGTGCAGTCCGGCTGCGAACAGCTCCTGGATGCGGATCACTCGGTCTACTGCCTGCTCTGGGTAGTCCCGCTGGCCTCCCTGAGTGCGGTCGGCCGCCAGGAGGTCCTGCTGCTCGTAGTAGCGCAGTGATCGCTCGCTCACCCCGGTGCGGCGTGCCAGTTCGCCGATTCGCATCACACCTCCTCGGGCTTGAACCTGACATTGATGTTAGCTCTACCGTGGCGGCATGATCTTCGACTACAGCCCCATCACTGAGCGGCCTCCCATCCAGTGGCCTGGCGGCGCCAAGGTCGCCGTCTATGTCGGTCTCAACGTCGAGCACTTTCACCTCGACAAGCCGTCCACCAGCATCTGGTCTGGCACAGCCGACCTGGTGCCGGACGCACTCAACTACGGCTGGCGTGACTACGGTGTGCGCGTTGGTTTCTGGCGGATGATGGCCAGCCTTGACCGGCACGGGGTCCGGGCCAGCGTGCTGTTGAACTCCGAGGTCGTGCGGCACTATCCGCAGAGCATCAAGGCTGGCCTTGAGCGCGACTGGGCATGGCTCGCGCATGGCTCCACCAACTCAGTCCTCCATACTGGCCTTAAGGGTCGGCAGGAAAGCGGTCATCGCTTCTGCCAGGCATCGCCTGCAAGGTGCGTACGAAGAGGCGTGAAGTTGCCCCGGTTGTGTGGACAGGTCGGGGTTTGCGGCTACGCGGCAGCGTAGCGGGATTGTTGGGCGTGTCGGCGTTCGTATTCGGCGGGGCTGAGCATGCCCAGGGTCGAGTGACGCCGGCGGGGGTTGTAGAACCCTTCGATGAAGTCGAAGCAGGCGGCCTTGGCCTGCGCGCGGGTGGCGAAGTGATGCCGGTCGAGCAACTCGGTCTCCAAGGTCGCGAAGAAGCTCTCGGTCACCGAATTGTCGAAACAGTCCGCGACCGTCCCCGTGGACGTCTGGATGCCTTCTGACCTGCACCGCTGGCTGAACAACAGCGACGTATATTGCGCCCCTTGATCGCTGTGATGAATCAGCCCGGGTGCCGGCCGACGGTTCCAGATCGCCATCTCCAGTGCGTCGATGACCAACTCGGTGCGCATGTGATCGGCCATCGCCCACCCCACGATCCGCCGGGAGAACACATCCAGCACGACGGCCGGATACAGCCATCCCTCACCGGTCGGCACATACGTGATGTCGGCCGTCCAGGTCCGATCCGGCGCCGAAGCGGTGAAGTCCCGCTTGACCAGATCCTGCGGTGGTATCGCCTGGGGGTCCCGGCGGGTCAGCCCACGCCTGCGGCGCCGATGCACTCCTTCAAGCCGGGCGGCGCGCATCAGCCGGGGCCACTCGCTTGCGCCCGATGCGCACCCCGAACTCCTCCCGCAGCTCGGCATGGACACGCGGGGATCCATAGGTTCCCCGGGACCCGGCGTGGATCGTAGTGATGGTCTCGGTCAATACCTGGTCCTGTTCGGCTCGCCACGAGGGTCGGCGGTTCTTCCATGCGTAGTAGCCCTGGCGTGACACACCCAGCACCCGGGCCAGAAGGGAGACATCGTGGTGTGTTTTCTCCGCGTCGATCAGCCGGTATTTCATTTCGGCCGATCCGTCTCCCGAGCGAAGAAAACCGCGGCCTTCTTAAGGATCTCCCGCTCTTCTCGCAGCTGACGGACCTCCCGGCGCAGCCGGGCCAGCTCCTGCTTTTCAGCGCTGGTCAGTCCGTCTTCGCGGCGGCCCTCATCGCGGTCGGCCTGAGCCACCCAGTTACGGATCGACTGCGCGGTCGGCTCGAACTCCTTGGCCAGTTCCTCCGGCGCCCGGCTGGCGCGGACCAGTTCCACCATCTGCCGCCGGAACTCCGGCGGGTACGGCGGGCGTGACATAGGCACTTGTGAACTCCTCCCGGGACACATCGTCCCAAGCGATCAGGTGTCCACAAGACCGGGGCAACATCAGGAAGACGGTCACCGTGGCGCTCATCGGCCTGGTCCGGGTCAGCACCGACAAGCAGAAGACCCAACGCCAGCACGACGCCATCGACCCGATTTACCTGAAGGTCTTCGAGGAGAAGGCCAGCGGCAAGACCGGCCCGCGCTGCTGAACACGCTGTCCTACATCCGTTATGGGGACATGCTGTGCGTCCAGGAGGTCGACCGCCTCGGCCGCAACCTCCTCGAAGGGCTCATCGCCCTCAACAACCTGTTCCAGCGCGGCATCGCGGTTAAGGTGCTGAAGCGAATCGCGGCCGGCAAGCACACCGAGCGCTCCCTGATTCTCAATCTGGCCCTGTCCGAGGACCGGCGCCGCGACATCGTCCGCAAAACCAAGGACGGCTTGGAGGCGGCCCGCCGCCGCAATCGGGTCAGCGGCCGCTGGCCCGTGGTTGACGACGACAAACGCGCCGCCATCCGCACCATCGCCGCTGGCGTCAAGGTCTCCATCGGCGTCGTCCACAAGACCCTCCCAGACACCAAGGATTCGCAGGCCGCCCCAGCAACCAGCCGGATCGGAACGGCCAGTGGCGGTAAGCCGCGCCCCGACGCCTCGCTAACGCCACTGACCGTTCCATTACTGCTCGCCCCCCGCCGGTGAGAAGGATGCTCTCGTACCGCCGCGCCGACTCAGGCGCCGGGTGAGTGACCGGTGTTCAGGCTGAGCGCGATCTGCACCTGGCGGACCAGTGCCGTGACCAGCCGTTCAGGCGAAGATCGAATGATCATGCATCTGATGCCCGCCTTCACCTCCCGGTCGGTGAGCGGCCGACGCCGAAGGGCCGTCCAGCGGTCGGGAAGGAGGTCATGGACGATGCGCCACTCGGAGAAGGTCTGCTCAAGCGCGGCGCGCTGGCGCTCCTCGGACGCACTCACGACAACAGCGACCTGCGCTGCTCCTCTCATCGCGATCACCTCGGCACGTTCCGGTACGGGTGAGACGAGCGATTGAGGACGGAAGCGAGGGCCGGGCCGTCGTGGTGCTGCCCTGCAGCGCGGGATCGGCGCCCGATCACGATGTCACCCGCCCTGCCGCCTCCCGGGCGATGGCCTCGTGCCGATCGACCTCGGCCCGCAGCTCGTCGAGGGTGTCGGCGTCGACCGTACGGTCCGCACCCGCGTCCGTCTCGGCGTCGGTGAACGGAAGGACGCGGGACGCCCACAGCCGTCCCTTGTCACTGAGAATCACCCGCCAGCCGGGAATGGTCGATTTGGGGTTAGTAGTTCTAGCATCTTCCATGGATCGGACCTCCGCAGTCCGCTCTAGGACCCGTCCGGACGTGTGCAGCGTCGGACGGGTCCGCCTTATGGGATGGGAAAGACCTAAATGGTGCATTACGACTGGTCAACGAATAGTGCCACCCTTATCGAAGGACGAGAGTAGTCTTCTGTTAATAGAGATGGCACTATTCGTTGAGATCGGAGCTGCCGAGGCGGAGTCGGCCTTGTTCGGCGACCGAGGTGAGGAGTCGTATGAGCATCGGATACCGCGAGTTGGCCCACGTGCTGCGCACTCGCATCGAAGACGGCACATATCCACAGGACACAACCGGCACCTTGCCCAAGCATCAGGAACTCGCGGACGAGTTCACCGTCAACGTCAAGACGATCCGCCAAGCGGTCCGCCTCCTCGAAGCCGAAGGGCTCGTCACGGTGGTACGGCGCAGGGGGACGGTGATTCGCCGTCAGCCCGCGATGAAACGACTGGGCGCGGAGCGCTACGCCAAGAGCAAGTGGAAGTTCGGTCTCGTGGCTTTCGCAGCGGACAGGGAAGCCTCAGGACGCGCCTGGGCGCCCGGTGATCAGAGCAATCGTGTTCGTCTGGTGGAGGCGGATCCCGAAGTCGCCGCCGCGCTCGGACTGCCCGTCGGAGCACCCGTTTACGAGCGAGCACGCCTGGTGAGAGAAGAGGGCGTACCCACACACGCTCTTACCAGCTTCTATCGCCCTGATCACGTGGAAGGCACTCCTCTGGTCAACCCCGCTCCGGGACCCGCAGGCCACGGCGGCGGCTTCGCGGTGCTGACCATTCAGGGTTTCGAGCCGGACGCCATCACCGAGTCTCTTCACGCTCGCATGCCGACACCTGAGGAGGTGCGAGAACTACAGCTTCCCGTAGGCGAACCTGTGGTGGTGCTCAGGCGCATGACCACCACGCGGGACGGACAGGTCGTGGAATTCGCTCGCGGTGTCCATGCGGCCACGCGCTTCGAATGGTCTTACAACTTCAAGATCCCAGAATAGGCCGGAAATGGAATCTCTGCCTGAAAACATTCTGGAAGATCTCGAAATCCTGTGGGATTACCACAACATGCACCACGAACCACGGCATTCCGATATCGGGATCGGCCTGGGGAGCCACGACATAGGAGTGGCCGTCTTCGCCGCCGAACTCTTCGGGAAGGGATTTTTCCCACGCATTGTCTTTACCGGCGCCAACGCGCCGACGACGATCGAGCGATTCCCTCGCGGCGAAGCGGTTCACTATCGGGAAGAGGCCGTCAGGCTGGGCGTTCCCGTAGACAGGATCCTTGTCGAGACGAGAGCGACCAACACGGGACAGAACATCGAGTTCACCCGTACGCTGCTTGCGGATCACGGCATAGGCGTCTCGTCCGTCACTCTTGTCTCGCGCCCCTACCAGCAGAGACGAGCGTACGCGACCTGCAAGAAGCTGTGGCCCGAGGTGGAGGTCACGTGCGCGTCCGCATCCTTGCCGCTGGCGGATTACATCGGCGCGATCGGGGACGCCGATCGGGTCGCCAATATGATCGTCGGCGACACTCAGCGCATCAGCAAGTATGCCGAACTGGGGTTTGCCATACCGCAAGAAATGTCTGACGAAGTACGAAGCGCGTACGATCGTCTTGTCGTGGCAGGCTACACGAGCAGGCTGACACCGAGCCGATCATAAGGGAACCGCCGGGGACGTGTATGTTGAGAAATCAGAGCACATAACGCTCTATAAAATGTCTTTTAATCGTATTCGTAATGCAGCGCTCGCCCCTGACGCATCGCAAGCGATGATCGCCGCGGCCATGAAGGAGTAGCCATGTCCTCTGATCTGCTCGGCGCCGAGTTCCGCAAGTCCAGCTACAGCAACAGCGGCGACGCATGCGTCGAGGTGGCGACGAACCTGCCGGGCCTTGTCGCCGTCCGCGACAGCAAGGACCCGTCCGGCCCCGCGCTCACCTTCACCCCGAAGGCATGGCGCGACTTCCTCGCGGGCGTCCGCGACGGCGATTTCTGACTCGCCCCCGTACGGCGGACACGACCGCGGACGTACGAGGTTTTCTACCACCACAGCGCGACAAAGGACATTCATGAGCCCCATTCCCCCGCAGGCCGTCGTTCTCGTCACCGGGATCCAGGCCGCAGGGAAGTCGACCGTCGCACAGATGCTGGCCGAGCGGTTGCCGCGTTCGGTGCACGTCCGGGGCGACCTGTTCCGTCGCATGGTGGTCAACGGCCGGGCCGACATGACGCCCG
Organism: Streptosporangium sp. NPDC000563; assembly: GCF_040299985.1. NCBI lineage: Bacteria > Bacillati > Actinomycetota > Actinomycetes > Streptosporangiales > Streptosporangiaceae > Streptosporangium > Streptosporangium sp. NPDC000563. The sequence continues at coordinate 830,901 of NZ_JBEPDA010000001.1, read as the reverse complement.
ACCCGTCCGCCGAGGCGGTGCGGCAACTGCGGTTGCGGTACCGGCTGACGGCGGCCACCTGCGACGCGTACGCCGAGGACGGGTTCACGGTGGTCGCCCAGGATGTCGTCCTCGGCGACCACCTCGCCGAGATGACCGGTCTCATCCGACGGCGGCCGTTGTTCGTCGTCGTGCTCGCCCCGCGCCCCGAGGCCGTCGCCGCCCGCGAGGCGGCCCGGGGCAAGGAGGCCTACGACCGGTGGACCATCGACCTCCTCGACGAGGGCCTGCGTACCGCGACCCCCCGCCTCGGCCTCTGGCTCGACACCTCCGACCAGACCCCCGAGGAGACCGTGGACGAGATCGTTGAGCGGGCGGGAGCCGAGGCCGAGGTTCGGTGATCGGTCAGACGCTCCACCCACGGTGGTCGGTCAGACGCTCCACCCACGGTGATCGGGCGGACCCTCCACCCACGGTGGTCGGTCGGACGCTCCACCCGCAAGGTCGCGGCGTGGGGAGGCGTCACGGTTTTCTTCGGGGGCCGTGGAGCGGCTCCCCGGCTTCGAGGCGTTCGACGTAGTCGGCGATCCTGCGTGCCCTGGTCTCGGCCTTCCTCGCTTTCTCGACGGTGAGCAGGATCTGGTAGCCGTTGCTTCTGCTGAGGGCGGCGAAGGCGGCCGCCGCGGCGGGAGAGGCGTCGAGCGCCGCCCGCAGGTCGGGTGGGACCTCGGCCGTGCTCGCCGGGGCGTAGGCCGCGGCCCAGCGGCCGTCGGCCTTGGCGAGTTCGATCTGTTCGAGCCCGGCGGGTCGCATCCGGCCCGCCGCGACGAGCTTCTCGACCTTGGCACAGTTGATCTTCGACCACGAGCTGCGGGCCCTGCGCGGGGAGAAGCGCTGGGCCCACCAGCCGTCCGGCGAGTTTCCGGAGAATGCCTTGCCGTCGATCCAGCCGTAGCACAGGGCCACGTCCAGGGCCTGGGACCTGGTGACCGAGGGCACCGGCGTCCCCTTCTTCGGCAGGGCGACCCAGACCTCGTCCGCGGTCCGGTGGTTCGCCTCCAGCCAGGTGGCGAACTCCTCGACCGAGGCGAAGCGCAGGTTCTCGTCCGTCATCGAACACCCTCGACGTGCAGACCTCCGGCCTTGACCTCGGTGGATCGGCTCAGCTGCTCGGCGGCGGCCTTGACCCGCTCCAGGGTCTTGTGGATGCCGTCGCGCAGCTCTTCGGTGTGCCCCTCGTAGCCGCCGAGCGCCAGGTTGGCGAAGGACGCGGTGCGCTTGCGCTGCCCGGCGCTCTGCCCGGAGACGTCCCACCGCTCGGTGAGCAGGGTGCCGCCGCCGTCCTGCTCCAGCCGGTAGCTCCAGCGCACGCCGTTGGTGGCGGTACGGAACGCGAAGGACTTGCCCGGCTCCGCCTGCTCGACCTCGTTGGTGGTGACCCAGGTGACCCAGCCGCGGCGGTTGATCCCGACGAAGCGTGCGCCGACCCCGCGCCTGCCACCGATCCAGAAGCATCGACGGCATTCGGGACTCCACTGTCCCATCCGCGTCACGTCGCTGATGAGGTCCCACACCACGTGCGGATCGGCGTCGATCCAGATCGACGCCTCCTCGGGCTCGTAGCCCTCGGGAAGCCCGTTCGCGGCGGCCTTCGCCTTGAGCCTGGCCTCGGCCTTGGCCGCCGCCGGTGCGCGCCGGGCCCCGTCGCGCCGGGCGCGGCGCAGTTCGGCCAGGTAGGGATAGTGGTCCACCTGCATGGTGTGCCGCTTGGACGTCACGTAGCGCTTGGCGAGCCTCTCCTTGTACTGGTCGATCTCCCGGCGCATCCGCTCGGGCGAGGGCAGCGCGGCGCTGCCGTCCAGCAGGTCGGCCACCCAGTGGGACTGCGCCTCGGACAGCACCGTGGTCGCGCCCAGGGGCTGGAAGAGGCCGATGAAGTACAGGCCGGGGTGGTTGGGGTCGACCACGCGGTGGAACAGGGAGACGTCGTTGTCGGTGGGGGCGATCACGCTCTCGTCCAGGAACGGGAAGTTGATCTTGTACCCGGTGCTGTAGATGACCGCGTCGATCACCTCGCTGCTGCCGTCGACGAAGTGCACCGTGTCACCGTCGAAGCGGGCGATGTTCGGCTTCACCGTGATGTCGCCGTGGCCGAGGCGGGGCAGCAGGGACTCGGAGACGGTCGGGTGGGAGTTGAACAGCTTGTGGCCCGGCTCCGGCAGCCCGTAGTCGGTGACCTTGCCGACCGTGAGGCGCAGCAGGCCCGCCATGATCCACCGCTGCATCTCCCTCGGCAGCACCGTGGTGAGGAAGGGGCTGATGAGGTCGTCGCTGGGCTTGCCGAACATGAACTTGGGGAAGACGTACCCCCCGCGGCGCATGGCCATGAAGGTGCGCTCGGAGACGGTGGAGGTCTCCACCGCGATGTCCGACGCCGAGTTGCCGAGGCCGAGCACGAGCACCCGCTTGCCGGCGTACTCGTCGGGGACCTTGTAGTAGTGCGAGTGGGTCTGGATGCCCGTGAAGGTGTCCGCGCCGGGGAAGGCCGGCTCGGGGTAGCGGGGGGTCGAGTGGTGTCCGTTCGCCACCACCACCGCCCGGTAGTGGCGGGTGGTCTCGGCGCCGGTGTCGCGGTTGCGCGCGGTCACGTGCCAGCCGCCGCCCTCGGCCGGTTCGACGCGGGTGACCTCGGTACGGAAGATGATCGCGTCACGGAAGCCGAAGTGGTCGACGAAGTCGTCGAAGTAGCGCGCCATCTGGTAGTGGGTGGGATAGGCCGGATAGTGGTCCGGCATGGGGTAGCTGCGGTACTCCGTCAGGTGTCGGGAGGTGTTGATGTGCAGCGACCGGTAGCCCGAGGACAGGCCGTTGTCGTTGAGATAGCGCCAGTTGCCCCCGATTTCGGAGCCGGCCTCGTAACAGTCGAAGGCGATACCGCGCTCGTGCAGGACCTGACAGGTGGCGATACCTGATGATCCCGCTCCGATAATACAGACGTCCTCCATGATTCCCTTCCTTCTTGGGATCGGTTTCCCGGTCGCACCCACCTCACCGTGCCGCTGCGAAACACGAGGCCATATCCCCTGGTTTCGCGTCACCCTTTCGCTCAACCGTCCACGGCGTTTACGTTTACCTGCGATCAGGTTATGCCGGTAACACCTTTCGGACAACGGACACCCCATAAGGGTTGCTTATTGAATAACAGAACAGCCTCTTATTGGACTCGCGACGCCCCTGCTCATCACGGGTGGCGAATTAAGGTCACCACGGAGCCTGATCGATGCGAGAGAGACCCCTTATTGCGACGTCATTGCCCGCCCGCGACCGCGGACGTAGCCTCGTGATCGGAACATCATCCATCACCTATCCGGCACCGGGAAAATCTCCCCTCATCGAGACGGCCCCTGCGTCGCAGAAAGGAAAAACGATGTCCGTCACTTATCCCGAGGCGAAACTGGACGTGCGTTACAGCGAGCCGGGGGTGGAGCCCACGTCGTGGCAGGAGACCCTGGGCGTGCTGGAGACGGCCGAGCTTTTCTGGCTGACGACCGTCCGCGTCGACGGCCGCCCCCACGTGACCCCGGTGGTCGCGGTGTGGCACGACGACGCCATGTACTTCACCACCGCTTCGATCGAGCAGAAGATGCGCAACCTTGAGCACAGCGGAAAGGTCGCGCTGACGACGGGGAACAACCTCTGGACCAAGGGACTCGACATCGTCGTCGAGGGCACGGCCACCGAGATCACCGCCCCCGAGGCCCTGCCGGGGATCGTCGACGCCTTCGACGCGAAGTACGGCGCGCACAACAGCTGGAGCCTGGAGCTCATCGACGATGTCGCCCAGGTCGCGGGCCACCCCGCGATCGTGTTCCGCGTCGAGCCGGCCAAGGTGCTCGCGTTCGGAAAGGAACCGCACGCGCAGACCGGCTACCGCTTCACCGTCTCCCCGGCCTGACGGCGACCGCTACGCGTCCGAACGCCGGCGCCCACGGCGTGATCCCGGCCTCTCACGGAACGCCGGCGAGCCCGATGCCCCGCCGGAGGCCGGCAAGCCCGGCATCTCACGGGAGGCCGACAAGCCCGGCGTCCCACCGGAGGCCGGACGCCCCGCGTCTCACAGGACGTCCGCGAGCGCGGCGTCGAAATCGACGTGCCGGAACGTGAAGCCCGCCTCGCACAGGACCCGCGGAACCGCGCGCAGGCTGATGAGCGCCAGTTCGTCGGCCGACTCCCCGAGCACGGCACGCACCACCGCCTTCGGTACCGGCAGATACACGGGCCGCTGGAGTGCCCGGCCCAGCGCCTTGGTGAACTCGCCGTTGGTGACGGGTTCCGGCGCGCACAGATTCACCGGTCCGGAGATGTCCGGGTTCTCCAGGAGGAAGCGGATGGCGGCGACCTCGTCCGGCAGGCTGATCCACGCCACGTACTGCCTGCCGTCGCCGAGTCGCCCGCCCACTCCGAGCCGGATCGGCGGCCTGAGCAGGCTGAGCAGGCCGCCGTCGGACGACAGTACGAGGCCGGTGCGCAGCAGCACGACCCGGCTGCCCGCGTCGCGCGCCACCGTGGTCGCCGCCTCCCAGTCGACGACCATCTCGGCGAGGAAGCCGCGGCCCAGGCCCGACGTCTCGTCGGCGACGTCGTCTCCGGTGTTGCCGTAGAAGCTCAGGCTGGACGCGTTGAGCAGGGTGGGGATGCCGTACTCGGCGACGGCTTCGGCGAGCGTCCTGGCAGGCTCGATGCGGCTGGCACGGATGCGTCGCTTCCGCTCCGCGTTCCAGCGCCCCTGGACCGACGAGCCACACAGGTTGATCACGGCGTCGACGCCGTCGAACGCGTCTCGCGGAATCGTGCCGGACGGTGGATCCCATCGGTGCTCGTCCTGCGCCGCCGGTTCGCGTCGTACGAGTCTGCGCACCTTGTGGCCCGCTTCGCGAAGCTCGGAAACGATTGCCCTGCCGATAAGACCGGTTGATCCCGCGACGACGATCAGCATATGAACCACATTACTTCGCCCGCATTGTCGCGCGTCAATACGGCACCGAGAGCGACAGCGGGGGCGATAACCTGATCCATATGGATGAGCGCGACGGAGTGGAAATCATCGCCTTCCCGGACGCCGAGGCGTTCGAGAGCTGGCTTGCCGGGAATCACACACGCCACGAGGGCCTGTGGGTCAAATTGGCCAAGAAGAAAACGGGTATTCCAACGGTCACTTCCGACGAGCTGGTCGATGTCGGATTGTGCTACGGCTGGATATCGGGGCAGCGACTGTCTCTCGACGAGCGGTACTACCTGCAGAAGTACGTGCCGCGCCGCCCCAGGAGCCTGTGGTCGCAGGTGAACGTCGACAAGGTCGCGATGCTGACCGCCGAGGGACGGATGCGCGAGCCCGGCCTCGCCGAGGTGCGCAAGGCGCAGGAGGACGGGCGGTGGGCGGTGGCGTACGAGTCACAGAAGACCGCGACGGTGCCCCCCGATCTCGCGGCGGCGCTGGACGCGGATCCGGATGCCAGGAAGGCGTTCGAGGCGCTCGACAAGACCGGGCGTTACCTGGTGATCCTGCCGTTGCTCCAGGCGCTCACACCGGAGAACAGGAAGGTCCGTCTCGACAAAATCCTCGAAACTCTCGCAAAGAGCGAAAAATCGCGATAAATAATCGTTATCAACCCTGGTCACCGTCCGAATCCATTCACCTCTCGCCGATATTCGGGTAGCGGGAAATCACCGGATTCGTCCCACCCTTGAGCGACACGCCCCCTCCGGGAGTGACCCCCTCCGTCACTCCCGGACCCCGCGGTGACCCGACCGGATCGCGGTGGCGCTACTCGGACTCCCGCAGGGAGTGGGTCACGTCGCTGTGGTAGTCGGTGTAGGTGTACGGATTGTCGAGGAGGGTGGTCTGGGGGACGTCGGGGTTCATGCCCTGCCGCCACGCCTCCTCTCCCATCGTCGTCCGCAGGTGGTCGACGGTCCGCTCGACCTGCCGGCGGGCGGCGGCCAGGTCGATGCCGAGCAGGCGGTGCTCGTGCTTCACGACGCGGCCGTCGACGAGGACGGTGTGCACGTCGCCGCGCTGCGCCTGGAACGCGACGTGGCCGTAGGGGTTGAGCATCGGGAACGAGACCGGTGAGTGCTCGTTCTTGATCAGGACGATGTCGGCCTTGCGGCCCACCTCCAGGGCACCGAGCTCGTCGTCGCGGCCGAGGGCGCGCGCACCGCCTCGGGTGGCCCAGTCCACGACCTGGTCGGCACGCAGGTTGCAGTGCGTGACGGTGTCCCCCTTGGCGTGGGCCTCCATGTGCTCGCGGGAACGGTCGGCGCCGAGCGTGGTGCGCATCGCGGAGAAGAGATCGCCGCTCCACCAGACGCTGGTGTCCATCGAGAGCGAGACCGGGATGCCGTGCGCCCGGATGGCCCAGGTGGGCGGATAGCCCTGGCCCGCGCTCTGCTCGCTCTCGGTGGAGATCGAGATGGAGCCGCCGGTGGCCGCGATGCGGTGGTAGGAGTCCGCGGAGAGCGAGGCGGCGTGGACGTACACCGTCTCGGCCCCCATGAAGCCGTGGTCGTACATGAGCCGGATGCCGTCGTCGCTGGTGGCGCCCCACACGCCGGCGTGGGTGGTGACCGCGACGCCGAGTTCGCGGGCGACCTCGAAGGCGGGCCGCTCGGGGAAGGACGGGTCGCCGGTGACGTCGAAGGCGAGCTGGAAGCCGAGCATGTCGTCCCCGGTGATCCGCCGCCGGACGAAGTCCCGGAACTCCGGCGCGGCGGTCCATTCGGCCGGCGCCTGCTGGATGTTGCCGTACGCCAGGACGAACCGGCCGGGCACCGAGCGCAGCGCGTCCACGGCGGCGTCGGCGTGGTCCACCGTCTGCAGGCCGTGTGACCAGTCGACGACGGTCGTGACGCCCGCGTCGATCGCCTCGATCGCGGCCAGCACGTTGCCGGCGTGGACGTCCTCGGGCCTGAAGAGTTTGCCGTGTTCGAGGTAGTACCAGATGAAGTACTGGGTCAGGGTCCAGTCGGCGCCGTAGCCGCGCATCGCGGTCTGCCACATGTGCCGGTGGGTGTCGATCATTCCGGGCATCACGATGCCGTCGGTCGCGTCGATCTCGGCGGTGCCCTCGGGGACGGACAGCTCGGGCCCGACGGCCGCGATCCGGTCGCCGACGACGAGGACGTCGGTGCCGGTGAGAACCCGGCGCCCGTCGTCCATCGGCAGCACCGTGCCTCCGCGCAGCACCACCGGCCGGCCTGGCTCGAACCGAATCCGCTCGCTCATGACCAGAACTCCTTACCGCACATACCAGATCACCTGACCGGACGTGTGTCCGTCTTACGGTCAATATGTTTCTCCGTACTGTCGTGCCTCACGCTGCGGCTGTCAACAGATCGTTTCCGTGCGCGGCTCGCTTGACGGATGACGTAAATTGGCCAGAATCGAGCTAGCGGACATATGTCCATTGAGCGGACCAACGAGAGGGGTTGGGTGTCAGTGAGCGCTGCGTCGCCGGACGAGAGCGCCGGCGGACCGTCGGAGACACCGTCGGCGGCGCCGTCGGGGCCGCTGTCGGGGGTGCTGGTCGCGGACTTCTCGCGGGTGCTGGCCGGGCCGTACGCCACCATGCTGCTCGCCGACCTGGGCGCCGAGGTGGTGAAGGTCGAGGGCCCCGGTGGCGACGACACGCGCTCGTGGACGCCACCGGTACGCGGTGACGTGTCCACCTACTACCTGGGCGTGAACCGCGGCAAGCGTTCGATCGCACTGAACCTGCGCGACGAGACCGACGCCGGGCTCGCCCGCGAGCTGGCCCGCAGGGCGGACGTGGTGGTGGAGAACTTCAAGCCCGGCGGGCTCGCCAAGTACGGCCTCGACTACGACAGCGTCCGCGCGGCCAACCCGGGCGTGATCTACGGCTCGATCAGCGGCTTCGGCTCCGGCGAGGGACGCCACGTGCCCGGATACGACCTGATGGTGCAGGCGATCTCCGGCCTGATGAGCCTCACCGGGGACCCGGACGGGCCGCCCTACCGCGCGGGGATCTCCGTGTTCGACGTGATGGCCGGCAACCACGCGGTGATCGGCATCCTCGCCGCGCTGCGCCACCGGGACGCGACCGGCCAGGGACAGCACGTCGAGGTGAACCTCCTGTCGTCGGCGCTGACCGGGCTGGTCAACCACAGCTCCGCCTACGTCGCCGGCGGGGAGATCCCCTTCAGGATGGGCAACGCCCACCCCAGCGTGTTCCCGTACGAGCCGCTGCCGACCGCCGACAACGACCTGATCGTCACCGCCGCCAACGACGGCCAGTTCCGCAGACTGTGCGAGGTCCTGGGCATCCCGGAGATCGCCGACGACCCCCGGTTCGCCCGCAACGCCGACCGCACCGAACGCCGTGACGAGCTGCGTCCGATCCTCGTCGAGCGACTCGCCGCGCGGGGCGCGGTCGAGTGGTTCGACCTGCTGGTGGAGGCCGGGGTGCCCAGCGGCCCGATCAACACCATCGACGGCGGGTTCGCGATGGCCGAGCGCTTCGGGCTCGACCCGATCGTGGAGGTCGGCGAGGACGATCGGGCGGTGCCGACGACGCGGCATCCCATCAGGTTCTCGCGGACCCCGGCCGGCTACCGGCTGCCACCGCCCGAACTGGACGAGCACGGCGCTGAGCTGCGTGAATGGCTCGCGAAGGATAACGACCGTGACTGAGCCCGACGAGTCGCGCGAGACGTTCCCGACGGAGGACGACCGTGACCGCACCGGACCGGCACAGCGCCGAACCACGCGAGACGCCCGCGACGGAGAACGCCCGTGACCGCATCGGACGAGCACGGCACCGAACCACGCGAGACGCCAAGGAGAACGACCGTGACCGAACGGATCGACCGTCCCGAGTACCCGACCGCGCTCGGCGCCTCCAGCCTCAAGAAGATCACCCTGCTCGGCCACGACCTGGCGGCCGACGTCATGGGCGAGGTCGGATTCGGCGAGCTGGCCTTCTGGCTGGCGACCCAGCGGCGGCCGGAGCGCGGTGAGGTGCGGGTGTTCGAGGCCGTCCTGGCCGCACTCGCCGACCACGGCTTCACCCCGACCGCGATCGTCACCCGCCTCACCTACCTGTCCGCGCCTGACTCGGTGCAGGGCGCGCTCGCGGCGGGCCTGCTGGGCGGCGGGTCGAGGTTCCTCGGCGTCACCGAGGACACCGGCCGCTTCCTGCACGACGTGCTGACCTCGGTCGACGGCGATCTCCCGGAGGGCGACGACGGCTGGGACGCCCTCGCCCTGAAGACCGTCCAGGAGCGGCGCGCCGCCGGGAAGTTCGTCCCCGGGCTCGGCCACCACGTCCACAAGGAGGGCGACCCGCGCACCCCCCGGCTGATGGAGATCGCCACCGAGGAGGATCTGTTCGGGCCGCACCTGTCGCTGTTCGCCGCGATCGGCCGGGTGCATCCGCAGGTGCTCGGCCGGACGCTGCCGCTGAACGGGGCCGGGGTGTGCGGCGCCGCGCTCGCCGACCTGGGCCTGCCGCTGGAGCTGCTGCGCGGGTTCGCCCTGCTCGCCAGGACCGCCGGGCTGATCGGGCAGCTCGCCGAGGAGATACGCAACCCGGTCGGCAACGACATCTTCCTCTCGGTGGACCTCAACAACCGGCCCGTCGAGCCCGTGCCGTACACCCCGGAAGATCCTTCCTGACCTCCCCCACCCCGCACGACAAGGAGTTCCCATGGCCGAGCTGGTCGCGGTGATCGCGTCCACGCACCACCCGTTCTACTACCGGGCGAGCACCGCGACGGGTGCCGACCGCCCGGAGTTCGCCGACGAGTGGGTACGCAAGGTCGAGGCGTTCCGCGAGACCCTGACCAAGGCGCGTCCCGACGTGCTGGTGATGGTGGGCTCCGACCACTTCCACCAGCTGTGGCTGGACAACATGCCGCAGTTCCTCATCGGCAAGGCACCGTTCTACGACGCCAACTTCTACAACGAGGAACGCGAGTTCGGGCTGCCGCGCATGCTGTTCAGAGGCCAGGAGGACCTCTCGGCCTACCTGCTGCGCGAGGGTATGGACGCGGGATTCGACCTCGCGTTCTCCAACGAGCTGCGGATCGACCACTCGATCACGTGCCCGATCATCACGCTGCGCCCGCAGAACGACCTGCCGATCGTGCCGATCTACACCAACATCTTCGCCCCGCCGCTGCCGAGGCCCAAGCGCTTCGTACAGCTCGGGAAGACGATCCGCGAGCTGGTGGAGTCCTGGCCGCAGGACATGAGGGTCGCTGTGATCGGCACCGGGCACCTCTCGCTGGAGCTGGGCGGGCCCCGGCAGTTCGGCCCCCACGGCCCCGACCCGGAGTTCGACCGGCGCGCCGTGGAATGGATCTCGACCGGTGACCTTGAGGGCTGCCTGTCGGAGGTGACGCTGGACAGCCTGCACGCGCCGGGCAACGCCACTCACGGCTTCATGGACTTCATGCTGATGATGGGCGTCGCGGGCGAGGGCAAGAAGGCCGACTACGTCGACACCTATGACCTGTTCCACACCATGGAGGCATACTTCACCTGGTACCCGAACGGAGTCGGCCAGTGAGCAAGTACCTGCTGAACAAGTTCCTCTACACCGTCGACCGCGACCCCGAACTCGTCGAACGCTACCGCGAGGACCCCCGGGGCACCGTGGAGTGGTGGGAGAGAGAACAGGCCAACCGCATCCTCAACTGCATCGACGGCGAGTCGAGCACCTGGCTCTCCTTCGACGACACCGAACGCGCCGCGCTCACCGAACACGACTACACCAAGCTGTTCGAACTCGGGGCGCACCCGTTCCTCACCCTCACCCTCTTCATCGCGATGTTCGAACGCGACCACGACGAGCCACTCGGTTTCCAGCTCCAGTACGCCCAACGGCTCGCGCACTTCGCGCTCCCCTATCCCGACATCGCCACCTGAGCCCATGCGCGCCATAGAGATCCAAGAACCCGGCCGGCCCCCGGTGCCGGTCGAGCGGGACGCGCCCGAGGCCGTCCGGGGCGAGACGCTGATCAAGGTGACGGCCGCCCCCGTCACCCCGCTCGACCTGCTGTGCGCGAGCGGCACGTCCTACTTCGGCAGGCCACGGACCCCGTACGTGCCGGGTGTGCAGGGGGTCGGGACCGTCGAGGGCGAACCGGTGTGGTTCGCGACCTCGGCGGGGATGGCCCCCGGGGACGGGAGCATGGCCGAGGTCGCCCGCGTCCCCGAGGGCAGTCTGGTGAGACTTCCCTCGGGAGTCGACCCGGTGGCGATCGCCGCCCTGGGACTGTCGGCCATCGCCGCGCACCAGGCGCTGACCTGGCGCGGTGAGCTGGTCGCCGGAGAACAGGTCCTGGTGCTCGGCGCCGGTGGCGTGGTCGGCCAGGCGGCCGTCCAGCTCGCCCGCCTCGCCGGTGCCCGCAGGGTCGTCGCGGGCGCGCGGTCCGCCGCCGCCAGGGAACGGGCCGAGCTGGCCGGTGCCGACGCCGTCGTCACGCTCGACACCGAGGACGTCGCCGAACTGGCCGCGCGCTTCGCCGCCGTCGCCGACGGACCAATCGACCTGGTGCTCGACCCGCTGTTCGGCGTACCGGCCGCGGCCGCCGCGCGCACCCTGCGTCCCGGCGGCAGGCTGGTCAACCTCGGCAGCTCGGCGAGCGAGACCTGCCCGATCGACTCGGCCACCCTCCGCGGAAAATCACTGCGTCTGCTCGGCTACACCAACAACGAGCTGACCCCGGAGCAGCGCGCCGCCTCGCTCACGCTCATCTCCGAACAGGTCCTGCTCGGCAACCTGTCCGTCACCCACGAGAGCCTGCCGCTGCGGGAGGCGGAGGAGGCGTGGCGGCGCCAACGCGAGGGCACCGCGACCGGCCGCATCGTCCTCATCCCCTGAACGCCCCGGACGGTCAAGACAGCCCGGACGACTCCGGAACGCCCTGATCGACCCGACAACCCCGGACGAACGGTCAGGACACGATCGTCCGGGGCCGAATCCGGGTCCAGGTCCAGGTCCGGGTCACGCGGGGCACCACCGGGTCACCGGGTCACGTGAGGCACCGTCTCCAGCCGGGCGAAGTCCGCGCTGATCTCACCGGCGGTCTGGAGCAGCGGAGGAAGGTGCTCCTCCAGGAGCCGTTCCAGCGAGGTCTCCGCGGCGTGGCTGTTCACGTTGATCCCGGCGATCACGCGTCCTGACCCGTCACGCAGCGGCGCGGCGACCGAACGGATCCCCGGCGCGAGTTGCTCGTCGGTGAACGCCCAGCCGCGCGCGCGGACCTCGCGCAGCTCGGCGGCCAGCTCCTCGCGGCCGATCCGCCGCGGTTCGATGCCGGAACGGGACGGCTCGGCCAGCACGCGCTCCACCTCCTCGGGGGTGAGCGCGGCCAGGCAGACCTTGCCCAGCGACGTCGCCTGCGCCGGAAACCGGGTGCCGATCTGCACGGCCAGGCCCACGATCTTGGGAACCGCGACCCGTGCCACGTAGACGATGTCGGAGCCGTCGAGCTGGGCGATCGAGCACGACTCACCCGTACGGGCGACGAGCCTTTCCAGGTGCGGGCGGGCGACGTCCCACAACCCCATCGAACGCACGTAGGCCACCCCCAGGTCCAGCACCCGAGGGGTGAGCGCGAACCCTCCCTCGCACGAACGCACGTAACCCAGCTCCTGGAGGGTGAGCAGGATGCGGCGGGTGGTCGGCCTGGCCAGACCGGTCGCCGTGGCCACCTGGGTCAGTGACATCACCGGCCGGTTGGGCTGGAAGGCGGTGACGACCTCCAACCCCCGGGCCAGTGCCTCGATGAAATCCGGTCCGACGCCTTCCCGCGGCATTGACGGACTCCTCACGATGGGGTGGTTACCGGACGATCCACCTTCAGGGGGACCGGCATACGGACAATTTATGTGAGTGCCTGGCATATTCGCCACCTAGCTTATATGTCCACGTAGCGCGGCACCGCGAAGACGACTTCCCGCCGTATCGTGACCCCGACCCGACCGGCGGTCGACGACCGCATCCCTCTTCGCTCGCTGGGCGGACAAGTAGCCATTCTCCGGCGCGTCCGTCGACCGCGGGACCCGGGGTGACGGCATCGCGCCCGCACCCTTTCACGTCCAATATGCTGGGCTACGAGTGACAGGGAATCAGGGAGACCAGACGTGATAGGCGACGACGACATCTCCGGGTGATACCGGAAGTGATCGGCCACCGGCGGGCGCGTAGGAGCGCCGACGCCGTGGCCACCTCTGTCGTCAGCCCATCGATCCCCGCCGGGCGGCTCCGACGCGCGCCCGCCTCCCATACGAGGTCTCTCGCATGTCCGATGCGTTCATCATCTGCTCGAACCTTTCCTTCTCCTGGCCCGACGACACCCCGGTCTTCCAGGATCTGTCCTTCACCGTGGGTGCCGGCCGTACCGGCCTCGTCGCACCGAACGGCGCGGGGAAGAGCACGCTGCTCAAGCTGATCGCCGGGGAGTACCGGCCCGGCGGCGGAAGTGTGTCCGTCGAGGGCGTGCTCGGCTACCTCCCGCAGACCCTGCCGCTCACCGGCGACCTCACCGTCGCCGAGGTCCTGGAGATCGCTCCGGTGATCAGGGCCCTGGACGCCATCGAGTCCGGAGACACCGACGAGGAGCACTTCACCACGATCGGCGACGACTGGGACATCGAGGAGCGCACCCGTGCCCAGTTGGACCGGCTCGGCCTCGGGGAGATCCCCTTCACCCGGCACCTGCGCACCCTCAGCGGTGGCCAGATCATCTCTCTCGGCCTGGCGGCACAGCTGCTGAAGCGGCCCGACGTCCTGCTGCTGGACGAACCGACCAACAACCTCGACCTGGACGCGCGCCACAAGCTCTACGACGTGCTGGAAGACTGGAACGGCTGCCTGCTGCTCGTCAGTCACGACCGAGCGCTGCTGGACCGCATGGACCGCATCGCCGAACTCGACCGGGGCGAGGTCCGCTCCTACGGCGGTGACTTCACCGCCTACGAGGAGTCCGTCCGGGCCGCCAGGGAGGTCGCGGAGAAGAACGTCCGCAACGCCGAGCAGGAGGTCAAGCGGGAGAAAAGGGAGATGCAGCAGGCCCGCGAGCGGGCGGCACGCCGGGCGAGCAACGCCGCCCGCAACCTCAAGGACGCCGGCCTGCCGAAGATCTTCGCGGGAACGATGAAACGCGACGCCCAGGAGTCGGCGGGAAAGGCGAACGAGACCCACGCGGCGCGGGTCAACGACGCCAAGGCCCGGCTCGACGAGGCGGGCCGGGCACTGCGCGACGAGCAGAAGATCACGCTGGAACTGCCCGGCACCAACGTCCCCGCGGGACGCACGGTCTTCCTCGGGAGGGGGATGCGGGTCCACTACGGTGAGCGGGAGGTGTTCGCGGGAGAGGGCGCCGACCTGACGATCCGGGGACCCGAGCGGATCGCACTGACCGGCTCCAACGGCACCGGCAAGTCCACCCTGCTGCGTCTGATCAACGGTGACCTCGAACCGGAGGGCGGTCAGGCCAGGCGGGCCGACGGCCGGGTCGCCTACCTGTCCCAACGACTGGACCTGCTCGATCCCGGCCGCACCGTGGCGGAGAACTTCGCCGCGTTCGCCCCCGTGATGCCGCAGGACCAGCGGATGAACCTGCTCGCCCGCTTCCTGTTCCGTGGCGCCCGCGCTCACCTGCCGGTCGGGGTGCTGTCCGGCGGTGAGCGCCTGCGCGCCACCCTGGCCTGCGTGCTGTACGCGGAACCGGCACCGCAGCTACTGCTGCTGGACGAACCGACCAACAACCTCGACCTGGTCAGCGTCGGCCAGCTGGAGAGCGCGCTCAGCGCCTACGAGGGCGCGTTCGTCGTGGTCAGCCACGACGAACGCTTCCTCGCCGAGATCAGGATCGACCGCTGGCTGCGGCTCTCCGAGGGCCGACTGCTGGAGACGGGACCACCGACGGACTGAACGGTCCCTGCCCGCACATGCCCCCACGTCGTCACACCGGCTCCGTCGACCGGACCTTCTCGACCTCGTCGGCGGTGCCGCCCACTCCGGCAGGGACGTCCTTCTGGTCCGAGCCGTCCCCCTTGGCGGAGGTGCCCTCCTGAGCGAAACCGTCCGCGTGGCCGGGACCGTCCGCGTGGCTGTCCTCGTGGCCGTCCGCGTGGGCGGGACCGTCCGCTCGGGCGGGCAGGAGCAGGGCGGTGATGATCACGATCACGGACAGCGCCGCACCGATGATGAAGGCCAACCGCATACCGCCGAGGGTGGCGAGCACCTCCGTGGCTCCCTCAGATCTCAGGGCACCGGCTCGCGCGCTCATCACGGTGATCACAAGCGCGGTACCCATCGCTGCGGCGACCTGCTGCAACGTGCTCAGAATCGAGCTGGCGTGGGAGTAGAGCGGCGGCGGAACGGCCCCGAGCCCGAGGGTGAACACCGGTGTGAAGGCCAGGGCCAGACTCACCATCAGCAGCGCGTGCAGACCGAGGAGCTGCCAGAACGGCATCGTCATCGTGATCTGGGTGAAGCCGGTGAGCGCGAGCGTGATCCCGATCGCGCCGGGGACGACCAGCACCCGACCGCCGAACCGGTCGAACAGACGGCCGACGACCGGACCGAGCAGACCCATCGCGAGACCACCCGGCATCACGAGGAGCCCGGTCTGCAGGGCGCTGAGCCCACGGACGTTCTGGAGGTACAGCGGCAGCAGGATCATCGAGCCGAGCATCGCCATGAAGGACACCGACATCAGGATCAGCGCGACCGTATAGGTGCGGTATCGCAGGGTGCGCAGGTCCAGCAGCGGTATGTCGCGCTTCTGCAGCGACACCTGGCGGAGGACGAAGACGAGAATGGCGAGCAGACCCGCCGCCACGGTCGTGACGGCGACGGCGACGTCACCGCCCTCGAACCTGCTGAGCCCGTAGACCAGGCCGCCGAAACCGGCGGCCGCGGTCACCACGCTCAACCAGTCGATGGTGCTGACCTCGGGCTCCCCGACGTTCTTGAGCTGCCTCAGGCCACCCCACGTGATCAAGGCGGCGATGGGGAGCACCACGGCGAACAGCAGCCGCCAGGACCCGAAATTGAGGATCACTCCCGAGACCGCCGGACCCATGGCCGGCGCGACCGAGATGGCGAGGCTGACGTTGCCCATCACCCGGCCCCGCTCCGACCTGGGCACCACCTGCATCAACGTGGTCATCAGCAGCGGCATCATCACGGCCGTCCCCGACGCCTGGACGATGCGGGCGCCCAGCAGCACCTCGAACGACGGCGCGACGGCGGCCAACGCCGTGCCGAGCAGGAACAGACCCATCGCGACGGTGTAGGCGCTGCGGGTGGACACCCGCTGCAGGAACCACCCGGTGATCGGGATGACCGCGGCCATGGTCAGCATGAAGGCGGTCGAGAGCCACTGCGCGGTCTGCTCGTTGATGTGCAACGCGTCCATCAACTGCGGGATCGCGTTAATCATGATCGTTTCGTTGAGGATGACCACGAATGTGGCGAGCACCAACAGCCGGATCACGGGCGGGGTGCGACCTGAACCAGCGGTCGCGGACTTGGCTGGTGAATCGAGCTGGAGGCTGGACACGGCTCCTCAATCGGGGTTGTCGAAGATGAGATCGGTGGCGTCGAACACGACGCGGTCATGGGGCTGGCGTCCCAGCCTCAGGTCTCGCAAGACGTTGCGGTCATGCAGAGTTTGACGCACACCACCGACAAAACTCATCGGTCGCCCCCAGCATTCCCGCGAACAGTGCGACATGTCACTCGATTTTCACCGGCGAACAACGCCCCGCAGATGACGTGTCGATCGCGACTGAGATGTGATCTCCTTACGCGAAGCTGGCCCCGTGAGCATGGATGAACTGCGTCTTCGCGTTGAGGAGTTGTCCCAGCGGTTCGGGATCAACCCACCTGACGTGGTCCACGGCGAACCGCCCCAAGGAGCGGACTGCATCCTGAAAAGACGCGGCAAGAACTCCCTGATCGTCATCGGAGCCGGCTTCGACACTCTGCCCAGGCAGGTACAGGACGCAGATCTCGCGTGGGCCGTCGCGGCATCCGACCGCACACGCGTCCGTAAGGAAGGTGTCTCAGCTGCGACCTCGCTCGGCCTCGGCGCTGTGATCGGCCTCGTTGCAGCCCCGTTGATCTTCCTGTTCAGCTCACCCATCCCCGCCGCCGTGGTGGCGCTGATATTTTTCATCATGATCGGAATGCCGATCATGATGAGACAGCAGATCTACGCACTGGACCGCAGGGTGGCGGAGGTCTGTGGAAAAGAGATGCTCCATCAGGCCCTCACGTACTGGCAGGAGCACCCGCCTCGAATGCGAGGCCTCTACCGGCTCGTGTTGAAGGTGCAACCTTCCATGGCGAAACGAGCTGCCCGGCTGGCTCCTGCGAATATGTGAGGGCGACCGGCGCTCCCCACCGCATGAGCGACACCGTCGGCATCGATCACATCGTCACCGTCACGATCGCCGAAGGGCCTGCCTCACCTCCATCAGGGCGAACCCCAGCAGGTTCAGCCCCGGCCACAGCTCCGGTTTATCGGCTCGTTCGTCGTCGGCCGCCAGTCCGATCCCCCAGACACGATCGACGGGGCTCGCCTCCACCAGCACCCGCTCACCGGTGCCCAGCAGGAACTCCCGCAGATCGGCGTTCTGGCCGAACTTCGCGAAGTTGCCGCGAACCACCAGGTCAAAGCGAGCCGCCGTCCACTTCTCCTCGTCGAAGCCCCGTACACGTCGTCCGAGATCCTTGACCTGCCCGGGGTGATCGGCCGCCACGATCGCCGCCGCGCTCTCCTCGTCACCGAACAGCCGCGCCTTGCCCGCCATCATGAAGTGCTCCGCCGTACGGTAGACCACGCCGTCCACCACGAAGTCCGCCGGCCACCACTGCGATAGGCACCCGGCCCCTACCCCTCCGGAACGCGGCGGCCGATGCCCCCAGAACATCAGATACTTGATCCGCTCACCGCCCCGGGTCGCCTCGGCCAACCCCGCCACATCACGCGCCTCCACCGCCTTCGCCATGCACGCACCCTCCCAAACCCCCCGTGTCCCGCGCCAACCACTTTCCAAAGTGAAGCCCTCCGGTGACCGCGGCAGGGATGCGCGCCGCCCTGATCCGACGCGGCCCATGGGAAGTGATAACGAGTGCTAGCCTGCCCAAATGTCTGCGTACCTGGCGTTGAAACGTCGAGCAGCAGCCTCCGGACGCGCCGGGAAGGCCACGTGTTCGTCATAGGTCGTGCGAGATGACCGAGAGAAAAGAGTTGCGCGGCGGCGTGAACGTGGTGCGCCGGCACGGCGATGTCGTCCACCGACCGGCCTCGGCGGCATCACCGACGATCCACCGGCTGCTGCGGCACGTACGCGCGCAGGGCTTCGACGGCGCCCCCCAGCCGCTGGGCTTCGACGCCGACGGCGCGGAGATGCTGACCTTCCTGCACGGGGAGGTACACGAGGCGCTCCCGCCCGAACTGCGTACCCTCGAACTCCTCGACTCGGCGGCCACGCTGCTGCGCCGCTATCACGACGCCAGCGCCACGTTCGCGACCGCTCCCGGCGACCGGTGGTGGCTCCCCGCCCGCTCTCCCGTCGAGGTCGTCTGCCACGGCGACGTCGCACCCTACAACTGCGTGGTGCGCGACGGCCTGGCCGTGGGCTTCATCGACTTCGACGCCGCGCACCCGGGCCCGCGCCTCTGGGACGTGGCGTACGCGGCCTACCGGTTCGCCCCCCTGCACGCACCGGGCAACCCCGACGGCTACGGCGGCCCCATGGAGCAGGGGCGTCGCGCCGCCCGCTTCTGCCGCGTCTACGGCATTCCCGCCGACACGACACTCCTCGATGCCGTCGCCGACCGGTTGCGCGCCCTCATCGACCTCATGCACGATCAGGCGGAACAAGGCCACGAGGCGTTCCTGTCCCACATCGAAGACGGTCACGCCGACCTGTACGAGGCCGACATCCGCTATCTCGACGTGAACCGCGACACCCTGCTCGGTGCCTTCGACGACGAGTGACGGCGCCGCATGCCCTGCCACCGAACGTCGCGGTTCTGATGTGAATCGGTTCGGTCATGCCGGCATAGATCCACGCCCTGTCCTCGTCCTTGCTTGGTGACATCGCGAGGAGGACAGGTGGATCCAGGATTTGAGGCGGACTTCCGGAAGTTCGTCATCGATCGCTCAGGGGCGCTGTTCCGTACCGCGTATCTGCTGACCGGTGACCGGCACGCCGCCGAGGACCTGGTGCAGTCGGCGCTGGCGAAGACCGCCGCGAAGTGGCGCGGCCTGCGCGACACCGCGGCCATCGAGGGCTACGTCCGTCGCGTCATGTACCACGAGCAGGTGAGCTGGTGGCGGCGCCGTTCCCGTGTCGCGGAAGTGCCCACCGGATGGCTGCCCGACCAGATCGGCGAGGAGCACGCCGAGATGGTGAACCTTCGCCTGGTGATGCGTACGGCTCTCGCCCGGCTGACACCCCGGCAGCGGACCATTCTCGTGCTCCGTTACTTCGAGGACCTGTCCGAGACCGAGATCGCCCGGCTGCTCGGCCTCAGGGTGGGATCGGTCCGCAGCCAGATTTACCGGTCGTTGGAGCGCCTGAAGAAGGCGGCGCCTGAGCTGAGCACCGTAAGGGAGTTCGGATGAACATCGAGGATCTGCTGCGCGAGACTCTTTCCGACATGGCCCGTGAGGAGCAGCCGCCCCCGCCTGGCCGGTTCCTCCACGTCAACGGGAGCCGATCCCGTCGCCGCGGCCTCGTGCCGGCGGCGGCAGCAGCCGTCGCCGTGCTGGCGATCGGATCCACGCTCGCGGTTCAGGGTCTGTCCTCACGGACGGCGACCCCCGGGGTTCTCACCGGGCAGGGCTCCGGCGAGACACGTGCGGAGACCCGGATCACCGTGACGGTGAACGAAGGACAGCGGCTCTCCGGTGTCTTGAAGGATCTGTCGACCGCCACCGGCAAGCCGCTGAAGGAGTTCGAGCGGGCCGCCGAGGACGGTGAGGCGCTCGGCCTTCCCGCCTACGCCAAGGGCAGGCTGGAAGGATTCGCCTTTCCCGCGACCTATGAGATCTCGCCCACGTCGAGCG
Source organism: Streptosporangium sp. NPDC000563 (assembly GCF_040299985.1). Lineage (NCBI taxonomy): Bacteria > Bacillati > Actinomycetota > Actinomycetes > Streptosporangiales > Streptosporangiaceae > Streptosporangium > Streptosporangium sp. NPDC000563. Next base: position 810,801 of record NZ_JBEPDA010000001.1, on the reverse strand, counting down.
CCGACGAGATCCTCGCCGCGATGGTGACACGCTTCAATCGCGCCGCCGAGGACGGCGACCTGGTGGACGGTGCCAGACGTGTCGGCCGTACGCCACTGGAGATCCTGACCATCGCCAGCATCGTCCAGGCCGAGTCGGCCGGCAGGCGCGACATGCCCAAGATCGCGCAGGTCATCTACAACCGGCTGAACCACACGCCCGAGATGAATCTGCAGTTGGACAGCACGGTCCTGTACGGCCTGGACAAACTCGGCATCAGGGCCTCGAACGAGGATCTCAAGAGCCGGTCGCCGTACAACACCTACGCGCACCGCGGCCTGCCGCCCGGCCCCATCGGCAACCCGGGCGCCGACGCCATCGAAGCCGCCCTGAAGCCGGCCGCCGGCCCCTGGTTGTTCTTCGTGACGACCGACCCGAAGAAGGGCATCACGAAGTTCGCCGCCACCGAATCCGAGTTCTTCAAGCTGGTCGAGGAATACAACAAGAACCTCGGGACCGGGTGACGAAGCGGCGCGCCACGCTCCTCGCCACACCGATCGGGCAAGCCGCCTCTCTTTGTACCTTCATCGGGTCGCAACGACGGAGTCGCTGCTCGGTCTCGTCTCGAGACTTTTGAAGGCACCGAACACGCCGAGTTCTGCCCGAACACCATCGGTTTCCACGAATCCTGGGACGGCTCTCCGCCTGATCCCATGAAGGCTTCGGGGCTATGATTCCCGGATGTCTTTTAGAGCCGCCCTACCGTTTCTTCTGGCCGCTGGTCTTCTCGTCGGCTGTGGGGTGGTTCAAGAGAGCGGCGCGGGCAGAATTGCCTCTCCGAAACCGGTGACCTCGTCGGCGGAAACGATCCAGGGGCGTTGGTGGACCTGGGCGGCCTCGGAAGGCGAGAGCACGAACCCCGTGATGGACACGACCGGGGAGTTCTGCGACCGGAACCAGCCGGAGGACGTATGGTTCCTCGCCGGAACCTTCGGCGGTACCTCGCAGCGGACATGCAGGGTTCCCGCCGGACGACCGATGGTGTTCCCGCTGGTGAATCGGCTCTGCTCCGAGGCGAAATGCAAAAAGTTCCTGGCCATCGCGGAAGGCGGAGCCACCCTCGACGGCGAGCCGGTCGCGCTTGAACGGATGGAAGACGACGACGTTGTCGTGACCGGGGTGGCGGACAACCCTCTGACGGGCGAGGAGGGAAAGACCAGATCCTACGCTTGCGGCATCTGGGCGCGGCTCCAGCCACTGCGGCCCGGTCGTCACACACTGACCATTCGCGGATCCGCCGGCGACTTCCACACAGGCGTTGATTACACGCTCGTCGTCGAGACCGAGCCACGAGCATGAGTGCACTCTGAGATTTCAACGAATGGTCGATGAAGCCCAGCGACCATCACCTCGTCCGCAACCGAGGAAACGCGGCCCGCATTGTGCGGGCTGGAGGGCGATGCCGAATTCTTGGATGAGGCCGCCGACGGAGGGGATGCGTTCTCACTACCCGCGCCGCAAGATGCGGATCAGCTCTCCGATGGTGGCCGGCACTTGAAAAAGTCCCGGCCCGGAGGGCGGTGTCAGCCGATCCACGCGCCGGTGGTGAAGTTCCCGGTGTTGATCGCCATGACCGGGATCATGATGGCCATGCTCACCAGCCACACCCAGGGCCTTCGCACCCCCGCGACGCCGATGGCGATCCACAGGGGAAACCAGGTCAGCGAGCCCCGGCCGATCGACATGTAGAACGACGACAGGGTGAGGAAGGACAGCACCTGGGGGGCGATGTACGCGAGCTCCGGCCACCTGCGCCGTACCGCGAGGCAGACGGCCAGCACCAGCAGCACCGCGGCCGAGATGATCTCCTCGTAGTAGGACGTGGTGAGCGAGGCGACGTCGTCGGACATGCTCCAGGTGTTGGCGAGCGCCTCCCACGGCCAGACGGCGTGCCGGCCCCAGAACCGGTCCTGCACCGAGTTGTAGGCCAGCCAGTCGCCGGTGCGGGTCCACTGGTAAAAGCTGTACAGCGCGAGCGGCACACCGGGGAGCGCGAGCCAGGGCAGCAGGCGCCACCCGCCCGGGCGTTTGCGGCCGTTCTCCGCCACCAGGAACATGACGAGCAGACCGAAGGCCAGGAACAGGCCGGAGATGCGCACCGTGGCCGCTCCGGTGGCCAACAGCGCGGCGTCCTCCCAGCGGCCGTTCCTGGCGAACAGCCACGCCGAGACGGCCAGGGCGAGGAACAGCGCCTCCGAGTAGCCGGAGTACAGGAACACGGCGAACGGGCTGAGGAACAGCGCCGCCACCGTGTACCGGCCGCTGCCTGCCGCGTACGTCTCGGCGAGCCGCGACAGCATCACCGCGAGCACCGCGCTGGCCACCAGCGAGATGATCATCGTGGCCAGCCGGCCGTCCTCGACGACCGGCCGCATCATCCTGATCAGTATCGCCATGCCGGGGAAGAACGCCGGCAGCTTCTCGGCGTCCTGCATGCCCGGGGGGCCGTCGTAGCCGAACTGGGCGATGGCGATGAAGTTCTCGGCGTCCCAGCGGGTGAACCGGTTGAGGAAGGGGTCGGTGGTCCGGCCAGGGCCGGCCAGGTAGGCGTAGATCAGCACACCGACGTGCGACAGCGCCCATAGGAGCAGGGCCAGCCGGTCGCCGGGGTCGGTCAGGAACCTGGGCACCCACCGCCGCCCGGCCACCTCGTCGGTCGACTCGCCGGTCGTCTCGTCGGAAGTCTCGGCGGTCGTCTCACTGGAGGTCTCGGCGGTCGTCTCGCCGGGACCTGCGCCGGGTTCCGCGGCGGCCGGTTCCCGCTCCGACTCCGTGATCTCCACCGGTCCGGCGGGCGCGCGATCAGTCACGCGAGAATCCTTATATAGCCGCAAAATCCGGGCAACCGGTTGCCCACAGCATGATCCTTCCGCGCCGGCCCGTCCCCGCTCGTCTCCTGCGAAAACCACTTCCGCCCGGTGGCGGGACGCCCCACCCCGCCGTGAAACTTCCACGCGGTGCCGGCCGCCGTGCCCGCCGTGAAAGGGGAATGTCACGCCCTCGTACCGCAGATGCAGGGCGTCCCCTGGTCGGCGTGCGCGAGGTTGTGGCAGTGGTTCGTCCACACGCCGCCGTCAACGACCGGCTCACCTGCCTTTGGAACAGGTTCTAGGCCTTGCGGGCCAGGCCGCCGTAGTAGGTGTGGTACAGCAGGGCGTTCTTGACGAAGAAGCTCGGCTCGGCACGCCACTCGGGGAGCGGGACGAGGCCAGGTTCGACCAGTTCGAAGTCGCCGAAGTACTCCGTGATCTCGTCCGGGGTGCGCCAGCGGCCGGTGCCGAGGTTCTCGTTGAAGAGCTTCTCGACCGTCGTGGCCTGCTGGGACGCCGCCGGGTGCGCCTCACCGGGATTGCAGAAGTGCGAGATCGCCACGAAGCTGCCGGACACCAGCGGGGCGCGCAGCGTGGCCGCCACTCCCGCGGGATCGTCGTCGTCGTGCAGATGGTGCAGGATGCTCAGCATCAGCAGCCCCACCGGCTCGCTGAAGTCTATGAACCTCTTGACCTGGTCGTTCTCCAGGATCGACCGTGGGTCGCGAGCGTCCGCCTGGATGACCGTCGTGCTGTCGTCGGCGGCGAGCAGCGCTCGCCCGTGGACCAGCACCATGGGGTCGTTGTCCACGTAGACCACTCGGGCCGCCGGATCGACCTCCTGCGCCACCTGGTGCACGTTGCCCTGGGTGGGCAGGCCGGAGCCGATGTCGATGAACTGCCTGATCCCCCCCTCGGCCACCATGTGGTGCACGACCCGCCGCAGGAAGGCCCGGTTGTCCTGCCCTGCCTGCTGGGCTCCTGGGGAGATCTTCATCGCCGCCTCGGCGACCTGCCGGTCGATGGCGAAGTTGTCCTTGCCGCCCAGGAACCAGTCGTAGACCCTCGCGATGCTGGGCTTCGTCGTGTCGATCTCCGCAGGCAGCTGCCCCTTGTTCAGCGTCGTCTCGTTCCCGTCTTCGCCGCGTTCGGACACCTCGCCACCTTCGCTTCGATCGGGGTCCGCTTGATCGCGGAGGACTTTGCCGATAATAACGCCGAATCCCTCTAAAGGCAGTATGTAGCGACAAGCTCACCCACAAGCGCTGAAATCGTGATGCGCTCATAGCTCTACAAAAACCGCGAATCGCTCAATCAGCCGACTTTCCCTATACGTATCGTCGGCCTCGGTGCGATCGAGGCCATGGTGTCGCGCGCCTGTCCACCACCTCCGTGGACGCGGTCCCGCCGTAGGGGCGGATACGGCCGCGCGACACCCGGCGGTCGCCCTTAACCCGACGAGCCCGACGAGCCCGACGAGCCCGACGAGAAGGAGCGTGCCCCACCGCGGAAGGTGTCGTGACGGCGCCGAGCGGGTTGTGGGCCATCACAACGAACGTCCTCCCAGTGTTGGTGTGCGGGCCTAAGACACCCGTCGCACGCTCTGGCAGCCTCGATCTCAGCGGTTGAACGAAATTCGCCGAACGATCCGGCCGCGTCTTTTCCGGCCAGGTCAACGGTGATTTCCGGCCGCGTATCCAGAAGGAGGAGATCGTGGGCTTCGACGAGCGGAACGCACCCGGCGGCGGATGGCCTCGCCCCGTGATCCCCCGAATCGGGGCTCGGCTCAGTTACGCCCTCCACCCTTTCCTCGCCACGAATCCCGTGTACCGGAGGGTCGGTGCCTGGCTCGAACGCAGGCAGCGGACCTATCGCTGGTTCACCCGCGCGGAGCGGGTGGCGAAGGAACAGCTGTACGGATGCCGCATGTGCGGTCAGTGCGCGTTGCCCGACACCGGCTACACCTGCCCGATGACCTGCCCGAAGCAACTGCGCAACGGCCCATGTGGCGGGGTGTCCGCCTCCGGCCGCTGTGAGGTCCATCCCGATCTGGTCTGCGTCTGGGTGACCGCGATCGAGCGGGCGCAGGGCGGCGGGCACGGCGCCGACCTCGACCTGCTGCAGCGTCCGGTCGATCACCGCGCGTGGGACCGCAGCTCGTGGGTGAACTACTGGCAGGGCCGCGATGACGGGCTGGGGGTGGCGCCCGGCCCGGACGACCCCCGCCCGCTGCTGCGGCGCGAGCTGGGGTTGAGTCCGCGATGAGCGCCGAGCCGGCGGGAGGTGGGCTGCGCGCCGCGTTCGCCGCCGGCAGGTTCGCCGTCACCGCCGAGATCGGCCCGCCCAGAGGGGCCGACGCGGAGGCGGTCACCCGTAAGGCGGAACTCCTGCGGGGCTGGGTCGACGCCGCGAACGTCACCGACAACCAGGGGGCGAACGCCCGGATGTCGAGCTTGGCGGGCAGCCTGCTCGCCCAGCGCGCCGGGGTCGAGCCGGTGATGCAGCTGACCTGCCGCGACCGCAATCGTCTCGCCCTGCAGTCGGACCTCCTCGCGGCCGGTGCCCTCGGCATCCCGAACGTGTTGCTGCTCACCGGCGACCACCCCCGGTTCGGTGACCATCCCGAGGCCAAGCCGGTCTTCGACCTCGACGGTGTGCAACTCGTCTGGACCGCGCGAACCCTGCGGGACGACGGCGTGCTCATCTCCGGCAGGGCCGTCTCCCCCCGTCCGGCCTGGTCGATCGGCACGGTCGAGAACCCGTTCGCGCCTCCGCTGGGGTTCCGGGCCCGCCGGCTGGCCAAGAAGGTGGCCGCAGGTGCGGAGTTCGTCCAGACGCAGTACGTGTTCGACTTCGACATATTCGAACGGTGGATGGCCGACCTGCGGGATCTCGGCGTCACCGAACGCTGCAAGATCATCGCCGGTGTCGGCCCCATCCGCTCGCTGCGCGCCCTGGAGTACATGCGCACCTCCGTCCCCGGCGTGCATGTTCCCGACCACGTCGACCGGAGGCTGCGCGGGGTACCCGCCGACCGGGTCGCCGAGGAGGGGATCCAGATGTGCGTGGAGACCGTGCAGCGGCTCGCCACGATCCCCGATGTCGCGGGCGTCCATCTCATGGCGCTCGGCTACGAGCACGGCGTGCCCGACATCCTGCGGCGGGCCGGTGTCCCCCGGCCGCCGACCGCGCTTTCCGATCACAACCGCCACCACTCCATGGAGGGCATCGGTCATGCTCGTTGACTTCCGGCCTCACTCCAAACTCAGCGGCACGAGTTCCCTGGACCTGATGACCTCGCTCGCGCCCGTCGTCGAGGCGTTGCGGGAGGGCTCCACGGACCTCGACAAGGTCCGGTTCGTGTGCGACTGGGTCCAGTACAAGTCGAACTTCCGCGAGGTGGTCGACGTCCGGCCGATCCTGCAGTGCCCGCAGCCGAGCGCGAGGCCCGGCCCCGCCATCGTGCCCCTGGGCGCCAGGGACGACGCCGTGGAGATCGCCGTCGACGTACGGCGCAGTGCCGTCATCTCCCTTGAGGAGGTCACCGCGGCGCTGCGGCGGGGGAGCGCGAACGGCCGCGTCCTGCTGGAGGACTGGGGTCCCGGCAGCCGCAGCCGCGTCTGGGAGTTCAACGCCCGCTACTGGAAGGACCTGGACCTGTGGGAGAAGTCCACCGGGCGAGGGTACGAGCAGGCGCTGCCGGGCGGTGAGAGTGACGCGCACAACCGCGACGCCGCGCGCGACGTGATCGGTGACCTCTTCGAGGTCTGGGATGCGCTGGCCGACGGCGACGCCCTGCCCGAGGAGCTGTACGTCGTCGAGCTCGGGGTGGGCAACGGCAGCCAGGCGAAGGTCTTCCTGGACGAGTTTCGCGCCCTCGACGCCGAGCACGGACGCGGCTACTACCGGCGCCTGCACTACATGATGTGCGACTACTCCCAGCATGTGCTCGATCTGGCCCGTGAGGCGGTCGATGAGCATCGGGCGCGGATCAGCTCGTTCGTGCTCGACGCGACGACGCCGTGCACCTCGCTCGGCTTCCTGAAGTACAAGGTCTTCCTCGTCTACATCTCCAACGTCTACGACAACCTGCCGACCGACGAGGTCGCCCAGCTGGGCGGCCGAACCTACCGGGTGGAGACCCGCGCCTACCTCGACGACGCCACCGTGACCGAGCTCGCCGAGTCGGTGGGGGCCTCGGTGGGCGAACTGCCGGCTCTGGTGCACAGGCTGCTGCGGCTGGGGCCGGGGCTGCTGGCCGAGACCGACCCCACCCGCTTCGCCGACGTGGACGCCGCCGTCTCCTTCTGGCGGACGGTGTGGGGCATGGTCAGGCTGGAGGAGCGGTACGTCCCGCTGGCCGGCCTCGACCTCTACTCCCTCGCGCCGTCCATGAGCGGGGAGCTGCTGCGGCCCCTGCTCGAATCCGGCGCCGACATCCGCATGCACGTCAGCAACGGGGCGGTGGCGAGCTTCGCCGACAGCCTGCGGCTCCTGCATCCGTTCGGCAGGCTCGTCTGCCACGACCTGTTCGTCACCGACGTACACGCCTATCGGACCAACTTCCGGGGCCCGGGGAAGTACGAGGGGTCCGTCGTCAACTGGGTGAACGGGCCGCTGCTGGCGCATGTGGGCCGGCGTAACGGCTTCGACGTGCACTACGCGCCCTTCGCCCATCGGGCGGGCGGGAACATCGTCACGATGACGGCGCAGGTGAGGGACTGATGGCCGCGCTCCACCAGGCCGACCTCATGGGCCGCCTGCCCCTGCTTCCCACCAGCGTCGTGGGCTCCTACCCGGTTCCCGAGTGGATGGAGCGGTTGAAGACCGACTACTACCGCGGCCGGATGAGTTACGCGCAGCTCCAGGACCTGCACGACATGGCGATCAAGGCGGCGCTCCGGGACCAGGAGATCGCCGGCATCGACATCGTGTCCGACGGCGAGCTGCGCCGCGACAACGACATCGACTACTTCCTCGCCAGGATGCCGGGGATCGACATCCCGCGGACGTCGAAGGACTTCTACTTCGACTACCACGAGGCCAGGGTCGTCGAGCGGCTGCCGCCCGCGGCCACGGCACCGCTGATGCTGGCCGACGACTTCTCCTTCACCACCGAGCAGACCTCCGATCCGGTCAAGTTCTCCTTCACCGGGCCGTTCTCACTCTCCCGGCGGGTGCGGAACGAGGCGTACGACGATCCCGGCGATCTCGTGATGGCGATCGCGCGCGTGCTCAACGCCGAGGCGCGTGCCCTGGCCGAGCGCGGCGCGCGGCTGCTGCAGATCGACGAGCCCTTTCTGGCCGGCTACCCCGGCGAGGTGGAGACGGCGATCAAGGCCGTCAACGTCGTCACCGAGGGCGTCGACGTCACCTGGGCCCTGCACGTCTGTTACGGCAACCGCTACGCGCGCCCCTCGTGGGAGGGCCACTACGACTTCCTGTTCCCCGCCGTGCTCGACGCCGCCGTGGACCAGCTCGTCCTGGAGTTCGCACGCAAGGGGTACGCGGACCTGCCGGTGATCGACAAGTTCGGCTGGGACCGCACCATCGGGCTGGGCGTCATCGACGTCAAGTCCTCCGACGTGGAGACCCCGAAGGCGGTCGCGTCCAGGATCCGGAGCGCGCTCGACCTCGTTCCCGCCGACCGGCTGGTCGTCAACCCCGACTGCGGGCTGCGGAACGTCTCCGCGCCCGTCGCCAGGGCCAAGCTCGCGGCCATGGTCGCCGGCGCCGCCATGGTGCGGACCGAGCTGACCGGCGCCGCCACAGTACGGATCGAACCGACCGGCGCCCCCACGGCGCGAACCGAACCCGCCGACGCCCCCACGGCGCGGACACCGGGCTGACCGGCGCCCCCGCGATGCGGACAGAACCGACCGGCGCCGCCCACCACCTGAACCCGCTCGAACCATCGCCCGAGGAGCCTGAGCAATGACCCGATTGGGAATCGACGACGACTACGTGTTCACCTCCGAGTCGGTGACCGAGGGACACCCCGACAAGATCGCCGACGCGGTGTCGGACGCCGTGCTGGACGCGGCGCTGACCCTTGACCCCCACTCCCGGGTCGCCTGCGAGACCCTGATCACCACCGGCATGGTCGTCCTGGCGGGAGAGATCACCGCCCCGCGGTCGCTCGACTACACGCAGATCGTCCGGGACACCGTGAACGGGATCGGGTACGACGACGGGGCCTACGGCTTCGACGGCCATTCGTGCGCCGTTCTCGTGGCACTGGACAAGCAGTCACCCGACATCGCGCAGGGCGTCGACCTGGCGCACGAGCATCGCCGGGACCGCTCCGGCGACGAGTTCGACCGAGCCGGCGCCGGTGACCAGGGAATGATGTTCGGCTACGCCACCGACGAGACCTCCGAGTTCATGCCGATGCCGATCGCGCTGGCGCACCGGCTGTCCCGCAGGCTCGCCGCCGTCCGCAAGGACGGGACCCTCGGCTACCTGCGCCCGGACGGCAAGACGCAGGTGTCGGTGCGCTATCAGGGCGACGTCCCGGTCGGCGTGGAGCAGGTGCTGATCTCGACCCAGCATGCCGAGGAGGTCTCCCTGGAGCGGATCCGCGAGGATCTCTGGCGGCACGTCGTCACCCCTGAGCTGCCGGCCGAGCTGTACGACGCCGACGCGCTCCACCGGAGCCTGCTGGTCAACCCCACCGGCAGGTTCGTGATCGGCGGCCCGGTGGGTGACGCGGGACTCACCGGACGCAAGATCATCGTCGATACCTACGGGGGATTCGCCCGGCACGGCGGCGGTGCCTTCTCCGGCAAGGACCCCTCGAAGGTGGACCGGTCCGCCGCCTACGCGGCGCGTCACGTCGCCAAGAACGTGGTCGCCGCCGGTCTCGCCCGCCGGGCGGAGGTGCAGGTGGCGTACGCCATCGGGGTGGCCAGGCCGGTGTCGGTGCTCATCGAGACGTTCGGCACCGAGCGGGTGAGCCGTTCGCTGATCCGGACGCTGGTGGCCGAGCACTTCGACCTGCGGCCCGCCGCCTTCCGTGAATACCTCGGACTGCACAGTCCCATCTACCGCCAGACCGCCGCCTACGGACACTTCGGGCGTACGGACCTCGACCTGCCGTGGGAGCGGACCGATCGGGCCGACGCGCTCCGCCGGGCCGCCGCGCTGTCCGCCGACGCCGTCCCCGCGACGCTGTGAACGGGACGGACCCCGACGTCGGCCGGCTCGTCGTGTCCTGCACCGACCGGCCGGGCGTCGTCGCCTGCGTCTCGTCGTTCCTGTACCGGCGCGGAGCCAACATCGTGCAGTCCGACCAGGACTCCACCGGGCCCGCGGGCGGCCGGTTCTTCCTGCGCGTCGTGTTCCACCTGCCGGGACTGGACAAGGAACTGCCCCGGCTGGAGCGCGAGTTCCGGCAGGAGGTCGCGGCGCGGCTCGACGCGGACTTCCGGTTCCGCGCCGCCTCCGTGCCGACCCGGGTGGCGCTCTTCGTCTCGCGCTACGACCACTGCCTGCTCGACCTGCTGTGGCGGGCCCGCCGGGGCGAGTTGCCCGTCGAGGTGTGCCAGGTGGTCTCCAACCACCCGGACCTCGCCGAGGAGGTGTCCTCGTTCGGGGTGGCGTTCGAGCACATCCCGGTGACCAGGGCGACCAAACCGGAGGCCGAACGGCGCCAGCTCGACCTCCTGAAGGGCAATGTCGATCTGGTGGTCCTCGCCCGCTACATGCAGATCCTCTCGGGTGACTTCCTGGACCGGATCGGCGTACCGGTGATCAACATCCACCATTCCTTCCTGCCCGCCTTCGCCGGCGCCGGGCCGTACGAGCAGGCGAAGGAGCGCGGCGTGAAGATCATCGGAGCGACCGCGCACTACGCCACCGAGGAGCTCGACGAGGGGCCGATCATCGAGCAGGACGTCGTCCGGGTCTCGCACCGCGAGAGCGCGCGTGAACTGACGCGGCGCGGCGCCGACATCGAGCGGACCGTGCTGGCCAGGGCCGTGACCTGGCACTGCGAGGACCGTGTCCTGGTGAACGGCCGTACCACGATCGTCTTCTGACCCCGTCGGCCCGCAACAGAATCCACATCGAGGAGTAACCGTGCCCCCAGGGACGACCGCCGTGGTCGGATCGATCGCCACCGATCATCTGATGCACTTTCCCGGCCGCTTCGCGGACCATCTCGTGGCCGACCGGCTCGACCGGGTGTCGCTGAGCTTCCTGGTCGACGATCTCGTCGTCCGCCGTGGCGGGGTCGGCGCGAACATCGCCTTCGGGATGGGGGTCCTGGGGCAACGGCCGGTGCTGGTGGGGGCGGTGGGCGCCGACTTCGCCGACTACCGGGCGATCCTCGAACGGCACGGCGTCGACTGCGGTGGGGTCCTCACCGTCGAGACGGCCCACACCCCGCGCTTCACCTGCACGACCGACGACGACCAGTGCCAGCTCGCGTCGTTCTATCCGGGGGCGATGACGGAGACGAAGAACATCTCACTCGCCCCGATCGTGGAGCGGTACGGTGTCGGGCTGGTGCTGGTGGGGGCGAGCGATCCGGACGCGATGGTCGCGCAGACCGAGGAGGCGAGGGCGCTGGGCGTGCCGTTCGCCGCCGACCCGTCGCAGCAGCTTCCCCGCCTCGACGGTGACCGGTGCCGGACCCTGGTCGACGGCGCCCGCTACCTGTTCACCAACGAGTACGAGCTGGAACTGCTGATCCGCAAGACCGGCTGGGACGCCGACGAGATCACCGGCCGGGTCGGCCTGCGGGTGACCACCCTGTCCGACCGGGGTGTGGAGATCGCCGGGCGCGACGGCACCGCGCTGCACGTCGGGGTGGTGCCGGCCAGGACGATCGCCGACCCGACCGGCGTCGGCGACGGGTTCCGTGCCGGTTTCCTCGCCGGTGGGAACGGCGGGCTGGGTCCGGAGCGGGCCGCTCAGCTCGGGGCGCTCGTCGCCACGCTGGTACTGGAGACGAACGGCGCCCAGGAGTGGACGATCGACGCCGACACCGACGTGGCCCGCCTGCGCGAAGCCTACGGCGAGGCGGCGGCGGCGGACATCGAACCGGTGCTGCGCGCCGCCCTGACCTGAGGCGGTGCCGCGTTCTCCCCGCCGCGTAGTCTTGTCGTGGCGCACCCTGTGCGCCACGAAGTGCGAGGAGATGCGGCATGCGAAGCATCGGGTACGTCGGCGTGCGGTCCGCGTCGGCGGCGGACTGGCTGGACTTCGGCCCGCGCGTCTTCGGCTTCGAGACCTACCGGCTTCCCGACGGCACGGTCCGGGTGCGCTGGTGCGACCGCTCGCACCGCCTCGCGATCCACCCGGGTGACTCCGACCGGCTGCTCTACCTCGGCTGGGAGATCGGCGCCGAGGAGTCGCTGGAGGACGTCGCGGCGCACCTGACCGCCGCCGGGTTCGAGGTGACGGCGGGCTCGGCACAACTGGCGGCGGCGCGCTCGGTCGAGCGGCTCGTCTCCTTCGAGGACCCGTTCGGCCTGCGGCACGAGTTCTTCGTCGGCCAGGAGGGGACGGCGGGCTCCTACCGGGGGCACCGGCCGACGTCACGGACGGTCACCGGAGCGCTCGGCCTGGGCTTCGTCGTGCTGCGGTTGCCGGACCTGCAGCGGGGGCTCGACTTCTACGCCGACGTGATGGGCATGAAGGTGTCCGACGCGATCAACCTCGGCGCGCACCTCGGTGAGATGTGGTTCCTGCGGTGCAATCCTCGCCACCACAGCATCGCCCTGCTCAACGGGGGCGAGACCCTCGGCCTGGAGCACCTGATGATCGAGGCGACCACGCTGGAGGAGGTGGAGATCGCCTGGGACCTGGCCAGGAGCGAGATGGACGCCTTCGTCAGCCCCGGACGCCGGCTGTCGGACAACATGTTCCTGTTCCGCGTGCGCACCTCCACCGGCTTCAACCTCTGTTACGGGTGGGGGGCGACCCAGGTCGACGACGAGGAGAGCTGGATCCCGCGTTACATCGACTCGTCGACCGGCGCCGGCATCGTCTATTCGGCCGCCGCCGCCGTGACAGCGGCCGATCCGTCCCCGGAGGCCGGGCGGCGGGAGTCCGGCGGGGACCTCACATGACCTCCCCACCGAGGACCCGAAGGCCCGGCACGGACCTCACATGATCTCTCCGCCGAGGGCGTCGATGATCTCCAGAGCCACCTGTGCGGCGAGGCGGTCGCGATAGGTGTTCAGGTCCAGGCCGGTGATCTCCTCGATCCGGTGGATCCGGTAGGTGACCGTGTTGGGATGCACGTGCAGCAGTTTCGACGCGCGTTGCGGGCTGTTGTTCTCCCGGAAGTAGCACGTCAGCGTGGAGATGAGCTCCGAGTGGTGCTTCTTCTCGTGGCGCAGCACCTCGCCGAGGATGTCCGCGGCGAACTCGTGCAGCGTCTCGATGTCGGGCACCTGGAGCAGCAGGCGGCTGATGCCGAGCTTGTCGAAGGCGACCACGGCGCCGCGCCGGCCGAGCCGCCGGATCACCTCGTTGGTCCGCCGCGCCTCCTCGTACGAGCGGGCGATGTGCGCCGGTTCGCGGAACGCTCCACCGACGCCGATGGAGACGCCGACGTCGGGAAACAGCGCTCCGAGTCGTTGCACGCACAGGGTGCCGAGTTGCTCCGCCCGGGTGGTCGAGCCCGGCGTGGCGCTCTCGGTCAGCACCACGACCACCTCGTCCGTGCGTACCGAGGTGATCGCGCCCGGGGACTGGGCGACGAACAGGCGGGCGGTCGCGCCCGCGGCGCGGTCGGCGATGAGGACGCTGCGCTGGGGGTCGCCCGTGGGCGGTTCGAGGATGACCGACAGGACGCGATGGTCACGCTCGGTGTCGTAGCCGAGGTGCTGCGCCCAGCGCACGACCTCGTCGTTGTCGCGGCCCGACCCGGACAGCAGCCCTTCGACGAGGTCGTCACGCACCTGGCTCGCCGCCGAGACGATGACGCGCTCGCGGGCCAGGATGACCCCGCAGATCGTCGCGGCGTGCTCGGCGACCAGCAGGTCGATGTCCTCGCCCTGGTCGGGAGCCGCCTCGACGAGCGAGACGAGATAGGCGGGCACGGTGTCGCCGACGAAGATCGGGGCCACGACGCGGGCTCGGCCTCGCGCCGGATCGGGCAGCCGGAGCGGGTGGCGGGACTTGCCGGCGTTGGCGAGCATGTGCGCCAGCCGGGGGTGGATCAGGTGGTCGTGGACGTACTGGATGGCGCTGTCGTCGCTCTGGCCGGGTGAGGCCGCGGCGAGGATGCCCAGCTTCTGGCTGATGATGGCCACCGTCACGTCGGTCCGGTGCGCGACGAGGTGGGCGACCGTGCCGATGTCGGCGTCCTGGAGAACCAGGCCGGACAACTGGCGGTAGATCTCCACCAGGTCACGCAGGGTGCGGTTCTCCTGGCTGATCTCGGTGGACCCACTGGTGACACTGGTGAGGCCGGTGAACGACGACTCTGCGGCCATGTGCGAATCCTAAGGTCGAACGCCGGGGTTGCCATGTGTGTGAGCACAAAGAGTACGTCGTCATCCTGTGCTGCGGCCCACAGTGCTCCCTCGTCCCGTCGGCTATACGTGGTAACCGGCCCGCGCCCGCGGCCCTCTGACCGTGACGGCGTTTCCGGTGGTCACCGCCTTGCGACGGGCGCCCGGTAACGATGCAGAAACCGCCCATTTACGCAACGGCTCCCTCTTGACGCCCAGGTAACCGCAGGGCAGCATGGCGTTTACAACTATTGCACATTTTGTCCCATTATCGGACAACAGCGCAGTGGATCGATGTTGCACGAACGGAGCCTGCGGGTGTCTCGCCCGGCTCCGCGCACCCTTCGTTCCACGTAGCGCTGGACGGAGGTGGCGGTGAGCGCGGGCATGGTAATTCGCCGGCTCGGCGGCGGTCTGCTGGTCTTGTGGCTTGTTTCGATTCTCACCTTCCTGCTGGTACAGCTGATTCCCGGCGACCCGGCGGAAGTGATCGCCGGTGAGAACGCCACCGTGGCCGAAGTGGTCAGGATCCGCACCGAACTCGGCTTGGACAAACCCGTCCTGGAGCGGTACTTCGCCTGGTTCTCCGGCGTTCTGCAGGGAGACCTCGGCAACTCGTTGTTCACCAACAGGTCCGTCGCGGACACGATCATCGAGGCGGCGCCGCCGACCGTGGTCATCACCCTGGTGGCGATCATGATCGCCGTCGTGCTCGGTGTGACGGCCGGCATCATCGCGGGCCTCACCCAGGGAAGCTGGATCGACCGGGCCGTCTCCGCCCTCGCCACCCTCGGCATCGCGATGCCGAGCTTCTGGCTCGCGATGGTGCTCGTGTCCGTGTTCGCGCTGGCCAACCCCTGGTTACCCGCGACCGGATACGTCGACTTCAGGGAGGGGTTCGGGGAGTGGCTCTCCTACGTGATCCTCCCGTCCACGGCGCTCGGGGTGGCCACGGCGGCGGAGCTCGCCAGGCACACCCGGGGCTGTGTGGCCGACGTGCTCACTCGCCCGTACGTGCGCACGGCACGGGCCAGAGGCGCCTCGGGCATGTGGCTGGTCCGGCGGCACATCCTGCGCAACGCGGCCATCCCGGTGGTGACCGTGCTCGGCCTGCAGGCCGGGCGGCTCCTCGGCGGAGTCATCGTGGTGGAGGCCGTGTTCGGCATCTCCGGACTCGGCTCCCTCGCCATCAACTCGGTGCTGCAACGGAACTATCCGATGATCCAGGGCTACGTCCTGTTCAGCGCCGTCATCGTGGTGGCGATCAACCTCATCGTGGACCTGGCCTACGGCTGGATCAACCCGAAGGTGCGTACGGCATGACCATGGCCACCCGGAGCGCCCGTCCGCGCCATGTCCTCCGCTCGATCCTGCGCCGGCCGTCCAGCGCGGTCGCCGTCGGATTCGTCGTCGTCCTCGTCTTCTTCGCGATCGCCGGGCCGCTCGTCTACCCTCACGACCCGGAGGCCCAGGATCTCGGCAACAGGTTCGCCGACGTCAGCCTCACGCATCTGCTCGGCACCGACGAGTTCGGCCGCGACGTCGCGAGCCGGATCATCCAGGCGTCGCGCATCGCCGTCGTCGCCCCGCTCATCTCGGTGGGCGTCGCGTTGCTCATCGGCCTGCCGCTCGGGCTGTGGGCCGGTGTGCGGCGCGGCGTCGTCGACAGCGTCGCGGGCCGGCTCGCCGACACCATCCTCAGCCTCCCCGCCCTCGTCGGGGCGCTGGCCATCGTCGCCGTGCTCGGCCCGGGGCTGGTCAACGCGATGCTCGCGATCGGCATCATCTTCTCCCCCGGCCTGTTCCGGGTCGTACGCGGGGCGACGATGGCCGTGGCGGAGGAGACCTTCGTGGACTCGGCGGTGGCGATCGGCTCGTCCACCCGGCGAACCCTCTGGGTGCACATCCTGCCCAACATCGCCGCCCCGCTGCTGGTCCAGGTCACGATCCTGATGGGCGTCGCGCTCCTGGTCGAGGCGAGCCTGAGCTTCATCGGTCTCGGAGTACAGCCACCCGACGCGAGTTGGGGCTCGATGCTCAAGGCCGCGTACACCAACCAGTTCCACTCCCCCTTCTCGGTGGTGCCGCCCGGAATCGCGATGGTGCTGACCGTGCTCGCGTTCAACACGATCGGTGACTCGATCCGTGACGCCGTCGGACTCAGGAGGCGTACATGACAGCAGGACCGGCGCAGCGAAGCGACGCCACCGAGCCGCTGCTCTCCGTCGAGGGCCTCACCATCGACCTGCCCGGCGGCTCCAGACAGCCCGGCCTGGTCGAGGACGTCACCTTCGAGGTGCGCAAGGGGCAGGCGGTCGCGCTGATCGGCGAGTCCGGCTGCGGCAAGTCGCTCACCTCCATGGCGATCCTGGGCCTGTTGCCCGCGGCCGTCCGGGTCTCGGCGGGCGCGATCCGCTTCGACGGGGTGGACCTGCTCACCTGCGACCGGCGGCAGCTTCGCCGGATCCGCGGCGGACCGGTCGGCATGGTCTTCCAGGAGCCGATGAGCAGCCTCAACCCCACGATGACCGTCGGCGACCAGATCGCCGAGGTACGACGGCTGCACCTGGGCGAACGGCGGTCGGTCGCGCTCAAGCAGGCCGGACGGCTGCTGAGCCGGGTCGGCATCCCGAACGCAGAGCGCAGGCTCAGGTCCTACCCGCACGAGATGAGCGGCGGCATGCAGCAACGCGTCATGATCGCGGCCGCCATCGCCTGCGACCCGAAGCTGCTGATCGCCGACGAACCGACCACCGCCCTCGACGTCACGATCCAGGCCGAGATCCTGGAGCTGCTGCGCGACCTGCGACGCGACCTCGATCTGGCCGTCCTGCTGGTCACGCACGACCTCGGCGTGGTCGCGGACTTCTGTGACGACGTGGTCGTCATGTACGCCGGTCACGTCGCCGAGCGAACCCCCGTCGACCGGCTCTTCTACGATCCTCGGCACCCGTACTCCGGCGCGCTGCTCGCCGCCGTACCGCAGGCGGGCCGGGCCCGGAGCAGTTTGACGGTCATCCCGGGCCGGGTCCCTTCCGCAGGGCAGTTCCCCGAGGGCTGCCGGTTCGAGCCTCGCTGCGTGCACAGCGTCGAGGACTTCTGCCGGCGACCACAGGCCGACGCGGTCATCGACGACGAACGCCACACGCGATGCGGACGCGTCGCCTCCGGCGACCTGATTCTGAAGGGGGCCGTCCGTGGCTGAGGATCGTGTGGTTCTGCGCGTACGCGGCCTGAGCAAGTCGTTCCCGCTGCGTCGCGGCCTGCTGGGCCGGACGCTGGAGAGCGTCCAGGCCGTCGACGGAGTCGACCTGGAGGTACGGGCCGGCACCACGGTCGGCATCGTGGGCGAGTCCGGCTCTGGCAAGACGACGGTGGGCCGGCTGATGGCCCGGCTGCTCAAGCCGGACCGGGGCACGGTCGAGGTGGAGGGCAAGGACGTCAGCAGGGCGCGCGGCAGCGAGCTCAAGGAGATGCGCGGCAAGCTCCAGGTCATCTTCCAGGACCCGTACGGCGCGCTCGACCCGACCAAGACGATCGGCCACGCCGTCGCCGAACCGCTCCTGGTCCACGGCCGGATCGGCCGGGACCAGATGCGTGAGCACGCCGCCCAGCTGCTCGGCCGGGTCACCCTCGATCCGGCGTTCGTCGACAGGTATCCGGACGAGCTGTCCGGCGGGCAGCGGCAGCGGGTCTGCATCGCCCGCGCGCTGGCGCTCTCGCCGAGCGTTCTCGTCGCCGACGAGCCGACCTCCGCGCTGGACCTGTCCACCCGTTCGGAGATCCTCAACCTGCTGCTGTCCATCCAGCAGGACACCGGGCAGGCGGTGGTCCTCGTGTCCCACGACTTCGCCACGGTCAGGCACCTGTCGCACCGGATCGCGGTGATGTACCTGGGCCGGATCGTCGAGGAGGGGTCCGCGGAGCAGATCGCCACCGACCCTCGGCACCCGTACACCAAGGCGCTGCTGTCGGCGGTGCCGGTGCCCGATCCCGACGTGCAGCGCTCGCGGCGCCGCACCGTGCTGCGCGGCGAGCTTCCCGATCCGGCGAACCCCCCTTCGGGTTGCCGCTTTCGCACCCGCTGCCCGGTCGTCCAGGACGAGTGCGCCCACCTGGACCCGCCGCTGTTGCAGATCGGCGCCGAGCACCGGGTCGCGTGCGTGCTGCACCGGCCGCCGCCGAACGACGCGCTGATCGGCGAGACCCAGGAGACCTCGCGATGAGCGCCTCCCGAGCCTCAAGGACCTCACAGACCTCAGGGGCCCCAGGAGCCCCAGGAGCCCCAGGAGCACTGCACGGGATCCGCGTCGTCGACTTCGGTCACCACGTCGCAGGACCGCTGGCCGCGCTCATGCTCGCCGACCAGGGGGCCGACGTCGTGCGCGTCGACCGTCCTGGTGTCACTCCCGGTGCCGAAGACGCGTTCTTCAACCGGGGCAAGCGGCGGATCAGCCTCGACCTGAAGAACGCGGCGGACCTGGGCGTCGCCCGCGACCTCGTCCGGCGGGCCGACGTTCTCGTCGAGAACTTCCGGCCGGGGGTGATGGACCGGCTCGGTCTCGGCTGGGAGGAGTCACGCGCGGGCAACCCGCGGCTCGTCTACTGCTCGATGCCCGGCTTCGCGGCCGACGATCCGCGCGCCGGTGTCCCCGGCTGGGAGGGTGTCGTCGCGGCCGCCACCGGCAACTGCCGGATCCGGGCCGGTCACGCGCCGGACGGCTGGGACGACACCCGGCCGACCTACACGGCGGTACCCGTCGCGTCCAACTTCGCGGCGTTCTGCGGCGCCTTCGCGATCGTGGCGAGCCTCACCGCCCGGCACCGCACCGGACGGGGTGACCGCGTCGAGGTGCCGCTGTTCGACGCGATGTTCGAGGCCATCGGGGGGAGCGGCGCCTACCCGGTCGCGCAGGGGCTGCCGCCGGATCGGGCGATCAGTTCCAACGGCAGTGGCACCTACCGCTGCGCGGACGACAGGTATGTGCAGTTCAACCCGATCGGCGCGACACCTCGCTTCCTCACCTGGTTCCTCGACGCGGCCGGGGTGACAGCCTGGACGGGCGAGGGCCTGACCGACCGCACCCGGATGGACCACGACCCCTCGCTGCGCCGGCTGCTGCACGACCGGCTCACCGCGCTGTTCCGGACCCGCCCGGCGGGCGAGTGGGAGGAGCTCGCCAACGCGGCGGGCGTGCCGCTCGCCGCGGTCAGGACGCTGGACGAATGGTTGGAGAGCGACCACGCGCTCGCCTCCGGGCAGGCCGTCGTGGTCGACGATCCGGAACTCGGCGCGACGGTGATGCCCGGCTCGGCGGTGTGGCTGTCCGCCACCCCCGCGCTGCCCGGCAGGCCGCGGCACCTGCCCGACGCGGACCGCGCGGAGATCCTCGCCGAACTCACGTCGCCGCCCGCCGGCTCACCGCGCGACGAGCCGACGGCGAACCAGCCGGTGGGGAACCAGCCGGCAGGAAACGAGCCGACGCGCGACGAGCCGGTGGGGAGCGAGGGCGAGCCGGTCCGTCTGCCCTACGAGGGACTGCGGGTCGTCGACCTCACCCAGATCCTGGCCGGGCCGAGCGCGGGACGGATCCTCGTCGAGTTCGGGGCCGACGTCGTCAAGATCAACTCACCGCAGCGGCGCGTCGGCGCGCACGGGTTCGTCAACCGTGGCAAGCGGACGGTCCTCGTGGACGTGAAGTCGAGCCAGGGCCGGCAGATCCTCTGGCGCCTCATCGACGACGCGGACGTGCTGACCCACAACTTCCCCGAACGGACCGCCGAACGCTACGGCCTCGGCTACGAGCACGTCCGGGCCCGCCGCCCCGACATCGTCTACGTCTCCGTCAGCTGCTACGGCCACGGCGGACCCTGGACCGGCCGCCGGGGGTACGAGACCCAGGGCCAGGCCGCGACCGGGATCATGACCAGGACGGGCGGCGACGGCCGACCGGCCGTGCTGGGCCCGTACAACCTCCTGGACTACGGCACCGGCGCGATGGCCGCCTTCGCGAGCGCGGTGGGTCTCTACCATCGCGAGCTGACCGGAGAAGGCCAGCAGGTGCGCACCTCCCTCACCCAGACCGGCGGCTACCAGCAGGCGAGGTTCGCGGTGCGCCCCGCACCCGGGCTCCCGGCCGCGGCGCACGACCGGTACCGCCGCGCGGCCGAGCCGTGCGGGCCGTCTGCTCTGGGGATCGACCCGTGGCACCGGTTCCACCGGGCGGCCGACCGATGGTTCTTCCTCGGGGCGACCCGGGAGAGCCTGCCGACGCTCCGCGAGGTCCCCGGCCTGGAGGAGGCCCTGTCCGGCCTGGACGGGTCCGACGACGACGCGGTGGCGGCGGCCCTGGAGACCGCCTTCCACGCCGGCACCGCCCGCGAGTGGACCGACCGCCTCACCTCGGCGGGGCTGGGCGCGCACCCGGTCACGACCCTCGCGGAGCTGATGACCGACCCGTGGGCCCGATCGAGAGGGCTCACCGTCAGCCAGATCTCCGAGGAGGTCGGCGAGGTGGTGATGCCCGGCATCGCCATCCGGGTGCACGGCAACCCGCCGCGCCTGGGCCACCCGGTACGCCGGCCGGGCGCCGACGCGCGCGAGGTGCTGGACCGGATCGGGCTCGCCGACTCGGCCGAGGCACTCGCGGCGGGCTGGGCCGTGCAGATGACCGCGCTGCCCCCTGGCTGGGACCACTTCTGACCGCCGACCGGCAAACCGAACAGCACATCCAGGCCCGCTGAGCGGGACGTGCCGCGATCGCGGCACCGACAGGAGGACTCTGATGAGCGACGACCCGGTCACCCGGTACGACCTTCTTATCAAGGGCGGCCGGGTTCTGGACCCCGGGCGGGAACTCGACGGCGTCATGGACATCGCCGTCACCGGCGGCCGGATCACCAAGGTCGGCGGGAACATCCCCGCCGACTCGGCCCGCCGGGTGATCGACGCGAGCGGCCCCGGACGCTACGTCGTCCCCGGGCTGATCGACATCCACACGCACGTCGCGCACGGCGCGATCACCCCGGGTGTGGGCATGGAGGGCTGCGACCCCGACGCCATCGGCGTGCGTTCCGGAGTCACCACACTGGTCGACGCCGGATCCGTCGGCGTCGCCAACATCGGTGTCTTCTCCGCCTACATCCAGCCGAACGCCAGGACACGGGTCGTCCCGTACCTGAACATCGGCAGCTACGCGCACACCATGCCCACGATGATCGACGTCAACGACCTGGCAGAGATCGACCCGGTCGCCATCGCGAAGTGCGTCGCCGCCAATCCCGGGCTGGTCCAGGGCATCAAGCTGCGGCTGGTCGGGCCGCTCGTCGCCACGCACGGCAAGGACATCGTGTCCGCGACCAAGGCGGTGGCGAGGGAGCACGGGCTCCCGCTCATGGTGCACATCGGCGACCTGTCCGCGCGGCGGCGCCCCGATCCGCACCTGCTCGAACCGGCCACCCGGTTCGCCATCGAGCAGCTCGACGCGGGAGACATCCTCACCCATCTGTGCACGCCGAACCACGGCGGCGTGATGGACGCGGCGGATCGGATGATGCCCGCCCTGCTCGCCGCCCGCGAGCGCGGGATCACCCTCGACTCCGCGCTGGGCAGGGGCAACTTCGGCTACCGGGTCGCGAGCGAGCAGCGCGCGCTCGGGCTGCTCCCCGACACCATCAGCAGCGACCTGACCGCGGCCGGAGAGACCTTCCACTCGCTGCTGGAGTGCATGGCCAAGTTCATGGCCGTGGGCTACAGCCTGTCCGAGGTGGTCCGGATGACCACGGCGAACGCGGCGCGGGCGATCGGCGCGGAGCACGAGCTCGGCGCGATCGCGGCCGGCAGGGAGGCCGACCTCACGGTGCTCGACCTGGTCGAGGGCGACTTCGAGTTCGTCGACACCAAACAGGAGGTCTTCCACGGCGGCTTCGGCCTGCGGCCGGTGCAGACCGTACGGGCCGGCGAGCTGATCGCGCCGGGTTGGGGCACCCACCCGTGGGGTTGGCTGCCGGCGCCGCGTTCCACCTCCGGGGCGGCGTCATGACGGGCGGGCGGAGGTTCGAGGTCGACGCCGACTGGGAGCGGCTGCCCGACGACCTGCGGCACGCGGACGTGGCCGCGGTCGACGTGGACGCGGCCGACCGCGTCTACCTGTTCACCCGCTTCGACGGCCAGGTCATCGTGTACGAGCGGGACGGCACCTTCGTCCGCAGCTGGGGAAAGGGCCTGTTCACCACGCCGCACGGGCTGACCGTCGGGCCGGACGGCGGCGTCTACTGCGTCGACGCGGGCGACCACACGGTCCGCAAGTTCACCCCCGAGGGTGAGTTGCTCATGACGCTGGGCACCGCCGGGACGGCGTCGGACACCGGGTTCGTCTCCGGCCGGCCGGTGCACGTGCACAGCGTCGAGGGCGTTCGGTACCCGGGCGGGCCGTTCAACCGGCCCACCAACCTCGCCGTCGCCCCGAACGGCGACCTCTACGTGACCGACGGGTACGGAAACAGCCGGGTGCACCGGTTCACCGCGTCCGGTGAGCTGATCGGCTCCTGGGGCGAGCCCGGCACCGGTCCCGGCCGGTTCCACCTGCCGCACTGCCTGGACGTCGCGGCGGACGGGCGGGTGTTCGTCGGCGACCGCGAGAACGACCGGATCCAGATCTTCACCCCGGACGGGGAGTTCATCGAGGAGTGGACCGACATCCGGCGCCCGTGCGACCTCACCATCGCCCCGGACGGCTCGGTGTTCGTCGTCGAGCTGTGGCGGCCGGCAGGCAAGAGGTCGTTCGTGCACGGCGAGGCGCTGGAGGACCAGCCCGCCCGGCTCACCGTGCTGGACCGGCACGGCGCCGTGGTCGAGCGGTGGGGGGACTCCACGACGGACCGTACCGCGGCCGGCAACTTCATCGCGCCGCACGGGGTCGCGCTGGACTCCCACGGAGACCTGTACGTCGCGGAGGTGACGTACAGCTTCGCCATCAGACCCGGCTGGGTCGCGCCGTCGAGCGGACGGCACCAACTGCAGAAGTTCCTGCGCGTCGGCGCGGGAGAAGACACCCTGGCTAGGAGACACGCATGAGGCGCGAAAACGGTCGGATTCTCACCACGCACGGCGGCAACCTGCCGCGTCCCAAGGACCTGGACGAGCTGATCGCCCAGGGCGATCAGGAGGCCGTCGACGCGCGGCTGCCGAGCGCGGTGGCCGAGGTCGTCGCCCGTCAGATGGAGTGCGGCCTCGACGTCGTCAACGACGGCGAGTACGTCAAGGCCGCGAACCTGTCCGCCTACAGCGGCTACATCCACGCCCGGGTGACCGGCTGGGAGACCCTGCCCATCGACCCGAACGTCCCGCCCAAGCGCGAGTACGTCGCCGCGCGCGACAAGGCGGACTTCCCCGGCACCTATGCCTCCGGCCTCTGGCTGGCCGGATCCGGAGGGCCGGTGCGGCCCGGCTTCTCCACCCCGGGCGCCGCGCCGAAGCCGCCGACGTCGGGCCGGGTGTGCACCTCCCCGATCACCTACATCGGCCAGGACGCCATCGCGGCCGACATCGCGGCGATGAAGACGGCGGTCGAAGGCAAGGAGGTGGACGGTTTCATCGCCGCGCTGGGGCCGCTCAGCCTGGGCGCGGGTGCGAGGAACGAGCACTACGCGAGCGAGGAGGAGTACATGTTCGCGGTCGCCGAGGCGCTCCGCGAGGAGTACCGGGCGGTCACCGACGCCGGCCTGGTGCTGCAGATCGACGAGCCCGAGTTCGCGACCACCTGGCAGTTCCACCCCACCTGGACGGTCGAGGACCTGCGTCGTTACCTCGAGTTCGCGGTAGAGGTGATCAACCACAGCATCGACGGGCTGCCCTCCGAGCAGATCCGGATGCACACCTGCTGGGGCAGCGGTCACCGGCCGCACACCCAGGACATCGGCCTCGAACACATCGCGGACCTGCTGATCAAGGTCAACACCCAGGCCTACGCCATCGAGTCCGGCAACGTCCGGCACGCGCACGAGTGGCGGGTGTGGGAGGACGTGAAACTGCCCGAGGGCAAGATCCTCGCCCCCGGAGTGGTCAGCCACGCCACCGACCTGGTCGAGCACCCCCTCCTCGTCGCCGAACGGCTGACGAACTTCGCCAGTGTGGTGGGCAAGGAGAACCTGCAGGCGGGGACCGACTGCGGGATCGGATCGCGCGTGGGCCACGAGGAGATCGTGTGGGCGAAGCTCGCCGCGCTCGCGGAGGGCGCCGCGATCGCCGGTAGCCGGTTGTAGGCCGGTTCACAGCACAAGTCCAGGACCTGGTGGGGGCGTGATTCAGCGTCACGGCTGAAGACGGGGCACCGAGAACCACGGCACACGCGGACGCGGGCCGGCACGTCGACGACGGAGCCGGAGAGCGCCGCGGGTCGCCAGTCATACCAGTCAAGCTCGCTTCTGAAATATGGAGGCATAAGCCGTGAAACGAGCAGCAGTAAAAACGGCCAGCGCATTTCTCGCCACCGGTCTCGCCCTCTCCGGCTGTGGCGCCGGGACGACCGACCGGCCGACGTCGAACACCTCCGGCGCCTCCGGTGACTCCGGTGCCTTCGACAACGCGGCCATCCTGCGGTGGGCCGTGCCGGGCAACCCGACCTCCTTCGATCCCCGCAAGGCCGCGCCGCTCGACCCGGTGTTCCTCGACGTGGTCTACGAGCACCTGGTCCGCCGGAGTGCGGCCGGTGAGATCGGGCCGGGGCTCGCGACCGAGTGGACGTTCTCCGACGAGAACAAGGTGATCACCCTCAAGCTGCGCGAAGGGGTGAAGTTCCACAACGGCGAGAAGTTCGACGCCGAGGCCGTCAAGGCGTCGCTGGAGGCGTACAAGAAGAGCGGCGCGCTCGTGACGACGCTGTCGGTGCTCGACAAGGTCGAGGTCACCGGCCCGTCCGAGGTGAAGCTCACCTTCTCCGAGCCGGCCGGCTACATGATCAACGTGCTCGCCGGTGAGGCCGGCATCGTGGTCGCGCCCGGTGCGCTCGACGCCGAGGACCTGCCGACCAAGCCGGTCGGCACCGGCCCCTTCGAGATCGACACGCTGCAGGTGGGCAAGGTCACCTTCAAGAAGTTCGAGGGCTACTGGAACGCCGCCGAGACGACCATCGGCGGCCTGGAGATGACGGTCTACTCCGACGAGACGACCCGCCTGCGCGCGGTGAAGTCGGGGCAGGCCGACGGCACCTCGATCACACCCGGCCAGATCAAGGAGGCCGAGGCGGACGGCCTGACCGTGGTCAGGGGCCCCAACACCACCTTCAACGGAATCCTGCTGAACACCTCCGTCAAGGGGCTCGACAACCCCAAGGTGCGGCAGGCCTTGATGTACGCCATCGACCGCGACGCGATCAGCAAGAACCTGTACGAGGGCGCCTGCGTCTCCGCGGTGCAGCCGTACCAGGAGGGCTTCTGGGCCCACGTGCCCGAACTGAGCGACGTGTCCTCCTACTACGACCCGGAGAAGGCCAAGAAGCTCCTCGCCGAGGCCGGCCTGCCGAACGGCATGGACATAACGCTGGAGGTCGGCCCCAACACGTCGTACCAGATCCTCGCCCAGGCACTGCAGGCACAGCTGCAGAAGGTGGGGATCAAGGCCACGATCAAGGTCCTGGAATTCCAGCAGATGATCACCGCTCGCCGGACCGGCCAGTTCACCGCCACGGTGGCGCTGGTACAGGCCGGCCGGCCCGACCCGAGCCAGTTCGTCGCGGACTTCTACACGAAGGGCGGCGCGTACAACCCCGGCGGCTTCTCCCAGGACGGGATCGGCGAACTGCTGGCGAAGGCACGGGCCAGCGACGACGTCACGGAGCGGGCGGCACCGATGCACCAGATCATCAAGGAGGTCGCGGCGGCCGGACCCCCGGTGATCCCGGTGTGCGGCGTGACCTACGTGGCGGCCTTCCGCAAGGGGGTGACCGGCCTCGACGTACCGGTGGTCGGTGACTACCACTACAGCTCAGTGAAGATCAGCAAGCAATAGAGAGAGGAAGCCCATGCGGCTCAACGACAAGGTGGCCGTCGTCACCGGATCAGGGCGTGGCCTCGGCCGCGCGTACGCCGAGGCGCTGGGCGCGGCCGGTGCCGCCGTGGTGGTCAACGACATCGACGCCGACGTCGCCAAGGAGACCGTCGAGGCGATCACCGCCGCCGGTGGGCGTGCCGTCGCCGAGGTGTGCGCCGTCGGCACCGCGGAGTCGGCCGACGCCCTGGTCCAGCGGGCCGTCTCGGAGTTCGGCCGCCTGGACGTGATGTGCACCAACGCCGGCGCGCTGCGCGACCGTACGCTGGCCAAGGTCACGGACGAGGAGTTCGACCTCGTGGTGGACAGCCACGTCCGCGGCACCTTCACCTGCGGTCGTGCCGCGGTGCGCCGATTCCGCGAGCAGGGCGGCGGTGGCCGGCTGATCCTGGTCGGCTCACCCGCCGGCCAGTACGGCGGCTTCGGGCAGACGGCGTACGCC
The DNA here is from genome assembly GCF_040299985.1 of Streptosporangium sp. NPDC000563. Classification (NCBI taxonomy): domain Bacteria; kingdom Bacillati; phylum Actinomycetota; class Actinomycetes; order Streptosporangiales; family Streptosporangiaceae; genus Streptosporangium; species Streptosporangium sp. NPDC000563. The sequence goes on along the minus strand of NZ_JBEPDA010000001.1, from coordinate 783,996 downwards.
GCGTCCAAGGCGGCCATCATCGCCATGGTGCGGGTGTGGTCGACCGAGACGGCGAAGCTGGGCGTGACCGTGAACGCGATCGTGCCCACCGCGCTGACCAGGATGGCCGCGACCATCCCGTCGCTGACCGAGGTCGTCGCCGCGGTCGAGGCGGGCGGCCCGGTCCCGGCCGACCTGCGCCGGCGCGGCATCGGCAAGGTCGAGGACGTGGCGCCGCTCGTCGTCTACCTCGCCTCGGACGAGTCGGCCGGCGTCACCGGGCAGTACATCGGCTTCGGCGGCGACAGGTTCGCGATCTGGGCGCACCCGAAGGAGGCGTTCGTCACGCACCGCGACGGCGGGTGGAGCGCGGAGCAACTCGCCGCCGACTTCGCCGGGTTCTCCGAGCACCTGCAGAGCCACCTGCCGCCCCCGAAGTGACCGGCGAGAGCCGTCCCAGCCTGGCTGGGACGGCTCGACGCGCGTGCTCAGCCGAAGTAGAACGCGTGCGAGGCGAGTGAGATCCGTCGACGAAGCGCGGGATCGGGGACGAGCCGCGCGAAGGAGTCGACGGCGTCACGATAGGTGACCGGATGCCGGGCGCCGACGAACGGGGCGTCGCTCCCCCAGAAGACGTGGTCCGGCCCGGCGGTCCCGATCAGGGTCGCCGCGTGACCGGCCAGAGTGTCCTCGCCGACGCCGAAACGGTAGCCCGCGGACAGCTTCACCCACACCCTGCCGGTGTCGAGGGCGCGCAGGAGCGCCGCACCACCGGCACCCGTGTAGCCGGCGACCCGGTCCGGGTCGCCGAAGTGGTCCACGACGACCTTCACCCCCGAGGCGGTCAGCCGCTCCAGCACCGGCGGCAACCGGTCGCCCTCGATGTTCAGCTCGATGTGCCAGTCGAGGTCCGCGACCCGGAACAGCAGCCGCCGGTACGCCGGGTCGGTGAGGTCCGGCAGGTCGGCGAGCCGTCGCCACTGGAACCTGACGCCCACCACACCGTCGGACTTCATCCGGTCCAGGACGTACCGATCGACGGTGGGCTCGACGATGACGGTCCCGCGCAGCCGCTCGTGCGCCCGCAACGCCTCGATCGTGTAGTCGTTCAGGTCGCCGAGCAGGCTCATCGCCGACAGCACACCGTAGCCGACGCCGTGCTCGTCCATCATCGACACGAACGTGTCCGCCGTCAGCTCCCCCTCGGGCCGGGTCCAGGCCCGCGCCGCGAGAGGCAGCGCGCGGGTGAACAGGTGGACATGGGTGTCCACGAGAGGCGCCCCGCTCTCGGACAAGCCGTCACCCGTCACGGCGTCGCGATCCGGTAGAGCGAGGCCGCCGTCCCGCCGAGGACCAGGGCGGCGTCCCTCTCGGACAGGCCGGAGACCGACTCGCGGGCGATCCCGACCATGTCCGCGTAGGCGCCGGCGGTCTGGGTGACGTCCGAACCCCACAGCACCCGCTCCGCGCCGAACCGGGAGACGAGCCATTCGACCACGACCGACGGCGCACCGCCCGCGGCGATGATCCTGGCGAAGTTGAGCGTCGTCACCTTGACGTGGACCTGCGGCAGGTCGGCGAGCGCGAGCAACTCGCCGGCCCCCGGGTAGGGCGCCGGGCGATCCGTCTCGACGCTCGCGATGTGATCGAGCACGACCGGTGTGTCCGGGAACTCGCGGGTCACCGCGGCGAGCGCGCGCAGGCTCTCGTCGCGGTTCCAGCGGTAGATGTGCAGGCACATCGACAGGCCGAGTTCGCTCGCCTGCCGCCACACCTCGCGGGCCCGCTCTCCGGCGAACCACTCCGTTCCCGGTGTGCCGCCGTGCTGGTCTCCGCCCGGCGAGGTGAGGCGGACGGCCGCGGCGCCGCGCTCCGCCCAGTGGCGTACGGTCCGCGCCGCGTCCGGGGCCTGCGCGTCGAGGACGCACATCGCGGCGAGCCGGTCGGGGTGCCGGGCCGCCGAGTCCACCACGTAGCTGTTGTCGTAGCCGAACACGTGGGCGCGCTGGACGGCGACCGCGCCCGACAGCTCGTGGTCGCGCATCGCGGCGAGCAGCCGTTCCGCGGTCATCGGATCGTCGCGTACGGCGTCGCTGACCGAGCCGCCGGGCGGGTTGAACGGGTAGGCCGGGTCGTTGGTCACCAGGTGCGCGTGTGCGTCGATCAGGGCAGGGGTCATCGGATGCGCTCCCAGGTGAGGATGGGGGTGGGCGGCCTGCCGGGGGTTCGCTCGGCGCGCAGGATGAGCCGGTCACCGTCCACGACGGCGAGGCGGACCAGGGTGGCGCCGATCCAGTTGGGATAGATCGCGGTCTCGACCTGGTGGACGACGCGGTCGCCGGACCATTCGTAGCGTCCGGCGTACGCGCCGAAGGTCCGTACGGCGGCGAGCTTCTCCTCGTCGGTGGTCCACCGCCAGTTCTCCGTCCGCAGGAGCGGGCGGTCTCCGGCCATGTACTGCACCGACATGTAGCCGTCGGGGCCGTAGATGAGCAGGCCGAGCGGCTTGTCCCCGAGGGAGCGCGCGCCGTCGTCGGGCTCGCCCTCCATGACGTAGTCGACCAGCTGCCAGGTTCCGACGATCATGAGGTCGCGCCCATCTGCTCCCGGAACGCCCGCGTCATCGAGTGGGCCGTGCGGGCGAGCATGGTGGCGTCGTTGCCCATGATGAGGAACTGGTGGCCGAGGGCGGCGGTGCGGGCGGCCGACGACGCGTCCACACACGCCGCGCCGCAGGGCTTGCCCGCCGCGGCGGCCGCGGCCCGCGCCCGGTCGAGCGACTCCTTGACCACGGGATCGTTCATGCGGACCCCGAGCGCGAGGGAGAGGTCACCGGCGCCCAGGAACACCGCGTCGACCCCCGGCACGGCGAGAATGCCGGCGGCGGCGTCGATCGCCGCGGGGCTCTCCAGTTGGGGGACGCAGACGACGTCCTCGTTGCCGACCCGGACGTACTCGTCTCGGGACATCAGTCCCCACCTGCCCGCGCGGCTGGTGCCGCCCGCTCCTCGTTGGCCGAGGGGCGGGAAGCGGGTCGCCGCCACCACCCGTTCGGCGTCGGCGACCGAGTCGACGCGGGGGGCGAGGATGCCCCGGGCGCCTGCGTCGAGGACCCGCTGGATGGTGCCGGCCTGGTGGTCGGGCACGCGTACCAGGGGGTCGACGCCGTACGCCGAGGCGGCGCTGATCATCCGGGCGGCGAGGGTGAGGTCGATGGGAGAGTGTTCGAGGTCGATCACCACGAAGTCGAATCCGGCGTCGGCCATGATGTCGACGCTCTCGACGGTCGCCAGCTTGATCCAGGTACCCAGCCTCGGCGTTTGCGCGGAGGCTGTCGTGAAGAACGTCATGCGGTCGTGATGTGGTCGGGGGCCGGGTACTCGTCGGCGTTGAGCACCCATCCGGCCTTGGCGGAGAAGTCGGCGCGCGGCGGGCTGAAGATGTCGATGAGCATGTGCACGCCGTCGCCGACCGCCTGGCTGGTGTGCACGGTGGGCGGCGGGATGATCGCGACGGCGGGGCTGCCGACGGCCGCGTGCTCGTCGGCGCGCCACTGGGAGCGCTTCGACGTCCACGGCGTCCGGACATGGTGGATGTAGTCGCCGGCGACGGTGAGCGAGCACTGCTCGAAGTCGTCGTGGTGGTGGGGGGAGAGCCGGTCGGGGTCGCGCGGGCCGTCCTTGGGGTCCCCGAAGTTGACCATGAAGGCGCTGGACCGGAAGATGCGGCCGAACCGGCCGGGTCGCAGCGGGAAGTCGGCGTTGCGGTAGACGCGCAGGCGGTGGCCGGCGGGCGGATCCGGCCACGGCTCCAGCAGGGCGACGCGCGGGTGTGGCTCGGCGTACTCCGAGGCGTTGCCGCAGCGTGCGAGGAGGTCGGCGGTGCGGACGTCGAACAGGCGGACCAGGTCGGCGTCGCCGTGCGCGGTGAGCTCGCTGTCGCCGGGGGGCACGATGACCACGCCGCTCCCGGTCACCGTCCGGCTTTCCGCGCCGGCCGTCACGTCGATCGTGATGTCGTCGTGGGGGAGGACGACGACGTACTCCTCCCGCTGCGCGGCCGCGTCGCGGCGGAGCGCGTCGCCGGGGGCCAGGCGGGTGAAGGCGAGCACGAAGTTCTGGCCGCGGACGTACCAGGTCTTGCTGCCGAGCTCGGTGACCTCGTCGGGCGGCAGCGCGAGGAACTCGTAGGTGGCGAGCGCGGCGATGGGGTCGTTCGGGTTCGTCGTGGCCGGCGCCGTGTTGAGCGCGGCGCGAGGGTCGTTGGGGCCGTACATGTGGTTCGTCCTTACAGTCAGTCGTCCGGGCCGGGCGGGTACGAGGGGTGCGGACCGTCAGTCGTCCAAGCCGAGCGGGTACGAGGGGTGCGGACCGTCAGTCGTCCAAGCCGGGCGGGTACGAGGGGTGCGGACCGTCAGTCGTCCAGGCCGAGCAGGTACGAGGGGTTGACGCGGACTATCTGCCGCAGGTCCTTCTCCGGCAGTCCGAGGTCGAGCAGCGCGGACCCGACCCGGATGAAGGAGTCGACGGGCATCGGGCGGCCGACCTGGCCGAGGTCGGAGGCGAGCACGGTGTGTTCGGGCCCGACCCGCTCGATCCAGTCCATCAGCACTTCCGGACCCCACCGCACGTTCGCCACCTCGGGGTCGTACATGCTGGTCTCATGCTCGATGTAGGCGCCGAGCATGACGAACTCCCGGCACTGCGCCGGGTCGGAGCCGATCACGAAGTTCGGATGGCTGACCACCAGCCGCCGGACTCCGGCGTCGCGCGCGGCGGTGAAGACCTCCCTGATGTCGTCGGGTGCCATGTGCCCGGCGGAGAGCAGCGCGCCGGTCTCGGCGACGACCGAGATGACCTGGCCGACCTCGGGGATGAGCTCGCCGTCCGGGCCGCGTACGTCGACCTGGGTGGTGGTGAGGGGGATCGTCGGTTTGGGGAAGCCGCCGCCGGAGTTGTGGTGGTCGACGTGCGCGCCGGAGGAGATGGTGGGAAACCAGACACACCGCCCGCCCATCCGCAGACACATCTCCACCGCGTGCGGGTTGATGCCGCCGACCTGGTTGTTCAGCGCGATGCCGCCGTAGACGGCGGTGCTCACGCCTTTCAGCCGGTCGCCCATCGCGAGGAGGTCCATCACCGTGTTGTGGTGGTGGGACTTCGCCAGGAAGGCGCGCATGCCCAGCCGCGCGCCGTCCTCGGCGGCCTGCACGTGGTCGAACCTGCGCGGCAGCGGGTTGGGGCCGGAGTGGCAGTGCAGGTCGACGAGGCCGTGCAGGACTCGCTCGATCGCGGGTCGGGTCATCGTTGTCCCTCCTGCGCGGTAGCCACCGACGAGGGCACGGCGACCCTTGACAGAAACACCACCACGATAGCATTGTTACAAATTACGGACTTACTGTACGATAAATGCGACTCGCTGTTCTGACAAGGACTTGTCCCGGCGAGATGTTCCAGCGCGACGACCTGCGCTGTCGCTCAAACCCGATTGGGGGCCACGTGCCGGAGGCGACCTATACCTGGGCGGAGATGATGGCGATCTCCATTTCGCACGAGATGGCCGACGGTGCCTTCGGCTCCGTGGGCGCCGCATCGCACATTCCCGCCGCCGGGCTGCGCCTGGCGCAGCTCACGCACGCGCCCAACCTGTCCTTCTTCTGCGGCGGCAGCGGCGCGATGAACCCGAAGATCCAGCGGCTGACCGAGTCGTCGGCCGACTACCGAAACCTCGTGACCAGCGAATACCACTTCAGTCTCGACGACGTCGTGGACTTCGAGACGGCGATGCGCTTCGACTTCGCGTTCCTCGGCGGAATGCAGATCGACAAGCACGGAAACCTGAACATGGCCATGATCGGTGACTGGGACAAGCCGAAGGTGCGCGGACCCGGCACCATCGGCCTGATCTTCCTCGGCGGCTTCAAGACCAGCTACATCTACACCCAGCACCACACGCCGAAGATCTTCGTCGACAAGGTCGACTTCGTCAGCGGCGCGGGCTGGCTCGACGGCGGCGACGCCCGCTCCAAGGTCTTCCGCCCGGAGTCCGACGGGCCCCGGCGGGTGTTCACCCCCCTGGGCGTGTTCGACTTCGAGCCGGAGAGCAAGCGGATGCGCCTGATCAAGGTGCACCCGTGGAGCAGCATCGAGAAGATCCAGGCGGCGACCGGATTCGAGCTGCTGATCGCCGACGACGTGCAGACCGTCGGCGCGCCCAGCGACGAGGAGCTCACCCTGCTGCGGACCCAGGTCGACCGCGACGGTGTGCTGCGCCGCTACCCGTCCGTGGCCTGAGCGCTCATGAGCTTCCACGATCGCCACGTCGTCGCCGACGGCTGTACGACCCACTATCTGGAGGCCGGGGACGGTCCCGCGCTGATCCTCCTGCACGGCGGCGAGTACGGCGCCTCCGCACAGCTCGCCTGGGAGAACTGCATCCCGGCGTTCGCCGAGCACCGTCGCGTGCTGGCGCTCGACTTCGTCGGCTTCGGGCACAGCGACAAACTTCGCGACTTCGGCGGCCAGCGCCGGCTCATGCGACGGCAGGTCGCCGGCGTGCTGCGCACCCTGCGCGTCGACTCGGCGGACTTCATCGGCACGTCCCTCAGCGGACGACTGCTGCTCGACATCGCCAACCGGCCGTCACCCGAGTGGCCGATCCGGTCGATGGTCGTGGTGGGCACCGGTCTGGCCGCCCCCGCGGCCGAGGCCCGCGCCGTGCTCGAGGACTTCGACGGCACGCTCGACGGCCTGCGCCCGTCGATGGACGTCCTCTTCCACGACCCGCGCTGGAGGGACAGCGAAGACTACCTGCGCCGCCGCCACGAGTACTGCATGGTCCCCGGGGCGTGGGAGACCGCCGCGGCGGGCAATCTGCGCGCGCCGGGACGTGACGGCGGCGAGCGACGGCCCCATGTTCGCCCGCCCGCCCGCGACTACGGGGGCATCACCGTGCCCACCTGTCTCGTCCGGGGGCGGCACGACCGGCTGGTGCCGGCGCCGACCTGGCAGGAGCTCGCGGCGCAGATCCCGGACGCGCGGACCGAGACGATCGACGGCAGCGGCCACTATCCGCAGATCGAGCGCTCGGCGGAGTTCGCCGAGGTGGCGCTCGGGTTCCTCGCGCGGACGAAGGCGGAGGCACGATGAGCGACCTCCACCTCGAGTCCGGCGGAGACGACGGCCCCGCGGTGCTCTTCCTGCACGGCTCCGGCGCGTCGGGAGCCGTCTGGAAGCCGGTACTGGAGCGGCTGCGCGAGCGCGGGACCCGATACCGGTGGCTCGTCGCCGACCTGCCGGGGCACGGCCGCTCGGGCCACCGCGACGACTACTCGCCCGAGGGGTACGCCGGCGCGATGTCCGCCGCGCTCACCGGCGTACTGGGTGAGAACGCGTCCCTGCACGTCGTCGGTCACTCGCTCGGCGGGCTGGTCGGGATGACCGTCGCGGACGGGACCCACGGCGTCACGGTCGAGTCCCTGACGGTGATCGCGATGAAGGTCGCCTGGACCGAGGAGGAGCTGGCCAGGCGGTCCGCGACGGCCGACCGGCCGGTCCGGATCTTTCCCGAGGAGAAAGAGGCCCGCGAGCTGTTCGGGCGGATATCGGGTCTGCGAGGACCCGCGTTCACCGACGAGGACCGCGCCGGCGGGGTGACGGCCCGCGACGGCGGCTACGCGCTCTCCGCCGACCCCGGTATCACCGGGGCCGCCCCGGCCACCGGCCCCGAACTCGCCGCGCGCATGCGCGCGGTGACCTGCCCGGTCGAACTCGCCTGCGGCGACCACGACCCCGGCATCGACCCGGCGGACATGGCCGAGGTGCTCGGCCATCAGGTCACCGTGCTGCCCGGCGCGGGGCACAACGTCCACATCGAGCGCCCCGACCTCATCGCCGACCTGGTCGAGCGGGCACTCGGCCGCTGACGAACGGACACCCATGCGAATCGAGAACCTCCTGCGGCAGAACGCGGTACGACGCGGCCCGCTGCCCGCAGTCATCTGTGACCAGGCCCAGCTGTCCTGGGCCGAGCTGGACATCGAGACCAACCGGCTGGCCAACGCGCTGATCGGGCTCGGATACCGCGCGCAGGAGCGGGTCGCGCTGGTGATGTCCAACTGCCACCACATCGTGACGGCCTTCCACGGCTCGTGGAAGGCGAACCTGATCACCGTGGGGATCAACACCCGGTTCACCGCGCCCGAGATCGCCAGGATCCTCACCCACTCGGGCGCGTCCCTCGTCATCTGCGACACCCCCGCCGCGGTCGAGGCCGCGAGAGGGGTGCCGGGCATCCGCGGCGTCTACACCATCGGCCTGGGCGACGACGACCAGGGGTCGTTCGTGAGCCTCGTCGCCTCCGGTGACCCGGGCGACGTGCCCGAGACCGGCACCGGCGGCGACCTGCGCTCGCTGCGCTACACCAGCGGCACCACCGGCGCGTCCAAGGGCTGCATGGCCACGCACGACCAGCAGCTCGCCAGCACGGCCAACTACCTGTGCGAGGTCAACGTGCCGCGCGGCGGCCCGACCTGGATCTCGGTGCCGCTGACGTTGGGGGTCGGCGCGTCCTTCGTGACGACCACCGCCTACCTCGGCGTCCCGCTGCTGCTGCGCCGGCGCTTCGACCCGGCCGCGTTCGTCGACGACGTCGACAGGTTCGGGGTCGAGCACGCCTTCCTGGTACCGACCATGCTGGTCGACCTGGTCCGGGCGCTGCCCGACCTCGACCTGCACCGCGCGAGCGCGCTCAAGCTGGTGGGGTACGGCGGCGCGTCGGTGTCCTGGAGCCTGATCCGATCCCTGGCGCAGGCGCTGGACCTGGAGTTCTACCACGCGTTCGGGGCGACGGAGGCGGGTGGTTTCGTGGCGTTGCTCACCCCGGACGACCACCGCAACTTCCTGCGCACCGAGGCCGCCTCCATCGTCCCGGTGGGCAGACCGGCCGCGTTCGCCGACGTCAAGATCTTCGACGCGGAGGACCGCGAGGTGGCCGTACGGGAGACCGGCGAGATGCGGATCCGCGCGACCAGCGTGTTCTCCGGCTACTGGAGCCAGCCGGAGGTGACCCGCGCGGTGCTCAAGGACGGCTGGCTCCGGCTCGGCGACATGGCCTGGCGGGACGAGCGCGGCTACATCTATCTCGCCGACCGGGCGCAGGGCGTGATCCGGTCGGGGGCGCAGAACGTGTACGCCGGCGAGGTCGAGGCGGTGCTGCAGGCCTGCCCCGGCGTCGCCCGCGCCGCGGTGATCGGGGTGCCGCACGAGCGGTTCGGCGAGTCGGTCAAGGCGCTGGTGCAGCGGGCGCCGGGTGAGGAACTGACGGAGCAGCAGGTCCTCGACTACTGCGCGGAACGGCTCGCCGGCTACAAGCGGCCCCGCGAGGTGGAGTTCGTGACCGACCTGCCGGTCGACGAGGGCGGCAAGATCAGGAGAGCCGAGCTGAAGCGCGTCACCGAGGTGCGCCTGCTCGGCGAGGTGACGACCGGCGGCGACGCCGGTCCGGTTAAGGAGTTCAGGCGATGAGCGCGAACAAGGTGACGACCCCCGAGGAGGCGGTCGCCGGCATCCCCGACGGAGCCACGATCGCGCTGGGCGGCGTGCACTCCCACAACAGCCCGATGGCGCTGGTGAACGCGCTGATCCGGCGCGGGGTCAAGGATCTGGAGCTGATCCCGACGCCGAGCGGCGGCCCGCCGGTGGACATGCTGATCGCCGCCGGTTGCGTCCGGCGGCTGCACGTCTCCTACGTGGGGCTGGAGTTCCTCGGCATGGCGCCGAACTACCGCCGCGCCGCGGAGAGCCGGTCGATCGAGATCGTCGAGGCGGACGAGGCCTACATCGTCTACGGGTTCCGGGCCGGGGCCAGCCGGCTGCCGTTCCTGCCGCTGCCCGCGCTCTACGAGGGGACCGACCTGCCCAAGGTCAACAAGGACATCCGGTCCACGACCGACCCGTACACCGGAAAGACGGTGACCACCATCCCCGCCCTGCGCGCCGACTACGGGCTGTTCCACGCGCAGGTCACCGACCGTAAGGGCAACGCGCAGGTCTTCGGCCAGCGGCGGTTCGAGGACGTGATGGCGAAGGCGTGCGACCACGTCGTCATCAGCTCGGACGAGATTCTGGACGAGTACGCCCCGGCCCCGGATCCGCGCCTGGTGTCCATCCCCGGCGCGATCGTCGACAGCGTCGCGCACGCGCCCTACGGCTCGCACCCGCTGTCCTCGCCGGGGCACTACGCCTACGACCGGGAGCAGCTGGTGGAGTACCGGGACCTCGCCGCCCAGGACCGGACCAAGGAGTATCTGGAGAAGTACGTGTTCTCGGTCGACGACCACCAGGAGTATCTGGACAAGCTGGGCGCCCGGCGCCTCCTGGGTCTCCAGCAGACGTTCCGCTGAACCGGGCCCTGGTCCTCACGTTCCGCTGAACGGGAGGACCTTGAGCCTCCGGCAGACGCTCTGCGGAGCCGGACCGCGAGCCTCCGGCAGACGTTCCGCGGGGCGAGCCCCTGGGCCTCCGGCAGACGTTCCGCTGAACCGGGCCCGCCCGCCCGGGGCCTACCAGGAGTAGGCCTCCGGCGCGGGTCCGGGACCGGGGAAGATGGCGTCGAGGCGCTCGAGCGTCTTGTCGTCCAAGGACACCTCGAAGGCGCGGGTGGCGGCGTCGAGCTGGGCGAGGGTACGCGGCCCGATGATCGGCGCGGTCACGCCGGGCCGCCCCAGCAGCCAGGCCATCGCCACGTCGGCGGGGTTCTCGCCGAGTTCGTCGCACAGGTCCTCGAACGCCTGGATGGCGGCGCGGTGCCGGTCCAGCTTGATCAGTCGCTTGCCCCGGTGGGTCGCCACCTTGGCTCCGGGGAGCGGAGTGCCCATCCGGTTCTCCCGCTCCTTACGCAGGATCCCGCCGAGCAGGCCGGCGTCGAGCGGCGACCACGGCATCATGCCGACGCCGTAGTGCGCGCAGGCGGGCAGGACCTCCAGCTCGGCGGTGCGTTCGAGCAGGTTGTAGATGGTCTGTTCGCTCACCAGACCGGGGCGGCCGCGCCGGGCGGCGGCTTCCTGCCCGGCGGCGAGGTGCCAGCCGGGCTGGTTGGACGACCCCACGTAGACGATCTTGCCCTGGGTTTTGAGCACGTCCATCGCCTCCCAGATCTCGTCCCACGGAGTCGATCGGTCGATGTGGTGCATCTGGTAGATGTCGATGTAGTCGGTGCGCAGCCGCCGGAGCGACGCCTCGCAGGCGCGCCGGATGTGCAGGGCGGACAGGCCGGCGTGGTTCGGCCACTCGGACATCCGGCCGTACAGCTTGGTGCTGAGCACCGTGCGCTCACGGCGGCCCCCGCCGGTGGACAGCCACCGGCCGATGATCTGCTCGGTGAGTCCTTCGCCGAACCGCCAGCCGTACACGTCGGACGTGTCGATCAGGTTGATCCCCAGCTCGTGGGCGTGATCCATGATCTTGGACGCGTCCTCCTCGGTCGTCTGGGTGCCGAAGTTGTCGGTGCCGAGCACCAGCCGGCTGACCGTCAGACCGCTGCGACCGAGGTTGGTGAACTCCACGAGATCTCCTGATTCCATTTATCGGACGACGAGTCCTATATTTGAATTTTGATGGTAGCGTTCGTGAGCAGATGAGGTAAAGAGCACTGGTCCGGCAGGTAGTCACGCTTCTGACCGCACATGCACCTGGGCCACGCCACGGATCCGCCCAAGGAGTCTCCTCGATGAGCACAAACCTGTCCGAGCACCTCGCCGTCGCGGAGTTACCTGCGGCGCACAGCTTCGTCGGGGGCGCTCTGCGCGGTGGCGGCGGGCCGGTCTTCACGACCTGTCATCCGGGCGACGGCTCGCCGATCGCGGAGGTCGAGGCGGCGACGGCCGGCTTCGTCGACGAGGCCGTGGCCGGCGCGGTCGCGGCCCAGCCCGCCTGGGCGCGCACCTCCCCGCACGAACGCGCGCGGATCCTGCGGATGGCCGCCGACCTGATCGAGTCGCGGGCCCCGCGACTCGCCCACCTGGTCGCGCTGGACAACGGCAAGACGCTGGCGGAGGCGCGCGGCGACGTCTTCGTGGCGGCTGCCCACCTGCGCGGTGCGGCGGGCTGGGCGTCCGGCCTCGAAGGCATCACCCTGCCGGCGGACGGATCCACGCTGCGAATGACCTTCCGGGAGCCGGTGGGGGTGGTGGCGGCGATCATCCCCTTCAACACCACCCTCATGTTCGCGGCGCAGAAGGCCGGCCCGGCCCTCGCGGCGGGGAACGCGATCGTGATCAAGGCACCCGAGCTCAGCCCGCTCGCGGCGCCGGTCTTCGCCAGGATCCTCACCGCCGCCGGACTCCCCGACGGTCTCGTCCAGGTGGTCCAGGGCGCGGGAGAGGTGGGCCGCCGGCTGGTCGAGCATCCCGGGGTGAGCATGGTGTCGTTCACCGGCAGCACCTCGGTCGGCCGGCAGGTGATGGCCTCGGCGGCGGACGGGGTGAAACGGGTGCTGCTGGAGCTCGGCGGGAAGTCCGCGAACATCGTCTACGCCGACGCGGACCTGGACGCCGCCCTGCACGCCACGGTCGGCGGCATCTTCCGCAACGCCGGTCAGCGATGTTTCTCCGGCTCCCGGCTCCTGGTCGAGGACCCGGTCGCGGACGCGTTCGTCGAACGGGTCGCCGACGTGGCGCGCTCGATCAGGGTCGGCGACCCGTTCGCGCCGGACACCCAGCTGGGCGCGCTCATCTCGGAGGGGGAGGCGGCGAGGGTCCTCGCGATGATCGACACGGCCGTGGACCAGGGCGCGCGCGTGCTGGCGGGCGGTGGCCGACCGGCCGGCGTCCATCCCGACGGCGCGTTCGTCGCGCCCACCGTGCTGGAGATCCCCTCGGGACTGCCGCGGGTGCCCGACATCGTGTACGACGAGGTCTTCGGACCGGTCCTCACCGTCCAGCGGTTCAGCGGCGCGGAGCAGGCGGTCGCGCTCGCCAACGACTCCCCGTTCGGCCTGGTGGGCGGTTGCTGGACCCGTGACCTGGACCGGGCGCTCACGACCGCCAGAGCCGTGCGGTCGGGCTATTTCTGGATCAACTCCTACGGGGCGCTGGCGCTGGACGCCCCGATCGGCGGCGTCGGCCTGTCAGGCGTCGGCCGAGAACTCGGCCGGGTGGGGCACGAGGCCTACACGGAGCTCAAGACGGTGATCGTGGACACCGCCGCGGCCGACGCGCCCCGCTGGTACTGACCTTCAGCCACCCCGATCCGAGGAGTGATCCATGCCCGCCCACTACCGAGGCGCCGTCGTCCGAGAGGCGCACGGGCCGTTGAACGTCGAGGACATCCCGCTGCGGGACCCGACCGGCGACGAGGTGCTGATCAGGGTGACCGCCTGCGGGCTGTGCCACAGCGACGTGCACTTCATGCACGGCACGTCGGGGACCGACTTCCCCTACCTGGTCGGCCATGAGGTGGCCGGCGTCGTCGAGGCCCTGGGGCCGGACGCGACGGGCGTCGTGACGGGTGCCAGTGTCGTCGTCGCGCCGATGGTGGCCTGCGGGACCTGCAAGCACTGCCACGCGGGACGGCTCTCGGCGTGCGCGTCGCGGCTGCCCCGCCGGCCGAAGGTCGGCCTCGGTGACGGCGCCGCCGCGACCCCGGTGCTCGGCATCGGCGGCCTGGCCGAACGGGTCGTCGTACCCGCCAGGCAGGCGATCGCGATCGACCCGAGGGTGCCGCCTCGGATAGCCGCGCTGCTCGGCTGTGGCGTGCCCAGCGGCTTCGGCGCGGCGGTCAACACCGCGGAGACCGGGCCGGCCGACGACGTGGTGGTGATCGGATGCGGCGGCGTGGGGATCGCGGCCGTCGCCGGGGCCGCGTACGCGCGGGCGCGGCGGATCATCGCGATCGACACCAATCCCGGCAAACTCGCCGTCGCCGAGCGGTTCGGCGCCACCCACCTGATCGACGCGTCCCGACAGGAGCCCGGAGAGCGCGTACGCGAACTCACCGACGGCATGGGCGCGGACGTCGTCCTGGACGCGGTGGGCGGACCCGCCACCTTCGCGACGGCGGACGGCCTGCGGGCTCCCGGCTCACGGCTGGTGATCGTCGGCGCCCCGAAGCAGGGGGACCTGGCCGAGGTGCGGCTGAGGCGGCTGTTCCTCACCGGCGGGTCGATCCGGGTCTCGATCTGGGGAGACTGCGTGGCCTCACGGGATCTGCCCCTGCTCGCGGGCCTCTATCTGGACGGCCGGTTGCCGCTGGACGAGTACGTCTCGGGCACGTTCGGCCTCGCCGACGCGCAGGAGGGTTACGACCGGTTGCTGGCCGGAGAGACGCTGCGCGGCGTGGTGATCCCTTCGGACCGCAGTTGACAAGTTGACATGCACGAACAGACAATCAATTCAAATTCCGGACTACTTGTCCGATAATTGACACACTGAGGATCAGATGATGGCGACAGCCGATCTCCCCGCACCCCGCTCGCTCAACCACATCGCCTATCCGACGTGGGACTCCCAGGCGACGCACGACTTCTACACCGAGGTCCTCAAGTGCGAGCTGCTCACCGCGATCCAGCTGAACGAGGTGCCTTCCAGCGGAGCCCGCACCCCCTACCTGCACACCTTCTTCGGACTCGGCGACGGCAGCGCCATCGCCTTCTTCGAGGTCGACGACATGCCCAACCCCGGCCCCGACTCGGTGCCCTCCTGGGTCCGGCACATCGCACTCAACGTCGACTCCATGGAGGAGCTCCACGAGTGGCAGGCGCACTTCGCGGCCAAGGGCGTGGAGACGGTGGGCATCGTCGACCACGACGGGGTCTGGGAGTCCCTCTACCTCTTCGACCCGAACGGGGTCCGGATCGAGCTGACACTGCAGACCCGCCCCCTCGACGACGCCGACGCGCGCGCGGGCGTCGAGACGCTGCGGAAGTGGACCGCGCGCGGATAGCGCACGGCCACCGACCCCACCCCGCCCCATCCGCGCTGATCAGGAGCCGCCTCGTGCTGTCCCGCGAACTACTCCCCATACCGATGACGCCCGGCGGACGCCTGGACATCAACTCCGGTGTCGCCCGGATGAGCGGGAAGATCTGGGCCACCCTCTGGAAAAACGATCTGCGGCCCCCCACGACCGCCGTACTGATCGTGCATCCGGCGTCCAACTTCATCGGTCACTACGCCCTGGAAGAGCTCGCCCACCGCGGGGTGGCCGCGGTCGGGCTCGCCACCCGCTACGTCGGCAACGACTCCGCGCTCATCATGGAGAACTGCCTCCTGGACATCGGCGCGGCGATCCGGCACCTTCGCGAGCTGGGCTACCAGCGTATCGTCCTGGTCGGAAACTCCGGCGGCGGCGGCCTCGCCGCGCTCTACCAGGCGCAGGCGGAGAACCCGACCATCACCCACACCCCGGCCGGTGACCCCGTCGACCTCGCCGGCGCCGGGCTCATCCCGGCCGACAAGGTCGTCATGGCCATGGCGCACCCCGGCCGGGCGGTCGTCTACACCGAAGGGCTCGACCCGGCCGTCACCGACGAGCAGCGGCCCTTCGACCGGGACGACTCGCTCGACATGTTCAACCCCGCGAACGGGCCGGCCTACGGCGAGGAGTTCGTCGAGCGCTACCGCCGCGCCCAGATCGACCGCAACCGCCGGATCTCCGGCTGGGTCACCGAACAGCTCGAAGCACTGCGCGGACACATCCGCGAGTCGGCGGACGGGGAGAAGGTCGCGCCCGACGACCTGCCCTTCGTCGTGCACGGCACGGCGGCCGACCCGCGCTTCCTCGACCTCGCCCTCGACCCCTCCGACCGGCGGACCGGCACCCTGTGGGGCAGCCCCTGGGCGGCCAACTTCCAGCCGGCGTCGCTGGGCCACCTCACCAGCCTGCGCTCCTGGCTGAGCCAGTGGAGCTACGACCACAGCCGGGCCAACGCCTACGTCGCCCTTCCCCAGGTGCAGGCGCCCGTCATGGTCGTGTACGGATCGGCCGACTGCGCCGCCTTCCCCAGCCACGCCCGCACCATGTACGAGGCCGTCGCGCACGACAGGCGCGAGCTGGTCGAGATCAAGGAGGCGGACCACTACTTCCAGGGCCGCCCCGACCTGGCCAGGGTCATGTGCGACCACATCGCCGAGTGGAGCAACTGATGGGCACCCTCGACGTGGCCGTGGTCGGCGCCGGCCCGGTCGGGCTCACCGCGGCCCTCGCGCTGGCCAGGCGCGGCGCGTCCGTCACCGTCTTCGAGGAGAGCGACCGGCTCAGCACCGAGTGGCGGGCCTCGACCTTCCACCCGCCGACGATCGAGATCGCCCGCGACCTCGGCGTCGTCACGACGATGCTGGAGGCCGGCATCGTCGCGCGGAAGTACCAGGTGCACGACCGCCGCGACGGGCTGATCGCGGAGTTCGACTTCGGCACACTCGCCGACGAGACCGACTATCCCTTCAGACTGCAGCTCGAACAGTACAAGTACACCCAGATCCTCAAGGACGCGATCAGCGAGTGTCCCGCCCCGGTCGACCTGCGGCTGGCCACGGGCGTGACGGACGTGCGTCAGGGCGAGGACGACGCGCTGCTGACCACCGCCTCCGGGGAGCAGGTCGCGGCCCGCTGGGTGCTCGCCGCCGACGGTGCGCGCAGCACCGTCCGCAAGGCGCTCGGCAGCTCGTTCGAGGGGCTCACCTACGAGCATCGCTATCTCGTGCTGAGCATCGACTATCCGGTGGAGACGCTGCTGCCGGGGATCTGTGACGTCAACTACATCGCCGACCCGGTGGAGCACCTGCTGATCCTCCGGGTGCCGGACGTCTGGCGGCTCGTCGTCTCGGTGCCGCCCCACGTCACCGGCGAGGAGGCCGTCTCCGACCGGTACGTCGCCGACCGGCTGCGCGGCGTCTTCGGCGACCGCCCCGAGCTGCCGCTGCGCGAACGGAAGGTCTACTCCGTGCACCAGCGGGTCGCCGACACCTTCCGCCGGGGCCGGGTGTTGCTGCTCGGCGACGCGGCGCACGTCAACAGCCCCATGGGCGGCATGGGGCTCAACGGCGGCATCCACGACGCGTTCGACCTGTCCGTCCAGCTCAGCGCGGTGCTCCGCGGCGAGGCCGCCCCGGACGTGCTGGACGCCTGGGCGCACCGCAGGCGCAAGGCCGCGGTCGAGGCGGTGCAGGAGATCACCCACCGCACGACCACCGCGATGGCCGAGCAGGACGAGTCCGAGCGGCGCAGGTTCCAGCTCCAGATGTCGGAGATCGTGGCGGATCCGCTGCGGGCCCACACCTGGATGATGGACGCCGCGATGATCTCCAACGTACGCGCCCACGACCTGCCGCCTCGGGCCCGATGACCCGCGTACCGAAGGAGACCCGATGGACTTCGAGCTGAGCGACGAACAGCGGGACATCCGCGACACCGTGCGCGCCTTCGTCGCCAAGGAGCTCCTCCCGCTCGAGGAGGACTTCCTCAGGCTGGTGCGCGAGGGCGGCGCCAGGCTGCCGAGGGACGAGGAGCGCCGGCTGCGGGCCAAGGCGCGCGAGTTCGGCTTCTGGGGGCTCAGCACACCCGAGGAGTACGGCGGGATGGCGCTCCCCGCGGTCACCCAGTCGCTGATCCACATCGAGCTCGCGAAGACCTGCGTGCCCTTCCGCTTCGGCGGGGAGGCCGACAACATCCTGTACGGCGCGGACGCCGCCCAGCAGGAGGAGTACCTGAAGCCGACGATCGAGGGCGAGCGCCTCGGCTGCTTCGCGCTGACCGAGCCGGGCGCGGGATCGGACGCCGGGGCGATCAGCACGTACGCGCGGCGGGACGGCGACGACTGGCTGATCAGCGGCGAGAAGACCTTCATCAGCAACGGCCACGACGCCGACTACGCGATCGTCATCGCGCTCACCGACCGGGACAAGGGCGCCCACCACGGGGCGACCGCGTTCCTCGTCGACCGGGAGGCCGGCTGGACCTCCTCGCCCATCAGCACGATGGGCAGCTGGCACCAGCCCGCCTCGCTCTCCTTCGACGACGTACGGGTGCCGGCCGGCAAGGTCCTCGGCGAGGTCGGCGGCGGCTTCCAGCTCGCCATGCGCTGGGTCGGCAAGGGACGCTACGTGATCTCCGCGCACTGCGTCGGCATCGCCGAGCGCTGCCTGACGATGGCGGTGGACTACGCCGGCCTGCGCGAGACCTTCGGCCGCAAGATCGGCAGGAACCAGGCGATCCAGTGGATGATCGCCGACTCGGAGACCGAGCTCGAAGCGGCCCGATGGCTCGCCCTCCGGGCCGCCTGGGACGTCGACCGGGGGGCCGACGCCAGACACGCGTCGGCGATGGCGAAGCTCTTCTGCACCGCGATGGTCGGCCGCGTCGTGGACCGGGCACTGCAGATCCACGGCGGAATGGGCTACACCAAGGAGCTTCCCCTCGAAGGCTGGTATCGCGCCGTCCGGGCGATGCGCATCTTCGAAGGCACCGACGAGGTGCAGCGGCTCATCATCTCGCGCGATCTGCTACGCGGTCACACCCGAATCGGAGGCCACCTTGCCTGATCCCATCCCCACCTCCTCCCCGGCCGACTCCCTCGCCGACTCGCCCGTCGGCTCCCTCACCGGCTCCTTCACCGAGCGGAAGATGAGCATCGCCACGGCTCTGCGCGCCGCGGCGGAGGCCGCGGGGGATCGGCCCGCGATGATCCAGGGCGACCGGTCGATCGGCTACACCGAGCTGGAGGCCCGCGCGGCCCGCCTGGCCGGGGTGCTGTCGGAACGCGGGGTCGGCGTCGGCTCGACCGTCGCGATCTCCCTGTACAACTCGTTCGCGTACCTGGAGACCATCCTCGCCGCGTTCAAGCTGGGCGCGCAGCCGGTCAACATCAACTACCGCTATCTCGCCCCAGAGCTGCACTACGTGCTCGACTACACCGACGCGGTCGCCTTCGTCTACGACACCGGCCTGGCCGACCAGGTCCGGCGGATGGACGACCTTCCCAGGCTGAACCTGCTCATGGAGGTCGGATCGGCAGGCGAGCCGCCCGCACCGGCGCTGTCCTTCGAGTGGGCGGCCGAGCACGGCCCGGTCCACCGGGAGACGGACACCGACTCGCCGCACGGCATCATCCTGCTCACCGGCGGCACGACCGGCCGGCCCAAGGGCGTCGTCTGGGACCGTGACGGGCTGCTGGGCATCATCGCGTCGGTCTTCCGCCAGCACGGTATGGACGCGCCGAGGACACCGGACGACGTGCGGGCGCGGGTGCGCGAGCTGCACGAGAGGTTCACCGCCCCCGTCGTGCTGCCGATGTCGCCGCTCATCCACGGCACCGGCCTGCTGCAGACACTGCGCTCCCTGTACGGCGGCGGCACGATCTGCTTCTGCACCTCCAAATCCCTCGACGCGGACGAGGTGTGGCGGACCGTGCAGCAGAACGCGGTCACCGAGATGGTCATCGTCGGCGACGCGTTCGGCCGCCCGCTGGTGGACTCCCTCGCCGCCGCCCAGAGCGCGGGCAAGCCGTACGACATCGGCAGCCTGCGCAAGATGACCAGCTCCGGCGTCGTGTGGAGCGTCGGCGTCAAGCGGGAACTGCTGCGGCACGGCGGCGACCTCACCCTGATCGACAACATCTCGGCCTCGGAGGGCGGCCCCTTCGGGATGGCCCTGGCTCGCTCGGAGGCCGACCTGGTGGACGGGCGGTTCACGCTCGCCCCCGTCGCCCGGGTGCTCGACGAGAACGACGAGGACATCACCCCGGGCACCGGACAGATCGGCATCCTGGCCAGCGCCGGACCGCAGCCGGTCGGGTACCTCAAGGACCCGGACCGGACGGCGCGGGTCTGGCGGGTCATCGACGGCGTCCGCTACTCGGCGCCCGGTGACCTCGCCTCGCTGGACGCCGACGGCAGGCTGATCCTGCTCGGCCGGGGCGACGGCGTGATCAACACCGGGGGTGAGAAGGTCTTCCCCGAGGAGGTCGAAGAGGCGCTGCTCACCCACCCGAAGATCACCGACGTCGTCGTCGTCGGCGTTCCCGATCCCCGCTGGGGCCAGGTCGTGACCGCCGTCGTCGCCCCGGCGAGCGCGCTCGGCGACGTCGAGGACGAGACACTGAGCCGGCACGTGGCCGAACGGCTCGCCGGTTACAAGCGCCCGCGCCGGATCGTCAGGGTGGACTCGCTCCCCCGTAGCCCGGCCGGAAAGATCAACCGCGCGTCGGCCCGTGACGTGGCGACCCGCCACCTGCAAGCAGAGGAGACAGCCTCGTGACCGGCATACCGTTCCCGATCGAACAGGGCCATGTGCGGGCCTTCGCCCGCGCCCTGGGTGAGGACGCCGACGTGGTCCCGCCCACCTTCCCGATCGCCTTCGCCCAGTTCGATCCGGACTGGGGGCTGCGGATGCGTCCCGACCGGCCCTGGAACGGCTCCGGGTCCGGGCCCGGCGTGTCATCCGGCGGAGGAGGCGGCCTGCACGCCGAGCAGGAGTTCGAGTACTTCCGCCCGCTCCGGATCGGCGAGACGCTGACGGCCCGCAAGCGGGAGGGAAAGACCTGGCAGAAGACCGGCGGGAAGGGCGTGCTCAACTTCGCCGAGCGGCACGTCGACTTCTTCGACGCCGAGGAAGAGCTGGTCGCCCGCTCGACCACGGTCTCCGTTACGGTCACCCCCAAGACCGACGACACCCCGGAGGCGGGCCGATGACCGTGACCACCGACCAGGAGGTGCGCCGGGTCGTCGTGACGGACCTCAAGCGGACGCAGATCGTGATGTACGCCGGTGCCGGTGGCGACTTCAACCCGCTGCACACCGACGAGCCGTTCGCCACCCGGATCGCCGGCAACCCGACCGTCATGGCGCACGGGATGCTCACCATGGGCCTGGCCGGCCGCGTGCTGACCGACTGGTTCGGGCACGAGAACATCCGGCGCTACCGGGCCCGGTTCAAGGCGCCCGTCTGGCCCGGCGACACGATCACCGCGACGGCGACCGTGACCTCGGTGGACACCGTTGACGGGCAGCGACGCGCCGAGCTCACCGTCTCGGCGGTGAACGCGGCGGGCGTGGAGGTGCTGTCCGGCACCGCCACCGCGATCGTCACCGACGAGGGCGAGGCGACGTGATGAAGACCACCGCGGTCATCTCCGACGAAGGTGAGGCGACGTGACGGACATGTCAGGCATCTCCACCGCGGTCATCTCCGACGAAGGCGAGGTGAGGTGACGTGATGGACATCGCCGCGCTCGACGCGATCGACGTGCACACCCACGTGCAGCTCTCCGTCCACGAGGCGCCGAAGCCGGGAAACGACAACTTCGCGGCGATGGCCGACTACTTCAAGGCCGGCGCGGTCAAGAGGTTCACCGTCCCCATGATCGCCGAGTACTACCGCGAGCGGAACATGGCGGCGATCGTCTTCGGCGTCGACTCGATGCACGTCAGTGGCCGGGAGCAGACGCCCACCAACGAGGAGATCGCCGAGCAGGCGGCACTGCACGGCGACGTGCTCATCCCGTTCGCGAGCGTCGATCCGCATCGGGGCGCGGCGGGCGTGCGGGCCGCCAGGCGGCTGATCGAGGAGTACGGCGTCCGCGGCTTCAAGTTCCATCCCACCACGCAGGGCTTCTTCCCGAACGACCGGATGGCCTACCCGCTCTACGAGGTCATCGCCGAGCACCGGCTCACCGCGCTGTTCCACACCGGCCAGACCGGCGCGGGCGCGGGCACCCCGGGCGGCGGCGGGCTGCGGCTGAAGTACTCCAACCCGATGCACGTCGACGACGTGGCCGCCGACTTCCCCGACCTGCAGATCATCCTCGCGCACCCGTCGTTCCCCTGGCAGGACGAGGCGCTCTCGGTCGCCATGCACAAGCCGAAGGTGTACATCGACCTGTCAGGGTGGTCGCCGAAATACTTCCCGCCCCAGCTGGTGCAGTACGCGAACACGCTGCTCAAGGACAAGGTGCTCTTCGGGTCGGACTTCCCGATGATCACTCCAGAGCGCTGGCTGGCCGACTTCGCCAAGATCGACATCCGGGACGAGATCCGCCCGAAGATCCTCAAGGAGAACGCGGCCAAGCTGTTCGGACTCACCGGACAGTCGTGACGACAGCCCCCGGCCAAGGAGGTCGCGATGCAGCACACCGGTCCCTTTGATCGAACCGTCGACGTCGTCGTACTCGGTCTGGGCGACGCCGGCGCGGTCGCCGCGGTGACCGCCCACGACGAGGGCGCGGAAGTGCTCGTCATCGAGAAGCAACCGGCCGACGACCACCGGCCCAACAGCCGCTACGCCGCCGGCTTCTTCCTCGTGCCCGAGGACGTCGACGGCGCGGTCGAATATCTGTCCGCGCTGTACGCGGTCAACGGCGAGCTGGCCACGATCGACCCCGACCTGATCCGCACCTGGGCGGAGGAGACGGCGGCCACCCCGGCCTGGCTCGACCGGCACGGCGGCAAGTACCTCAAACTGGACATCCGCGGCGAGCACCCCACCCTGCCCGGCCACGAGTCGATCCGCGTCTACAAGGCGCAGCCCACGAGCGGGCCCGACGGCTACACCGGCTGCCCGATGCACGGCTTCCTGCGGAGCCTGGTCACCGAGCGCGGGATCGAGGTCCGGTACGCGACGGCGGCCAGGTGGCTGCTCACCGACGCGCGAGGCGCGGTCGTCGGGGTGGAGACCGACGGCGCCGACGGGGTCCGACGGATCGGCGTACGCCGCGGCGTCGTGCTCGCGGTCGGCGGCTACGAGGCCGATGAACGGCTCAAAACGCACTACCTTCCGGTCACTCCGGTGCATTTCTACGGCACCGAGCACAACACCGGGGACGGCATCGTCATGGCGACGGAAATCGGCGCCGAACTGTGGCACATGAATGTTTGGCCAGGGCATTTCGTAGCGAGATTCCCCGGCGACGGATACACCGGGGGAACGGCCGTCGATCTGTGGGGATCAGGCCGGTTCGGACCGGCCGAGGGCGAGCCCGCACCGGGTTCGATCTTCGTCGACGGGTCGGGCCGGCGATTCATCCGCGAACCGGGAAAGCAGCACGCCGCCCATCTGGCGCTTTTGGCGATGGACGCCGATCAGCTCACTTACCCGAGGATTCCGACGTGGTGGATATTCGATCAAGCCCGTTTCGAGCGGGCGACGCTGGTCCCGACCTACTCGGGCCCCGCCGGACCGGTGCGAGACTACGCCTGGAGTGCGGACAACGAGGCGGAACTGCGGCGTGGCTGGATCCATTCGGCCAGGTCAATCCCTGATCTGGCCCGATCCTGCGGGCTTGATCCGGTCGTGCTCGAACAGACGGTCTCCCGCTACAACCAGCACTGCGCGGCGGGCGTCGACGCCGACTTCGGCCGCGACCCCGTCACGCTGACCCCGCTCGGCGGCGACCGCTATTTCGCGGTTCCGCTATGGCCGGGCGGCTCGCATACGGTCGGCGGTCCGCGCCGCGACGCGAAAGCACGCGTGGCCGCGATTCGCGGAGGTTCGATAGACAATCTCTACTCCGCCGGTGAGCTAGGATCAATACACGGACTGCTTTATCCGACAGGTGGCGGCAGTATCGCCGAATGTCTCGCGTTCGGCCGGATAGCCGGACGTAATGCCGCAGCCGATCGGACCGTCATAAGTTGACTCTCATGCGACAAGTGACATCGGCTTTGTTCAATATAGATACAGTGCGCATTAGGAAAACCGACAGCGGTGGAGGTGGCTCGGCGTGAGCGCTGGAGATCGCGCCGGAGACGGCGCCGGTCAGGGCAACGGATCCCAGACCTTGGATCGCGGCCTGAGGCTATTGGAGTTGCTCGCCGCGGAAGATCGCGACATGACCGTCGCGGAGCTGGCCACGGCGCTGGGCATGCACCGGCAGGCCGTCTATCGGCTGCTCACCACGCTCCGCAGTCACCGCCTCGCCGCCGAGGGCAGTTCGGGGCGCTACCGGCTCGGGCTGGGCGTGATCCAGCTCGCCCGGCAGGCCAACCCGCAGCTCCAGCGCGCGGTCATCCCCTACCTGCGCACGCTGGCCGAAGAGCTCGGCGTCACCACGCAGTGCGTCATGTCGGAGGGAGCCGACGCCGTGGTGCTGGCGGTCGTCGAGCCGTCCGACGCGATCTTCCATCTGTCCCAGCGCAGCGGTGCCCGGCACCCGCTCGACCAGGGGGCGAGCGGCCTCGCCATCATGCTCGCCCGGCCGCCCAGGGCCGACGACCCGGCCGCGGTCGTCGAGGCGCGGAAGTGCGGATACGCGATCTCACGCGGAAACCTGACACCGGGCGCGGTCGGCATCGCCGTGCCGCTCTACGACGGCGAGGGACGCTCACTCGAGGCGAGCCTCGGCATCGTGTCGATGGTCGACCTGGACGTCGAGCACACCGCCAAACGCCTCCTCGCCACCGCGAAGGAGATCACCACCCGGGAGTGACGGGCTGTCCCCGAGTCAGGACGCGGTGGCGGCACGCTCGGCGGCGCTGCGCTCGACGCAGAACTCGTTGCCCTCGATGTCGGCGAGGGTGACCCAGCCGGTGCCGTCGGGACGGCGGCGGTCGGCGACCAGGGTGGCACCGAGGGAGAGCAGGCGCTCGACCTCCTCGTCGCGAGTGCGGTCGGTGGGCTGGATGTCGAAGTGGATCCGGTTCTTGACCGTCTTGCCCTCGGGGACGGCGATGAACAGGATCGAGACGCCCTCCGTCTCGACCAGTGCCTCGGGGTCACCGGGGTGGTCGTCTTCGCCGATCTTGGTGTTCAGCACCTCGGCCCAGAAGGTTCCGAGCCGGTAGGTGTCCGCACAGTCGATGCTCACGTGGTGCACAAGAGAAGCCATGGCCGACAGTATGCCCGTCCCACTTCGCCTGCGGACTCCGGTGATCTTGAGGCTGTAACGGCCGCTCGGGCGCCCCGCCGGACTCCGCGATGCGTTCCCAGGCGGTGGTGCCCGAGCTTCGCCGGTCGTGTGGTGGCCGTCCGGACGACGAGGGCCTCCTCGTCGTGAGGGGCCACGGAGATTCCGGCCGCCAGGCACCGAAGAGGGCTGAACAGGCGATATGGCCGCCTCCGGCCCGGAGACCGGCATCGCCACCGCCTCGGAATGTCGACCGTATGGGGACGAATTTCTGATAACGAGATATTGACATCCCACCTTGCGAACCCTGACACTTTGCGGAAATGCAATAGAAACACGAATGCGACCCGATCGTCGGGCCTTCATCGAGAACCGATCGCCCCACCGCCAAGCCCACAGGGACGAGATGCACGCAGAAATGTTATCGCTAACAATTCTCCGCGCGTCCGTCGATGCACCCTCCTTCCCCCCAGGTCCAGCCGTGAGCGCGCAGCTGTGATGTCGCCCCTCGCCGTCTCCTTCCCGGTTCCCGGAAAGGATGCCCGCGGTGTCCCTCCCTCCTCAGTGATTGGACATTCATGGCACTGATCATGGCGTCTGATGGTTACTCATCAGGACCGTCGCGAAGCACTCGGTCGTTGCGCCGACTGCTGATCGCCCTCGTGGTGACCGCGCTCACCGCGGCGACAAGCCTCGTCGTCTCCGCACCGTCGGCCAATGCCGCCACCAGCCAGTTCCGAGGCATGAACTGGGCCGTACTGGGTGACAACTTCAGCACCGGCACGCTCGTCGTGCAGGGACTGAGCCAGTCCGACAGCAACGCGACGGTTCGCGCGAAGGCCAACTCGCTCTACGACCACATGGAATACATCATGGGCATCAACACCATCCGGTTGCCCATCAACACTCACACCGTGGCCAACACGACCTGGTGGAACTCCTACCGCGGCGCCATCGACGCCGCCGCCGAACGCGGATTCAAGGTCATCCTCGCCTACTGGGAGGACGGCGCCGCCTCAGGCGGCAGGATCACGAACCTCGCCGCATGGAACACGATGTGGTCCAGCGTGATCAACACGTACGGCTCGAACAGCAACGTCTACTTCGAGCCGATGAACGAGCCGCACGGCTACTCGTCGACGGAGTGGCGCAACGTCGCGGCGAACTGGCTCGGCTATCACACCTCGGCGGTGCCCGGCCGGGTGCTCATCGGCGGCACCGGCTTCAGCCAGGACCTGCGGGACATCTGCAACGACAGCCGCTTCAACTCGACGCTGCTGTCCTTCCACTACTACGCCTTCTTCTACGGCCCGATGACCTACGACGAGTTCCGGAGCCACATCCAGACACGTCTGGGCAACTGCGCCCACCGCGCGGTGGCGACCGAGTTCGGCGCGCCGATGTCCACCGGCCTCAACTACGCCGACCCGACCAGCACCGACAACTTCGTGCGCTACCTCCGCGCCATGGCCCAGGTCATGCGGGACAACCAGATGGGCGGCACCTACTGGCCCGCCCTCGGCGGCAAGCCGGGCACCATCGGCTACGACTGGTACTCGATGTACGTCATGGGCGGCAGCGGCACCAACCTCAGCGTGACCGTCCGCAACGGCCACGGCGCCAACCGGGTCCGGTACGCCTGGGGCGACGCCGTCGGCGACGTCACCCCTCCGCCGACGGTGACCTACCGGATCAACGCGCGCCACAGCGGCAAGGCCATGGACGTCCAAGGAGCGAGCACCAACGACAGTGCGCGCGTCGGCCAGTACACCTACAACGGCAACGCGTGGCAGCAGTGGCAGTTCCAGGACGTCGGCAGCGGCTACTGGCGCATCGTCAGCCGCCACAGCGGAAAGTGTCTTGACGTGGTGGGCGCCTCGACCGCCGACGGCGCCGAGCTCGTCCAGTACACCTGCGGCCTCGGCAACAACCAGCACTTCCAGATGGTCAGCAACGGCACCTACTTCCAGCTCCGGGCACGACACAGCAACAAATGCGTGGACGTGCCCGCCGCATCGACCGCGGACGGCGTGATCCTCAAGCAGTATCCGTGCAACAGCGGCACCAACCAGCAGTGGTCGCGCACGGCCGTCTGACGATCGTCTCGACGTGAAGGTGGCCCCGGCGAACGCCGACCTCAGCAGGTGCGGAGCATGTTGAGCAGGGCCACCTTCTCCTTGCGGGTCACGAAGAGCCGGTAGTGGCGCTTCACCGTGATCCACGAGGTCGCGTACTGACACCAGTGGGCGCGACGTTGCGGGCGCCAGCTCTGCGGACCTTTGCCGCCCTTGGCGATGTTGGCGGAGTGGCTGACGGTGAGCAGTTCGGGGCGGACCAGGTCGTTGGCGAACGCGCGCCGCTTGGCCTGACTCCATCGCTTGGCGCCAGAACGCCAGGCGTAGGCGAGCGGCACCAGGTGGTCGACGTCCACGTACTTCTCGCTCTTCAACCACTTGCCGTCGTACGGGCTGTACCAGCGCCCCTTGACCGGATGGCAGGCCGCGTCGCGGCGCACGTTCCGCCCGTCGCGGGCCAGGACCAGCTCCCGCGTGTTGCACCTGCCCTTGCGGTACGCCGCCGATCGGGAGTGGAACCGCTCGCGGCTGTAGCCCCGGATGGACAGCGGCCTGGCGACCTTGAGCTGAGCCAGCATGCGCCGGGCGAGGGCCGCGGACTCCGCCTGTGATCGTTTACGCGGTTCGGCCGCCGCCTGCGGGGTGGTGAGAACGGCGGTGATCGGAACGAGCACGAAGGTGAGTACGGCGGTGTGCGCTGCACGTCTCAGGTAGATCATGACTTTACCTATACCCGACGACCTCCCCGACCCGGCAATCGGCAGGAACATGTCCGCGTGGGCGAGTGACATGAGGTTGTCGACGCCGACCGTGCCGACCTCACCATAGGAGGACACCGGATGACCAGCCACGACTCCCCTGCGGACAGCGAAGTCCGGGATCCCTTCGGCACGTTGCGCCGCGCACTGTGGATCGGCGGTGGCCAATGGGCCGGAAAGTCGACCGTGGCCCGGCTCCTGGCCGTCCGATATCGCATCACCGTCTACCACTACGACCACCAGGACGCCCGCGGTCACAACGATCGCCGGATCGCCCGTCGCGTCGCCCTCGGCGAGCCCACCACCGAGCCCGACCCGGACAAGATGTGGGTCCACACCACCCCGGAGGAGATGGCCGCCATGACCCTGGCCGGTTTCCCCGACCGGTTCGAATGGGCCCTGGACGACCTGCGCGCGCTCGTCTCAGGCCACCCGATCATCGCCGAGGGCTGGGGACTCCGCCCTGAACTCGTCGCCCCCATCATCGACTCACCACGCCGGATGGTCGTCATGGTGCCCACAGCGGAGTTCCGCCGGCACCAGTCCCAGGAACTACCGCGCGCCACCTCGCTCGGGCACCGCGTCAGCGATCCGGCCCGCGCACAGGCCAACCGCCTCACCCGGGACCGCCTCGTCGCGGAGGACGCCGTCCGCACCGCCCACCGGCTCGGCATCCGCGTCATCGAAGTCGACGGTTCCCGCGACGCCGCCACGATCGCGGAGATCGTCGCCGACCATTTCAGCCCCTACCTCCCAGAGCAAGATCGCACCCCCTTCGAGCCGGGCTGTTGCGACGATCACTAGAACGGAGGCACGAAAGAGGGCGTTCCGACTTCACGAATTCGTCCGGGCCGACGCACCGAGCGCGAGCAGCAGCAATCCCGCCGAGGCCCATGCGGCCCAGTCTCCCAGGACGGTGTAGAGGGTGGCCGAACCCTCCTGAGGCAGGGTGGCCATGACCGTGGTCATGCCCGTCATGCCGGTGTGCCGCTCGGTCGGGATCCGGCCGCGGCCGTCGCTGACCGTGAGCCATCCCCCGCGTGCGGCGCGGGCCACCGCCAGGCCGCTCTCCACGCCGCGCACCACCGCCATGCGGCTGTGCAGCCACGCGTCCTCGCCGAAGTCCCAGGCCGGCGCGAGCAGGGCGGCGGCACCGGCCTTGCTGTACTCCCCGACCAGGCCGGGGAAGTCCAAATCCTTACAGATGATGAGGCCGAGCCGATTGCCGTCGAGGAAGGCCAGGCCGGTGCCGGGCCGGAACCGGCGCTCCACCCCGGGGATCAGGTGGTGCTTGTCGTAGCGCACACCGGAGGGATAGCTCACCGCGCTGTTGGTCTCCATGGCGATCCCCGCGACCACCTCCACGCCCGGACGGGCGAACGGCAGGTCGACGGTCTTGAAAACCTTCTCGGGCAGCACCACGATCTCCGCCCCGCGGGCCACCGCGGCGTCCACGGCCTCGCCGTACCGGCGGACGAGCTGCTCGGAGTCGTCCGTCGCGACCAGCGCGACCTTCCGCCCCCCGGTGTCGGCGGGCGTCGCGAGCCGTACGAGACCGTGGCCGAGCGTGAGCGCGACCAGCACACCCGAGACCATCGCCGCGCGTGGCCGCAGGACCGCGACGGAGGCGGGCACGAACAGCAGGAGGAAGGTGATGCCCCAGACCCCGGTGACCGAGGCGGTCTGCAGCACGGGCAGGACGTCGGCCTGCGTGTACGCCAGGCTCCACCAGGCCCCGTGCGGCGCGGCGAGGCTCATGACGTACTCGGCGGTGACCCAGACGGCCGGTACGGCCGACGCCGCCAGGAGTGGCCTGCCGCGCACGATCAGGGTGCGGAAGAGCAGCACGCCCAAGCCGTAACAGAGCGCGGGACCGACGATGAAGGCGGCGGCCAGCAGGGGTGGCATTTCAAGAGGTCCGGTGAAGTACGGCCACATCCGCGCCTGGCCGACGAGCCAGACCAACGTCCCGGCGAAGAAAGCCGTACCCCCGCCCGCCCGGCGAGCCAGGAACAGGACAGGGAGCGGCGCGAGCCAGGTGAGCCACCAGACGGGATGGAGACCGGTGCCGAAGTGCGTCAGAACGGCGGAGGCGAGGGTGAGCAGGATGCGTTCCATGCCGATGATCGTGCTTTCCCGCACCTCGCGGGCGCGTCACTCGCGGGTGTGATCTCCGTTGTCACTCCTGCCGGCGACCACCAGCCCGGACTCGTAGGCGAGCACCACGGCCTGGACCCGGTCCCGCAGGTCCAGCTTGGTGAGCATGCGGCTGACGTGTGTCTTGACCGTGTGCTCGGTGACCACGAGCGCGGCGGCGATCTCCGCGTTCGACAGGCCATGCGCGACCAGCCTCAGCGTCTCGCGCTCGCGTTCGGTCAGCGCGTCCAGCCTGGCCGTCAGCCGGGGGGCGACGCCGTGGGCGGGTCTGCGCACCAGGTCCTCAAGCAGCCTCCTGGTCGCCGCCGGAGCCAGCAGGGCCTCACCCGATGCGACGGTACGGACGGCGTGGGCCAGTTCGTCGCGCCGGATGTCCTTCAGCAGGAAGCCGCTCGCCCCCGCCCGGACCGCGTCGTAGACGTACTCGTCGAGATCGAACATGGTCAACACGAGCACCTTGGCGGCGGTGGTGGCGCAGATCTCCCTGGTCGCCTCGATGCCGTTCATGCCCGGCATGCGCACGTCCATCAGGACCACGTCCGGCCGGAGCCGCCTGGCCGCGGCGATCGCCTCCTCGCCGTCGGCGGCCTCGCCGACCACCTCCATGTCCGGCTGCGCCCCCAGGATCAGCCCGAACGCCGCACGGAAGAGGTCCTGGTCGTCGGCGATGAGCACCCGCAACATGCGGGCTATTCAAGCGGAAATTCGGCTCTCACCGTGAACCCCCCGTCTCGCCCAGCCTCGGCCCTGAGCGTCCCGCCACACGCCGCCGCCCGTTCCCGCATCCCGGCCAGCCCGTACCCGCCGCGCTCGCCCGGCCCTCGCCCGTTGTCGGTGATCTCCACCGTCAGGCGCTCCCTCCAGGTCAGAGCGAGGCGTACGGCACTCGTACCGGCGTGCTTGCGCACGTTGGTGAGCGCCTCCTGAACGATCCGGTAGACGGCCGCCTCAACGCTCTCGGCGACCGGGCGCGGGATACCGGCGGTCGTACTCACCACATCGAGACCGCTGCGGTCGAGCAGCGCCGGGAGGTTGGCCAGACGCGGCTGGAACAGCGCCTCGCTCAGACGCTCGTCGTCATGACCACACACCGGCCCGCCATCGTTGGCATGGCCGCACACCGATCCGCCGTCGCCGTCATGGCCGCACACCGGTCCACCGCCTTCGCCAGGGGTCCGCAGCGTGTTGAGCACCCCCCGGAGCTCGGCCAGCGCACCTCTCCCCATGTCGGCGATCGCGTCGAAAACCGCTTCGGCCCTGTCCGGGTCGCCGCGCACCACCACCGGCCCGGCCTCGGCCTGGACCACCATCAGCCCAACGGAGTGGGTGATGATGTCATGCATGTCGCGCGCGATCCGAGTGCGTTCCTCGGCCGCCGCCGCGATGTGCTCCTGCTCCAGCCGCCGCGCCCGCTCGGTCAGCTCGGCGGCTCGCGAACGGCTCGCCCGGACACTGGTGCCCAGCGCGTAGGCGGCCACGAAGGCGGTCCCCACCAGCCGGAAGGTCTCGTCGTTCTCCCCCGGCAGCACCAACGAGGTCCCCACCGTCGCCACGATCGCCGGAATCGCGGCCAGCCTCTTCCACGTGGGACTCAGGTCGGCGATCGTGTAGACGGCCAGCAGCGGCCCGAAGGGCAGCAACGGCTTCTCCCACGTCACCAACACCGACATCGCCGCCCCGACCACCACCGCCACCACCATCGGCGCCCGCCTGCGCCACACCACCGGCACCGACGCCAGCAGCCCCAGCCCGATGATCCACCACGGATCGGGATCGGGCAGAACAAGCGGCATCACCGTGGCCAGGACCACGCTCGCCGCGAGCGCCCCGTCAACCACCCTGTCGGTCCGGCCCGCCGCAAACATCCGCCCATTATCCGGATCCGTCCGCCCGCTGCCCTCACTCTCAAGAGTGATCATTCCCGCCACGCAGCCGGCAGGGTCCTACCCCTTGGTCCGGGCACCTCTCTTGGGAGGGCTACGCGTCAGATACCAATCGGTGCCGCACGAATTCCGGATGGGCATCGCCGACATCGATGCCGTTCTCATCAAGAGCGTTGGCGATGTGGAAACGACCGGCATCGAAGGCGAACTCCACAGCGAGGGTGCCGTCCGCCAGGTCATGACATGGTGACGGCCGCCACTCGAGCAGAGCGACTTCGCGCAGTTCCAGGCCGACGAACGGCTCAAGCCGCTCGTCGGCGCTGGACCACACCGGGGTGAGCTCGAACCACTCCCAGCCACTGATAGCGACCGTCGTGTCGATGCTGTTCCAGCCGATCGAGAGCTCATCGAGCTTCCAGTGGCAGATCTCGACCTGGACACCGTCGAAGTCCAGGACGATCGGGCAATCGGCGTACCAGTCCCCGTCCTCGACAAAACGCACGAGCGCGAATCCCGTCAGACGTCGGCCACCAAGTGTGGCCAGACCTTGCCCGTGTCGCTCACGGACGGCTTCGAGTCCGACAAGAAAGGTCGGCTCGAAGCCGGAAATCCCCATCATGTCAGGCAATTGTCCAGGCTCCTTACCGGCCGGTCGATCCGTCGTGACCAATGGTGAACCGACCGACACACCTGGAACTCCAATAGGCTCGTATCATGATCCGCGCTGTGGTCTTCGACGTCGGCGAGTGCCTGTCACCCGTCGACAGTGCTGATCACACCGTGATCATGTAGGCCGCTCATTGACCGTGGCGCAATCCACGTTCGCGCTCGCGCGCTCGCCGTTCTGGTTCTTGAGCACCCATATGCCCTTGTTGTTGAAGCGAATCCATGCCTCGTCATCATTAAGTCCCCGTATCCAGCCGGCGGACACGCCACCGAATATCCGCACGCCCTTGTCCTGTTCCAAGAACTGGATGTATCCCCTGCCCTCGCCTGCTCCGTTGACTTGGCTGGTGGTCACGCTGTTCACGTCGGCTTTGTCAGCGAACACGGTTCCCCAGGTTTGTCCGGCCCCCTTGCGCACGTTCAGGCCTTCCTTGGGGAAGCTGATCCATCCGTCGTCGGCGCTCCGCCCCTGCACCCACTCAGTGTTGATGCCGTTGAGGTCGGCCTTGTCGGCGTG